>NZ_AP012977.1:0-600000 GCF_016592595.1 Abyssogena phaseoliformis symbiont OG214
CACTTTAGTATATCATTACTTAATTTTAATTAAGCTTTATATGTCGCAAACTTGGTCACAATGTTTAAACACACTTAGAGACAACATCCCCCTTTCTCAATATAGTGTATGGATACAACCCTTAAAAGCACTTGAAAATAATAATACTTTATTTTTATTAGCACCCAATTCACAAGTGCTTAACTACATCAATAAGAACCTGAAAGTGCAAATCAAAAATGCGGTTGCGCAACACAACAAAAATCTAAAAATTTTTATCAGTATTGCAACCAATCAAAATTCACAAAACACCCAACAACACACCTCCCCTTTATTTAAAGACTACACATTTGATAATTTAGTACTGGGCAATGCCAACCAAATGGCCTATGGTGCAACCAAACAAATTGCTGAAAATATAAAAACCTCGCCCTACAATCCTTTTATTATTTATGGTGGTTCAGGGCTTGGAAAAACACACTTAATGCAAGCCGCTGGACACTTGGCAAAAGAGAAAAATCCAAATATTAAAATAATCTATGCGCCTTTAATGGACTTTGTTAGGAACATTACCTCCAGTCTGAGACACAATACCATTGAAAATATTAAAACTTTTTATCAGTCTGCTGACTTATTATTGGTTGATGATATCCATTTAATTGCAGGCAAAGAAAAATCTCAAGAAGAGTTTTTTCATATTTTTAATTTTCTATTCAGTGGTAAAAAGCAAATTATTTTTACCTGTGACCAACCACCTAAAAATATCAAATCGCTAGAAGATCGCTTAAAAACCAGATTTTCCCAAGGTTTAAACCTACAACTAACCCCGCCAGAATTAGAAATGCGCGCTGCTATTTTACTTAAAAAATCACAAAACAAAAGAATTAACATCAACTTAACAGAAGATACTGCTTTGTTTATTGCTGGCCATATTGCTTCTAATGTTAGAGACCTTGAAGGCGCACTTCTTAAGCTCAAAGCCTTTGTTGACTTTTCAAAAATAAATAATAATTTTATTTCCAAAGAAGTGATTGAAACAGCTTTAGGTGATTTAATCAAACCCCAAATTAAAAACATAGACATTAACGATATACAAAAAGAAGTGGCTAAACATTACGCTTTAACCATCTCGGATTTAAGCTCAAAATCCCGTAAACAACACATGGTACTTGCCAGACAAATGGCAATATTCATTTGCCATGAACTAAGCTCTTTATCACTGAGTAAAATTGGAAAACATTTTGGAAATCGAGATCATTCCACTGTTTTACATGCGATTAAAAAAATCAAAGAAAAACACCTAGAGAGCATTGAAATAAAGAATGATTACGAATTAATAAAATTAAAATTAGCCAACTTATAAACATGTCCACACCTAACTTATCCAACCAGCTGTTAACAACATTAATAACCTAGACACTTTACAAAATTTATGCACATATCCACATTTTTTTACATAAAATACTTAAATGTTATCAACAGACTAAAACTTTATTTTTAAAAGAAAAATAACCATTATTAACATAAAATAACCATACTAACAACAACAACAACTTCTTAATAAAAGGATTTTTTGATGAACACACAACTTACCGTTAAAGAACTACTTGAACCCTTACAAACAGTTATTAGTGTGATTGAGAGAAAACAAACATTACCCATCCTTTCCCATGTTCTTATCCAACTTAAAGATAATTTACTAACTTTAACCACAACAGACATGGAAATTGAAATAAGAACTTCTCAAGTTATAAAAACTCAAGAAGAAATTTCTTTTACAATTTATGCAAAAGATTTAATTAATATCATCAAAAAATTATCAGAAGATACCATAATTGAATTTATTATTGAAAGTTCTAAAATTTACATCAAAACTAATAAAAATTCGTTTGAGCTTAATACCTTTAATCATCAAGATTTCCCGTCATTACCAAAAATAGAAGACAGCGATGTCATTAAAATTAAACGGCATGTTTTAACAGATTTAATTAAAAACACTAGTTTTTCAATGGGTAATCAAGATATTAGAGCTTACTTAAACGGTTTATACTTTAAGGTTGATAAAAATAGTATCACCGTTGTTGCAACTGACGGTCATCGACTTTCTATTGGGGAAGTAAAACAAGTCAACAACTTATCCAATAGAAAAACAGTTATTTTACCAAGAAAAGCGGTACTTGAATTAACCAAGCTACTTAATAAAAATGGACATGAAGAAATTAACATCCATTTATCAGATAATTATTTTTATCTTATTAGCGATAATACGACCATTATTAGTCGACTAATTGATGGTAATTTCCCTAATTATTTACAAGTATTGCCCACAGATTTTCACAATACCATTATTATTGATCGCTTAGCTTTTTTAAATTCATTACAGCAAGCCTCAATTTTTGTTGAGGAACGAACTAAGGGTGTTAAATTGGTATTTAAGGATTCACAACTACACATTTTTTCACATTCCGAAAGAGGGCAAGCCAAAACACAAATCAGCACTAAAAATTTTGATAAAGAAATTGAAATCACATTTAACATTCACTACTTGATTTCAATTTTAGAAAAATTATACACCAATGAAATTAATATGGTAGTGCCTAACGGAGAAAACCAATCTTGTTTACTAAGTAGTATGAATGACAACATTTATCAATATGTTGTTATGCCTATGCGTATTTAGTATTATTAATCCCATGGCTTTTATTAATAAACTGTTTATTAATCAGTTTCGTAATCTTAATAATCAATTAATTAAACCTGGTAAAAATATTAATTTATATATTGCTGATAATGCTCAGGGAAAAACCAATTTAATTGAAGCTATTTATTATTTAGGCCATAATCGATCTTTTAAAACCAAAGTTATTAAAGAGCTAATCAATGTAGATAATGATAATTTTCAGCTCAACGCCATTACCGACACACATAGAATTAAATTAGAAAAATCCAGGAAGAAAACCATCATTAACATCAATCAACAACGATTGAAAAACACCAGTGAATTAGCGCAAATACTACCCATGCAAATTATGACACCCGACAAAGGCTTTATTGTTAACGGTACACCAAAAAACAAAAGATCCTACCTTGATTGGGGAGTGTTTCACGTGAAACCAACTGTTTCAAGTTATTTTAAAAATTATAATAAAGCCCTGAAAAATATTAATTCATTGCTTTTAAGCAAAAAAGTACAAGAGCTTGATTTTTGGTTTTTAGAAATTGCAAAAATATCCACTAAAATTAACCAAGCTAGAGTTGACTATATTAACCAACTTAAAAAAATCCACTCAAATGAAATATTACCTTTATTGTCTGAATTGTTTAACTCAGTTAAAACTTTTGACTATCAATTTAAATCAGGCTGGCCAAAAGAAGCTGATGCGTTAAATCATCAAAGTATTTATCAATATTTAACTCAAAACAAAGTTTTTTTATTAAAAACAAAGTATTTAAATTATGGGCCTCATAAAGCCAGTATTAAATTTTCACTTAATGCAAAAGAAGAGTTTTTATTATCTCGGGGTGAACAAAAAATCCTATCAATTATATTCTGGCTAACCCAGGTACTAATATTGGTTAAATCAGGTATTAACCCAATTGTACTTATTGATGATATTTCATCTGAATTAGACAAGAAAAAAATTAAAATAATACTGCACTATTTAAACACCTTGGATGTACAAACTTTTATAACGAATATTAATCATAATTTACCTTTGATTAAAGATGATAGTACAAATATTTTCCATATTAACAAAGGTGTTATCACGCCTTCATAATTTTATTATATCCCTTTAAATATAACAGCATAAACAACACCAAAAGCCATAAATAAATAGGATTTATCTGTTTGCATGGTATAATTACTTTATTTATTTCCAGTGCTTATGTCTGAAAAAAAATCACAAGAATATCAAGCCTCTAGTATTAAAGTTTTAAAAGGCTTAGACGCGGTTCGGAAACGTCCTGGTATGTATATTGGTGATACCAATGATGGCACTGGATTGCATCACATGGTGTTTGAAGTTGTTGATAATGCCATCGATGAAGCTTTGGCTGAACATTGTTCAAAAATTAACATTACTATTCACGAAGATCAATCAATTTCTGTCAGTGATGATGGTCGTGGTATTCCTGTTGATATTCATCCTGAAGAGGGAATATCTGCAGCAGAAGTAATTATGACCGTGCTCCATGCAGGGGGTAAATTTGACAATAATTCTTATAAAATATCAGGTGGATTGCATGGTGTAGGCGTTTCTGTTGTTAATGCACTGAGTGAATGGGTTGAGTTAACTGTGTACCGTAGTGGTGAAATTTACTTTCAACATTATGATATTGGTGTGCCCGATGAACCAATGAAAGTGATTGGAGAGTCAGACAAAACAGGTACAACTATTCACTTCAAACCCAGTGTTGATATTTTTGCAATTACTGAATTTAAATATGATATTTTAGCAAATCGTGTTCGTGAATTATCGTTCTTAAACTCAGGTGTTCATATTGAAATTGAAGAATTATCAACAGGCAAGAAAGATATTTTTAAATATGAAGGGGGTATTAAAGCATTCGTAGGGCATCTTAATAAAGCAAAAAATCCAATTCATAATGATATTATTACAATCAATGCGCAGCGTGATGGTATTGAAATTGATGTTGCATTGCAATGGTCTGATGCTTATCAGGAAAGTATTTATTGTTTCACAAACAACATTCCACAAAGAGATGGCGGCGCTCATTTAGCTGGTTTTAGAGGGGCATTAACCAGAACACTTAATAATTATATTGACAATTCTGGCATTGCTAAAAAGGAAAAAGCTTCAATTACGGGTGAGGATACTCGTGAAGGTCTAACAGCGATTATTAGCATTAAAGTGCCTGATCCAAAATTTTCATCACAAACTAAAGATAAATTAGTATCAAGTGAAGTGAGAGCCCCTGTTGAATCAGCACTGAACGAAAAACTGAGTGATTATTTATTAGAAAACCCAACAGAAGCAAAAATTATTATTGGGAAAATTTTAGACGCTTCACGTGCACGTAATGCAGCTCGGAAAGCAAGAGAGATGACCCGTCGTAAGGGGGTGCTTGATATCGCTGGTTTGCCGGGAAAATTGAGTGATTGCCAGACAAAAGATCCTGCTGAGAGTGAAATTTTCATAGTTGAGGGTGATTCTGCAGGTGGTTCTGCTAAACAAGGTCGTGATCGTCGTACGCAAGCCATTTTACCTCTTAAGGGAAAAATCTTAAATGTTGAGAAAGCACGCTTCGAAAAAATGCTATCTTCAGTAGAAGTGGGTACTTTAATTACCGCACTGGGTTGTGGTATTGGCAAAGAAGAGTACGATTTTACTAAATTGCGTTATCATAAAATTGTGATTATGACAGATGCAGATGTAGATGGTGCACACATTCGTACTCTGTTATTAACCTTTTTCTATCGTTATTTGCCAGAATTAATTGAAAATGGATATTTATATATTGCACAACCACCTTTATATAAAATCAAAAAAGGCAAACAAGAGCGTTATTTAAAAGATGATCAAGAATTAACCGATTATTTATTACAAGAAGCGGTTAATGATGCGTATTTATTTTTTTCAAAAGAAACGCCTGCTATCTCAGGTGTAGCATTAGAATCTTTGGTGAAAGAATATTATAAAATAAATATCATTATTGATAAATTATCTAAACGTTATAATTTAACTTTACTCAAAGCAATTGCAAGTTCAACACCTGTTGATGATTTAACCAACCAAAGAAATATGAACACTTGGTGTGTAAATTTAACTAAAAAATTAAATCAGGCCGTAACACCGGCACAAACACACACGGTTACTTTTAACGCTAATTCTAATGAAGTTGAATATATATTATGTGTATATGGAGTTGATACTGACTATATTACACTAAATGCAGCATTCTTTAATTCTCTTGATTATCAAGCTATTAAAGATTTTTATCAGAAAATTGAAAGTGGGATTACTCAAGAATCTTATGTTGAAAAGAAAGCCAAACAAGTTAAAGTTGATTGCTTTAGTCATGTGGTTGATTTTTTAATTGAAGATGCTAAAAAAGGTCAAAGTTTCCAAAGGTACAAGGGCTTGGGGGAAATGAACCCTGAACAACTTTGGGAAACTACTATGGATCCTGAACAAAGAACTTTGCTCAAAGTTAAGATTGAAGATGCCATTGTTGCTGATGAAGTTTTCTCCACCCTAATGGGTGATGAGGTCGAACCTAGAAGAAACTTTATTGAGGACAATGCCCTGTCAGTTGACAACTTAGATTTTTAATAAAAACCAATACAAATAAGGAGACAAGTATGTCAAATAAACATCCAGTTATTGTAGTGACAGGCTCATCGGGCGCTGGAACAACCTTTGTTAAACGTGCTTTTGAGCATATTTTTAGAAAAGAAAGTATTAATCCTTTGATTGTTGAGGGGGATAGTTATCACAAATATGATCGTACTTCAATGAAAGTAAATGTTAAAAAACAAGAGGATTTAGGTAATAATTTCTTTTCTCATTTTGGCCCTGATGCTAATTTATTTAACAAAATCGAACAAACTTTCAAAGATTATGGCGAAACAGGCAAATGTGATCGTCGTTATTATTTGCACTCTGAGGAAGAGGCCGCTGAACACAACCAACGTCTAAACACCGATTTAAACCCAGGCAAGTTTACCCCTTGGGAAGAAGTGGGTGGCGGCACAGATTTATTATTTTATGAAGGTTTGCATGGCACTGTAGTTACAGACGATGTAAATATGGCACAATATGGTGATTTAAAAATTGGCGTTGTACCCAGTGTTAATCTTGAATGGATTCAAAAAATTCATCGTGATAATGTGGAAAGAGGCTATTCAGCAGAAGAAACAGTCGATACCATTTTGCGTAGAATGCCAGATTATATTAACTATATAACACCACAATTCTCACAAACAGATATTAATTTCCAACGTGTGGCAACGGTAGATACTTCCAACCCTTTTATTGCTCGAGATATTCCAACACCAGATGAAAGTTTTGTAGTGATTCGCTTTAATGATTTAGACAAAACACCTGTTAATTTTGTGTACTTATGCAATATGATTAATGGCTCGTTTATGTCCAGACGCAATACTATCGTTGTTCCAGGTGGAAAAATGAGCTTAGCAATGGAAATTATTCTTTATCCAATTATTAAAAAAATGATTGAAAATAAGTAAGTTTTATTTTTAAGTAGATGCAAGCAACAAACATCCCTTTAAAGCCCAGTTTTTTATTTATTGGTTAAAATTGGATTTTATTAGTTTTGGTGGTCCTGTTGAGAAAATCTCTATGATGCACCAAGAACTGGTAGAAAAACGCCGCTGGATTTCTGAACATCGTTTTCTACACGCCCTTAACTACACCATGGTATTGCCAGGCCCTGAAGCCCAGCAATTAGCCACTTATATTGGCTGGCTAAATGTTTTGGGGGTGCGTGGTGGACTTGTCGCCGGTGTACTGTTTGTCTTGCCTTCTTTGTTTATTTTAAGCACATTAACTTGGATTTATTTAACCTACAGGCACACTTAACGAAGTTGCCGGTATTTTATATGGTATTAAGCCAGCAGTTACTGCTATTATTTTATTTGCTGCTTATCGTATTGGATCTAAAACCCTATCAAACAACATCCTAAGAGTACTCGCTGTGTTGGCATTTATTACAATCTTTGTATATTACAAATGCCTTTTCCTTATATCGTTGTGATTACTGCACTACTCGGCTATCTAGGCGCACAATTTTCACCAAATACCTTTAAAATTAGCATTCATCACGACGATGGTAAAAGCAGTTACGGCACAGCGTTGATTGATGATGACACGCCTATTCCTGAACATGCTAAGTTTAAATAGTCTTGTCTGTTAAGTTTTGCTGTAGTTGCTGTAGTTGGTGTAGTTGGTGTTGTTCTTGGTTTTTTAGTGATGAGTTTTTTTGGACAATAAAGTTCTGCATGATATGGGCGAGTTTTTTACCAAGGCAGCGTTCGTTACTTTTTGCGGGGCTTATGCAGTCTTGCCTTATATTTATCAAGGTGGGGTTGATCAGCACCACTGGCTAACCGCCACTCAGATGATGGACGATTTAGTACTTGGCAAAACCACGCCAGGTTCGTTGATTATAGTAGCGTGGCTTTATAAGCGCAACAGAAAAAGGAGGTCTTTAGCGCAGATTCAATGTTAATGGCAGGCTTTGCTGGTGCTTCAGTGGCAACTTTTTTCACTTTTTTACCCTTATTTTTATTTATTTTCTTAGGTGGGTCAGGGATTGAAGCCACACGCGGTGATTAAAAATTAAGCGCCAGTAAAACCGCCGCTGTGGTTGGTGTGATTGTGAATTTAGCTGTATTTTTTGCCCTTGCTATGCTGTATCAAAACCAGCAAATCGATTGGACTACTCTCGCCATTACTTTCACCGCATTCGTTGCACTATTCTGCTTTAAAATCAGTATTATGAGTGTTATCGCCACCAGTGCTATGATTGGTTTGAGCGTATCAATGTTTTAAAAAACAGTTAATTTTTATAGTTATATTTAACACAGACAACCAACCCGACCTAGAATATTTGAAATAGAGTAAACTTTAAAACAAATTTACTAGACGGGTTATCTCCACTCCGTTATACTCGAATCAATTCTAATAACGGCTCAAAAGAGTACATTGCACCTCGTCTACTAGAGGACTCCATAACAACTTTTATCAGGCCTGCATTTAATAATACTTTACTAAAACGCGCGGCATTTTGTGGAGAAATACCGCATTTTTTTGACAAGCCATTATTTTTAGAAACACCTCTCATAATATCAATATATAAATCCTTCTTTCCTTCTAAGTAGTGGCTCATATAAAAATGTGGCTGAGAAATTAAACCCAACGACTACAGCATGAGTGTAATTAACATTCTACCAATACGGCCGTTACCATCTTAGGGGTATAACGCTTCAAATTCAATGTGGGTAATAGCGACTTTAACTAATTGAATTTCTGAACTATTATCAATATAAGAAAATAAGTCATCTATACCTTGTTGTAAATGTTCAGGCGCTATTGGAGTAAACAATACATGAGTTTTAGTTTTGTCGCTCAGGTAATTTTGTTCTGTTTTTAATTTCCCGGGATTTTTATCAATTATTTGACCAAAAGACAGTAATACTTGGTGTGCAGAGCGCAGTAAAAAAATTGAAAATGTTTGTCCGTCCTCTATAGAGAGCTGAGTTTTGTTGAGTGCCCTTTGGTATAAAAGAGTTTCAACAACTTCATTTCTGACACGAATCGGGCCCGAATCTGAACTTTCAGCATCGTATTACAATATTTCATAAAGCAACTAGTCGTATCTTCCATTCCTGAAGTGAGTACCGCTTCTTGATTTCTCAGGGGTACAGACAGTATGGCGCTATTGTGTAAATTTTTAAGTATTTAGTCGTAACAAGACAATGTATCAGTAGCCCGTGTTAACGGTACAATGAGTTTTTCATAGCTTAATGTTGATGGGAATTTTTCATAATGATATGTAACAGAATCAGTTAAATTGATTGTCATCGTTTATTTCGACATACCAAAAAAATCGAATTTTACATCAATAAAATAGTTTTTATTTATTATTAACGAATAACAATATTAACCAACTTATTCGGCACCACAATCACTTTAATGACAGTTTTATTTTTGGTGAATTTAGTAATATTTTCATCTGCCAATGCTTGCGCTTCAACTTGTGCTTTATCGGCATCAGTGCCAAGCATCAGTTTTGCGCGTAGTTTACCGTTGACTTGCACGATGATTTGCACTTCGTCTTGAACCAGTGCTGATTTATCAACATTTGGCCATGGTTCATTGATAATTGCTTTTGTGTTACCTAATTTTTGCCATAAGTAGTGGCACAGATGTGGCGCAATTGGGCTTAGGGTTTTAAGTAGGATGTGGATAGATTCTTGGCGGAGCGCCATAGAAGTTTCGCTGGTATCCTTAAATTTTGATAAGGTGTTGCACAGTTCCATGAGTGCGGCAATAACGGTATTAAATAAATACCTACGGCTCATATCATCAGTAATTTTGTTAAGTGTTTGATGAGTCTTAAGGCGTATGTCTTTTTGAGTTTTGTCAAGATTTTTCAAAGTACCAATAGTATGATTTTCATGGTCTTGTATAAAGCCCCTAATCAAACGATAAACCTTGTTAATAAAGCGATGTGCGCCTTCTAGACCTGAATCACTCCATTCTAGGTCTTGGGTTGGTGGTGCGGCAAACAAGATGAATAGGCGCACTGTATCAGCACCATATTTTTCAATCATTTGTGCAGGGTCAACGGTATTGCCTTTGGATTTACTCATCTTGACGCCATCTTTAAGCACCATGCCTTGGGTGAGTAAGTTTTTAAACGGTTCGTCGTTTTTAATAAAACCCTCATCACGTAATAATTTATTAAAAAAGCGAGCATAAAGTAAGTGCAAAATTGCATGTTCAATACCGCCAATATATTGATCTACACCGCCATTAGCTAGCCAATAGTTGGCGCGCTCATCTAGAATTTTGTCGCTATTATCTTTGCAAGTATAGCGGGCAAAATACCAAGATGATTCAAAGAAAGTATCGAAAGTATCGGTTTCTCGTTGTGCTGCCTCGCCACATTTTGGGCAAGTGGTTTGATAAAATTCGGGCATTTTTTTAATCGGCGAGCCAACACCATCAAAACTCACCTCCTCAGGCAAGACAACAGGTAAGTCGGTCTCAGGCACTGCTACTACTCCGCAACTTGGGCAGTTGATGATGGGGATTGGGCAGCCCCAATAGCGTTGGCGTGATACGCCCCAATCACGTAGGCGGTAGTTGGTTTTTTTGCTACCTAGGTTTTTGTCTGTTAAGGTCTTGGCAATGCTGTTAAAGGCTTGGTTGGAGTCCATGCCGTTAAATTCACCTGAGTTAAACAACACGCCTTTGTCAATCATGGCGTTTTCATCAATGACTTGTTTGATGGCAATGCCGTATTTTTTGGCAAATTCATAATCCCGTTCATCATGTGCAGGTACACTCATAACTGCGCCTGTGCCGTAACCCATTAAGACAAAATTAGCAATCCAAATGGGCACGTCATCATTTGTGATTGGATGCGTGCATTTTAGTCCTGAATCAATGCCTTTTTTGTCCATGGTTTCCATTGCTGCTTCAGTGGTTTTCAGGGTTTTGCACTCGTCAATAAAGGCCTGTATTTGTGGGTTATTTTTACCTGCTTCAAACGCAAGCGGGTGTTCACTGGCGATAGTTAAATAAGTTACTCCCATCAGAGTGTCTGGGCGGGTGGTGTAGACTTCAAGTGTATCAGTGCCCTCTCTCGGGAAGGTGATTTCTAAGCCAACGGATTTGCCAATCCAGTTTTTTTGCATGGTTTTGACCGCGTCGGGCCAACCATCGAGTTTGTCTAAACCACTGAGTAATTCGTCGGCATAATCGGTGATACGCATAAACCATTGTGAGATTTCTTTTTTCTCAATCAGCGCATCAGAACGCCATCCATGACCATTAATCACCTGCTCATTTGCCAATACGGTTTGATCAACAGGGTCCCAATTGACAATGGCATTTTTCTTATACACCAAGCCTTTTTCAAATAGCTTAATGAATAACCATTGTTCCCAGCGATAATATTTTGGGTGACAAGTAGAAATTTCGCGCGACCAATCATAGCCAAAACCTAGTTGGCTTAACTGCTCTCTCATATAATCGATATTTTCATAAGTCCACTTGGCTGGCGGGACTTTGTTCTTTAATGCGGCATTTTCAGCTGGCAGGCCAAATCCATCCCAGCCAATCGGCTGCATGACATTTTTGCCCTGCATTTTTTGATAGCGAGAAATCACATCACCAATACTATAATTACGCACATGCCCCATGTGCAAACGCCCAGACGGATAGGGGAACATACTCAAACAGTAATATTTTTCTTTTGAAGTGTCTTCGCTAACTTCAAAAGATTTGTTTTCTTGCCAATATTTTTGTGCTTGAGCTTCAATTTGTTGAGCGTTATATTCTGAGTTCATAGAGTGTTTTTTTTATTGGCGTCAGTATTATTGGCTAATATGGAGGAATTGAGCTTTAATGCGCCTACTAAATCGCTAATACTACCCAAGTTGTTTTTATTTAAATATTCACTAATACCACCATTGATTTTATGACACACTAATGGGTCATAAAACATTGCCGTACCTATGCCAACAGTGGCAGCACCTGCGATGATGAATTCTATTGCATCATTTGCAGTGGTAATACCACCTTGACCAATAATGGGCACATTGTGATGTTTGCTGATTTGATAAACTTGATGTACCTTTAACAGAGCGATTGGTTTAATAGCAGGACCAGATAGACCACCTTGATTGTTACCAATGATTGGTTTTTTAGTTTTAGTATCAATGGACATGCCCATAAGCGTGTTAATCACTGCCAAACCGTCAGTACCTGCATCAATACAGCGTTGGGCGCTAAAAGCAATGTCAGTTTGGTTGGGCGATAATTTAGTAATGATAGGTTTAGTGGTATTTTTTCGGCAAATTTCTACGACTCGATACGACATATCTGGGTCATTGCCAAAAGCCACACCACCTTCTTTAACATTTGGACAAGAGATGTTAATTTCAATTGCATCAATATCTGTATTGTTAAAGCGTTTGGTAATTTCACCATATTCTTCAACGGATGAGCCAGAAATGTTAATGATAAAACGAGTTTCGGCTTTATCCAATTTTGGTAGGATATTGTTAATGACTACATCAGTGCCAGGATTTTGCAACCCAATGGCATTAATCATGCCACTAGGTGTTTCACATACTCGATGAGGGATATTGCCTAAACGTGGCTCTAGGGTTGTGCCTTTAAGACAAACTGCGCCCACATCAGCGTTAGAAAATCCATCAATACGTGTATATTCCTCACCAAAGCCAACACAGCCCGATAAAAGAACAATGGGCGAGTTTAACGAAAGCCCGCAGAACTGGGTTTTTAAGTTATTATGCATGGGTGGTATTATACATTTTTGCTGTTAAAATTATTATTTATGAAAGGATTATTCATTAGTGGCAGTGGCACCAATGTTGGTAAAACATTTATTGCTCAGCATTTGATTAGGTTATTAGCAAGTACTCGCAAGGTGAGTGTTAGAAAACCAGTTGAAAGTGATTGTGAAAATCAGAATGGGCGGTTGATACCAAAAGATGCCTTATTATTATCCAAGGCTTGCAATATTAATGAGCCAATTAACAAAGTATGTCGATATAAGTTTGAGGCGTGTAGTAGTGCGCAGATGGCAAGCCAAGCCTTGGGGTTAAAACTTACCCTAGATGATTTGGTTGATGCTTGCATGGCAGATGAGTTTGTTGTTGTTGAAGGGGCGGGCGGGTTGCTTTCTCCAATAGCAATACAAGCATTAAACAGTGATTTAATTCAAGTGCTTGATATGCCTGTAGTGCTGGTGATTAAAGATGTACTAGGTGCGGTCAATCAGGCGTTGCTCAGTATTAATGCGGCTCAACGTTATGGGCTTAATATAAGCATGTTGGTGTTGAATCAGATTCAACCTAATTTGTTAAAAAATGCACAAGAAATCGCTCAGTATACGGACATTGATATCAGTGTGTTTAATCAAGATGATTTAGCAGCATTTGAAAGCCAAGTTGAGAAAATTCTATTAGTAATTTAATCAAGCAGCGTTAAGTTTGGTTTTTTTTCTTCGGTTTTTTTAGTTTCAGTTTCAAAGAACATGCCTTCACCATTTTCACCCGCATAAATGCTAGCAACCGCATTGATAGGCACAAAGATATCAATTGATTTATTAGAAAACCTTGCTTTAAAACTAAGATTATCGTTATTAATCACTAAGTCATGAGTTGCGTTGCTGGCAATATTTAGAACAATTTTGTCCTGTTGAATGAATTGCTTTGGTACAACTACGCCTGAATAGGCGCAGTCAACCAATATATGGGGGGTCAGCTCAGCGTCTTCCATCCATGCGTGATAGGCTCTGATTAAGTAAGGCGCTACAGAAGGCATAGCCATTTTTTTAGTTATATTCTTTTTCGCAGTCGGTTAGGCTTGCTTTAAAGCTGTCCCTAGTAAAAAGTCTATTTGCATAATCTGTAACGGATTTTCCCGGTGCGCCCAGTTCAATACCAAGCTTTTTTAAACGCCATAATAAAGCACCTAGGCAGGCATCAACAATGGTCATATCGTTGCTTTTGAAGAAAGGTTTATAGGCAAACAAAGGCACTAATTCAATCAGATTGCTTTTTAGGATTTTGCGCGCCTCATTGGCGTCTTTCTTGCTACCTGATTCAATAATATTTACTAATTCAAACCAACAGCCAGGCGCTCTGGTAAATCTAAAGATAAGCAATCTTTTCTCCGATTTTTTAATCGGGTCTACAGGCAGTAATGGCGGGAACGGGAAGCGCTCATCAAGGTATTCCATCACCACCGAAAGGTCGTATAAAACAATCCCTCTATCAAACAAAGTAGGTAATGATTGGCACGGGTTAAGCTCTAGAATTTCTTCAGGAATTTCCTCAAGTGTTAAATTTAACACTTCTCTTTCAATATTTTTCTCAGCCATGATGAAGCGCACTGCATGGGACTCCATGTCTTGTGGTGAAGAATAAAGCGTTGTTGAAGCAGGATTAGGTTTTGTTAACATAATGATTACCTTTAAAAACAATAAAAACAGCGTCTTTAAAAACACTGTTATGTAGAGTGAACTTTACTTGTATTAGAAATTAATCTTTAGCGCGCCATTTACCGTATTTAACATCTTTCCAATATTCTTTTTTCAGTAAATAGGCAAAAATGAATAAGACAAACAAAAAGCCCAATACTTTAATACCAAGGTCAAATCGTACTAGCTTAGCTGGCTCACCAACATAGTCTAGGAAGTTGGTAATATCTCTGATATCTTGATCAAATTCTTTGCTAGATTTGTCTTGTTTTAACTGCCATAGAACATCTGGCATGGAGGCGTTTTCTAGCACATGATTGTTTACACCAAACACACGCGAATCGTCTTTATAAAACCCACGTAAGTAGGTGTATATCCAATCTACGCCTTTTGAACGCGATACTAAAGATAAGTCTGGATTGTTGCCAAACCATTGGTTAGCATCAGAAACAGACATGGCTAAAGTGATTAGTGAGCCTACTTTTTCATCGGTGAATATTAGATTTTTTTCCACCTCTTTATCAGTCGCTTTTATTAAATTTTCTTCAATTTCTTCTTTAGAAATTTTTGTAAAAAAACTTTTAGCCTGGTCAAGGCTAGTGATTTCATTATCAAATGCCCTTGAAAGAGCTGCAAGGTCGTTATGTTCTAGCGATTGATTATTTATCACAGCTGCTTTTGCTTTCTCATAAGTAGCAATGATACCATCTAAAAATAAGTCCTTTCCAATGCGATTGTAGCGCATAAATTGGATTGAATGGCAGCCAGAGCAGTAATTCATAAATAATTTTGCACCTCTTTGCAACGATTTTTTATCATTAATGTCAGTATTAGCATGGTCTAGATGAACCTCAGTTGATGCAAAGACATTAAAAGAGAAAGTTAAAATTGCGACTGTTATTAGTGCTGCGTGTAATTGTTTTTTCATCATTTACTCCGTTACTCTTGTTGGCACTGGTTTGGTTTTTCCAATGGAAGTAAACCAAGGCATTAAGATAAAGAACCCAAAATAAGTAACTGTAAACACTCTTGCTAAGAGTGCATTAATTGGTGTTACTGGCTGCATACCTAAGTAGCCAAGCACAACAAAACTAATCACAAAAACCCCTAGGGCAACTTTATAAGGCCATGAACGATAGCGGATTGATTTCACGCTAGATCTGTCCAACCATGGCAGTGCAATTAAAATTAATAGTGCTGCAAACATACCAACAACGCCTGGGAATTGTGAACCAAACATAGGTGGAATAGCCCTTAATACTGAATAAAAAGGTGTTAAGTACCAAAGTGGTGCAATATGACTAGGTGTTTTAAGTGGATTTGCTTCAACAAAGTTGGTATTTTCTAAGAAATAGCCGTTCATTGCTGGGGCGAAAAATACAACAGCTGAGAAAATCATTAAAAATACCACCACGCCTACAATATCCTTAACACTATAATATGGATGAAACGGAATGCCGTCTTTAGGAATACCATTTTTATCTTTATTTTGCTTGATTTCTATCCCGTCTGGATTGTTTGAGCCTATTGTGTGTAATGCCACAATGTGCAAAAACACCAAAATAACTAAAATCAACGGTAAAGCAATCACGTGTAATGAGAAGAAACGATTTAGAGCAGGGTCGCCAACTGCATAGTCACCTAAAATGAAGGTTAGGATGTCTGGACCAAATACAGGCACTGAGCCAAATAGTGAGATAATAACTTGTGCGCCCCAATATGACATTTGTCCCCATGGTAATACGTAGCCCATAAAGGCTTCTGCCATTAATGCAATATATAGTACCATGCCTAAAATCCAAATCAGCTCACGTGGGGCTTTGTATGAGCCATAAAGTAAACCACGATACATGTGCAAATAAATAACAATGAAAAAAGCAGAGGCACCTGTTGAGTGTAGGTAGCGAATAAGCCAACCCCAGTCAACATCACGCATAATGTATTCAACTGAGGCAAAGGCATGTGCTGCATCAGGCTTAAAGTGCATGGTTAAGAAAATGCCAGTTACGATCTGCATGACTAATACCAACATGGCTAATGAGCCAAAAAAATACCAGAAATTAAAATTTCTAGGGGTGTAATATTCTGCTAAATGCTCGTTCCAAACCTTGGTTAGTGGGAATCTTTGATCAATCCAATTTTTGTTGTTATCCATCCTATTCTCCTGGTTATGCTTTTGGGTCAACGCCAATTCGAATGAGAGAATCAGCGACAAAATGATAAGGCGGAATGACCAAGTTTGTTGGTGCTGGAACGCCCGCATAAACTCTGCCTGCTAAGTCAAACTTAGAACCATGGCAAGGACAGTAAAAACCACCTTTCCATGAGGCTCCACCAAGATCGGCAGCGCCCAGTTCGGGTCGATAAGTTGGCGAGCAGCCTAAGTGGGTGCAAACACCAACAATAACGGCAATATCAGGATTGATTGAGCGATAAAGATTTTTAGCGTATTCTGGCTGTTGAGAGAGCTCATTACTATCAGGGTCGGTTAAGACGCTGTCCAGCGTATTTAAATTTTCAATGGTTGTTTTGTCACGCTTAAAAATCCAAACGGGTTTTTTCCGCCACAGAACCCTAACCAACTGTCCATTGTCTAACTTGCTAATATCAACATCAACGGGTGCACCAGCGGCTTTTGCTCTTGCTGAAGGCATCCATGATGATAAAAATGGCACCAACACAAAACCAACACCTACTGCACCAACCATGCTTGTAGCACCTGTTAAAAAGCGTCTTTTCTTTAAGTCTATCTCTTGTTCTGA
This sequence comes from Abyssogena phaseoliformis symbiont OG214, assembly GCF_016592595.1. Taxonomy (NCBI): domain Bacteria; kingdom Pseudomonadati; phylum Pseudomonadota; class Gammaproteobacteria; species Abyssogena phaseoliformis symbiont. Next base: position 17,469 of record NZ_AP012977.1, read on the forward strand.
CATAGGGTTACAATCCTTTATTTTAAATATTCGAAATAAAATCTAATTTTAAACCCCAATTATTATAATGTATATCAGCTTTATGTAATAGATAATTGTTATGGGCTCTATTTGTTGATATTAATTTTTATTTCTACGTGTGTTATGGATTCAAGCATTGGTATTTGTGTCAAAAGTTCTAGTAATACCACTAATTGCTTTTGAGCCCTAAAGGCAATGGCTTGATTGTGAGTTATTAATATTGCTGTATTGTCCTTAATTAAACACAACTCAAGTGGCTTTAATGTGCTTGGTAAAAGCTTAGCCAGCTCAATGTTGATTTGGTTATAAGCTTTTGCTTGGGTAAATAGCTGTCCAAGTTGACCACCACTGGGCGCAAAACTTGCAAGATTTGTTAGGGTTTTATACTGACACATTAATATATCTGTGAGAAAATAGGTTTTTTAAATTAATTTAAATATATTCTAATATGAGTATTATAAATAAAGTTTTATCAAAGATTGTTGGATCTAGAAATGATCGACTCATTAAAGCAGTATACAAAACTATTGGTCAAATTACTGAATTAGAACCAAACATGCAGGCACTTAGTGATGAGCAACTTAAGTCTAAAACTCAAGAATTTAAAGACAGAATTAACAACCAAGAGCCCCTAGATTCAATTCTTGTTGAGGCATTTGCCGTAATTCGCGAAGCATCAACACGAGTATTAGGTCTTAGACACCATGATGTGCAACTTATTGGTGGCATGGTGCTTAATGATGGCAACATCGCAGAGATGGGCACAGGCGAAGGTAAAACTTTAGTGGCAACTTTGCCAGCCTATCTTAATGCGCTTAGCGGCAAAGGCGTACACATAGTCACTGTGAATGATTACTTAGCAACTCGTGATGCGCAGTGGATGGGCAAGGTGTTTGATTTTTTAGGCATGAACGTAGGCATTATTACCTCAAATATGGCACATGAAGACAAACAAGCCGCCTATCTGTGTGACATTGCTTATGCAACTAATAATGAGCTGGGTTTTGATTATCTTCGTGACAATATGGCATTTACTTCTGAGCAAAAAGTGCAACGTGTGCTTAATTTTGCCATTGTGGACGAGGTGGATTCGATTTTAATTGATGAAGCTAGAACGCCTTTGATTATTTCTGGTCCAGTGGATGATTATGCGCAAATTTATCAGGCCATTAATCACATGATTCCTAATTTTACCAAGCAAACAGAAAGCGGTGAAGGTAAGGAAATAGTCATTGAAGTGGTAGGTGATTACACTGTTGATGAAAAGCACAAGCAAGTGTTTTTGACTGATGATGGCCACGGCAAAGCCGAACGTCTATTAATTGATGCTGATGCTTTGCCAGAGGGCGCCAGTCTTTATGATGCGAGTAATATTTTGCTAATGCAGCATATTAATTCAGCATTACGTGCACATATTTTATTCCAAAAAGATGTGGACTATATTGTGCAAGATGACGAGGTTGTGATTGTTGATGAATTTACTGGCAGGACTATGCCAGGTCGTCGTTGGTCAGAAGGACTACATCAGGCTATTGAAGCCAAAGAAGGGGTAAGCATTAAAAAGGAAAACCAAACGCTCGCCTCAATTACTTTCCAAAACTATTTTAGGCTTTATACAACACTTTCAGGTATGACAGGCACTGCTGATACTGAAGCGGTAGAATTTCAAGATATTTATGGGTTAGAAACCGTAGTTGTTCCACCTAACAAGCCGTCTGCGCGTGTAGACAAATCAGATCAAATTTATTTAACAACGCAAGAAAAGTTTGAAGCCATTGCCCTTGATGTTGCTAATTGTCAGCAAACTGGACAGCCAGTTTTGGTGGGCACTAGTAGTATTGAAAATTCAGAATTAATTTCCGCTTTATTAGAAAAAAACAACATTAAACACGAAGTTTTAAATGCCAAACAGCACGAACGAGAGGCAATTATTATTGCTAATGCTGGAAGTATTGGTGCAGTGACCATTGCGACTAATATGGCGGGTCGAGGTACGGATATTGTACTCGGCGGTAAATTACCTGAAGAGGCAACGGATAAGCAAAAAGTTGATTGGCAAATTCAGCACGACGACGTTATTAAAGCAGGTGGTTTGCATATTGTGGGCACAGAACGTAACGAGTCACGCCGAGTGGATAATCAACTACGTGGTCGTGCTGCGCGTCAGGGCGATGTAGGCTCAACGCGTTTTTATTTGTCGCTAGAAGATAATTTAATGCGTATTTTTGCCAGCAAAAAAATGGCCCTCACGATGCAAAGATTGGGCATGAAAAAAGGTGAGGCGATTGAGCATAAAATAGTCAATCGAGCCATTGAAAATGCCCAAAGAAAAGTAGAAGGTATGAACTACGATGCACGTAAACACCTTTTAGAATATGATGATGTTGCTAACGATCAAAGAAAAGTTATCTATCAGTTGCGTGATGATTTGATGAGTGTAAGCGATGTCCAAGACCGTTTTATCAGTATTAGAGAAAAAGTCATTGAGCAGCTTTTTGCAGACTATATTTCAGCCGAATTGATGGAAGAGGATTGGGATGTTGAAGGCTTACATAATGCACTAAAATCAGACTATTCGGCCGATTTTCCATTACAACAATGGCTTGATGAAGGTATTGATATTGATGAGTTGCAATCAAGAATTATCCAAGGGCTCGGCACAATTTATGACCACAAAGAAGACATGGTTGGCACTGAGCCCATGCGTGAATTTGAAAAAGCAGTTATGTTGCAAACCCTTGGTCACTATTGGAAAGAGCATTTAGCAGCCATGGATTATTTACGCCAAAGTGTTAATCTACGTGGCTACGCACAAAAGAATCCAACACAAGAATATAAGCGCGAATCGTTTGTCATGTTTACCTCGCTGTTAGACACCATTAATATTGAAATTGTTAAATCTCTATCAAGTGTCACTATTAATGAAAATACCGATGCCTCAGATGTTGAACAGCAAAACAATGAAGGTACGCAGGCTCAGCATGAAGAAGTTGGAACGCTGGGTATTGATGATGCCGAAGTAGAAGCCGCTCAACAAAATACATACCAAAGAGAAGAGAAAAAAGTAGGGCGAAACGACCCCTGTCCTTGTGGCTCAGGTAAAAAATATAAAAAGTGTCATGGCTAACTATATCGGCTTAATGTCAGGTACCAGTCTTGATGGCGTTGATGGCGTTATTATCAATAAGACGGGTAGGGAAATACTAACCCAAGCCTATCTACCCTACTCTGATAAGCTAAAGCAAAGCTTATTAGAGCTTACCCAAAGCTCAAAAACCTCTCTAGAAAATCTGGCTAATATTGACATTCAAGTGGCGAGTTACTTTGCTGACACAGTACATTTATTATTGAAACAATCAGGGCTTGAAGCAAAGAATATCAAAGCAATCGGCTCACACGGGCAAAGCATTTTCCACCAAGGCGGCAAGTACTCAATGCAAATTGGCCACGGCGCATTGATTGCTGAGCAAACGAGCATTACCACAGTGGCTGATTTTCGTATGCAAGATGTGGCTGCTGGCGGGCAAGGTGCGCCACTCACACCGCTTTATCATCAGCATATGCTTAATGTCAAAGACGGCGTTATTATTAATTTGGGCGGCATCGCTAATATCACCCACAGCTTTAATGGCGAGGTAATTGGGTTTGACACAGGTCCTGCCAATACATTACTAGACAACTGGATAAAAAATAACAAAGGATTAGAATACGATCGGGATGGCGTTTGGTCGCGTTCTGGACGAGTGAATCAATCTTTATTAAACTCAATGCTTGCAGATGATTATTTCCATCAAGAGCACCCCAAAAGCACAGGTCCAGAATATTTTAATTTAGACTGGTTGTCGCAACATCTAAACGGCACTGAACCATCTGAAGATGTGCAAAGAACGCTGATAGAACTCACAGTAATGAGCGTTTCTGCAAACATTCCCTTAGGTTCAGATGTATATTTGTGTGGTGGCGGTGTACACAATTTATTTTTGTTTGAGCGTTTGGCTTGTCAAAATCCTGATAGCAAAGTTACATTAACTAATGATTTGGGCGTATTTGTGGATTATGTAGAAGCTGCTGCATTTGGTTTTTTTGCCCAACGAACTTTAGCAGGTTTGTCGTCAAATTTGCCGTCAGTAACAGGCGCTAAGAGCGAAAGGGTATTAGGAGCAATTTATGCAATTTAAAATGATTCAGCCGGATGACTGGCATTTACACGTGCGCTCAGGCGTAGCACTAAAATCAATTATTGGCATGACGGCGACGCAAATGGGCAGAGCAATTATTATGCCTAATTTAAATCCACCTGTGACTAATGCTACTCAAGCGCGTACTTATAAAGAAGAAATTTTATCTGCTTTGCCAAAAGGCAGCAAATTTAACCCATTGATGGTCTTATATTTGACCGACAACACCACGCCTAAAGACATTCAAGAGGCGGTTGATAATAGCGTTGTAGCAGCTAAGTTGTATCCTGCAGGGGCAACGATCAACTCAGATAGCGGCGTGACTGATATTGACAAACTACATCCAACGCTGGAGAGTATGCAAAAATTAGGCATGCCACTTTTGGTGCATGGTGAAGTAACGCGTAGCAAGGTGGATATTTTCGACCGCGAAGCGGTGTTTATTGATGAGGTGCTGACTCAAGTAGTGAGTGATTTTCCTGAGTTGAAAGTCGTGTTTGAACACATTACCACTAAAGACGCCGTTGATTTTGTTTTGGCGAGCCATCATAAAATAGCAGCAACCATTACACCGCACCATCTTTTGGCCAATAGGAATGATATGTTGGTAGGCGGTATCAAGCCACATTACTTTTGTTTACCAGTCTTAAAGCGTAAAAATCCGCATCAATTGGCACTATTAGACGCTGTAACCAGTGGCAATACTAAGTTTTTCTTAGGCACTGATTCTGCACCACATGCTAAAACAGATAAAGAGTCTGCCTGCGGTTGTGCTGGCATCTTTACCGCACATTGCGCCATTGAACTTTATGCGACGGTTTTTGAACACCAAAATGCACTAGATAAGTTAGAAGGGTTTGCCTCAAAATTTGGTTCAGATTTTTACAACCTGCCTCATAATACACAGACCATTACACTCAAAAAGCAAGATTGGACTGTGCCAGCAAGCTATCCTTTTGCACATAGCGATATTGTGCCATTTATGGCAACCAAAACACTCAGTTGGAAACTTATTTAAAGTAAGGACAAGGGCAATAGTCTCCTTTTAACGTCCTTTTATTTTCTTTTTTGGCTTTTGGGGTTGTGAATAATGCCAGCGCTAGCACCAGACAGTCCAACTGCCATTAGTGGGTTGTGCTTATGTGTTTTCATTTTTATTGCTTGCTCCTAAAACAGTAATGTTATACGATATTACCAAAACAGTAGCAAACTATATTGCTCCTAAAATAGGTGCAATGAAATATGTTAAATTTAGGTAATCAGTCCACTCAAATACACACGCTACTTTGCGTAAGTTTTGGCTTGAACAAAGAAATAAATTGGGCTTATCTCAAAGAGCTTTAGCGAAAAAACTACAAGTGGCACTGCCGCTTATTTGCAAAATTGAAACAGGCGATAGACGCCTAGACATTGTAGAAGTAATTGAGTATTGCAAAGCTTTAAAAGTTGACCCGCACCAAGTCATTGATTTACTTGTCCAACTTGATAAGGAAAATTTTTAAAGAAGGTTGTTCAGAGTCCAAAAAAGTTTTTGGCATCTTTGACGTCTGACTTTATTTGTTGTTTTAGTGCTGAAAAAGAACCAAACTTTTGTTCGTCGCGAATTTTGTATTTGAATATAACCTCGGCATTTTCGCCATAAACCTGATTGTTAAAGTCAAATAAAAAGACCTCTAATAAGATTGTTTCGCCCCCAACTGTGGGGCGCTTGCCAAGATTGCATACACCGCTGTAAATCTTGCCATTTAATGCTACATTAACGGCAAGCACGCCTAATAGTGGGCTGATTTTTCTTTTAATGGGAATGTTGATTGTGGGAAAACCGATGGTTCTGCCCTGTTTTTGGCCGTGAATGATTTTTCCTGAGATTGAAAATTCTCGCCCTAATAGCTGGCTTGCTAAGCCAAAATTACCTTCTTTAAGTGATTGTCTGATTTTTGAGCTGCTGACCCTGTCAAAGTTGTGAAACACAGTGGGTGTTTTTTCTACCTCAAAATCAAAGGTTTGTAGTAAAGAAAAATCACCTGTTCGGTTGGTGCCAAAACGAAAATCATCGCCAACTAGGCAGTACTTAACATTGAGTTTATCTAGCAATATCTGCTGAATAAAGGCGTCAGCAGAGAGTTGTGAGAATGGCATACTAAAGTTAATTAATAAGTGCTCGTCTAGTCCAAGGTTTGTAAGCAAGGCGTGTTTTTGCTTAAAACTACTCAGTGTGGCTTGCGCGTGCCCAAAAAAGTGTTGTGGTGTTGGTGCAAAGGAAACAAGCACTGACGGTAAATTCATGGTTTGTGCTTTATTAATCAAAGTTTTGATAATTTTTTGATGTCCTATATGCACACCATCAAAGTTTCCAATGGTGACAATACTGCCCAAATGAGGTTTTAAATTTTGTAAGCCACGAATGAGTTTCATAAGCGTTTATTTTAGTCTAATTGGCAGATGATGTTATCAACTGGTTTTGGCACGCCAATATTTAACTGAGATAAGGATTTAAACTCACCCTTGACATCTGGGCAGTGAATGAGTATTGGGTGAATCAGTAAATGATAGTGGGTGAAACTATGTTTAAAAATGGTTAGGCTTTTTTCTATCAAAGCTGATGGGTGAAAATCAGTTATGGTTTGTTGAATATCTTTGTCACTGTCTGTGCACTCTACAAAACTCCACAACCCACCCCAAATGCCCTTGTTTGGGCGTTTTTGTAAGTAGATATTGTGTTTGTCATCTTTAAAAATTAGCATGGCAATTGAGCGGACGGGTTTGTTTTTCCTTGGCTTTGGGTTGGGATATTTATCTTGGGTGTTGGTTTGCTGTGCCAAGCAATCAGATTGGATTGGGCACTGTTTACAATTTGGTTTACGTTGAGTGCACAGGGTTGCACCTAAATCCATGATGGCTTGTGTATAGTCAGCATTACGCTCATTAGGCATGTGATATCTGGCCAAGTACCATAATTCTTTAAGTGTTTTGCTTTGCCCATAATGACCTTTAACCTGGTGGTATCTTGAGAGTACACGCTTAACATTACCATCGAGTATGGCGTGTTTTTGATTAAAGCTAATGGATAAAATAGCACCTGCTGTGGATTCGCCCACACCAGGTAAGCCAATCACTTGTTTAAACTCAGTTGGAAAATTGCCCTGGTATTGGTTCATGATGATATTGGCAGTTGTGTGTAGGTTTCTTGCTCTGGCGTAATACCCCAAGCCTGCCCATTGAGCTAATACTGCATCTTCAGAAGCGTTGGCTAAGGCAGCCAATGTGGGGAAATGCTGAATAAAATTATTAAAATAATCAATAACCATTGTTACTTGGGTTTGTTGCAACATGATTTCACTTAACCAAACATGATAAGGGTTGTTTGGTTTGCCTTGTATTGCCTGCCAAGGCAGGCAGTGACGACCAAATTGCTCAAACCACTTCAGTAGTGGCTTTGAAATTGGGCGCACTATTTTAAATTAAGCGGGTCATGTGGATTAATACCGTCCATAAACGGTTTATTAATGTCTTCATGAGTCGTTTGGTAAACACAGCCAATCCAGTTGTTGATAATGACATTAGTGGCATTACCCCAAGTGTTATCTAAGGTTTTGCTAATTAGTTGTTCAGGGAAGTCTGTAACGCTAAGCTCTTTGGATAAAAGCTTAGTTTTATACTCATTGAGAATAGCCTTGCTTTGTTCGGTTAAATAATATTTAGGGAAAGGCGGATAGTCATCTCGTGTTTTTTCCAAATAGGCAATAATATCACGCTTGTATTCTTTTAATAGGCTGATAGTGTCGTATTCTGGATGGCCTTGGAAAAACACAACCCTTAATAAATCTTCACTAACGCCTAAGTGTATACCGATTTTACTTTCAACCAAAATTTTAACCCCGGCAGCATTAAATTGCGCCTTTGAAATTTCATTAAAGCGGGAATGCGGTACATCAAAGCGTGTATTCACGCCATTCATTAAAGGGTGTTGCCTCTCTAGTACTTGGTGTGGAAATACGCCCCAGCACTTTTCACCAATGGCTTGGCGTTTTTGTCCATATCTAAATTCTAAAACAGCGTGTGTTGCCAAACACGAGCATAGTGTTGAAGTAACGTGGTCGTACGACCAATCAACCACTTCTTTTAATTCTTCATAGAAAGGTGCTTTTTGTAAACCTGCTTGTTCAATGTGTGCACCTGTAATAATCAGTGCATCAAGCCCTTGAGCTTTAATATCTGCGAAAGTTTGATAATGCTGTTTGACATGCTTGCTTGTTTTTTTGTTTCGCTTGATTGACGATAATGTAAATGGATGTAGATAAAATTGTGCAATTTGATTAGAATGTCCAACGAGGCGAAAAAACTGGCGCTCGGTTGCTTCAAGTGCGGCATCTGGCATCATGTTTAATAAGCCAATGTGCAATTCACGAATGGCTTGGTTGTTTGCCCTGTCTTTTGACAGAATGGTTTCGCCCTCATCTTTAAGGCGTACAAAAGAAGGCAAGTTTGAATGTGCAATTAGTGGCATTAGTTCATTGCTCCATAAATAAGCCCAAAGACCTCGTTGGCATTTTTGCACTGATACAAATCTTCGCTGTCAATAGTGTAGCCATACTTGTTGGCAATGGCTTCATATTTTGGCTTGCGGTGTTCAAGCAGGCGTGGAAACACCCAGCGTACAAACTCGTTTGGGTTGATTTGTGCGACATAAATTAGCTGATTTTTTTGTAGGTAGATGTCTAATTGCTGTTTCAGAAAATCAGCCTGATAATACAAAGGCTTTGGATGTGTTTGTGCGCGTTCAATCAAAGCGGTTTCGTTAGTTTTACTGGCTCTAATGTAGAGAATCACCGTGTTGTCAGCTAGGGTCTGATATACCTGCTCATTGTCTAATTCACACAGACTACCACCCGCGTCATTAATAAAATGATTAAACCCTTGTGTCTTGGATTTTTGTATAAATTGTGGCACGTCAAGCATGGCTTTGGTTTCTGCGTTTAAGTGCATCGTTTGACGGGTAATAAAAGTATCAATGGGCGTGCCACCTAGTTCAGGATTGCCAGCCTTGCCTAAAAAAGCAGAGACTGATGATAAATTATCAAAGGTAATGTGATTTTGAATGCTGATAGACTCGTTATCCAACAAGTTTCTAAGCCATTTGTCTTGTCTGACGTGATTCTTGATGTTGTCTAAAATTTTATCATTCAAATATTCAGCACCGATGCGATAGTCGCCAGAATAATGAAAGTATTTATCTTGACGGCTAAGGAGTTTTGCTAGGTGTGTTTTCCCCACACCTGACATGCCTAATAGCGTTAAGCATTTGCGGTTAGAGTTTTTGAATTCGCTGGCTGATAATTTCATGATTTTGAGTTTGCATCAAATTCGTTTTATAACAAGCCATCTTGTTTAAACATCTCACGAATGCCTCGGATTGCTTGGCGGGTTCGGTGTTCGTTTTCAATCAGCCCGAAACGCACGTATTGATCGCCATAACTACCAAAGCCAATACCGGGCGACACACCAACTTTTGCGATTTTGAGCAGTTTTTTGGTAAACTCTAGTGAGCCCATGTGCTGATAAAATTCAGGAATTTTTGCCCAAACAAACATTGTAGCTTTAGGCGATGTCACCACCCAGCCAATTGATTTCAAACCACCACAGAGCACATCGCGTCTGTCTTGGTACATGCCAGATATTTCTTTTACACAGCTTTGGTCGCCTTCTAGCGCCTCAATAGCGGCGACTTGAATGGGGGTGAACATACCATAATCTAGGTAAGATTTGATTTTGGCAAGTGCGCTTACCAAGGTTGGATTACCCACCATAAAGCCCACGCGCCAACCTGGCATGTTGTAGCTTTTTGACAACGAGAAAAACTCAACAGCAATCTCTTTAGCGCCTTCTACTTGTAAAATACTGGGCGCTACGTAGCCATCAAATACAATGTCTGCATAAGCTAAATCCTGCACCACCCAAATTTCATGCTCTTTGGCAATTTTGATGACTTTTTCAAAAAAATCTAATTCAGCACACTGTGTGGTTGGATTAGATGGATAATTTAAAACCAGCATTTTTGGCTTCGGCCAAGTGTTTTTAATAGAGCGTTCTAATTCTGCCAAGAAATCATCATCTGGACCACAAGGCACATGTTGAATATCTGCACCTGCAATCACAAACCCGTACGGATGAATAGGATAGGCAGGATTAGGCACCAATACCGTATCGCCACTACCCACAACAGCTTGTGCTAAATTAGACAGCCCCTCTTTAGAGCCAATGGTAACAATGGCCTCAGTTTCTGGGTCAATATCAACATCAAAGCGCCTTTTATACCAATTGGCAATCGCTTTGCGTAACCGTGGAATGCCACGAGAAGTAGAATAGCGATGCGTGTCTTTACGCCGAGCTGCCTCTACCAGTTTTTCAACAATACGATCAGGTGTTGGCTGGTCAGGATTGCCCATGCCAAAGTCAATAATATCTTCACCACGAGCACGTGCCTTGGCCTTTAGCTCGTTAGTAACTGCAAAAACATAAGCGGGCAGTCTTTTTATTCGTGGGAAGTCATCGTTCATTGTTGTTTGGTTTGTATTGGTTAGGGCGAATTATTGAATGGCTAATAACTCAACTTCAAAAACCAGTGTGGCGCTTGGTGGAATAAGACCGCCTGCACCCATCTCGCCATAAGCCAGTTTTGAAGGGATGGTGAGTTTGCGCTTACCACCAACGCACATGCCATCAATACCTTGGTCCCAGCCAGCGATGACCTGCCCAACGCCAAGTTTAAAATCAAAAGGCTCGTTTCTATCGATGCTAGAATCAAACTTTTTACCATTGGTAAGCCAGCCAGTATAGTGCATTGAGACAAAATTTCCCACTTTGCAAGTGGCGCCTGTGCCAATTTCTAAATCCTGTATTTCTAAATCTGCCATGTTTATTTTCCTAATAAGTTAATGTAATATGATACGAGCTAAATTTTCTAATGTTTAGCACACCTGTATCAAGCAGTAAGTATTGTCCTTTAATGCCTTGTAAAACGCCTTCAATTTTAGGGGTTTTATCAAAATTTAATGAGATAATTTTGCTAGGGTATTCTACCACAGGGTAGTTAATTTCTAGAACTTCATTGTCCAGCACGATTGCACCTAAAGTATCAATTAAGTGGGATATTTTTTTAAGCAAAGCATCGCGCGTTGTGCCTAAGTTGGCGTATTCCACCTTGTTTTTGAGCATTTTTCGCCAGTTGGTTTTATCATTAACATAATCTTTAAGTGCTATTTCAATTTGCCCTGATTTGAGCCGATTGCTGACCTCAAGTATTGGCAGTGTAGCAATTGCACCTTGATCAATCCAACGGCTAGGAATGTTGCTTTTACGGGTTATGCCAACCTTTACGCCAGATGAATTGGCCAAATAAACAATATGTGGATTAAAGCAATTGTCCAGCCCCCATTGTGGTTCACGACACGTGCCAAGGTGATGATGGCAAGTTTCAGGCTTCATAATACACAAATCACACCAGGCTAAACGCTGACAGCAAGGATAGCAAAACCCTTGAGAGTAGCTTTTATTGGTGCGTTTTTTACAATTTGAGCAAATAATTTCACCATTAAATTCAAGACTGATTTGTTCGCCCACCAAATCATTCATAGTTAGCAATTTATCACCTATTGGCAGTTGATACTGTGCTACGCTATTATTTAAGTGGGCGTGCATTTTTGCAATAAGTCCATTAATTTGCATGGTTTTTAATCTTGCATTAATCGTTGCTGAACTTCTTTGTATTTGTCAGCGGTTTGTTGAATAATGGATTGGGGCAGTATTGGGGCGGGCGGGGTTTTGTTCCAATCTAGCGTTTCTAAATAATCGCGCACAATTTGCTTGTCAAAACTTTTGGGGCTAGTGCCAACTTGATAATCAACCTTTGACCAAAAGCGTGATGAATCAGGCGTTAGCATTTCGTCCATTAAGGTTAATTGGTTGTGCTCATCCAGTCCAAATTCAAATTTGGTGTCAGCGATAATAATGCCACGTTCTAAAGCATAATCAGCAGCAAATTGATAAATTTTAAGGCTTGCTTGCTTAACTTGTTCAGCCAGATTTTGACCTAAAATTTCAACTGTTTCATCAAAATCAATATTGGCATCATGTTCGCCTAAATTTGCTTTTGTGGAGGGGGTGTAGAGTGCTTTAGGCAGCTTTTCGGCCAGTTGTAGGTTGGTGGGTAGTTTGATACCACAAACCTTGCCTGTTTGTTGGTAGTCTTTCCAGCCAGAGCCGATAATATAGCCACGAACAATGGCCTCAATAGCAAGGGGTTTGAGTTTTTTGACAATAACGCCACGACCTTTGATTAAAGCTACCTCTTTAGTATTTAGAACATTATCAAGTGGCTCAAGGGTTAAGTGATTGGGAATGGTGTGCTTGGTTTTTTCAAACCAAAAATTTGCCACTTCGGTTAAGATTGCACCCTTGTTGGCAATAGGCTTATCAAAAACAACATCAAAGGCGCTGAGCCGGTCTGTGGTGACAATTAACATGCGTTTATCGTCAATGTCATAAATGTCTCTAACTTTGCCTTTTTGAATCAGTGGTAAGCTTAGGCTTGTGCTAAATAATGTTCCCATGAGTTTACGTGTGTATAAATTGTTTAATTTAGGTGTTATTTTAATCAATTGTGTGACTAGGCTTGCAAATTATGACAACTTAAGCCATGGTAAAATAATTATTAAGTTATGATGCTAAGAAAAATCCTCATTATTTGCGTACTTGTACAGCATTCGGCAATTGCCTCAACGTTGTCAGAAGGTGCATTGCGACTTATTAAAATTGGCCATGAAATTGGTTCGCGCGATGTGGCGTTAAGGGGGCAGTCTTTATTATTAAAAGGTGCTTTTGATTTGGATGATTTTGATGCTATGTATGAGGTTTCAAAACAAGTTCGATACGGCAGTAAATTGATGGGATACGCCCCTTTAGAGCGCAAAGCCAATGAAATTTTGATTAAATTGGTGAGAAAGAGTTATGACCCCGCTTTGTATGAGTATGCTTTAAATTTGCTTGATGGCAGTAGTGGCTTTATTAAGAATGAATTTTTGGCCTTAAATTTATTTGAAGAGTCTTTTAAAGTGCATGGCAATGCAAAATCTGCACTAATGGCAGCTATTATTCGTAATGAGTCGCTGGTGCCAGGCACTAAAAAAGTACAATATATTAATGAGCTAATTTTATTTGCAATATTAAACCATATTGCAGGGGCACAGGCATATCAAAAGCAATACATAAAGTTAGATTATTTATCTGATCTTAACCCACCCAGTTGGCGTGTTTGGATTGATGCCCAAACTACAAATTAGATAAAATCTTGTTAACCTTGATTTTAAAATCCTGTAAATCAGCACGGCTGATGCTCTTTTGTGCGGGCAGTTTATAAGTGAGTGGGTTTCTTCTTTGGCCTTTGTGATGTAGTTCATAATGTAGGTGTGGACCTGTTGAACGACCTGTTGAGCCTACATAACCAATTATTTGACCTTTTTTAACCTTTTTGCCCTTGTACAGGCTGTTGGCATATCTTGATAAGTGCGCATAAACAGTGGTGTAATCAAAGCCATGTTGAATTATGACAGCCTTGCCAAGTACGCCTTTTCTGCCTTTAGTAGTGATTACGCCATTGGTAGTAGAATAAACAGGTGTACCGTAGTTGGCCGCATAATCAACAGCTTGATGGGGCGCTAAGTTTTTAAGATTGGGTGGTAGCGCCTGAGTTGAAATTTAGAGCTAATGCACCTGTATTTCAAAGGTGCTTTTAAAAAAGACGAACTCAGAGAGTGACCAAAGCGATCAAAGTAATCAAGATGCCCATGTTTATTTTTGTAAGCAAACACCTCAATGGGTTTGTTTTTGATAATACTTTGGTAAATGATGGCCACTGGTTTTGTACTACTGTTATTAATAATGAGGTTAATAGTGCTAAAACCAACCTCCCTGATTTTTGCGCATTAGCACCAAAGGAGTGGTTAATATTAACCACTGTTGTGGACAAACCACTAGGCGACTGTTTAGATTGCCTGTTGAGAATGGTTGAAAAGTAATTACCGTTAAGCACAATATTTAGGTTGGTTTTACGGTTTAATTGATAGGTTGGGGATTTGAACTGTCGATCTATTACGCAACCTAATGGTTAGCTTATGATCAATAGTAAGTTGGTTGAGTTTTTTTGTTTTTATTGGTAAAAAGAAGATTAGCAAGCAATCGATTAGACAGCCCAAACTTGGAAAAATATTGGCTTAGCGAGTCACCGTGCTTAACAGTAAAGTGATATACGTTGTTGGTAGCATAAGCAGATGCCATACTATAAAGACATCAATATCAGCAATATGCTTGTATAAAGCTTACCCATATTGCTTGATGATTTCACGGGTCATTTCACGAGCAACAAGGTCGTTATTAATCACCTCTTCTAAAGAATTAAGCACTGTATGTTTCATAGTGCTTAGCGTCTGGTCAATAATTTTTGGTATGTCTAAGAAGTTGATTTGATGGTTAAGAAAATGTTCAACTGCAATTTCATTGGCTGCATTCATGGTAATCATAGCATTGCCACCCTTTCTTAGCGCTTCAAAGGCCAGTTTAAGGCCAGTAAATTTTTCAAAATCTGGTTGATAAAACTCTAAGGCAGGGGTGTCGGTCAAGTCAAGCGCAGCAACACCAGAGTTAATACGTTGTGGATAACTCATGGCATATGAGATGACTGTGCGCATATCTGGATTGCCTAATTGAGACAGCGTTGAGCCGTCTTCATAATAAACAGATGAATGCACAATGCTTTGCGGATGTACCACCACGTCAATTTGTTCTGGCGTGAGTGAGAATAAGTAATGCGCCTCAATCACCTCCAGCCCTTTGTTCATCATGGTGGCAGAATCAACAGAGATTTTTCGCCCCATTGACCAATTTGGATGTGCACAGGCCTGATCTGGGGTGATGGATTTAAATTGGCTAATTGGCGTGTGTAAAAACGGCCCACCACTGGCAGTTAACTGGATTTTGCTTAAGCCTGATTTACCACTTTGTAGGCACTGGAAAATTGCACTGTGTTCTGAGTCAACAGGGATTAGTTCAGCATTAAACGTCTCCACTGTCTTCATAAAAATATCACCCGCCAATACCAAGGATTCTTTATTTGCCAGCATAATTCGCTTGCCCGCTTTAGCGGCGCAAAGTGCTGAGGACATACCCGCAGCGCCAACAATAGCAGCCATGACAAAGTCAGTATTTTGATGAGCGGCAATCTCATCTAGTGCTTGAGCGCCACTAAGTACTTGGGTATCAGTCATAATGGCATTTGATAATTTTTCAGCAGATTGCTCGTCTACCATGACTGCATAGTTAGGCTGGTACTTGTTGCACAACCCAAGCATTTGTTGCCAATTAGTATTAGCACTTAGCGCAAAAATATTAAACTTATCAGGATGTAGATCCACCACCAGCAAAGTACTTTTGCCGATAGAGCCGGTTGCACCTAACAAAGTTATATTTTTCATATCAAGTTAAGCCCTAGCAGAAAGAATGGTGCTGCCGCTGTTAGCGAGTCAATTCGGTCTAAAACGCCACCGTGACCAGGCAAAATTCGCCCACTGTCTTTAATATTTGAGACACGCTTGAACAAGCTTTCAAACAAATCGCCCAATACTGATACGCTAGCAACAACAATGGTTAATAGTAAATAACTCAAATATTGATTGATCGCTATATTTTGATATTGTAAGAACATAACCATTACCACCAAAGCAACGCCAATGCCACCAATCACACCTTCAATTGACTTTCCTGGACTTACTTTTGGCGCTAATTTTTGTTTGCCAATTGCCTTACCAGTAAAATAAGCACCAGAATCAGCACCCCAAATAATCAGCATGAGTAGTAAGAAATACTCAGCGCTGTATTGTTGTTGTAAAGTAATTAATGCAACCCACGTGGGCACTAATAATAATACGCCACTTATGATACGAACAATAAGCGGATTAAACCACAGATTGGTTTTATTGGGATAGCTTAGTACCCAGTATAAATTAACCATCCACCATAAAACGGACAAGTAAAGCACAAACGCAATAATTTGGGCATTGTTTTGGATGATGAGCGCGCAGGCAACAATACCAGCCACTAATAATAGTCTAACAATCCAGCGTTTAAATTTAATTAAACGTGAGAATTCCCATGCGCCAAGCGCAACAAAAACCAAAAGTAATTGTGCGAAGTAATGATTAGGCATGGCGAATATTGCCCAAACAAATAGTGGCGCTAAAATAAGTGCGGTGATGATTCTTTGTATGAGCATGATTTTTCCTTAAAGCCTTGCGCCAAAACGCCGATTACGATTATTAAAGTTGTTGATGGCTTTAATTAGTTCAGACTCGTCAAAATCTGGCCATAACGTTTCTGTGAAATAAAACTCACTATAAGCAATATCCCACAGTAAAAAATTACTAATCCTAAGTTCGCCACTGGTGCGGATTAACAAATCAACATTTGGTTCATTGGCTAATGACAGATATTGTGGAAAACTTTCCACATTAATATTGTTGGCTTCTATGTCGCCAGCGATGGCTGCTTTGGCTATTTTAGCTGCTGCCTGAGCAATGTCCCATTGACCACCATAATTAGCTGCAATTACTAGTGTTAAACCAGTATTGCCAGCGAGTAATGCTTGTGCATCAAGTGCTGTTTGTTGGATTTTGGCAGGAAATAAGGGCATATCACCAATTATTTTTAGTCTGATATTGCGCTTATTGAGTTTTTTAACTTCTTGTTTAAGCACGCTAAGAAATAGTTTAAACAACAAAGAGACTTCTTCAGTTGAGCGGTTTTTATTCTCGCTACTAAAAGCAAACAAGGTTAGTGTTTTAATACCGCGTATTGCACAAGCTTTAACAACACTACGCACCGCTTTAATCCCTTGCTGGTGCCCTAAAATGTGGGGCAAGGAGCGTTTCGATGCCCAACGACCATTGCCGTCCATGATAATTGCGATGTGTTTAAGCGTGTCCATAACAAAGTTGGATTATACCCATAGCATTACGAGCAATCAGCAAACACGGTTAATATAGAACTGGCGTGTGCGGTAAAATTCATCATTATGAGTTTAGCAAAAAGAATTATTCCTTGTCTTGATGTGCGTGATGGTCGTGTGGTTAAAGGCACTAAGTTTGTTGATATCAAGGATGCAGGCGACCCAGTTGAGGCGGCTAAGCGTTATGATCTTGAGGGCGCTGATGAGATTACTTTTTTAGACATTACTGCATCAATTGAAGGTAGAGATGCCATGACACATATGGTTGAGGCGATTGCCGATCAAGTGTTTATTCCACTGACTGTGGGCGGCGGTATTCGCAAGGCAGCGGATGTACGCGCGATGTTAAATGCAGGTGCGGATAAAGTTGCCGTTAATTCTGCCGCTATTTTTAACCCTGATTTAATCAACCAGTTAAGTGAAGAATTTGGTTCACAATGTATTGTGATTGCAATTGATGCCAAAAAAGTTGCTGACAATCCACTAAAATGGGAAATTTTTACTCACGGTGGGCGAAAGCCTACAGGTATTGATGCTATTGAGTGGGCAGTTAAAATGACTCAAGGCGATAATGGTGCTGGCGAGGTGCTGCTTACCTCAATGGATTGTGATGGCGTTAAGACAGGCTTTGATTTGCTACTCACTAAGGCAGTTTCTGATGCGGTGGATGTGCCTGTTATTGCCTCCGGTGGTGTGGGCAATTTAGAACATTTATCTGAAGGTGTGTTACAAGGTGGTGCTGATGCGGTGTTAGCAGCCAGTATTTTTCATTTTGGTGAATACACGATACAACAAGCCAAACAAGCCATGCAAGAAAACGGCATAGAAGTTAGACTATAATACTTTGTTTTTCAATTTCTTGGTGTTTTTAAGTGTATTATTAGGCACTTTATAAGCATCAAATTTTTATGAACTCTAAGAAAGAATTATGGATATTGTTGGCGTCCTTTGTACTGCCGATTGCTTTTGGAACGGCTTTCTTTTACTTAAGCCCTACTTCTTTTACCCAGCATACGGTTAATTATGGACAGTTTGTTAATCCTGTTATTACCACTACAAAACAAGACGTTAGTTTTGTTGACACTCAAAGCGGTTTGCAAGGTTTATGGACATTGGCCTATGCAACCAAGCAATGTGACAGTGTTTGTATAAAAGCATTACAAGATATAAAGACTGTTCGTATTTTGATGAATGAAGACATGCGTCGTATTCAAAGTTTATTGTTAATGACAAGTAAAGCCAAAGCACAACAAGCAGACGCATTAGTTGGACATGCCAGCGAGGCGCTTAATCGACAACTTAATCAGTTCCCAGAAAGCAGTTTATTTTTGATTGACCCACTTGGCAATGTGATGTTGCGTTACGATTCAAAAAATTTAGAGATTAAGCGTGTTATTAAAGATTTAAAACGTCTATTTAAGTATTCACGCATTGGCTAATAGGAGATGATAATGCCTTCAATCAGTGACTTGCTAGCTTTGTGTAAACTTAAAGTGGTAGCGCTGATATTGCTAACAGCAGTAGTGGGCATGTTTTTGGCCGTGCCTGCGCCGTATTTACCTAATGGGTTTTTGGTACTGAGCGCCTCAATTGGTATTAGTATGGCGGCCGCCTCAGCTGCAGTATTTAATCATGTGGTTGATGAACAGATTGATGCCCAAATGTCTCGCACTAATAAACGCCCTTTACCGCAAGGGAAAGTAAGCCGAAACCAAGCGTTGGTGTGGGGCGTGTTTTTAGGACTTGTTGGTCTTGGTACTTTGCAGTTATTTGTTAATACCGTTACCACGGTGCTTACGTTCGTTTCACTGATTGGCTACGCCATTATCTATACCTTGTATCTTAAACGTGCAACACCGCAAAATATTGTTATCGGTGGCGCAGCAGGTGCAGCACCTCCGGTGCTAGGTTGGACGGCAGTGTCTGGCACTCAAGGCATTGAGTATGCTTGTTTGTTGTTTTTAATTGTTTTTATCTGGACGCCACCACACTTTTGGGCACTGGCCATTCATCGGGTTGAGGAGTATAAAAAGGTTGATGTCCCAATGTTGCCAGTAACACATGGGCTGGCCTACACCAGAACACAGATTTTGTTATACACAGTATTGTTGCTGCTGGTTAGTTTATTACCTTACTTAGCGGGCATGTCAGGGCTTATTTATTTAGCAGTAACAACAGTGCTAGGCATTAAATTTTTGATGTATGCGATTAAAATCTATAATAATCCAGATGATAAAAGGATTGCTTGGCGTACTTTTATGTACTCAATTAATTATTTAATGTTGTTATTTGCTGCACTATTATTTGATCATTATTGGCTAATATTGCCCTAGGAGGTTTTTTAAATGAAAGGATTGGGGCAAGTATTTAAAGCGGTAACGTCTGCCATGATTGGCGTGGGCAAAAAAGAAGACTTGGCTAAGGACTTTGCACGCACTGAAAAACAAGGCCCGTGGGCCTACATTATTGTTGGACTGATTACGACCTTTGCTTTTATCGGTTTAATAATAGTGGCTGTTAAGTTGGTATTGCCTTAGTCAAGCGTTTCAATAATTATATCAAGCGCAACTGCTATTTTTTTAGCGTGGTGCGGGTTGGTTAATAATCCAGTTAATTTAAGACTGGGATCCAACAATAAATAACTAGTAGTGCGATTAATTAAGTAATGATTATTCATGTTTATAGATTTGTGGTTGCTATGGTCTTTGGTAGACCTTTGTTTTGTTTGTACCACTTCGTGATAAACACCCAGTGCTTTTGTTATTTTGTTCAAGACCTCTTTTTTAGCGCTAAGCCCTATAAATTTTTTGTTAGAATGTTGCGTAAAGTCAGATAAACGGCCTATATCACGCTTTGGATCAACAGAGATAAAAACAACTTGCAACTTGTCTGCCAGTTTCATTAATGTAAGCGTTTGGTTAAGTATGGACAAGTCTATTGGGCACACATCTGGGCAAGAGGCATAACCAAAATATAGCATTGTCCACTTATTTTTACTTACCTCAGAGAGTGTTATTTTGTTGTTATTGTCATCAATTAATGGAAATTTATCCTTCAGAGATTTTGGGCTTGAATACAAGGAAACACTAGGAGAAACCTGTTCTTGCAATTTCGTCAGTTTGTTGGTATTAGGCGAGGCAAGTAAAAAGTAAGCCAAGATAAACATAACAATACTTAGCCCAAGGAGAACATTACGTGTTTTTTTAATTTTCGCGCAATCCTTGTTGTCGCTATAAGCGATAAATCGTTTGTTGTTGTGCTTTTTCATAGCCATGCTTTTTGACAGTTGTTTATGTTGGCACTTTAAAGGCTCTATGCACAAGTTTAATAACGCTAAGTAACAATAATAACGCTACTATAGTATGCAAAACCGCTATTATTATTGGCAATGAAAGGACGACATTAAGAATACCAAGTGTGACTTGTGTTGTTAATAAAATAGCA
The DNA here is from genome assembly GCF_016592595.1 of Abyssogena phaseoliformis symbiont OG214. Classification (NCBI taxonomy): domain Bacteria; kingdom Pseudomonadati; phylum Pseudomonadota; class Gammaproteobacteria; species Abyssogena phaseoliformis symbiont. The sequence continues at coordinate 38,166 of NZ_AP012977.1, forward strand.
ATCAATATTAAATTTGACCTGAAGCGGGTGTAATTTCTAAATAAATAAATAAGTAGCAGTATGAGCAGGGTTGTTATTAAGGCGCCAATACGGTGAATCATTTGAATGGCAGAACGTGCCGGGTTTTCTAATATGCCGTATTCATAATTAGCACCCAATGGCCCCCAATATAGTGCGCTAGAAAAATCCATATTGGGCCACCAATCGTTCAAGCATTTTGGAAAGTATTTGCCACAAGACAGTGCTGCATAGTTGGTGCTAGTCCAACCGCCCAGAACAATTTGTAAGCTCAGTGTGCCCAGAACAATTAATAATATAAGTTTATGTTTTTTAAAAGTGTGCTGATAGATTGCTGGTGGCTTGCTTTGGTTAAGTAGCATCCAAATTAGCAATGCAGTCGTCACAAAGCCACCTATTAAATGCAAAGTGACAATGCCAGGATGTACCAGTAGAGTAACTGTCCACATGCCAAATGCGCCTTGCAGCATAACAAAAAAGGTGCTAAATCCAGGTAGTTTTAGTGACTGATAGCGTTGTGGGTTGCCTTTTAGTGCTAAGAAAAATAAAACAAGTATTGTCAGCCCAAGTGAGGAAGCAGCATAACGATGTAGCATTTCTTTCCAGCCTTTTGCAGCCTCTAGTGGACGTGAAAACCCTTGAATGGTAGTGCCATCTTTAACATCAGGAACGCTTAATTGACCATAACACCCTGGCCAGTCTGGGCAACCTAATCCAGCATCGCTTAGACGTGTGTAGGCGCCTAGAATAACAACAATAAATGCTAAGATAATTGAAATTTGTAGTATTGTTCTAAACATTTATTACCGTCAAACCCCCCCCTTGTGTGTTTTGCACAAGGGGGGTTGAAAAAGTGTTACTAAAAAAGAAAACCAAGCGTTTTTAATTGGTTGTTACTCCATCTCACCAATCATAGATTTATAAGCATGCCAAGTAGCGTGAGCCAATATTGGGACAGCAACCACCATGCCTATAAAATATGGCGTTAATAAACTGGCTAAAACAATAACACCAACAATTGGCACCCATATTAGCATTACAATTTTATTGGCTAACGCAGTCCTAATACTGGTATTAGCAGCTGTAAATGGGTCAACATCTTGATCCAACACCATCGGAAAAGAAAACCAACTAATCATGAAAGATACCCAAGCAATAGCAGCAGTGAAAACGCCATAAACAATTAGGAATAACGGGTTATTAAAGCTGGTAATATCAGCCAAAATAGCCTCCATAATTGTTTGGTTTTGGTTAACAAAAGTGTCGGTGTTAAGCACCGCATAAATAAGCGGTGTAAATATCATCCACATAATTGCCAACACAATCAAAATGACAGATAAAAACAGTGAAGGACAAGAGCCATTGGCTTTGAAGGCAGATTTAATAACCATTAGTATAGACCCAAGAGAAAGGTTTTCTCCAGCAGACAAACGCTTTGAGGCGTCATACATGGCCATGGCGGAAATAGGGCCAAATATAATAACCACAATGGCTAATAAGGGCGCTGAAAGGTCACCAAGTGTCGGTGAGTTTGATAAAAAATCCCAGTAAAAATAGGTGAATGAAGTAAACAATGCACCATAAAATAATGCCAATGTTGGGCACTTCATAAAATCTTCTGCACCTTGTTTTAGCCACGTAAAAGGTGCGCCATAACTAACTTGTTTAATACGAGCTTTTTTATTTAGGCCTTTAGCCATCCGCTGTGTTTGTAGCATTTTTAATCTCCTCAAGATGTAATATCATCTACATTAAAACAGACCTTTTTATACCTGTCAAGAAAATAGTTGAATAATTGACTCAAATCAAGGAAATTTATTATTATTTGTGAACGAGAAAAATAATTGTGTATCATGGTGGCAGTTTTCAGTACAACAATGCATTGAAAACCTACGATACCTGTTTATTTTTTTAGGAGAGAGAGGAGTTATGAGCAAATTGACGTCTCGCTTGGGCGGTTTGATTGCAATGGTGTCAGCAAATGCATTTGCTGAGTATGGTTTTAACATGACGCAAGGGGTTACCTCGGTCAGTCGTGATATCTATGGCTTGCACATGATGGTGTTTTGGATTTGTGTTGCCATTGCTGTTATTGTATTCGGTGTTATGATTTATTCGCTGGTCGTGCATCGTAAATCTCAAGGCGCCGTGGCTGCAAATTTTCATGAAAGCACAAAGGCCGAACTACTTTGGACAGGCGTGCCTATTATCGTTTTAGTATTAATGGCAATTCCTGCTTCAAGTGTGCTGATTGATTTAGAAGATACTTCTAAAGCGCAAATGACTATTAAGGTTACAGGACATCAGTGGAAATGGCAATACGATTACCTTAAAGAAGGCATTAGTTTTATCTCTAATCTTAAACAAGATTCTAAAGATGTGATTTATTCTGGAAATAGACATAAGAATTATTTGTTAGAAGTAGACAACAACTTAGTGTTACCAGTAGACACCTCTATTCGTTTTTTAATTACCTCAAACGACGTTATTCATAATTGGTGGGTGCCTGATTTTGGTGTGAAACAAGATGCCAACCCAGGTTTCATTAATGATGCATGGGCGCAGATTGATGAAATCGGCACTTATCGTGGTCAGTGTGCTGAACTTTGTGGCAAAGACCACGGCTTTATGCCAATTGTGGTTGATGTGGTTTCCAAAGCAGATTACGCTAAGTGGGTATTAAAGCAACAGGCCGCTAAAGCAGCAATACTTGCCAAATCAAGCAAAACTTGGCGTGAAGATGAGTTAATAAGTCTAGGTCAAAAAGTTTATAATACAAACTGTTCTAGTTGTCATGGCATTACTGGTAAGGGTATTCCTGGTGTTTTTCCAGCACTGAAAGGCAGTCCTGTTGCAACTGGCGATATTAAAAAACATATTAGTATTGTTTTGCACGGAAAGGCTGGAACAGCAATGGCTGGTTATAAAAATATACTAGGAGATGCTGATATTGCGGCGGTAATCACTTTTGAAAGGACTGCTTTTGGCAACCAAATGGGCGATTTAATTCAGCCAGCACAAATTAAAGCGGCACGATAATTAAAGGACATAGGAGAATATCATGACAACAGCAATTGCTCACACTGACGACCATCACGGCCCTGAAAAGGGCCTAATGAGGTGGATTAAAACAACCAACCACAAGGATATTGGTTCACTATATTTATGGTTTGCATTTACCATGGTGCTCATTGGTGGCGTAATGGCAATGGTTATTCGCATGGAGTTATTCCAACCAGGTATGCAATTGGTTGAGCCACAATTTTTTAATCAGATGACAACCATGCATGGTTTGATTATGGTGTTTGGTGCGATCATGCCTGCGTTTGTCGGTTTAGGTAACTGGCTTATTCCAATGATGATAGGTGCGCCTGATATGGCATTGCCACGGATGAATAACTGGTCTTTTTGGATTTTGCCATTTGCTGGCGGTATTTTATTAAGCACGTTTTTTATGGAAGGCGGCGCGCCTGCATTTGGCTGGACATTTTATGCACCATTATCAACAACGTTTGCACCAGACAGTACTGACTTCTTTATTTTTTCAGTGCATTTATTAGGATTTTCATCCATCATGGGTGCGATTAATATTATTGCAACTGTGCTTAATATGCGCGCACCAGAGATGAAACTTATGGATATGCCATTGTTTGTATGGACATGGTTAATTACCTCATTTTTACTGATTGGTGCGATGCCAGTACTTGCGGGTGCAGTCACCATGATGTTGACAGATCGTAATTTTGGCACAGCATTTTTTGATGCAACAGGTGGCGGTGACCCAGTATTGTTTCAACATATCTTTTGGTTTTTTGGACATCCTGAAGTTTATATTATGATCTTGCCAGCGTTTGGCGTGATTTCACACATCATTCCAACTTTTGCGCGCAAGCCTTTATTTGGCTATTCGTCGATGGTTTATGCCACTGCGTCGATTGCATTTTTATCCTACATTGTGTGGGCGCACCATATGTTTTTAACTGGTATGCCAGTTGCAGGCGAGTTGTATTTTATGTACGCCACCATGCTCATTGCCGTGCCAACGGGCGTTAAGGTGTTTAACTGGGTGTCAACCATGTGGAGAGGCTCTATGACTTTTGAAGCACCAATGTTATGGGCGATTTCATTTGTATTCTTATTCACGATTGGCGGTTTTTCTGGTTTAATGCTGGGTATTGCACCGGCTGATATTCAGTATCACGATACTTATTTTGTGGTTGCACACTTCCATTACGTATTGGTGACAGGTGCGTTATGGTCTATCATTGCAGCAACGTTTTACTGGCTGCCTAAATGGACAGGCAAAATGTACAACGAAACTTTAGCAAAGGTGCATTTTTGGTGGGCAGTTATTTCAGTGAATGTATTATTCTTTCCTCAGCATTTTTTAGGGCTGGCAGGTATGCCTAGGCGTATTCCTGATTATTCGTTGCAGTTTGCTGATTTTAATATGATTTCCTCTATTGGTGGTTTTGCGTTTGGCGCATCATTTATTTTATTCACCTATATTGTGATTGATTGTATTCGCAACGGCAAGCCAGCAGATGCTCGTCCTTGGGAGGGTGCTAAGGGTTTAGAATGGACTTTAGAGCCTAAGGCGCAGTATCATAGTTTTAATACGCCACCAACAAGAGCATTAATTGAGAAAGAATCTCAACACTCTTAATGGCAAATAAAAACAATCAAGGCGTGGTAATTACCGTGGTAATTACTAGCGCTATTGCAATAGGTGTGTTTGTAGCAACCATTGTATTGTATGGCTAAAATAGAGAGCAGGCAAAAAATAACAAAGAAGTTTTGGACAAAACTATTTCTAGCACCAATATTGATGTTTTTCTTTGCTTATGCAATGGTGCCTATTTATGATGTGTTTTGTGAAATTACTGGGTTTAATGGCACAACAGGCAGGGTGGATAGTGAACAGACGTATGTTGTAGATGAGACACGTAAGGTTGAGGTCAGTTTTTTTGCCATGACAATGGGCGGCTTCCCAGTCCAATTTGGACCTAAAGTGAGTTCAATGGCGGTCATACCTGGTAAGTTTTATACCACCAGCTATATTGCCAAGAACAATACTGATGAAATTGTTATCGGACAAGCAGTTCCTAGTGTTGCACCGACAGATGCCGCTGCATATTTTAAAAAATTAGAGTGTTTTTGTTTTAATAAACAAGTGTTTAAGCCACATGAGCAAGTTGAGATGACTTTAAGATTTGTGATTGAACCAGAATTGGACGAACGTATTAAAGATGTGAGTCTGTCTTATAACTTTTTTAAACTTAAGGGCTAAAAAAAGGGGGGAGAACTATGAACGAACAAGAATATTATGTACCAAGTGGCACCTACTGGCCTATTATCGGCTCAATTGGTGTTGCCACTCTATTTGTAGGTTTTGCTAATCAAATGCATGGTGCCAGTTGGGGCGGGCCAATCATGGCTTTAGGGTTTGCTATTTTGGTGTTTATGATGTTTGGCTGGTTTGGCCAAGTTGTTAAGGAAAGCACTAGCGGTATGTACAATAGCCAAGTTGATCGTTCATTTCGTTGGGGCATGAGCTGGTTTATTTTTTCTGAGGTGATGTTTTTTGCTGCCTTTTTTGGTGCGTTATTTTATGCAAGGCAATTATCAGTTCCGTGGCTAGGTGGTGCAGATAATAATATGTTCACCCCAGAGTTATGGGACGGTTTTAGTGCAACATGGCAGCAAATTGCCTTTAATACGCCAGGTGCAACGCTACAGTCAGGCACAGCGGTTTCTGTGCCAACACAATTGGTTGATGCTTGGGGCTTGCCAGCACTTAACACTGCATTATTATTATTATCAGGTGTTACTTTAACATTTGCACACCACGCATTGCGCACGCGGCATCGTAATAAAATTATTGGTTGGTTGGTTGCCACCATTGTTTTGGGTGTTTTATTTTTAGGTTTTCAAATTACTGAGTATGGACACGCATATCATGATGGTCTAAAACTAACCTCTGGTATTTACGGATCAACGTTTTATATGTTAACTGGCTTTCACGGCTTCCATGTAACAGTGGGCGTGATTATGTTAACAGTTATTCTTTATCGTGTGCAAAAAGGACATTTTAGTGCAGACAATCACTTTGGCTTTGAAGGTGTTGCTTGGTATTGGCATTTTGTAGATGTGGTTTGGCTGGGTTTGTTTATCTTTGTATACTGGTTATAATTAGTTATAGAATCGAAAAAAAGACCCCGTTTGGGGTCCTTTGTTTATCGCGTAGGAGGCATTAATGACACAAATTATTATCATTATTATTATTGTCACCATTTTAATAGCGTTAGGTTCAGGCTTATTAGGTATGCTTAGAGGCGGGTCAGCTGGTTCAGATAAAATGTTCAAATCATTAGTGATACGCGTGGCTTTATCCTTGTTCTTGTTTATCTTAGTTATGTTCGCTGCGTTTATGGGCTGGATAGAACCAAATGCGGTTATGATGGATGTGCCCACACCTAAGTGATTAAACGCAGCATTTTTATACCTGCAATTTTAATACTTTCAAGTATTTACGGACTAGTGTTGTTAGGATTTTGGCAACTTGAGCGTGCTGATGAAAAACGAGCTATTGAGCATGAGATTGTATTAGCGCAGCAAAGCCCAGCCCAATTGATAACGAGCGTAGATGAGTTATTAGATAAAGAGCATTATCAAGTTTTACTAAAAGGTCGTTATGACACCAATAAACAGTTTATTTATGACAATCAAATTGTTAAAGGTAATGCTGGTTATTATGTACTCACGCCATTCATTTTAAGTGATAAAACTGCTATTTTAGTAAATCGAGGTTTTGTACCTTGGCATGGGAAGCGCGAGCAATTGGCTAATATCAAGCTAGATAATTTGCCAAGAGTTATTAAAGTGGGGCTGATTAAGCCTGTTGAGCGTATTAAACTCAAGCAACAACCAATCAAGCCAAATTTTCCGATATTAATTCAATCTTTGAATTTGGACGAATTATCCATGCTGTCTAATTATCAAATTGTTGTGATGTTGGCACGTCTTGATGTTAAAGCCAGTGATGGCTTTTTTAGGCAATGGCAACCTTTTTACGGTAGTGTTGATAAGCACTTAGGCTATGCACTGCAATGGTTTTTAATGGCCTTGGTGTTAGGTATTATTGCCTTAAGACTGTTGATGAAAAAAAAATAAGAAAAATTGATTTATACCAAGCAACCATGATGCGGTTAACTGTATCATAAGCGCTAGTGTAGAATTCAAACCTATTTCTTTTATTAAAGAATCAGGATATTAACTAAAAATAAAGAGGGCTATTGATGAATTTAACAGAAAAGTATGATTTGGGTATTGTTAAATGGTTTACCATTATGGCATCTGTTTATTTAGTAGTAGGCACACTGCTTGGTGTCTACATTGCCTCTGAACTAGCCTTCCCGTTTCTTAATGATTTAGGTACAGATTTACCTTATTTCCAATTTGGTCGATTGAGACCTTTGCACACCAATGCTGTTATTTTTGCTTTTGGCGGCTCAGCGTTGATGGCAACCGCTTTTTATATTGTACAGCGCACTAACCAAACTCGTCTTTGGTCCAATAAAATGGCTTGGTTTACGTTTTGGTCATGGAATACTGTGATTGTTTTGGCGGTCATTACGTTGCCTTTAGGCTTGACTCAATCTAAGGAGTATGCAGAATTAGAATGGCCGATTGATATCTTAATTACCCTGTCATGGGCTACTTACTTATATAACTTTATTATGACCATTCACATTCGTAATCGTAATAAAGTGCCACATGTTTATGTGGCTAACTGGTTCTTTATGGGCATGATGGTCATGGTTACTTATCTTCATGTGGTTAATAATTTATCTATTCCAGTGAGTGCTTTCAAATCTTATTCAATTTTCTCTGGTGTGCAAGATGCGATGATTCAGTGGTGGTGGGGTCATAATGCTGTTGGCTTTTTCTTAACAGCAGGGTTCTTGGGTATTATGTATTATTTTGTACCAAAACAAGCACAGCGCCCCGTATATTCTTATCGCTTGTCAGTGATTCATTTTTGGGCACTAATGTTTGGCTATGTTTGGTTAGGTGCACACCATCTTCAATATACGGCATTGCCAGATTGGGCAGGCTCATTGGGCGCAACAATTTCACTAGCCATGATTATTCCATCATGGGGTGGCGCACTTAATGGTATCTTGACGTTATCAGGTGCTTGGGACCGTTTGCGTGAAGACTACATCTTGCGTTTCTTGATTATGTCTTTAGCATTTTATGCTATGAGTACATTTGAAGGCCCAGTTATGGCAGCGAAGACAGTTAATGCCTTATCGCATTACACAGACTGGACGATTGGTCATGTGCATTCTGGCGCATTGGGTTGGAATATTATGGTGGCAGCAGGCGCAATGTACCATATGATTGAGAAAATCTATAACGTGAAAATGTCGCAAAAGCTCTTGGGCATTCACTTCTGGGTGCATACGATTGGCACGGTGGTTTATATTGTGGCGATGTGGGTATCAGGCATCATGCAAGGCTTGATGTGGAGAGCGTATGATGAATACGGTACACTGGCTTATACGTTTGCTGAGTCAGTATCAGCCATGCATCCTTATTATGTCATGAGGGCTGTAGGCGGTGCATTGGTATTAGTAGGTGCAATTATCATGTTAATTAATATTGTGACGACTATTCGTAGATCAGGCGCTGGTCAAACGGCTAACGTATAAAGAGGGAACGAAACTATGGCAAATAAAAACGTAAAAGAAAGTTTACAAGTTAAGCTAGAAAAGAATGTTTTTGGTATGTATTTGTTTATGGCGCTATCAGTGTCATTAGCAGGTATTGTAGAGATTGTTCCTTTGTTTACCAATCCTGAAGCAGTCAAGGACGAAGTGATTGCAGCTGACGGTAGCACAAAAAGTTTATTATGGCTTCGTTCTGAAGGTCAAGAGTTGTCTGACTGGAGGCCTGGTGATGGCGTAAGACCCTTAACCGCTTTAGAATTAGCAGGTCGTGATATTTATCAGCGCGAAGGTTGTTATTTATGCCATTCGCAAATGATACGTCCATTTAGAGATGAAAAAGAGCGCTATGGCCATTTTTCGTTAGCGGTAGAGTCAAAATATGATCATCCATTTCAATGGGGATCTAAAAGAACAGGTCCTGATTTAGCGCGCGTTGGCGGTAAATATTCTGACGAGTGGCATATTTTGCATTTACGCCACCCACAAGCGGTTGTACCAGAATCAGTTATGCCAAAATATCGTTTCTTAGAAAGCGCCTTAGTTGATGGCGAAACAATTGCCACACACATGAGCGGCTTGTCTAAAGTCGGCGTACCTTATACACAGGCAGATATTGCACAAGCACCAGCTTCTGTTGAAGGTAAGAATGAAATGGATGCAATGGTGGCTTATTTGCAATCATTAGGCAATATGATTAAATTTGAAGACGGCGTTACTTACAGAGAGTAATGACTTTAGTTGACAAAATTGGTGCTGTTGTGGCGATTGTTATATTTGTGTTATTAGCGATTGCTTATTTTTATGCTTTTAGACCAAAAAACAAGCAAAAATTTGAAGACTTGCGCAACGTTGTGAACGACAAAGATTGATTGGGTTAAGAGGAGAAAAAACAATGAGCGAACATAAAAACCCATTCCCAGGTGAGAACAATACAGGGCATTTTTGGGATGAAGAAAACGACATTAGAGAGCTAAATAATCGCCCACCAAGATGGTATATGCTGTCCTTATATATTGGCACACTTGCTATTGTGGTTTACACGCTCTACTATCCAACCATTCCTTGGTTTGGTGAGCACAACAAAGGCTTTGCCAATTGGACGCAAATTAGCGAAATGAACGAAAGTGTTGCTCAATTAGAGGCTTATCGTGAAAAAAGATTTGCCGATACTGAAAAAGCCATTGCTGAAAAATCATTAGAAGAAATTGTACTTGATGATGAGTTAAGAACTTATGCCATCAAAACAGCCAAGGTTCTATTTGGTGATAATTGTGCAGCTTGCCACGGCGCTGCTGGTCAGGGTAATGTAGGCTTTCCTGTTCTAGCTGATGATGATTGGCTGTATGGCGGTAAGCTAGCACAAATTAGCACAACCATTTCTAATGGCCGCAAAGGTAATATGCCAGCACGCATGTTGGGCATTTCAGATGCTGATGCAAACACATTGGCCACTTTTTTAATTGAAACAGGCAAGGGCAGAAAGGGCAACCCTGACCCAGCTTCTAAGGCCTTATATATGAGTAAGGGCTGTATTGCTTGTCATGGTCCTGATATGAAAGGCAATCAGTTGTTAGGCAGTGCTAATTTAAGTGATGGTATTTATCGCTTTAAAGCAGACGACCAGCACGCATCAGTCGTGCGCACAATCTTACATGGCGTGGGTCAAACAAATGATCTATTAACGCAAGACGCTGTTATGCCAGCATTTGGTCATTCAAGTGTTATTGATGCCGTTCAAATTAAAAAACTTACTGTTTATGTGCGCCAATTAGGTGGCGGTGTTGCCGTTAAATAAAACACTTAACGCCTCTACTATGAGGCGTTTTTTAATTTTAAAAATTATTTAAAGGCCTATTTATTTTTTAAAAATTTATTAGATTTGTAGGTATAATTCCTCTTTTAACGCCGAAGTAGCACAGTTGGTAGTGCAACTGATTTGTAATCAGTAGGTCGCCAGTTCGAGTCCGGCCTTCGGCACCATATCAAGTCTAAATTAATAATAATCCTAATTTCTATATCGTGTAGGTTGATGGTAACCTTATAAAAAGCAAAAATGACTACTTATCGCTGGCTAAACGCAAGATTAACCCTTTTTATGATTGCCTCATAAGGCCCAAAGCCGTAACGTCCATCAAAATAACGCAACCATTTGAGCATTTGTTCATAATGATAAGTGGCTTTTTCTTTGTTGTTTTGTCTAATATAAATCAGTGTTAATTGTGCATGTGCCTTAAACACTACGGCGGTTAACTTTAAGCATCGTTTCTAGCGTTTTAAGAGCCTGATCAATTTATTTATTCTGTGTATAAGCCGGGGGTTGCTAATAATAATAAATTTTTATCAAAATTAGGCTTTAATTTTAAGGCGCAGTTAAACATTTGGATTGCCATTTCTATTTTGCCTATTTGTAAACTCACAACCCCTAGCATTTGTAGAGTATAAACGTTGTTAAAGTCATGGTTGAGTGATTTTAATGTGTATTTAAAAGCAGCACTATTCTGTTTAACCATTCTTAACCGTTGTGCTATATTGTAATAATGCGTTGATAACGTCCTGTTATACACTTGCCAAGAAAGAAGCAAACCCAGCATTAATAATTTGCCAAAATAAATGCTAAAGTGATGGTATTTAATTGTCCCTTGTTTGATAGATAACTTAGCAATAAAACCAATATAACTCGGCCCTTGGCGTTAATACACGTAATGGGAATGAAAATAAGGCATTAATGGAAAAGCCAACAAGCGCCAACAAGCGCTAACACAAAGCCAAACATAAATAGCATGTTAGCAAGCCTGCCTTATTAAGCAAACTGTAAGCAGACTTAACAGTGAGTGCAACTAGCCATAGTAAAAATCCGTATCCAATTAACCCAACATTTGTAAACATTTCTAAATAGCTATTGTGCAAACGTTGCAGGCGAGTTTTTCCATTAAAGATAAGGGCTTTTGCCACCTCGTCATAATAAAGTGGGTAGACCTGCTCCCAATTACCAACACCAGCACCCCATATCAAAAAATGATCTTTAATCATCCCTAAAGTATTCAACCAAGTGGGTATTCTGGTATTAGAACAACTAAGTGCATTGTTTAAATATTCAGGCATGCCAGCAACATGCCACTGCCAGCCTTGATTGATATAATTAATCAACACCAACCCAATCATCACAGAAAACTAACCAGCACGAGTGTTGGTATGTATTAAAAATGCAGGCAATAATAACGCTTGAGATGGTATAAAAAACAATTTTTTTAACTTTGTTTTCATACAACATAAACACCAAGGCAAGCGGCAAGGTCATCATTAGAAAATACGCCGCCATATTTTTATTGCCAAAGGTTGAAGCGGTCGGTATCGCTTGTCTAATAGAGGACTGAATTTCAATATGATTAGGAAAATAATATTGGATTAGCCCAATAATACTCATCAGTACCGTAACAAGAACAATGGTGAGTAAGAAGTGTTTAATTTAAAATTCATTGTTAAAATTATTCACCACTAAGAACAGTGCTAACCCCATCAGTAAATACTGAGTGATAAAATATTGTGCAGAATAAGTATCTATCAAGTACAAAACCCCCAATCCACACCAAGCAATAAAGCCGATAATTGGAAAATAAAATTGGGTTTTGACAACCCTAAATCCTAATTCATTGTCTTGTTTTAAGGCTCATAATATTAATAAGCCAAACAGCGCTATAACAGCATAAAGTATTTTTAAATCTTCTGGCGTGACAATCAAAGACTATCCTGGCACTATTAATCCGATAGGTGCGATCATAAGGATGATAAGAGGGTAAGGCAGTTTGTGAGGCATGAATAACTTTAAAAATAAAAGATTATAAACAAGTTGTTTATATTTTTTGCTTTATAATTAACGTACGTGTGTGTTTTGGTGTTATTTAGATAGGAGGCCTGAGTATGAAAAAGATATTTTTAAAGGGTTTAATATTATTTACTTCTTTTGGATTTGGTTCTGCAAATACGGCTAATATTCAAGGGGACATCCATGTTTGTAAAGGTATTGATGTTTGAGGGGCATCTGTCAAGACGGCATGGTGTGCTGGCGCTAGTAATGGCTATGCAATACGATCTTAAGTAGGTACTACAACCTCCCACGAGTTTGGATTTCTTTTAATAGCTATGGTAGTATTGCATTTGATGCAGAGGTAACACTATCTGATTTGGGGCAGGCTTGTGGGGATAACAGCAATGGTAATACAGTAGTAACACCGCCGCCTGCCCAAAAAAACCAATAAAGCCCCTATTCTGTTGATCCATCAGCACCCCCAAGGCCTCTTAGTAGAGCATTTTAGGATGTTGCCATTACCGCTGTATTGTGCTTGTTTTTTAGCGATAAAAAGTGTGCAAGTAAGCAGTGAAAATTTATTAGACGCCACAGCTGTGAATGGTTCAGGTGTATTGTTGCCATCAGTCATACATTCGTATTATGCAGAAAAGTTGGCCCAAAAAAACAGCTTGTTTTTCCTACCAAGGCTAGACGCAAAATCCAAAAAACGCTGCTTATTGTAGTGGATTTAACTCTAATACCGACTCTAGTCTTCCTTACTTATAAGCCGGCTGCTTTTCATGTCATTGACAAAGATGGAAATAGCAGCACCTCCAATTATTGCTGTGTCAGTTAAACTCGTCATGATTAATATTGTATTTTTTCTATTTATTGCTATTAATATTCCAGTTAAAGCAGTAAATATAGAGCAATTGTTAAACTCTAGTGATGTAGATAATAGCAGTAGCTTTAATGCGAGAGATACTTTAACAGTTTCTTTTAATGAGGCTGTAAGATTAGCAGTCTAACTACTGATGTGACTAATGTCTTTAGTCTTAACAGTTCTCATACATTGGGCACAGGTTTCAGTGTTGTTGCAGTGGGGGATGCTAATGGTTTTAGTACTCAGTTTAGGATTATTTTAGGTACGAGTCCTAGTATTGTTGCAATAGATACGCTTAGTGTTGTTAAGGATAGGGTAGAGGATGGCCCAGGTAATAAGCCAAAGGCTGGTTTAACTTTTAGTGTGCCTTCTGTTTGTGGTTTCAGCAGCGGATGGGACTATACCTATTACGCAAAGTGATGCTGATACAAGTGGTAGTTACAGTGCTGAGGATACGATTATAGTTAAGTTTAATAAGGCTGTTAGTTATTTCTCTTGTGCTTGGTGATTTTAGTGTTGCTGGTAAGAGTTTTGGTGCTGGGGTTACATTGACTGCGGGCACTGAGGGTCCAACGGGTTATACAACTGAGTTTACGATTACTTTGAAGGTGGGTACAACGGTTGTTCAGGGGGAAAATCTCGGTTGATGGTACTAAGGTGATTGATGAGGCGAGTGCGTTTGCTAGTAGTAAGGTTGTGTTTACTTTGGCTGATATTACGCCACCAAATGCGAGTGGTAGTACTGTGCCAGGTGGTGTTGGTAGTGGTAATACGGGTAGCTATGGTACGGGCGATACTTTGCTGATTAACTTTAGTGAGGGGATTAAGGTTTCAGAGATTGGTGATGGTGATTTAGGCACAACTATTAATCTAAGTGGTACGAGGTCAACTTTTGGTACGGGTGCTACGATTGTTACTGCGAATGCTGCGGCTGGTTTGGCCACCCAATTCATTATCACCTTAGGCACGGGCACTGATGTTACTAGTGGTGATACGATTACGGTTAATGTGGCTTGATGGAAAAGATATTGATGACGATGGAGATATGAATGATCAAAGTATTGGTAATACTGTTAGCCAGTGGAGAGATAAATCAGGTAATAATATTCACATATCAAGTAGTAGTACTGAAAGACTAACTGTGTCTGCAGGAGGTGTTAATTTTGATGGTTCAAATGACTATTTGACAACAACGGATGGAAATGCATGGAGTTTAGGTTCTTCTTATACGGCATTTTATGCTGTTGATTCAGACAAACAAAGTAGCTCTCAAGATATATTAATAGCAAAAAACTCTGCTGGAAATTATATTCTTACGGAGTATAAGGGAAATGGAAGTTTGAGAGTGCTTTATCGTTCTCCTCCAGGTATTTCTGGCGGTATTGATTCAACGTCAAGTTTAAGTGAGGCAGCACATAACACACTAACTGTTAGTTTAGAATAAGGTATACAATAAATGCTTATAATAATGGAGGGGTAACAGATACAGCATCAGGCACAACAGGACTTGCAGACGGGATCACAGAATTTACACTTGGTAGACTTTATGATGGTAGTGGTGGTGGAGCCTAACGATATTTTGATGGAGATATGAATGGAATACTCTATTTTCAATAGGGCTTTGAATACAACAGAAAGACTCCAGGTTAATAATTATTTAAGTTCAAAATGGGTACATCATTAGCTTCAAATCTTGATTATCTAAAGGATGCAGGCGATTCTATTTTTGCGGGTAATAAAGGAACTGGTTCATCAACCACTGACCTGCCAAAGTGGTGTTGCTAACATGCGTTCCGATACTGTATGGTATTTTAATGCAATAGATATTGCTACTACAGGTGGTAAGGTTAATCTTGGTTTTGATTTAGCTAAGTTAGGCTTAGAGGTAACAAAGTGATTATGTCTTGTTATGGCGTAGTAGCCAAACGGGCCAGTTCTATCAAATCGTTGTTGCTGACAGTGCAACGGGCAACAACATCAGCTTTAACAACCTAAATGTCGATACACTAGCAACTGATGGCATCATTTAAACCCCAACAGATTTAATCAAAGATGGTTACATCACCATAGGGGCTAAAGACAACAGCGCTCCTGAGTATCAAAGTGCAGAGGTTAGTGGCAATACAGTCACATTTACATTTGATGAGTATCTAAATACCACTTTGATTCCCGATGCCAGTGCTTTTAGTGTTGATGTTGGTGGTAGTAGGAACGTGACAGGCGTTGCAATCAGTGGTAAGAAAGGTTGTACTCAACATCAATGGTGCAGTAATCGCTGATGGAAATAGCGTTAAACTAGACTACACAAAACCATCTAGTGGTGCAGTGCTAGAAGACACTCAGGGTAATGATGCAGCAATCCTAACCAACTTAATCATTGGTACTGAAGGCAGTAATACACTGGCAGGTAGTGGCTAACGTAGACATCATTGCCGGTAATGCAGGTGCAGATACACTAACAGGTAACGGTGGTGCTGATATCTTTGACTACAACAGCACAACTGATGGTGGCGACATTACCATTAAGATTGATGCTGATGGGGGTAGCAACTTTGCTTCGCCGGATATCACTATCACTTTAATAGGAGCAGGTATTACAGGTGCTGAGACGATATTGGCTAGCTTTGTTGATGATAGTATTATTATTGGTTAGTTTGTGCTATTGGACCAACAAGAATATAACCCTTATTTAACAACCAGGCCTAACGCCTGGTTGTTCTTAGGCTGTCCTCAGAATGTAAGCACTGTCTTTAATTTAATGCTTTGTAAACGCTTTAACTTTACCACCTATTGTTTAACACTCTAATACCAACTTTTAGCCTAGTCTTACTCAAGCACCAAGTTACCATCACTAGCCATAGTAAGTAAATTAGCATTAGTCACCCCTGTTAAGGTAATGCTTATATCTTCAGAAAACGCACCGCCGACAGCACCATTCTTATCAACATTAATGACGGTGTTGTCACCACTTGCAGTTAAGTTGATAAAGTCAGCTAGATCAGCAGCGTTATAGTCGGTGAGTAAGTCTTTAAGGTTAAGAGTGTCTTTGTTAGCACCAGTACCGATGGTAAAGTCAGCGATGCTATCAGCACTGCTGTTTGCTGCGGCATCACTCCAGGATTTATAGACAAAGGTGTCGTTGCCGCCTCTGCCATAGACTAGTTCATTAAATGAAGACATATTAATGGTGTCGTTGGCGCCTGCACTTCCGAATACAACAAGTTCTTGAGCACTAGCATCGTAGGCAAGGGTTGTGTCTTCGTAGATGATGCTATCACCAGTGTCCATCAAGACACTTAGGATAGAAACATTGGTGTCTAGTTGTGTGTTATTGATGGTGAGCATATTGGCTTCGCCGTTTTGCATGTTAATAAGCTCAATATTAATTAGACTTACTAAAGTGGTATCTAGGTTGATGCCTGAAGCGTTAGAGAGTTTGACCACATCGTAGCGCAGCTTGCCATCTAGTGTAACCAGCGTACTTTCACCTGCATAGGTAAATACATCATTATTAGCACTACCAAGCAAAGCTGTGGGCGCCACCGCTTCGGTGTTGGAAGCGTGTACTAGGAAATCACTGACTTCGCCACTTTGATAAACTTTATAACCATAACCAAAGCTCATGAGCGTCCAAGCATTACCTAACGCCAAGCTACTTCCTTTCAGTGTTCCATCGGCAGCTTTATTGTCACCATCCACAAAAATACCTTGTTTGGCATCCACATTATTTTCTGATGGTGTGCCAGTGCCTGTGTGATTATAGTTGGCGGTAAAGACTAATTGTAAAACCTGATTACCTTGTAGTATGTTGTTAGCATCTAAACGACCATTATTGGTCGCTTCACCTGCATCCCAATAAGTGTTTCCATCACCCCACGGAGTATGGGCTATGATACGTCCCTTACCAGAAGCCGTCCCTAAATTAAACAATGTACCGTTTCTTGTAATATTAAATTCATAGGTCACATAGATTTCAAGATTAGTCACAGTGCCGCCACCGGTTCCTGTTACTTCCATAAAGTCATCATAACCACCATTCAACCCTCTATTAAAACTGATAGTCGCTTGACCGTTAGAGATGGTCTGAACAATGCCATCACTAACAATAACACCTTGTTGTGTACCAACTGTTTGAGTCATATCCTGCCCATTGCCAGTTTGGTCATACCAAACACTGACATAACCTGTATCGCCTGTACCTGTACCAACAAAAGCCAATAAAGCTTGCGTATCCAAATTGCCATACTTATCAAAGTCAATATCTAGTTCGGTATCATCACTAGAACGTCGGACTCGAATAGCATTTGTCGCTAAATCTGAGTTAACATCTTTTAGACTGTAGGCCACTGCCAGTTGAGTAACGTCTACTTCAGCAATCTCACCAATACCTGTTGCCTTAGAAATTGTACCCTCTGTTGGATTGGTTAGGTTAACAATGATATTCTGATTCACTTCTTTATAGTAATCACCCTTTACTGTGAAGGTAATTTCTTTAAAGCTTTCACCTGCTTCAAAGGTGGCTGTGCCAATAGCATTACCACTATAGTCATCATCAATACCATTAGCAGTACCGCCTGACTTAGCCAAACTTAATGTTGTATCTACTTCATAATCAACCGTCCCTGCTGCTGACAAATCCCCCTCTCTAATCACCATAAAGGTCATGGTCTTTGTCCCTGTTGTGCCTTCAATCACTCTTGAGTCAGAGATAGAATAAGAAGACGCTTGCTTGGTTGCTGTTTCTGTTCTGGTTGTCATGTTGCCTGCAGCATCGGTGATGTTGACTTGAACACCTAACTGACTCGCAGTAATGTCTGAATAACTGATTGGACTACTGTCTGAATCGGGAGTTATGGTTGCTAAATTGAGTGTCCAGTTACCACTAGCATCACTAGTCACTGTGTAAGTGGCATCATCATAGCTGTTGTCATTGTCTGTATCTAGTTTAATCTCAACCGTTATGTTGGCACTGGTTTGTCCTGTGATGGTTGGCAAGCCAGTGATGACTTCATCAATCACCACAGTGCTAACAGGTGCGCTCTTATCCACAGTGATGTCTTGTGATAGTTGCGTGGCAGGGTTGCCATGGCCATCATTGGCATTAACAGTGACTGCATAAGTTGTGCCTTCGGTTAGCACACTTGTGCCTGTTGAGGGAATGTTAACATTCCAATTACCACTAGCGTCTGTTACTGTTGTTGTGTAAGTTTGAGTGTTAAGTATAATACTCACTTCACTGCCTATGGCTAAGCCTGTAGAAGTGCCTGTGATACTAAAGCCACTGGCAGATTCAGCAATGTTAATGACATTGTCATTGCCAACGATGGCGTTATTATCAGTTAAAGTCAACGTTGGTGCAGAAGGTGGCGTGGTGTCAAAGCTTTGGGCATCAGCAAGATCTTGAGTGTGGTTTATATCAAAAGGATCATTGCCATAGATATCTGTCAGCCCTGTTTTTTCTATTTTTAGACGAGCCACAGTAACATCAATGGCATTTGCACCTGAAGGCGGGGTGACTGAAACAGTCCATTGTATGCCAGAACTTCCTGAAAACTCAGTAAGGGTACCTATGGTCCAGTTTTTAGTGTCTATTACTTCCCCTGAGGCATCTACTAAAACGACGTCGTTTAAGGTGAAACTGGAGGTTACACCATGACTGAAAGTCACGGTGTATATTACTGCTCCAGAACTTGCCAAACTAGCCGTTGTTACAAGGGTTGGTCCTGAAGTAAACGCTCCAGCATCTCCAGAAACTTGCATCCAACTGGCTACTGCAGTTGGATCGGTTGCAAAATCTGCTGGATTAGCAACACTTTCCCAGAACCACTTCGTAGTACTATTTAACTGACTGATATGGTAACCACTGCCTGTTCTTGCCCAAAGGTACCAAGTTTCACTTGTAGTACTATTAAGGTATGAATAAACAGGCTTATCAGTGTCTATTGCACCATTGCTCGCAGCAGGATCAAAATCTGCAGATAATGTCAAATTAGAAGGACCTGCAACAAGTATATAAGCACCGTTTACTTCGGCATCAACACCTGAAACATTAACAACTGAATGATTGTCGGTAACAGAGGTTATAGTTGGTGCAGTCGTAACGACAGTCATAGTCGCAGTTGCAGAGGTTCCCGGATTGCTACTAGCATCTATATAAGTGAAAGTTGCTGTACGAGCGCCATCAGCTGGAGCAGACTCTATGTTTTGTAATTTAATAGCTTCAACAATTGCTTTAACATTAGCTGGAGAGAAAGCGCCGCTGCCAGTTTTAGAAATGGTTAGCGTATTGCTAGAAGTAACATAACTGTAATCAATACCAACACCATCAACTGTATGAGTACCACTGAAATTAGCATTAATTAACTGAGCTGTATCTAATACTAACTTATCTCCCGTTTGCTTACCACCAAGCACCATCTTAATTTGTGCTATGTCTGTTGCAGTTGGCGCAGCTATATCAGCATCAAAAGCAATACCACCCGCTATGTCCGCCTTGTTAGCAGTTACTGCACTAGTAGCGCCTATTGCGCCACCAGGATCTAGGTCTACTGCGTCTGGCGCTATTTCATCTAAATCATTAATCGTTAAAGATATAGTTTGCTTTGTTTCATTGCCAGCATCATCTGTTGCCACAACTTCAAAGCTATAATTTGCTTTTACCTCTGCATCAGGGTTGGCTGTGAGTGTTACTACACCAGAATTGTTAATGCTAAAGGCGCTTTCATCGCCACCAGTAGTACCTAAAGTATAAGTTATATTGCCATTGGTGCCATTGCCACTATCTGTTGCTGCAACAGTATAGATTGTTTGAGTTGTGCCAGAGTTCTCATCAATTGTAGTTGCTGTTGTGCTAGAGGTAAAAGATGGGGCTACATAGTCAATGGTTATTGCACCCAATAGAGTGGGTTGGGAATAATTACCATACTCATTTACTTGTTTAACCTGCACTTGACCTTGTACATAAGATTGGCTTGATAGTTCAAATGATGCACCTGAGCCTTTTATCCAATTTTCACCACCATCAGTAGAGTACTCCCAAGTACCGCCACCAGTTACATTAATTACTTTATTGCTAGTAATACTATTATCAGCAGCACCTGTGTCACCAGCAGATGCAAGTGTTAATGTAGCAGTAGCAGTAGCAGTTGATACATCTATTGATGTCACACCGTAGTGAGAAAGAGTGACGGCATTTGAGTCATCTTGATCTGCAATTTTAACTTGAATGTCGCCTACTGTATGAGGATTTGACCCTGTCAATTCAAAACTACCATTGCCTGTACCGCCTGTTGCCCAATCTATACTGCCATTAATTGTGAACTCCCAAGTAACGTCAGAGCCAGTAATTACATTAATAGTGGCATCCTTGGTTTTACCATCAGATGTATCATTACCTGTATCGCTGTTAAGACTCAATGCTAAACTTGACCCTGTAATTTCTGTAGCATTTTTAAGTACTGTGGACTCATTGCCTGCAGCATCTATTTTTTTAACGTGTATTTGATTTGCTGCATAGACGACATTAGCAGCCAAAGAAAAGCTAGAACCCACACCTACTTTCCAAGTACCATCAGCTCCATTTTTAGTAGAATACTGCCAAGTATTGCCAGTTGCTATTTCTGTTACATCTATCACTGAGGTATTAGACAAGCTTAGTGCTGTTGAGGTGGCCCCATTTGGCACTTCTCCATCAACAAAAATTGTACCATTACTGTCTAATGTCTTTTCAGTACCATCTATGGAGCCAGGAAGATTGCCCGTACCATTTCGAACCATAATGTCTGCCTTGTTGTAAGCAGTTGCGTTTTCGGCTAAATCAAAGCCAGTATCAGTGCCTGTAGACCAATTTGCGCCAGCATCAATTGAGTAAACCCAATTTGACTCAACACCAACAACATTAATTCTTATACGGCCACTGCCAGCAGTGGCAGCAGTCGGGTTACCATCAGCATCGACAGCCTGAACAATACCATCTGTTGCACTAGTGCCCGTATCTTCAAAACCTAACGTAATTGTAATCTCAGTAGAAGTGTCAATAGCATCAGTACTTTTAATGGCGGCGGCTAATCCTGAATCAACATCAATCTTGCTATTGCTTGTTTCGGCTTTAGAAGCACCATCAAGCAAATTCTGTTGACCGGTTTCAGTTAGTTTTAAATCAGCGCCTGTGCCTGTTAACTTTTCTTCAAACTGCTCAATGGTTGCAGCCATATTGCCTTCGTTTTTGCTTGAGTTTACACCAGATAATGCTGCTAAAGCATTACCATAAGCATTAGAAGTAGAGGTTTCGCCATCTTGTGTTGTTACTGTTTGTACTTTAGTGGTGACCACATCAGCAGGATTGCCATCAACATCATTACCCAAACCAAAGGCCTTGGCCACGCCTTTATTAGTGTTATTGACAGTGGATGCATCCAACGTAACGCCTGTAGGCAATCCACCAGACGTGGTTAAACCCATTCTAAGTGCAGCTATGGTTGTTAATGGTGTAATGTTAACACCAATATTGCCACCTTTAGAGGTGTCAATAACTGCTAATAATGTAGCAGATATGTCAGTATCTACGCCTGTTGCCTCGTCTCTAAAGTCGGCCTCGTCACCATTTTTATCAATTAATTTGGCAACAATAATACCCTTATAATCACCAATAGAAAAATCGTACTCACCTGAGCTATCAAGACGCGCACTCTTGAAAAGGACTAACTCTCCATTGATGTATTTGTACAATTCAATAAATCCGCCATTATCTTCAATAAACTTACCTGCACTAGCGACCATCTGAAGGACGCCTTCCAAAGAAGAAACACCACCACCTGCACCTGCCAAGCTACCTAAGGCTTCACCACTACCTATACTTAAAGATGAAAACATACCAGTAAGAAGGTAAACGTCGTTAAAACTTTCAGCAAACAACGCAGATTGATGAGTAGCGATGGCTGATAATGCAGACTCATCGCCATAAAAATGAATGATTTGTGAGCCATCAGCAAGCGTGACAGAACTACCTTCAATAACATGATAAATGCCGCCTTCGCTTGGTAAAGATACCAAACAAGACAAATCACTTGTGCACACTTCAAAATATCTATCAAACACAATAGTGGTACCATTAGGTAACAGCACTTCCAAATCATCGCTTACTTTTTTGGCAATTAGGTCAAAGTCTTTACCATCTTCGATGCTTAGCTCATAGGCACGACCTGGCATGACCCTAATGTGCTGTTCACCTTTGGTGACAACAACAACTTCTTTACTTAGCGTTTGGGAAAGAGCTTGTGCTTGAGTTTGCAATGCTTTTAATTGTGCCGTTGTTTTTGTGCTGTTAGGTTTCATTATCTTTTCCTATTGTTGTTTTTTTTACTTACCTCTCCCATCATACTTAATTTTAAAGGTATATTACTCGTAATAACAGTAAATACCAAAGGTTATTTTATATTTTCCACCCTCTTTATCAGAAATGGGCTGCACCTCATCAATGATTTTTTTATAAACTTCTTTCCAAATATCAACACTAAATTTAGACAAATATTTAATGTTGATATTTGTGAATGCCATCAACTTTGACGGCTTGTTCTAAAAACGGTGTATCGGAGTTATTTGTTAAATTGCCAATACCTGCCAATGCACGTGCTTGAAGATTATCAGTAAAATCAAGCAATAAAGTTTCTTTATCAATTGTTTGATTTTCATTAATACCAACAGGGATGAATGTCACCTTATTATCAGTTACGCTGACTTGCTTTAAGCGTACCAATTCATCTAAAATGACTGGCTCTAAATCTTGTGCCACCCAAGTGGCAAGGGTTCTTGCGGGAATACTAATCCACTCACGACTGGTTTTGGTTTTGTTGTTAATTAGTTGAGTCACGTAAGTTCTTGATAGCCCACTAACAATACTAACGGCAGCATCCGTTACTTTGCTGCTCTTGTTTTTAATGATTTCATTGGCTTGCTTGACAAACACTTGTTTTATTGCAACATCAAACTCTTTATAGGTGGTGTCTAACTCACTATCGGGGCAATCGTTTTGGGAAAATTTTCTAATTTTTTTTTTCAAAGTTCACTGTTATATAGACAAAAGTTATTTGTGCAAGTTTATTTTTAACTTTTTTGTATTTATGCTTTATTGAGTATAAATTTAAACAGGAATTCTTGGTCAAGTATTGAGGTTTTCAGTGCTTAAAATCTTAAGATAAGAACTGGCTTAGAATAGTGACAGTGCTAATTTCATCCAAAAATCTGGGAACAAACCAATTGCCAGTATCAAGGTGGCATTGATTGACAAAACTAACTGCATATCTATTGATGCGTGAATGGTTATATCTTTGTCAGTTTCATCAAAATACATGGATTTAATAATTTGTAAATAATAATAAGCACTAATAACAGCAAAGATAACAGCAAAGACTGCAACCGTTATAAATCCTGCTGATATTACTTGTTGAAGGATGAAAAATTTGGAATAAAAACCAACCAATGGTGGCACACCTGCCATAGACAGCATGATAATTAGCATCATCAGTGCAAACCATGGGGAATGTTTACTAAGCCCCTTAAAGTCAGAAATTTGATCAACTTCAAAGCCTTGCTTGTTAAGCAGGATAATCATGCCAAACGCCGCTAAACTCATCAGCACATAAACCAACATATAAAACGTGGCCGCACCATAACCCGTTAGCGTTCCAGTGACAAAACCAAGCATGATAAAACCAACGTGCGAAATGGTTGAATAAGCCAACATGCGTTTGATGTTGGTTTGCATGAGTGCAACAACAGAGCCTAGTGCAATGGATAAAATAGACAATACCATGAATAAATCTGACCAATAGGCATGCATACTGCCCAAGCCATCAACCAAGATGCGCACCAACATCGCAACTGCTGCAATTTTAGGCACGGTTGCGATAAACAGTGTGACTGAAGTTGGCGCGCCTTGATAAACATCAGGCACCCACATATGAAAAGGCACAGCGCCTAATTTAAAAGCAATACCAATAACCAAGAACACTAAGCCAAAATTAATAATCAGTGTTTCTCTTGGGGCAAGGCTAGCATTGGATGTAAAACTAGCAATGTCGCTAATATTAAGACTGCCACTAATGCCATAAATCATACTCATGCCATATAACAACAAACCTGATGCAATTGCGCCTAGGACGAAGTATTTAAGTGCTGCCTCAATGGCATCTGCCCTTTCGTGTGCAATAGCAATAAGTGCATACAGTGACAAAGATAAGATTTCTAGGCCTAGATATAAGGTTAGTAGACTGTAGCCCGATATCATCACCATCATGCCTAGTACTGACAACAAAACTAAAACAAAATACTCCCCCCTAAAAAGGGAATGCGCTCTTAAATAATGACGCGAGTAAACCATGGCAACTATGGTAGCACCCATCATAAATACTTTAAACACGGATGCCATGTTGTCCAACATGAACGAGCTGCTAAAAATGATTGTTTGAGGGCGGTTAATTAAATTAAATGCCAGTAGTCCAGTGATTAATAAACTGAGTTGGGTTAAATAATAGGTAACTTGCTTAAAACGCTTGTCTAAGAACAAATTTAGCAATAAAATGACCACAATCGCACTGAGTAAAAAAATCTCTGGTAGAGCAATCCATAAAGATGATGCGTAAAATTCGATGATATTATTCATAAG
Organism: Abyssogena phaseoliformis symbiont OG214; assembly: GCF_016592595.1. Classification (NCBI taxonomy): domain Bacteria; kingdom Pseudomonadati; phylum Pseudomonadota; class Gammaproteobacteria; species Abyssogena phaseoliformis symbiont. The sequence continues at coordinate 63,251 of NZ_AP012977.1, forward strand.
TTAAAGTTTAGACGTTAAGGCTTGATGTAATAAATGTTCAATTGAGGTGTGCATTAACTCAATCACTGGTTGTGGATACAAGCCCATAGCCAATACTGCCACTGCCAAAATAGCAAGGATTGAAAATTCACGAGCATTAATATCTTTTAGGGTTGTTACAGCAGGATTGGTAACAGCGCCCCAAAACACTCGTTTTACCATCCATAATGTATACGCTGCACCTACAATAAGTGTGCTTGCGGCTAATACGCCGTACCAGATATTTGCTTGAATGGCGCCTAGGATGACCATAAACTCTCCCACAAAACCTGAGGTGCCCGGCAGGCCTGCATTGGCCATTGCAAACAACACAGCAAAGCCTGTGAATTTGGGCATAGAATTAATAACACCACCATAAGTTGATATTTCTCTTGAATGCAAGCGATCATATAACACGCCTACCACTAAGAACATAGCGGCTGAGATAAAACCATGTGAAATCATTTGTACCATGGCACCTTCAAGACCCAATAACGCACCTTCTATTGCATCTGGATCGTAAGCTAAAAATAAGGTGAATACACCCAATGTTACAAAACCCATGTGTGAAATTGAGGAATAGGCGATGAGCTTTTTCATATCGCGTTGCACCAGTGCAACAAAACCAATATAAACAATGGCAATGAGGGATAACACAGCGATGATTTCTGAAAATTCTAATGAGGCATCAGGTGTGATGGGTAGTGAAAAACGGAAAAAACCATAGCCACCCATTTTTAGCATGATTGCTGCTAGAATAACAGAGCCACCTGTTGGCGCTTGTACGTGTGCATCTGGTAGCCAAGTGTGCATGGGAAACATGGGCACTTTAACCGCAAATGCCATAAAAAATGCCCAGAAAATATAGCTCTGCTCCGCTAAACTTAATTCCAAATTGTGCATATCAAGGATTGAAAATGAGCCGCCTTTGTTATACATATAGATGAGCGACACCAGCATAAATACCGAACCTAAAAAGGTGTACAAGAAAAACTTAATAGAGGCATACACGCGATTGTTCCCGCCCCAAATACCAATAATCAGCAACATAGGGATTAATGACGCTTCCCAAAATGTATAAAATAGAATGGCATCTAATGAGGAAAACACGCCAATAATCAAACCCTCCATCATCAAAAAAGCTGCCATATAATGGGCGCACCTTTTGGTGATTACCTCCCAACCTGCCACAATCACCAAAATTGTTGAGAAGGTTGTCAGAATAATCAGCGGCATAGAAATACCATCTACACCAATATGATAATGAATGTTAAATTGTGATATCCAAGAGGCTTTTTCAACAAACTGCATCAAATGTGTTGATGAATCAAAACCTGTGTAAAGGCTTAGTGACATCATAAAAACAAGTATTGAAATGATGACACTCACCCAACGGGCTGTATTGGCACGATTATTGCTAATAAAAATCACTAATACGCCAGAAAAAATCGGCAACCAAATTAGTAAACTAAGTAGCGAATTTTCCATAATTAAAGCTCAAGTAATGGGTTATCGCCTGCAAATAGCACCCAAGTTAAAATAATTAATAAACTAAAAATCATAAAAAAAGCGTAGTGATAAACATAACCTGTTTGAATGGGGCGTACAATTTTGCCAACCAAGCCAATGAGTTTTGCGCTACCATTAACCAGTATCTTGTCAATCAAGCCAGCGTCAGACACCTTGTATAAAAGGCTGCCTAGTTTCTTAACACCGCTGACAAAAACAATATCGTTAAAACGATCAAAACCGTACAAGGATTTAAGCACGTAGTTGGTACGGCGGCATTTATTTTGTATCCAATCAGCCCATTGTGTTCTATAAATTGAAAAAACCCAGGCGGTGGCAATACCACCTACCATCATCCAAAATGGCAAGGTTTGTATTGCGTGGGGGATCATTGAAGCTGCGTCACGGAATTCGCGATTTAACTCAGCCATAGAGGCGTGACTTGAGGCAATAGTAATTGCATTATCTAGCCAGCCATTAAACAACATAGGTTCAATCGTTAAATATCCAATCACTAAGGACGGAATGGCCAAAGCAATGAGTGGAAATGTCATTGAAGGTGCGGATTCATGTAGGTGTTTAGCGGTATGTTTATCCACCCTAAACTCGCCATGAAACACCAAAAAGAACATTCTTAGTGAATAAAAGGCAGTAATGAACACCCCTGCCACTACTGCAACATAAACCCAACCTGCATATGGTAATGATGAAAAGTGCACGGCTTCAATAATCATGTCTTTTGAGTAAAAGCCTGCAAAACCTGGAAAGCCGATTAGAGCCAACGTGCCAATCAGCGCAGTCCAATAAGTAATTGGCATTTTTTTGCGCAATCCGCCCATCTTGCGAATGTCTTGCTGATGATGCATGGCAACAATGACTGAACCTGCGCCTAAAAATAATAATGCTTTAAAAAATGCATGTGTCATTAGGTGAAAAATTGCCACTGAGTACGCACTCACACCTAATGCAACTGTCATATAGCCTAATTGTGACAAAGTTGAATAAGCCACCACTTTTTTAATATCATTTTGCACAATGCCGAGCAACCCCATAAACAAAGCAGTAATCGCACCTACAATCATAACGACCGTTAGAGCGACATCACTTAGTTCAAACATGGGCGACATGCGCGATACCATAAAGATACCTGCCGTTACCATGGTTGCTGCGTGAATTAGGGCTGAAATTGGCGTAGGACCTTCCATTGATCCTGGTAGCCAAACATGTAGTGGCACTTGTGCAGATTTACCCATTGCACCAATAAATAATAACAGGCAAATAATAGTAATAAGGTCTAAGCCCCAAAGCTGTTGGTTCATTGTTTTATCAAGACTTGAAAACACTTCCATATAATCTAATGAGCCACTAAATGCCAATACCAAGCCAATACCTAGTAAAAAGCCAAAATCACCCACACGATTAACCAAGAAGGCTTTAAGGTTTGCTTGTACTGCGCTTTCTTTATGATGCCAAAAACCAATTAATAAATATGAAACCAATCCAACCGCTTCCCAGCCAAAGAAAAGCTGCATAAAGTTATTGCTCATTACCAACATAAACATTGAGAACGTGAACAGCGAAATATAACTAAAAAACTTCGTATAACCTGCATCGTCATGCATATAGCCAATGGTATAAATATGCACCATAAGTGAAACAAAGGACACCACCACCAACATCACGGATGTTAAATTATCAATTAAAAAGCCAACACTGACGTTTAGATTATTAATTTGCATCCAAGTGTAGAGATTTTGATTAAAAACTTCGCCCTGCTCTAAAACGTGATAATTAAACACATACAAAGACAATACAGTTGAAATCAATACGCCTAAAATAGTCAGTACATGTGTGGCTGTTTTGCCAAACACGGTGCCAAAAAATCCTGCAAGGATTGCGCCTACTAAGGGTGAGAGTGCAATTGTTAAATAAATATTTTCCATGCTTTATTGATTGTTAATATCGTAAATAATCGTATTAGAGCTAAAATCTTGTCCATTTTTCCATTCTATGCCATACACAGTACTAAAATAGTCTTTATTTTTAAGCTATTTAAATGCATGCCCATTTAAATAGGGCTTTACATCAAAAACACCATTGATGGTTTGCATTTGGATTTTAATACAATAGTTATCTAACGGTTTTATGTTTAATATTTGTTCCATTTTTTATCTAAGTGGTTTAATTTTAAAGACGTCATCACCTTTGGATGCTAAATTCTAATCTGCTATTAATTCTTCTTGATGAATTTCCATCCAAGCTTGAACCAATTTTATCTTTTTATTAGGAATTGGGCCACTTAAAATTTCCCCAGTTTCAATCTCAAAACTGGCCTCAAATTCACCGTATTCTGCATGAATATGAGCAACACTATGTTTGCCTTTATCGTAAAAATATAGGCGAATGATAATTCCATAAAACATTGATATTACTGGCATGTCTACCCTTTTAAACTGTTAGTAACATCAACACTAATAGAGCCACGGTTTCTGAATAATAAGGTCAAAATCGATAAACCAATGGCAACCTCAGCTGCTGCTACCGTCAAAATAAAAAACACAAAGATTTGCCCCGCCTCATTGCCTAAGAAATGTGAAAAGGCAACAAAATTGGTATTAACAGCAACCAAAATTAACTCTACACACATTAACAGTGTGATGATATTAGTACGATTAACAAAAATACCCACCAAGCCAATGCAAAAAATAATACTGCTTAGTATTAAATAATCACTCAAACTGACCATTTATTTATTCTCCTTACTAGGCGAGGTGATTGAAACAAGCCTTACCCTATCTTTGGCCTGAACATTCACTTGCTCAGAAATAGATTGTTTTTTACGACTGGTTTTATTTCTGTGTACCAAGGTAATAGCGGCAATGATTGCAATCAATAACAACACTGCGGCAAGCTCAAATGGATAAACATAGGTGGTATAAAGCTGCATTGCCAATACCGTAATATTGCTATAATCCGCATTGTGACGCACTGGACTACTGAACACGTCTAGCCCAAATTGATTAGCGCCTAGCACCAAACTCATCTCAGCAACAATAATAGCGGCAACAATAAGCCCCAACGGTAAATAGCCTGTAAATTTTGCCCTGAGTGTTGATTTATCGATATTAAGCATTTTAATTACGAATAAAAACAACACCATGACCGCACCAACATAAACCAAAATCAAAGTAATGGCTAAAAATTCAGCCTCCAGTAAAATCCAAATACTGGCGGCACTAAAAAATGCCAGCACCAAAAATAAAACTGCCTTTGCTGCATTACGTGAAAAAATCATCGCCAAGGAACTGGCGATAAACCAAAATGAAAGAATATAAAATATTATTTGTTCGGAGTTCATACTCTACCTTTATTTATACTTAGCGTCTTCAAGCCTAGCTTGGCTAATGGCTTGTTCATTTTGATCACCTACTTCCAAAAGACGCTCCTTAGTCATAATACTACCTTGTCTTGACTCAAATGCATAATCAAAAATTTGTGTCTCAACAATCGCATCAACAGGACAAGCTTCTTCGCAAAATCCGCAAAAAATGCACTTAAATAAATCAATATCATACACAGTAGTGCGACGTGTGCCATCATCACGCATTTCAGATTCAATGGTAATGGCATTCGCCGGACAAACAGCTTCGCACAATTTACAAGCAATGCAACGCTCTTCGCCATTTGGGTAACGACGTAGTGCATGTAAGCCCCTAAAACGTGGCGATATCGGCGTTCTTTCTTCTGGGAATTGGACGGTAATTTTTTTATTAAAAAGTTCTTTTGCCGTAATTTTCAGCCCAGTGCGTAACTCGCTTAGGGTGAAATCTTTAACCAATTTACTTATTTTTTTAATCATAAGATGTGCTTATTTAAAACCATGGTCCTAATTTTAATTGGGTCATTAACGCCACAACAAATATCCAAATAATGGTGATTGGTAAAAACACTTTCCAAGACAAGTGCATAATTTGGTCGTATCTAAAGCGTGGAAAAGTGGCGCGCACCCATAGGTATAAAAACATAAAAAAGGTCGTTTTTACCAAAAGCCACATAATACCTGGCACCCAAGCAAATGCGCTTTCAAGATAAGGAATGGCTTCAAAAGGAGAATGCCAGCCACCAAAGAACATCACTACAGCAAGTACCGCCATTAAAATCATATTGGCATATTCTGCTAAGAAAAAGACTGCAAACGTCATGCCTGAGTATTCAACATGCGTGCCACCAACAATTTCTGACTCACCTTCCACAACATCAAAAGGTGCGCGATTGGTTTCTACAAGGGCTGAGATAAAAAAGATAATCATCATTGGAAATAAGGGGATAAAGTACCAATGAACAATGCCGCCTTGTTGTGCTTGAACAATGGTGTTTAAGTTGACACTGCCAGCAATCATCACAACTGTTACCAATGCAAAACCAATGACAATTTCATATGAGACCAACAAAGATGCACTTCTAAGTGCACCTAATAGTGGGTATTTGGAATTAGACGCCCAGCCTGCCAAAATAATGCCGTAAACCCCAATAGAGCCAATCGCCAAAACATACAACAAGCTAATATCTAGATTAGTAACATAAATACCTTCATCAAATGGAATCACTGCCCATACTGCAATGGCAGGTGCGATTGCCAACACAGGCGCTAATAAAAATAGATAAATATTTGCCTTAGTCGGAAAAATTATTTCCTTGGTCATTAGCTTTAAAGCATCAGCAATGGGCTGCAACCAGCCTTTTGGACCAACACGATTAGGCCCGATACGTAATTGCATATAGCCAATCACTTTGCGTTCAGCGTAAGTGAAATAAGCCACCACTAACATCAGCGGCATCACCAAAGCAATTGCCTTAATCAAAATAATCAAAATACTAGCTACTGTGCCATCAAGCCAAGGAATAAGCGTATGTAGCATTTGTACAAATGCTTGCCAAAGTTCCATTACGCTTGCTCCTGAGTGTTAGTTGCATGATTGGCATTAATAAATACACAATCATCTGCCACTGCACTAGTAATCATCATGGGCACCCCTAAATATTTATCATTGGCTGATAAACCTAATGTTTCAGCACTTGCTGGGTTCATGCAAGCGCTGTTCATTTGTCCGATTTTGGTTTTTTGCAATGCACTACTATGTCTTAATACAACATCAATGCTGTAAGGTGAACTCTGCCAAATTGTGCTAATGCCATTATGCTTACTGGTAAGATTGATATGCTCATCATGGATATGTTTTGTATGTGGTTGATGAGATATTTCAGCCACAATCTGAGTAGGGTTTGTATAATGAAAGCCTGGCAATTCTAATAAATCAGCCATGACTTTTAAGACTTTCCAAGCAGGTTTAACTTCATCTGGCGCTTTAACTGCTGCTGTGTAGGATTGTATATCGTTGTTAATATTAAGCTGCGTTCCTGAGGTTTCATAAATACTGGCAATCGGAAAAATAACATTTGAATAGCCAGCAACGACGTCGTCTTTAAAACTATTTAAAGAAATTACAAAAGTATTCTCTTTTGTGAAGGCTTTAACAGCTGCGTCTAAATCATGAAAATCGTACTGCGGATAAATGTCTAATAAAATAAAGCCGCGCATATCAGACGCAAGCATTGTATTAACATCCATGCCAGAGTTTTGCGGCACAAACCCAACCAAATTAGCCGCTATAGTGTTTGCTGTTATACTTAAATTAAGAGTTTTACTATTGGTATTGTGAGCAATTTGGGTGATTAAACTAGCAATGGTTGAGGCGTCTTCATTATTGACAATATGTTCGCCTAAAATAATAACCGAACTGCTAGAATTTAATAACTTAGAGGCTATATTGTTAGCCACTTCATCAACCTCAATAGCTGCCAAATAGCCAGGTAACTCTTGGACATTGCTGGTCATGATTGACTTAAGCACACCTGCTAATGTCAATGCTATTTTGTTTGGCGCGGTAATATTTTCAGTATTAAGCGGGTAGTTAAAATCAAACGCCATTACATTTAATGCATCAATGTCGGCACCTTTTTTTGTGGCTTTGCGCAAACGATGATTAATCATGGGTTGTTCTAATCGAATATTAGCACCGACAATAAGGGCGTAATCTATCTTTTCTAATGCATCCAATTTAATGTTTGAATCAAGTGCAATAGTGTTGTTTAAGTTTTTAACATTTAAACGATGGTCGATATTGTCACAACCAACTTCTGTTAGGATTTTTTTCAATAAAAAAAGCTCTTCCATGGTCGCTGTACTTGATGCTAAACCACCTAATTGATTGGCTTTTTGATGCTTTAAAACATGACTATTAAGCCCTTTTACAGCATAATCCAATGCCACTTTCCAGCTTACTTGCTCCCATTGTCCTTGGACTTTAATTTGAGGTTCTAATAATCTATTTTTATGTGCTAAGCCTTCATACGAAAAGCGATCACGATCAGAAATCCAAGTTTCATTAACCCAATCATTATCGGCAGACACAACCCGTTTAACCTTGCCTTTGTAAGTTTGTACAAAAAGATTTGAACCCACTAAATCATGTCTTGCAATGTTAGGCATTGAATTCATCTGCCACGACCTTAGTTCATATCTAAACGGCTTAGAAGTGAGTGCACCGACTGGACAAATATCAATCATATTGCCTGACAATTCAGATTGAACGCCTTCTCTCAAAAACGGCTCAATCTTTAAATGCTCGCCTCGTCCAGTACCACCCAACTCCATTGTGCCAGCAATTTCTAAACCAAAACGCACGCAACGCGTGCAATGAATACAACGTGTCATATCTGTTTGAATGAGTGCACCAATATCACTATCTGGTACGATACGCTTGCCTTCTGAAAAACGAGAAACATCTGAACCATATTCAACAGCCACATCTTGCAACTCACATTCACCACCTTGATCACAAATTGGGCAATCAAGCGGGTGGTTAATGAGTAAAAATTCCATCACTGCCTTTTGACTGGCTTTGGCTTTGTTATTTTGTGTATGGACTTTCATGCCCTCATTTACAGGCGTAGAACACGCAGGCTGAGGTTTGGGCGCGCCTTCCACATCCACCAAACACATCCGACAAGAGGCGGCTACTGAGAGTTTTTTATGATAGCAAAATCTTGGCACACTAATGCCTTCTCTATCAGTGACTGAGATTAGCATTTCACCTGTTTTGGCGCTAACTATTTTGCCATCAATTTCAATATCAGTCATCGAATTATCTCTTCACCATTGATTTGCCATGCTTAATATAATGTTCGAATTCTGCTTTAAAATTACGCAAAAAACTTTCCACTGGCATTGCTGCAGCGTCGCCCAGTGCGCAAATAGTATTGCCCATAATTTTATCTTGTACCCCTAATAATAAGTCAATATCGCCCTGTTTACCATTGCCATCAATAATGCGTTTTAATACGCGATATAGCCAGCCTGTACCTTCACGACAAGGGGTGCATTGTCCACAAGACTCATCGTAATAAAAATGCGCCAATCTTGTTAATGTTTCTACCATACAGGTTGACTCATCCATAATAATGACTGAGCCTGCACCAAGCATTGAGCCAGCACGCTCAATGCCATCATAATCCATGGTCATGTTCATGGCAACTTCTGCGGTGAGTACTGGCGTTGATGAACCGCCTGGAATCACGGCTTTTAACTTAGCACCATCACGCACGCCACCTGCCATCTTGAGTAAATCTTTAAAAGGTGTGCCCATAGGCACTTCAAAATTTGCCGGGCTTTTAACATGGCCTGAGACTGAAAATAACTTACAACCACCAGAGTTTTCAACCCCAATATCTGCAAACCACTGTCCGCCACGGCTTAGAATTTCAGGCACACTTGCAAAACTCTCGGTATTGTTAATCGTAGTGGGTTTGCCAAACAATCCTACATTAGCAGGGAATGGTGGCTTAAACCTAGGCTGACCCTTCTTACCTTCAATAGATTCTAACAAAGCAGTTTCTTCGCCACAAATATAAGCGCCTGCGCCTAGGTGCGTGTATAAATCAAAATTAACTGAACTGTTGTTAATATTTTGACCCAGTAATTCTGCCTCATAAGCCTCTTTTAATGCATCTTCAAAGCAATAAAACGGCTCCATAAATTCACCGCGGATATAATTATATCCAACACTGGCATTCATGACAAAGCCACCAATTGCCATGCCTTCAATCACGGCATGTGGATTAAACCTTAAAATATCTCTGTCTTTACAAGTGCCCGGCTCACCCTCGTCTGAATTACAAATCACGTATTTTTGCCCATCAGAATGGCGTGGCATAAAGCTCCACTTAAGTCCAGTGGGAAACCCAGCACCACCACGACCACGCAAGCCTGAGACTTTAAGCTCATCAATAATGTATTCAGGTGTTAGTTCGCCTTTTAGGATTTTGCGCCAAACTGAATAGCCGCCGCTGGCTTCATAAGTCTTGAGCGAGTAGCATTCGTTTTTGGTCAAATTTTTAAAGCAAACTTCGTTCATTTGAGATTGTCCACAATTTGATCAATCTTATCAGTGGTAAGGTTTTCAAAATATTCATCATTGATCTGAAACATTGGCGCACCCACGCAAGCACCTAGGCATTCAACTTTCTTAACACTAATCAAACCATCCGCAGTTATTTCACCCGTTTTAACGCCTAATTTATTTTCCAGATGTTTAATTAAATCATCAGCACCATTCAACATACATGAGATATTATGGCAAAAACGAATCACATGTTTACCGACTTTTTTATGATTGTAATTTTCATAAAAAGTCGCCACTTCTTGAGCGGCAATGCCTGGCATATCTAAATAATCAGCCACTGCTTGAATGGTATCAGCACTCAATCTATTTTCATTTTCTGCTTGAACAATTTTTAAGGCTTGCATAACGGCGGAGCTTTGTCTGTCTTTTGGATATTTTGAAATCCAGACATCAATTTGTTTTTTTGCTTTATTTGAAATCATAATTAGTTTAATTTGAATTCATTTAAAAAAGATGACTGAATATTTTTCAAATTTAATACATTTATCATAAGAGGTAAGTATTTTGCTTTTTTGCAAGGCATACGAAAGAAAACACGAAGAAGTATAGCTGGTACATGTGACCAAGTGTTTTCTGAGTATAACGCCACGGAAAGGAAAAAGACGAAGCCTCTCATCGGTCTATTTCACCAAATACAACATCTTGTGTGCCAATAATAGTCACAACATCTGACAACATATGCCCTCTTACCATTTCATTCATAGCAGCTAAGTGCGCAAAACCAGGTGCTCTAATTTTGACTCTGTAAGGCTTATTGGCGCCATCAGAAATCAAATACACACCAAACTCGCCCTTGGGATGTTCAACAGCACGATACACTTCACCTTCTGGCAAACAGTAACCTTCAGTAAACAATTTAAAGTGATGAATTAAAGACTCCATGTCATCTTTCATATCAATACGTTTTGGGGGCGATACCTTGTGATCACCACTCATGACTGCACCCGGGTTTTCTTGTAGCCACTTAACACATTGTTTAATAATATGGTTTGATTGGCGCATTTCTTCCATGCGTACTAAATAACGATCATAACTATCACCTGTTACGCCCACTGGAATATCAAACTCTAATTGGTCATAAACCGCATAAGGTTGGTTTTTTCTCAAATCCCACGCCACGCCAGAACCCCTAAGCATAGGGCCTGTAAACCCTAGTTGTTTGGCACGATTGGCAGAAACAATGCCAATATTTACCAAGCGTTGTTTCCAAATACGATTGTCTGTTAATAAGTCATCATACTGTTTGATGCTTTTAGGGAATTGCCCAACAAAATTAGCAATAAAATCTAACAATGAGCCTTGACGATTTTCATTCATGGCTTTTAATTCTTTATCCGTACGAAAACCTGATGCTAAATATTGTGGCATCTTATCTGGCAAATCTCGATAAACACCGCCTGGGCGGTAATAAGTTGCATGCATGCGTGAGCCTGATACTGCCTCATAACAATCAATTAATTTTTCACGCTCACGAAATGCGTATAAGAAAATACTCATCGCACCCACATCAAGTCCGTGTGTGCCTAACCACATTAAATGATTAAGAATTCGAGTAATTTCGTCAAACATCACCCGAATGTACTGAGCACGCTCAGGCACTTTGATGCCTAACATGGTTTCAATTGCCATAACATAAGCATGTTCGTTGCACATCATTGAAACATAATCAAGCCTGTCCATATAACCAATTGATTGATTGTATGGCTTTGATTCTACTAATTTTTCTGTACCACGATGCAACAAGCCAATATGCGGGTCAGCACGCTCAATCACCTCGCCATCAATTTCTAAAATAAGGCGCAAAACACCGTGTGCTGCAGGATGTTGAGGGCCAAAATTAAGGGTATAGTTGCGAATTTCAGCCATTTTATTTTCTGATTACCCTTGGTACATTAATATTTGGCTCAATACTCACTTTTTCATAAACCACTCGACCTAAGTTTTCATCATAACGCATTTCAACTTCGCCAATCATGGGGAAATCTTTTCTAAGTGGATGACCTTTGAAACCATAATCAGTCAAAATCCGGCGTAAATCTGTGTGATTTTCAAACAAAATGCCCATTAAATCAAAAGCCTCACGCTCATACCAATCAGCAGATGCCCAAATATCGGTGACTGACTTAATAATAGGTTCGGACTCATCAACAAATGATTTCACTCTAATGCGTTTGTTTTTACTCACGGATAACAAGTGATACACCACAGCAAAACGTTGCTCATGTCTGTCTTTTGAACCTTGATGATTGCGCCCCCTGGAAAAACCAGAAGCGCTGGCATTGCCATTCCAATCTGATTGTCCATAAGTTAAATAATCAACGCCGCATAAATCTATTAATGTGTCAAAAGAGAAAAAATCTCTTAATTTCAGACAGGTTTTAATAATATCCTGAGAATCAACTGTTAAAGTCAACTCGCCGAAAGCTTCCACCAAATGGTGCTCGCTAAAAACCTCAATTAATGATGCTTTTAAATCTTGCATTAGGTTCTTGCAATGGTGTTAGTACGACGAATTTTATCTTGCAGTTGCATAATACCATATAGCAATGCTTCTGCCGTTGGCGGACAACCGGGCACATAAATATCAACGGGAACAATACGATCACAACCCCTAACGACTGCATAAGAGTAATGATAATAACCACCGCCATTTGCACACGAACCCATAGAAATTACCCATCTTGGTTCAGGCATTTGGTCATAAACTTTGCGCAAAGCTGGCGCCATTTTGTTGGTGAGTGTGCCCGCTACAATCATTAAATCTGATTGGCGTGGCGTGGGTCTAAAAACAATACCAAAACGGTCTAAATCATAGCGAGAAGAGCCTGCTTCCATCATCTCTACTGCACAACATGCTAAGCCAAAAGTCATCGGCCAAAGTGAACCTGTTCTTGCCCAGTTAATAACGCTGTCAAGTGATGTGGTTACAAAACCTTGTTTCATTAAGCCTTCAATTGCCATTAGCTATTCCCATTCAAGTGCGCCGTTTTTCCACTCAAAAATAAAGCCCACGATCAGTAAAAATAAGAAAATACTAATCGCGATAAAGCCAAACCAACCAAGTTGGGACTGGACTACCGCCCACGGAAAAACAAAGGCAACTTCTAAGTCAAACAAGATAAATAAAATAGCCACTAGATAGTAACGTACATTGAAATACATACGCGAATCATCAAAGGCAGGAAAGCCACACTCAAATTGAGTATTTTTTTCTTCATATGGTTTGCTTGGCCCTAGTAAATAACCAATTAACATTGGTCCAACACCAAACGCAAGCCCTAAGAAAATAAAAACAATGATAGGTAAATAGTTTTCTAACACCTAATTTCTTCCAACCCCTCAAAAAATAGAATTCTGAATATTATATCTAATTTAATCAATCATTTCACCTATAACCAACAAATACATCTAGAAGCTCATAGAGGCTCAATTACGCATTAACCTCAGTACCACCCACGGTTAGTTGGTCTATTTTTAAACTGGGTTGACCAACACCTACGGGCACACTTTGACCATCTTTACCACACACGCCAACGCCATTATCAAGTTTCAAATCATTGGCTACCATGGATATTTTCTTTAACACCTCATCACCAGAACCTATTAGTGTCAAACCTTTAACAGGGTGCATAATTTTTCCATTTTTAATAAGATAGGCCTCGTTAGCACTAAAAACAAACTTGCCTGAAGTAATGTCAACTTGGCCACCACCAAAATTAAGCGCATAAATACCATTATCAACAGAAGCGATCATATCCTCTAAAGAATCCTGTCCGTTTAGCATATAAGTGTTGGTCATTCTGGGCATGGGAATATGAGCATAAGATTCGCGCCTGCCATTACCTGTTGACACTGTATCCATTAACTTGGCATTCATTTTGTCAAATAGATAGCCTTTTAAAATGCCGTTTTCAATCAACAACGTATTTTGTGTTGGCGTGCCTTCATCATCAATTGTCAAACTGCCACGCCTATTTTCTAAGGTGCCATTATCAACAATGGTGCATTTATCACTGGCTACTTGCTCGCCAATTCTGTTGGTGAATACGGATGATTTTTTACGATTAAAATCACCTTCCAAGCCATGACCAATGGCCTCGTGTAATAATACCCCTGGCCAGCCAGAACCCAATATGACCGGCATATTTCCAGCAGGTGCGTTTTTTGACTCCAGCGCTACTAACGCCTGTCTAATGGCTTCATTAACATAAATTTCATCCAAAGCATGGGCAATAAAATATCGATAATCATACCGACCACCACCACCACTTGAAGCGGACTCAGTTCTACCATTGTGTTCAACAATAACACTCACACTAACACGTACCATCGGGCGATAATCTTTTTCAAATACGCCATCAGTTGAAGCGATTAACACTTCGCTAAACCCACCAGAAATTGAAGCACTGACTTGCTTAACTTTAGGCTCTTTTCTAGCAAGCATATCAATTCTATTTAGAAAATCAACCTTTTCTTGCGAAGAAAAACTACTGAGTGGGTTCGAGCCGTTATATCTAGCAACTTGTGGAACGGATTGAAAGACCTGAATTTTTCCCATGCCAGTTTGAGTCGATATTCCCTTGGCAAAATCAATGGCTTTTTCAATCGCCTTGAGGTTTAAATCATCTGAATAAGCGAAGCCAGTTTGGTCAGAACTCACAGCTCTAGCACCCACGCCATGATTAATGTGATAAGTACCAGATTTAACAATACTTTCTTCTAAAAACCAGGATTCGATTACCGAATGCTGGAAATACAAGTCTGCATAATCAGTACCCTTAATTGCCAAAGAAGACAATAAAGTGGTTATTTTTTCTTGGTTTAGATGATGATTATCTAGTAGTTGTTCAATCATAATACGGTTGATACATTTTCAATAATAGGCTCATGCCATGGACCTGTTATTTTATATTTAAATTCAACAACTTTATTAACAATCTTATTAATCAACTTACCTTTAAATAACATTTTATCCGCCAGCCAAACCCCCAAACCTGCCAAGCCACCACCAGCCAAATAAGTGGCAATCGGCACAGCATCACTAATGGCGGGTAATACTTTTGCTTCTAAATGATAGTCTTGTTTAACGATATCACTTGAGCCTGTTAAGTTAATCGTGCTTGAGCTTGAGTCAAGTTTAAAATGGCTAATGGTTGCCATAGAATTATGAATAGAAATTTGTGCATCAATCGTATCATAAGCAAACCCCTTGCTAACCAAATCAGTAACATTTAATTCTAAACGCTTGGCAATAGATTTAATATTAAGCAGTGATAAAACTCGACCAATATTAGGGTCTTTGTCGGTAAATACACCTTCTTTAACTTTCATTTTAATCAAACCACTGGTGTCTTTAAAACTCATGTTCCATGGCGCGCAATTGCAAAATAGACGCACGTCAAACTCAAATTGACCACCACGAACTTTCTCTTTGATGTTTAATTTGTCAAGAAATTCACTCAATTTACTACCTTTTGCTTTGGCAGTGAGTATGGTTCTACCATCAACCCAAGCACCATCAAAACTAAGGTTTTGACTACCCACACCTATACCTAAAAATTCTAAATTAATGATTTTAAGTACCTTATCTCGCGACTCAAGTATGGCACTAAAATCAGGCAGCTTGCTTTCACCCACTTGCATGCCCTGTACACTTAAATGCATACTGGGGAAATCCTTTGTCTGAATATCCCAGTTGCCTTTTATTTTGTCTAATGCTGTTACTTGGAGGTTTATCAGTTTCACTTCAGGTAAAGTACCCTCATTTAGTATAATTTTTATATCAGTTTTTAACGTATCGGACTTAACATTTGCTTGCCATGATTGATCCAAATATTTAGCCAAATAAAACTCAAAATTATCACTACTGTTGGTAAGCCCTACTTCAAATAACGCATTTGAAGTGCTATTTTGATGATTAGAATTGATGCGAATATTAAATGATTCACCTCGAATATTGCCCACGCCTTTTGAAGTAATTTGATTATTATGTAATGCCAATTGTGCATCATAGTTCTTAACCACAACTGCATCACTTAATGTTGTCAAACGATTGTTTTGAATACTCAAATCAATATCCAATACTGGCTCTGTTTCATCCAGTGGTATGATTAAATCTACATTGCCTGAAATCTTACCCGATAAACTAAATTGCCCGAGCACATCATTCACATTATCATTCAATGGTGCATCTTTTAAAAACTGAGTTAATATCTCACTTCGAGTGTTAATTTTACCAACGATGCTAATCTCTGACTTGTCTTTACTCATGTCCAGCATTTGAACTTTCATACCTTGCAAAGGCATGTCGTTTAACGTAGTATGATTAACCATAACTGTGATTTTTCTACCATCAATAGCAATATCTGCATCTAATTTTTTAAGACTTTGCCAATCAGTATTAAACAGTAATTCGGTATTGCTTAAGTGTGCATCAAATTTTATCTTTGCTGGCAGTTGTGTTGAAAGATTTTTCTTGATATTGATATTGATATTATCCAATTCACCTGCTTGAAATGCATGCTTAATCCATTGATGAGTGGCCTCACCTATCAATGCTATAGGTAAATAATCACTAATATTAATCACATTCATGCGCTGGATAAGGCCACTAAATTGGATAAAATCAGCACCTTGCTGGTTATACAGTTTAAGGCTTGACAATAGTTCAAAATCATTGCCATTTAAAGTAATTGGCAATGTTAAAAAGCCATTTTGATTAGTCTTAGTGCCAGATAAGGCAATCGTAATGTTAAGGTGTTTAGTACCAATACTCTGATTAGGTATTGTTAACAAGAATTGCATCCCATCTCTTTTAAGCGTCAATGGTGCAATTTCAACTGTATCTTTAATAAAAGTTTTATTAATATGCAAAGATTCAAAAAAAGACAGTTCTTCTAACATATCAAGTGAGGCCATATTTTTAATGTCGTCTATACTAAAGTCATCAGGATTAGAATAAAGCATCAAGGTGTCAATATAAATTTGGCTAGGATGATGAATATCATCAAATAAACTTAACAGATCGATATGCCAAGATAAGTTTTTAATCATAGCCATTTTCTGAGCCTCACTAGACGCAATGGAAATATCATGCACTTTTAAAGTAATGCCTTTATTTTTAAAATTAAAGGTGATTTTATACAGCTGAACATCAAGCCCAGTTAAGCTTAATAATTGAGTCTCAATCGGTGCTTTGAGTAACATTGGAAAAGTGACAAAAAATCCCACTACTAATACAACAATGAGCGCAAATATAACACTAACCCAAGTGCTTATTTTTAATACTTTAATACCACTTAAGCGTGTTTTTTTAATCATTTTTTGATACTTATTACTGACTTGGCAGTATAATGTTTTCCTTCGGAAATTATAACTTATTTTTACGAACGGGCTATCTATCGATATTGACACAAAGCTATATTAAAAAAAGGAAAAATACTATGTACTTTAAAAATTCAGTGGCGGCTATTATTATTATTATTATTATTATTATTGGCGTTGATGCGTTTTTTAGTCGTTTAATTAAAATTAACTCTGTTGACACTTCAACACTTGAAGACAGAATTAGACCACTAGGCCAAGTATATTTAGAAGGTGATATTGATGTTAACGTCATTAAAGCACCTGTAGCAGTTACTACAAAATCTCGCAGTGGCGAAGAGGTTTATACTTCTGTATGTGCTAGTTGCCATAGTATTGGTGTTGCTGGTGCGCCTAAGTTTGGTGTTAAGGTTGACTGGGCACCAAGGATTAAACGCGGTATGGCAGATTTAGTCAAAGTGACAATCTCAGGCGTAGGTGCAATGCCGCCAAAAGGCACCTGTATGACTTGTTCAGATGACGAACTAAAAGCAGCCATTGAACATATGACAAAATAAAATCTGCCAATCTCACCCAAAGGGCTAGGCGGATATAAAAATACTCTGCCCTTTGTTTTTCTCTACTTTGTCAAAATCAAACACTTGCCCATTCATGGCAATATAAACACCGCACTTTTTGGTTTGTACTGCACTTAAAGCCACGCCTAAATTAAACAAGGCATCAGAGCTTTTGATAGAATAAGGCATCATAGCACCAAATAAAACAATGGTTTTATTGTTAATTTCTTTACCCAATAGTTTTGCAGTTTTAGCCATGGTGTCAGTACCATGAGTAATTAAAACATGGCTTGTATCACTTGCCTGACACTTTCGCAAAATCAATGCTCGATCAGCACCACTCATATCCAAACTGTCCTTTAAGAATAGCACTTCAGATAAAGTATCAACCATCGACCTAGACTGATTAAGCATATCAATAAGATGAGTTTGTTTAAACACTAACCGACCAGTCAACTCGTTATAAACCTTGTCAATTGTGCCGCCAGTGATTAGTAGCTTAATATTCATTAGGTAATCATACCGTGTTTAAATGCAAAATTTGATAAAATATATTGTGTAGTATTTTACTACAATTGTAGTAAAATAAATTTATATTATTAACCAAGCGACAGAGGAAAACAATGAGTATATCAATCAGAGTCAATGAAAATTTGTACAATCAAGCCAAAATTCAGGCCAAAGCAGAATTAAGAACAGTGCCTAACCAAATTGAATATTGGGCAAGAGTTGGACATACTGCAATAGACAATCCCGACCTGCCAATTGACATGGTTGAAAAATTACTAATTGCAAAACGTGAAGCCAATCAATCTTTTGAATTTATTGACTGATGAATATTGAACAAAAATCTTCTTTTAAAAAGATTTACAAAAAATTACATGAAAACCAGCGCGAAAAGATTAATGAGGCAATTCACGCCATTATTAAAAACCCGCTTTTAGGTCAAGAAAAACAAGGTGATTTGTTAGGCGTATTTGTTTATAAATTTGATTGTATCAATCAACAATATTTACTAGCCTACCAATGGAGCAAAGATTATCGTTTATTGTTACTTATTGGTGTGCATGAAAATTTTTATAAAAAGCTAAGGCATTAAATTTCTGATTCTTTTTTGAAAATTGTCCATAAAACATTGCTTTGAAAATGAAAACGATTATATTTAAACTCTCTTGCCAAAAATATCTGTGCCAACACGCACAAAAGTAGCACCATTGGCAATGGCTGATTCTAAATCATGACTCATGCCCATTGATAAAACATCTAAGTTGGGATGTTGCTTAATAATGCCTGCCATTCTTGTAAAACTTTGTGCTGAATTAAAAGAGTTTGGTATACACATAAAACCTCTTAAAGTGAGATTTTTTAGACTTTCAAAATGAGTCATTAGTTCATTAATTTGCTCAATCAATACACCTGATTTAGTGGGTTCATTATCAATATTAATCTGCAAAAGTACCTTTAATTTAGGTAAGTTTTTTGGGCGTTGATCGTTGAGTCTTCGGGCAATTTTTAATCGGTCTATACTGTGTACCCAGTCAAAATTTTGGGCAATTTTTAAGGTTTTATTTGACTGAATAGGGCCAATAAAATGCCAAATTAAGTTTTGACCCTTTAAGTGATTAATTTTTATCAACGCGTCTTGTAAATAGTTTTCAGCAAAATGTTGCTGATCTGCATCAATGGCTTGTTGTAACTCATCTACCGATCTAGTTTTGCTCACTGCAATCAAAGTAACGGATTGAGTGTGATTGACGCTGTTAATCCTTGCTTGAACTTTTACTAAGTTATCTTTAATCAAAATACTTGATAGGCATCAAATACTGGACCGTCAACACAAACACGTTTCATGGCAATGCTCTGATCAGTTTGTACTTCAACCACACAGCCTGTGCAACCGCCCACAGCACAAGCCATATTTTCCTCTAATGAAACTTGACAAGGTAAGTCGTATTCTTTAGCCAAACTAGCCACTGCTACTAACATTGGGTGTGGACCACAAGCATATACTGTAACTTGCATTCTTTCATCAGCCGTTAGACCATCTAAATATACTTTGGCTAAATCGGTTACAAAACCCTTAAATACACCATCAAAACTTTGCAAACTGGCTAAGCGACATTCAATACCCCAATCTTCTAACCCAGGCATGGTGTGTGTTGCACCTTGATAATCCTTGTTATTATTAGCTAACTTGTCAGCAAAGGGAAAGGGTGCTTCGGAGCCTAGGATTGCAAAAGATTCATAGTCAAGGTCTTTTATTTGCTGTGCAATGGCAATCATCGGTGGCATACCCACACCGCCACCAATCAATAGAGGTCTTTTTTTATCAGTGAGTTTAAAGCCATTACCGATAGGACCAATGACTGACAACACATCGCCCACTTTACGTTGTGATAATTGGCGAGTACCTTCACCCACGACCTTATAAAGCAAATCAAAAGTGCCATTTTCAATATCAACTGACATAATTGAAATAGGTCGCCTCATGGCTAAAGCACTAGAGACAGTAAGGTGTACAAACTGTCCTGGCTTGGTTTGTTTGGCAATGATGTCTGATGCCAGGGTTAAAATATATTGTTCGCCTTCAAACTGATAATGTGCCAGAATTTGACAATCACACACCCTAATACTGGCTTTATTCATTGCAAGTAATTAACGTGCCTACACCACTATCGGTAAAAACTTCTAACAATACCGCGTGCGCAACCCGTCCATCAATAATATGCGTAGATTTAACGCCATTTTTAACGGCTGATAGAGCGCAATTAATTTTTGGCAACATGCCACTATGAATCGTACCGTCCTCAATCAATCCATCAATAATATTGGCATCAAGCCCAGTTAATAATTCATCATTGGCATCTAATAAACCAGACGTATTGGTTAATAATATTAACTTTTCAGCATTCAATGCTTGTGCAATTGCACCTGCAACCAAATCTGCGTTTATATTATAAGAAAAACCATCTTTGCCCACACCAATAGGTGCGATAACTGGAATAAAATCCCCTTTTAATAATAAATTAATCACTGAAGTGTCAATTTTATCCACCTCGCCCACATGGCCAAGATCAATAATTTCAGAGGTTGGTTTAATATCATGCTTTAATTTTTTAGCAGAAATTAGGCTACCATCTTTACCGGTCAAGCCAATTGAATGACCGCCATGTTGATGAATGAGATTGACAATTTCTTTATTAACCAAGCCACCTAGCACCATTTCAACCACGTCCATGGTTTCTGCATCGGTAACGCGCATACCATCAATGAATTGACTTTGTTTGCCAATTTTCTCTAATATCTTACCAATTTGTGGGCCACCACCATGCACTACAATTGGATTCATGCCCACTGATTTCATCAGCACAATATCACGTGCAAAACTGGATTTTAAGGCCTTATCAACCATAGCATTACCGCCATATTTAATGACGATGGTTTTGTCTTGGAACTTTTGAATATAAGGCAAGCTTTCTGTTAAGACGCTTGCAATATTGTGTGTGTTATCAGACATGTTTAACATAAATTTTTTTTAAAACACTATTTTACTTAATGTTTATACAATTAATTTGATTATTTCTTTGACAACCAAAACCACCAAATAATGCCAAAAATTAACATCAATCCTGCTATATTCACAAATATTATCATGAATCAGCACCAATTTTGATACGCCTTAACCTGTTAACATTACTCACTACAGTAAGTAATAACATTGCCATTGCCGTGCCTGCAATCATTGGATTAAGTAATATACCAAATAATGGATACAAAATACCAGCAGCCACTGGAATACCTGAAGTATTTTAAATAAAGGCGCTAAATAAATTTTGTTTAATATTCCTTGTGGTCATTTTAGAAATATAAATCACATCTACCATAGCAGACAAAGATCTGCGCATTAAGACCGCATCAGCACTTTCAATAGCAACATCTGTGGCCTGTGCCAATTGCAAAACCAACATCAGCTATAGCCAATACTGGTGCATCATTAATGCCATCTCCAACCATACCCACAACACCACCATTGATTTTTAATTGTTTTATTTTTTCGGCTTTTTCATTGGACATTACCTCAGCAATAACATCGGTGATATTAACTGAATTGGCGACAGCTTGTGCTGTGGCTTTATTATCACCCGTTAGTAGTATCACTTTTAATCCAGCCTTTTGCATTTGTTTGACAGCTACTGAAGAATTTGCTTTGGTTGGGTCTGCAAATACCGCAGCCTTGCCATTAATGGCTAAATAAATAGGCGTTTTAGCCTCTTGAGAACGCAGGGCTGATTCCGCTCGCAGTTCATCAATATTAATATTATATTTATGCATTAAGCGATTATTACCAAATAAAACTATTTGATTGTCTACTTCTGCTTTAACCCCTTGCCCTGTCATTAAGTCAAATTTCTTACCTTCTTTTTTTCTACTAGGTGTATATTTCAGTTCAGTAGTACTAATATTGAATTCAGAAAATATGTCCCTCATTTCTTTGCAATCATTCAACATGATAATCATCTTACCTTTAATTGTCCGTGCAAACTTATGACCTTCTATTCTGTCACCAAATAAGTGCTTTTGCAAATAAAAAAACCGAACAGAACGATGAATATCAGTCGACGCTTTCCTCCTATCCATAGGATGATTGGTTTATGCATTATCTTTACTCCTATATAATGACACACCTCTGTGATCGCAGGGGCGGGTCTTGGTCATAATTGCATAAGAGTGATTATACGGTTTTGGCGTTTGATTGTTGTTTCAGCAACAGTCATTCACCCGTCTTAATAGAATTTATTCAAATACTACCATTCAGTAAGCATAGAATCTTCAAACTCTACATCTTTTAAATATTTCTTATATTCTTTATCAGTCATGTTTTTAAGATGTTCCGATGGTTGATTTTTAACGTCTCTTGCTGAAAAATTATTTAAAACAAAAAAATCTTTGCCAACATTGTAATCCCAGCCAGTGTCAATGCCCACTGGCACTTTGCCGTAGACTTCACCAGTTTGCGTGTTGATGCGTTCGGTTTTTTCAATTTTTGGATGTTTACTGATGCCTGATTTTTTGGCTTGTGATTTGTTGAGTGTGCGTACGGTGCAACGACCCCCAGCCGTTCGGTGGATAGTGTGTATCCTAAAATTTATCATCAGCCTTGAGGCTGTGTACCATCCCATTCTTGATGTTGCTCGCGTGCGCGTTCATCGTCAACAGTTACATACTGCAGATATGGCCTGTCTTTTTTTGTTTCTTGAATTTTGTGCCACTTACCTGCGGCGTGGGCGGTGCGTAAATTAGTGTCGTAAATAACACAAGTGCGCCAACCGCGTTTACCTTTGTAGTTCCAGCCGTGCTTTTTAACCAATTTGTCAAAATCTTTTCGAAACTCGGTAATTGTTGTGCCGTTATCAATTGCCGCTTACACTGCAGTGCGTAAATCATTCAGCAAGTCTTGCTTGAGAGCGCCCGAAACAGTGAATGCTTTAATATGTGACGCACCAAGCAACTCGTCCCAGTGTTTCGTTGATACGCTAGCTTTTTTGCGCAGAAACTCAATTGCTTCTTTATATACCAACCCACCATAAATTACTTCAAACATCTTTACGACCCTTAATAAGTTGATTAAGGGTGGTTAAATGCATTGCTTCAGCCCAAGACAAGGATGACTAAATACGTTGATGCGTTAGATAGGTCTGATGATAATAATCTGAACAGTGCATGTCTGTTGGCAGTGGCTAAGTTTGCTGATGTTTTTGAGTTTGATAATTCAGACCAAGCGGCGGCTGTTGATGTAGTAGCGTTGATTAATGTGCATTTAAAAGATGCTTATAGTGAGATTAACAGTTATTTAAACGCTCGTTATCAGTTGCCCGTGTTTGGCTCAAAAGTGTCAGTAGCGGCAAAGTGATACTGGCAAGCTAATGGTGTAAATCAACGCAATAGTAGGCATTGGTTTTGCCGCAGGTACAAAAAGTTGACATTGAGGGTTAACTAATCGGCTGGCATACATATTGGGCTTAACCAAGGCGATTTAAAGTCAATACAGACAAAACTAAATACGCTTGCACATTTGCCTGATAATCTCAGACCAGTGCTGAGTGAAGTCGGTGATTATTTAGTATCTGAGACCACACAAAGATTTAGAGACTCAATCTCACCTAAGGGCGAAAACTGGCAAAGCGGAAAAGTAATTGCTAAGCAACACATTAGCAGTGCTTAATGGCTCGTCGTTAAGTCTAAAAGCTTTGCCAATTCGTCAGCTGTCTTTTGAGCAAATTTTAACCAGACAATTGGAAAAAGGCAACTTGAGTGCTTGGGTGATTCGTTGGCAGCATGATTTAAAGTACTCACACCTGTTGATGATAGCATTGCACCTGAGCAAGTGCTAGTTAGTCGTGAGCCAAATACTGGACATATGTATATTGATGATTACAAGGTGTTGTAATGGATGATTTAAAACAAAGAAAAGACATACAAGCCTTAGCAAATCAAGTACGTAATTTAGCACAAGTTAGCATTATTACTGAAATTGATTTTGCAAATGTAAAAGCCAGGGTTGAATTTGACACTGATTTTGTCAGCGACTGGTTGCCATGGACTGAGACACTTGCGGGCAATACACATACTTGGACACCCCCACAGGTTGGTGATCAAGCGATTGTGTTGGCGCACTCAACATACACGCAACGGGCAATATGGTTATTAGTTTAGATACTGATATTACAATCAACGCACCGCATGTGGGAGTGAACGACTGATGACTGCTGCAGTAGGCAGACTGGATGATAATTGTACTGGACACAGTTGCCCAAGTGTTGCTGGTTCAAATAATGTTACTGTCAATAGCATCAAGGTGCTCAGGGTCGATGATGGGTATGCATCTCATACTTGTTCAGCAATACCTGAGACACACGGTGGTTCTCAGGCAGTAGGTTCATCCAGTGTTACGGTTAACGGAAAGCCATTGGCTCGTGGTGGTGGTGTGAGCTGTGGCGGAACGCTCGCGCAAGGTTCAAACACTGTTACAGTAGGAGGTTAAATGCAGAGGCTTAATCGACAAACAGGGCAAACAATAGCGGGTGTTGATTGGCTTGAGCAGCAGATTGCTGATATTTTGACGACATCAAAAACTACCCGCACCATGCGCGCAGAATATAGTTCTAATTTGATTGATTTTTTAGACCGTAATATTGATGAGGATTTTGGTGTTGAGATTGTGACTGAGGTGAATTCTGCGTTGTCAGTATTATCTGATGTATTTAGACTTACAAGCGTTAATATGTTGCAAACAGGTGAGAAAATTCAATTAGAAATTATAGGTAAATATTTGGAAACTGGCGAAGAGATTAAGCTTAATTCAGTATTTGTTGCTTAATATAAGAAGGAGTAAGAATGACAAAGCTAACAAAAGCACAATCAGTAGAGACATTATCATTTGAAGTTATTTTGCAAGCTCAAAAAGACTGGCTGATTAGTCGTGATGCTAATCTTGCCGATGTGCTTAATATTGAGTCTGAGACAATCGCCAAAATGCTTGAAAATTTTTGCGTATCGCGAGCTTTATTTGCGTCAAAGAATTAATGACAGCATTAAAGCCACTATGGTTTCAACAGCAACAGGTTCTGATTTGGATAATTTACTGCTACTATTTGGCGTTAAGCGTTTAACTATTACACCAGTTAGTGACACACCGCCAGTAGAAGCAGTGATGGAGGCTGATGATAATTATCGTAGGCGAGGTTTATTAGTGCTTGAGCCATTCTCAACCGCAGGCCCAAAACTTGGTTATGAATATCATGGGTTGGGTGTTGTCGGTGTGCATGACATCGTTGTATCAGGCACAAGCACAAGCAACGGCGTAGTTGACATTAAAGTGATGAGTGCCACAAGTCAGGCAAGCGAGACTTTGTTAGATAAAGTAAGAGGCGCATTAAATGATGAAAAAATTAGACCTATGGCAACACAGCTCATTGTTGAAAGTGCTACTGCAGTTGATTATCAAATACAAGCAACATTAGCGCTTAATAACACGCCTGAGTCTGCACTATCACTTGGTGCTGCTATCAAAGCTGTTGATGAGTACGTTGCTTTAAGGTTTAAAATCGGCAAAAATACCCATTTGTCGGGTATTTATACAGCATTGCAACAACCAGGTGTTGAAGGTATTGAATTAATATTGCCTGCTTCTAATGTATCTGTAAATAATACTCAATTTGCAAATAATACAGCAATAAGTATTTCTTAAAACCACCCCTTTTAACTAACCATATCTGTAGCGATAATGTCGCATATGGATAGTTTATTACCACCAAATGCAACTGCACTTGAGCTCAATATTGATGCTCGATTAAGTGCGTTGTCCATTAATATAAAACATAATAAAAACCCTGGTTTAATTGATGTGTTTTTGCTGGATTTATTGGCGCAAGAACTTAGTGTTGATTATTGGAGTAGTAATTGGGGTGAAGCAAAGAAGCGTGCAACTATTAAAGCAAGCGTTGAAATTCACCGCCACAAAGGCACACTATACGCTGTAAGAACTGCAATTGAGCAAATCACCCAAGACTATCAAATTATCGAATGGTTTGTAGACTCTGCTCTACCGCAGGCCTTGCCTGCTGTGCTTGCGACAGGCTCAGGCGCTCCAAACACTGTAGAAGTTGTTTTATCAGTTAACACTTCTGCATCGGCAACTAAAGAAGTCTTAGCAGTAATTGACAACGCTAAACCGCTGCATGTACATGCAGCGGTTTCAATCTCACAATCTGTAGATGCGGAATTAGCACTTATTGCAGCAGGTTATTTTGAGACGCATTTAATGCTTGAAGGAATTGCCAAAGTTGGCTTTGGCAATACAGGATACACGCCGAGCGTAAACACTATTTCTTTGCAATCTGAACAAATTAAACTAGCACCTAGTTCTGCAATCGCTAAAGACAATAAAATTACATTAATTAACCAATTATCAGGTAGCCAAGAATTTAGTATTCGTGAAATTGCCATCTGCTTAGATGATGACACGCTGTTATGCCTTTGGTCATCTGTAACACAAGTAGCAGGCGAAAAAGTCGCTAACACTATTTTTAAAATTACCATTGTTTTAGAGCTTAGCGGTGTTGATGCTAGTAATGTGAGTTTTACAATTAATGACTTTGCTCATGCTGAACTTCACACGTATATTAATGATACCAACGGTCATGGCGTGGATGACCACAAGAACGATAAAAATAATCCACACAAAGTCACCGCTAAACAACTGGGTGCAGTTACACACCCAGAACTTGATACTTACAAGCTTCAAGTTGATCAAGCGCTCAATAATCTAAATCAATTAGTATTAAGCATCACCGCTAACACGGTAGCAGGCGTTGATTTTGGCGTTGTATCAAACATTGCTGCAAATAGCACAGATAATGTCGGCGTTGTACTTGTACTTGTACTTGCAGACCATTCTGATAATTTTGACAAACACACAACGAATACCATTATTTTACACCCCGAAGTTGCAGATAAGGATTATGTTATTACTAATACCAGGACGCAACTCAGTGCAAGTAAGGCTTATAAAGCCAAAGCATTTGTTGAGCATAAGAATAGCAAGGGTAGTAAATTACCAAAAATTTATTATTCCAATTTTGTTAACTTTACCGGCTCTGTTAATCGCAACTGGATAGTCAGTGGTGCATCAAATTTAGGAGCTGCTAAAGTGATGGTTACAAATTGGTGCACAGGCGACACAATTACATTCTCTTGGCAGTCTGCTTATCATATTGGAACAGGCAATGGTTCAGCAATTAAGTATAGAACCGAAACTAGAACGGAGACTTGCTAATGGAAAAGAATCGTAGATTCATTGTCTTTAATAAAATCTCAAAAGTATTTTGTGGAATGCTTGATGCATACGAGCATGACACATTGCCTGTTAGCGATTATTATAAGCAATTCAAAACGTTTATTGCATAAACATGATCAATTAACGATAGATACAAACAAGCCTATAAAGACAGTCCTAATCATCAATACATGTCAAAATAAGAGCAAGATGAAATCACTGTCAAACAGACGGAAGGCGGCGTTCATGAAATTATTGGTCCAAGACAGGTAAAAGCGCCGCGATTAAGGTTATTAAAGAATTGCTAACTAACAAGCGGGCAAAGACTATCTTAACTACAGTTGGCTTCACGCAGATGAAAGTATCTTACGGCCATAAATGCAAAACTGGTGCGCATGGGGCGTTGATAATTTGTCTAATTATCAGTATTTGCGCAAAGATAGATATTAATGCTAACCTTAATAAAGCCTGCGCTGAATTACTGCCTAGAGTGCTGTTTGATAACTACTTACAAATACACATATTACATCTACTAAAAAGTAGATTGCTGGACAAACAAACCACTTGGCAACAAGCCGACAATAACAATCATCTGCATGATTTGACGTCATCAATTACTAGCTTTCTTACTATTGCACTGCGTACTAATCAACTCTTTATTATTAATGATAAAAAATACACACTCAATATTGGTGATTGCGTAGTGTTTGATCCCGAACACCCGCATGAGATTAAGCCTGTAAGAAAAGACGAGACTTATTTGGTAGTAATACTGAACAAAACCATTGCTAAGGAGTTTGTAGATGAGCATTAAAGCTTACCAATTGATTAGCAAAGACGAAGCAAGCGCATTGCTTGCATTGGTTAAAGCGCAAGATAAAGCACGCTGGGTTGAGCATGAAATGAACTTTGCCTTAAATAGTGAGATGGGTGATTATCACGCACTGTTTGATAACTGCATGAGTAAAGAGTTGTGCAATGCGTTAATCAGCATTGCACCGAACCAATCTCCACTAAGGTTGTTAATCATTATCGTGTGAATGGTTTTATTCCAATGTACATTGATGCAGGCGCAGGTCTTGGTTGCGAGGTGCTGTGCTTAACAGAACACAACGGACAAGGTCTTGATTTTATTGATGAAAACGAGCGAGAAGTATTTATTCAAGATGTGGCTGGACAATGTAATAAATTTGAAAAATTAAACACGATTCATGGCGTGAAAAAAGTGGACAAAGAGCGCTATAGCGTTATATTTATTTACAGATAATTATGATTAAAACATTTTAAAAAAACGACAATATGCTTACTGCTGAACACATCAATAGATTAACGAATGAAATAACTGATGTGATTGAGCAAGCAGGTACTACACCAAACACTAACAACCAATTGTCAAGTGCAATTAGAAATATTGCTGTTCAACACACAACTGGGGTTGATAACAACTTAACAAGCACGGCGACAGACAGAGTGTTGAGCAGTAAGCAAGGCAAGGCACTCAAAGGTTTAATTGATAATATCAACACATTGCTCACTTCTAGCGATGTGTCACTTGATTCTATACAAGAGCTGGTTGATTTTATCAAAGCAAATAGAACAACGCTTAATGCTTTAGGTATCCCAAGCATCTCTGGATTGCAAACAGCACTAAATAACAAAGTTGATGATAATCAAGTGCTAACAAATGTACCAGTCAATGCTAAGTTTACTGATACAACATATTCAGTGGCTGATGGTGGTCTAACTGAGCGTAACTTTACAGGTTCGTTAAAAAACAAATTGGACGGTATGGAGGCTAATGCTAATAATAATCCAACTTGTTATTGGAACACAGCTGGTACTTACACAGTAACCTTATCGGCAGGAAAATATTTCATGCCCTGTGGAGGAGGCAGTGGTGGAAGGTCGCCATCATATTCAGGTTCATCAGGTGGCACTTCATCAATAGGCTCTTATATAACAGCAACAGCAACAGGAGGAGGAGGTGGCTACACTTCAAGGCGGAGCTCTAATTATCCTATTTCTGGCGCATCAGCTGGAGGTGCTGGTGGTAGGTCAGCAACATCAACAACGGATGTTGCACTATTAATTATGTTTGGTTATGGATATAGGTGTAGTTCATCAGGAATTACTAGTAATGGGGAAACATATTGCCCAACTATTAGTTGAAATCCCTGTCACTTTAATAGTGGATCCTAGTGGAACAAAAGGTGGTCACAACGATTTTCCAAATGGAACGTATTCATCAGGTGGTGGTGGCTATACATACATATCAAAACTAGCAGACTAATCATGAAAAAAGCTCTAATTAACAACAATAAAGTAATTCAAATATCAGACGAGTTTGAAGTTGCCGATGATTTTTTCTGGGCAAAATTGGCAGGTGGTGTAAGTGTTGGCGATACCGTCGGTGATGCTTATCCGAGCAAATACAAAATTGATGATAACAAACTAATTGTCACTAAAGCAACCAAGACACAACCGCAAGCAGAAATAGATAAAAATATTACCGACAAACTTAATGATTTCTCGAATCAACTAAAAACTGAAACAGAAAAAGAAGTTAAAAAGCACAAATTTTAGGATATTAACTCTATAAGGCTTTATGCGCTTAATAGTAACTTTATTTTAAACAATGTAGCAGTTAAGTTATCAAAATGGGAAGACGAGCAAATAAAGAATTTCATTAGCAAGGAAAATCAAGTTACAGATGGTGAATTAGACATAGATGATTTATCATTTGATAAAGCGTTTACTAGTTTTAAGTTGTAAAAAATTAATAATAAAAGGAGCAATATGCCATACAATCATGGAATAAGGTCTAAACAAGACTAAAATGATACAAGAGCCATTAAAGATGTGCCAATTAGTTTAATCTGCATTATTGGAACAGCAGCAGATGCAACAGATAAATACCCATTAGACACGCCTGTGTTAATTAGTGTTGCATCTAATGCGGCGTATGCTGCTTTAGGCACTGCAGGCACTTTGCAAAAAGCATTAGATGACGTGCGTGACCAAATTGGTGCGAATGTGGTAATTATTCGTATTGAGCACAGTGGTACAGCCGATGAACTGACATCACGAATGACAGAAAAAGTACAGTTGCTGCGAGGTGTTGAGTCGGTGGTGGGTGAGAAGTCAAAAGTGTTAATTACGCCAGGCTTTACTACTATCCAAAAAATAAAAGCTAATCCTGTGATGGCTGAGGTGCTAAGCGTTGCAGATGGACTGCGTGCGATGGTCATTGCTGATGGCACGAATATTAACAATACTGATGCTATTCAAGCGCGCTCGCATTACGGTTCTAAACGCTTAGTAATTGTTGACCCTGGCGTTAAAGTTTGGGATACAGTAACTAATGATTATGCCTTAGCTCGCATTGCGGGGGTCTGTTTACTAAAAATGATGCTGAGCGTAGTACATTTCACAGCCTAAGCAACATGAATATTAAAGGTATTAGTGGTACTAGTCGTCCGATTCAGTATGCTACTAGTGGTGTTAATTCTGAGCATAATTTACTCAATAAAAATCAAATCAGAACAATTGTGAACAGCGGCGGGTATCGTTATCTTGGTACTGATACTTGCGATGTGACTGACAGTAATAATCGCTTCATCAGTGCGGTGCGTGATGGTGATGCAATTGATGATGCGGTAGAGGCTGGTATTCAATGAGCACTAGACCGCAATATTACTAAGCCATTCCTTGAAGATGTAACAGCGACAATTCAAGGTTTCATAGACAACAAAATTGCACAAGGTCAAGTTTATTTTAATAATGACTATGCCATCCCGACACCTGCGGTGGATACTGTTGTTACGTGTAAGGTCAATTACGGCCTTAGTAAAGGTATTTTTAACTAAAAAGGAATCAAGTTGTCATGAGTAGGCAACAATTAGATTGTCAACTGTTGTTGATGAGGCAAATTTTGCAAAAGCTAAAGATTTTGCTCGTGAATATTCACAGACACACTTGTGACTAATGAAACCAGAATGGTGAATATTCAGTATGCGCTTAACTCGGCTGGGGGTTAGGTGCACAAGCGTCTATGATAGGCACTGAGATTGTTGAAAAAGTAGCTAAAGTGACTAACGGCTCAGCTGAAGGCGTGGGTAAAGTGGTGGGTGTTGTGTTTAATAATATGGCAAGCACAATTGAGGGTAATACTAAACAAAAATTAACACGAATTGGAGACTTATTAATTATAAGACGCAGCTGAAGTTTCAAATACGCGATTTTGGACAGTTGGGTGAGTCATTTGCTAGGGTGCTAAGGGCGCACTGTTAAGTATAAAGTTGCACTTGATCAGAACAGCAACTGTATTAGGTCAGCTCAATACATCTGGCATTCAAGGCTCTTTGGCGGGTACTTCATTCAACGCTATTTTAAGACAAATGGGCAGGTCTACTGAAGCGCTCGATTTTGAAATTGAGCGTGATGCAAATGGCAACATGGATATGATTAAAACCATTGAAAAAACCAAAACAGTTATACCAAAAATTAAACCAAAGGCAGTCGCTGAGAATTTTAAAAAACAAGTTAAGACCACTGGCGATTACAATAGCGACTAAATTGTGGTAGACGACAGAAAGTATGAATCATATAATGATGACGGGTGTATTAACGGGTATTTCAACACGCTTGCAAGCTGAGGGCGTGCAAAGAATGGGTTATGTGGCTCCCACTTGTTGCTATATGTAAAAAAAGGCTGGGCACATGCCGATAACTTAGCACAAAGACTGTGGTGTGTTGATGAAGTCAAGCAACTAAAACCTTATCAATTGACAGCGGTTATTAATGAATTTCGAGCTCAAAACAAAGACGCAGGTGTACCGTTATGAAGCCGAATTTCAAACTACTAGCTGACAATCAAGACATTACTGATGCTATTAGGTCAAGATTTGTATCATTGACGCTGTCTAACGATGGTATTAAAAATGACACACTAAGTATTGTCATTGACGATAGAGGTAACGAGGTGGTGCTCCCACGCACAGACGTTGAGATTGAGTGCTGGTTAGGTTATGGTGATGATCTGTACAACAAAGGTAGCTTTGAAGTTGATGAGGTGATTACATCGGGCATATCAGTATTATTGCAAAAGGCTCTAGGATTAACAAGTCACTCAAATCAATCACGCACGCACGCGAACATACAATAACACAACACTAAGTGATTTAATCAACACTATCGTCAAGCGTAATGTGCTAGATTCTAAAGTTAGCGAATTCTTAACAGACATGCCCATTAATCAATTAAATCAAAACAACGAAACTGACTTAAACTTGCTCACTAGATTGAGTGGCAATTACGATGCAAAATTTAAGTCTATCAGCTCTACTTTGCTAGGCTATTCAAAAGATGATTTTAAAAAAGTAAGCGGTGAAGCACTGAAGCCTATTTTCATAAGTAAAGGTGATTGCTCTCGTTGGAACTTTAGTCAAACTGACAGACCCAAATATGATGCAGTTATTACTAA
The DNA here is from genome assembly GCF_016592595.1 of Abyssogena phaseoliformis symbiont OG214. Taxonomy (NCBI): domain Bacteria; kingdom Pseudomonadati; phylum Pseudomonadota; class Gammaproteobacteria; species Abyssogena phaseoliformis symbiont. The sequence goes on from NZ_AP012977.1 coordinate 96,497, forward strand.
GTGACGGGATAACGAGACTGGAGAGACTAAATAAGTACAATTAGCTCAGGTGAGAACATCTACTCGCTTAAAACAATCTTTGCATCGCGAGAGGAGGCAAATGACAAGGCGACAACTAAATATAACGACTTAATGCATGGACGCATTAGCGGTAGTTTGACAACCGTTGGCAATCCAAAAATAGCCAGTGAGTTTGAGATTCAATTGATTGGCTTTAGATTTAATGATTTTAAGTGCGAAAGCTGCGCACATGTGCTTGACGAACAAGGTTATAAAACATCGATTAAATTGCTTAATAAGAAATGATTAATCATTGATTAAGTACAAATTAAAATTACTTTATTTTATGTATCATTTTTTTTATTTTTTTATTTTTTTGATAGACAAGTAGTTTTGTTGATAATTTTTGATAGACAAGGAAGATAGTTAAAAATAATTTTGCAAAACAAACTTAAAACTTTTGTAAAATCAAACGCGGCTTACACTAATCACAATGCTTGGCCGCAGTATTAAGATTTGATTGGCATTTTTAAGCCCATCCACTAAAGTTTGCTGATGCACACCAGACTGCATGGTATTAGACCTTAGCTCCAAAATAAGCAATAATAGGCTCATCAGTCACTTTTACACGTAAACCCTCAATCGTTGTTTTAATGGCACTAGGATGATGGGCAAAGTCATCATACAAAGTAATGGATTCGGTTTGGTGCTTGACCTCCAAGCAACGCTTCACCCCTTTAAAATTACTTAATGCCTCGTAAGCTACATCAACTGGCATGCCAACGTGGTGTGCACTATAAATAGCGTACAATCCATTTTCCATATTATGCTCGCCCAATAAATGCCATGATTCCTGGGGACTGCCTTCAACGTTAAATTTTGCGCCTGTTTTTGTACTTGTTAGCATTTGAGTTGCCAAGGCTTGTTCCTCAGACCAGATACCTTGTTTTAGCACCGCCTTAATATTTGCATTATTTTGTGGATAAATAACCAAGCCATTACTAGGTATGGTGCGAATCAAATAGTGGAATTGTTTTTGAATGTCTTTGAGTGAGTCAAAAATATCTGCGTGGTCAAATTCTAAATTATTAATCACTAATATTTTTGGGTGATAATGAACAAACTTAGAGTGTTTGTCAAAAAAAGCTGTATCGTACTCATCAGCCTCAATCACAAAAAAGTTAGCATCAGTTAAACGAGATGACACGCCAAAATTTTGTGCAACACCGCCAATTAAAAAACTAGGGTTGTAACCAGCAAATTCAAGTATCCAAGCCAACATACTAGCCGTGGTAGTTTTTCCATGAGTGTCTGACACGCCCCAGCATCCATTTATCATGCAATACGTTTTTACTTAGCCACTGCGGCGCCTGAGGTATACGAATATTTCTGGGTGAGGATTTCCTCCACGCACGCATTGCCACGAGACAGGGCATTGCCAATAATAAATAAAGCAGCCCTGGGTTAATCTTTAATTTTGTAGTTTTGCGTATAATTAATATTTTGCTCGTCAAGCTGGGTGCTCATTGGCGGATATACACCTTGATCCATTCCAGTAACTTGATGTCCCATTTGTTTGGCAATCAAAGTAAGTGAGCCCATAAACGTACCAGCAATACCAAGAATATGAATGTACATTATGAGGGTTTAAAATCAAGTGAAGCAGAGTTAATGCAATAGCGGCTGCCACTTGAGGTAAGACCATCAGGGAAAACATGCCCAAGGTGAGCATTACAATTAGCACATCTTGTTTCAACTCGGCTCATGCCGTGTGAATTATCAGTGATTAATTTAATATTATCAGCGTTTGAAACATCAGAAAAACTAGGCCAGCCCGTGCCTGAATCAAACTTAGCATTAGATGAAAATAAAACCTGATTGCAACACACACAAAGATAATCCCCTTGGTCATGATGGTTGCAATATTTGCCAATAAACGGTGTTTCAGTACCTGCTTGTTGCGTGATTCTAAACTGTTCTGGGGTTAGTTTATTTAAATCCATTCGTGTATTATATGAGAATTAATAAAAATTTTCCCATTGAGTATGAAAGTTTATTTAGCTGGTGGTGCAGTACGTGACTGCTTGTTGGGTATTGCAGATGACAACACTGAAAAAGATTGGGTTGTGGTTGGTTCATCCAGTGCTGAAATGTTGGATTTAGGTTATCGGCAAGTTGGTAAAGATTTTCCTGTTTTTCTACATCCTGGCACGCAAGAAGAATATGCACTTGCTCGATTAGAGCGAAAAATTGGCAAAGGTTACAAGGGCTTTGAATTTGATACCTCAAAAATAGTAACACTTGAACAGGACTTATCTCGCCGTGACTTAACCATTAATGCAATGGCACAAAAAGCAGGCGAGCTATTTGACCCATTTAACGGCCAAGAAGATTTAAACAATGGCATTTTACGCCATGTATCTGATGCCTTTAGCGAAGACCCAGTGCGGGTATTGCGCGTGGCTCGATTTGCAGCACGCTTTAAAAAGTTTGGCTTTAAAGTAGCACACCAAACCCACCAATTAATGAGCCAAATGGTTATCTCAGGTGAGGTTGATACCCTCACCCCTGAACGTGTGTTTAAAGAACTCAACAAAGCTTTATCGTACGAAACGCCATCAGCATTTTTTAAAGTATTAACCGTTTGTGGCGGCTATCAAAAAGTTTTCCCCAGTCTTGATAATCAAGCACACCAAAATCATAGTAATTCATTTGAGTTTTTAGATAATCTTAATACTAATAAGGCGCATATTAAATTCTCCATTTGGCTTAAAGATGAGAACAGACATAATATTAAAGTCTTATGCAACACCATTAAATGCCCTAAACAATATCAGCAACTATCCGAACTTACCAGTCAGTTTTACCAATTTTCACAGGATTTCACCAATCAATCAAGCAATGAAATATTTGATTTTTTTACCAAAACTGATGCCCTTAGGCGCAAAGATAGATTTGAAGATTTACTCACTACATTTCAACTATTAGCGATTGATATTGCACCCATCAAACATCTAAGAGATTCACTTAAAGATATTGATATATCTAAACTAGATAAGTCAGATATTGGTAAAGCCATTCAAATAGAGAGAAAATTAATCATTGACTTGTTCCTTAAAACAGCAAAGAAGTAGCATCAAAAAAAACTAAATTAGTAATCAGAAATTTAAGAAAAATTGATCAACGCTATAGGCAAAAAATAGAACAAGCAATTATTGATTTACCAAAGGGCGATGTTAAAAAAATACAAAATCAAAATAATGGTTATAGATTAAGGGTTGGCAGATATCGAGTGTTATTTAGTATAGTACAGTATGCACATCATTATTCACACCATTAAACCCAGAGGCGATGCTTATAAATAAGGGGACATTATGCAAACATTGACACTAGATAATAACAGCACTGAATACGCCATCATCCCTATGGATGAATATAAATTAATGACACGCCAACTTGAGCAATACAAGATTTAGCTGATGTGGTACAAATCAAACAAGCCATTAAAAATGGGTGAAGAGGAACTTATACTAAATGACGTGGCTATGCAACTAGCCAATACGGACAAACTCATTAAAGTGTGGTGAGGATATCGTAAGATTAATTTGACTCAACTTAGCGACAAAACTCATATTAACACCAACGCTACTACGCATTGAAAATAATTTAAAAGAGCCAAGTGTGGAGCAATTGCAGGCGCACTTAATCTTGATATAAGCGATCTGGTTTAATCGTTGATATTTACAAAATTAGATTAATTGCTCAGTTGTGTTGCATAAAAGGCAATACCTCCTTTATTCAATTTTATTAAGTAATTAATACTTGTATCTCCGCATTCCCTACATTTAGCCAAACGATTTAATCTTTTCTTTACAAAGGCTATTCGGTTAGGGTTTGCAAGTAAGCAAGTTACTCTTTCACCTAAATAGTTTAATTCTTCTTCTGTGATTTTATAATGCCTAGAATAGCGTGCTTTAACATAGGCTTGTTTGAGTAGTTGAAAGCAGCGGCGTTTAAGCCTATACTGTCTTGTGGAAAAATATCAATTAATGACTCATCTTGATGAACGGCCATTGAGCCAAGTTGTTGTAAGTTATGGGTATAAGGTTTGTATTGGGTCAGTACTAAAGGAAAGACAAGAATAATAGTGTTCAGTTGCTTGGTAAAGTATAAAGACTGCTTTTTTGTAATACTGTTTATCATTTTTATAAAACACAACTCCTTGGTTTTATAATATCAGTAAAGAAGTATTGCTCTTCTTTAAGTGCGCTATTTACCTCATCTGAAGTATGCACAATTAAATTGCACTCTAGCTTAAAAGCGGTGGCAAAAAAAATTCTAACCTTATCCTCAATCGTATCCCACAAATCATACTTTGTGCCTAAGTCAAATTGATTAACAATCACTAAAAATATCATAATCACTAATATAACCAGTATGTGGCTTATTTACCCGTTGCCGTGTGAGCCGTAAAGAATAACCTTAACTAACTTACCTATTTTTCTCTTGCCTGAAGTGTGCTTCACAACCCCATCAAACTCCTCACGAATCACTTGGACAATTTACCTTACTTGGGTTGCTTGTTGCTGGGTAAATGGCTTAAAGAGTCTTTCATTTGGTTTGCTTGAAAATGCTCGTTGATAGGTGTTGGTATGGATTATACAGACACAACGATAAGCACAAGGCAAGAGGATAAACTTTGGATTTTTTATTCTTTATTTGAGTACTGAGGCATAAGGCTTTGCTGAGTGTTTTTAATTAATATTTGCGTCCTTCATTTTGTGCCATTTTTTACTGGGCTTTATTTAATTCACACTGATCTTTTTATATTTATATACGCCTTAACAAAGGTTTTTGTTTGGGTAAAGTTAATTGGCCTTGTTATGCGTTGCCTTGTTTGCAATTGAAGCATCAAATTTTGCTTTATTTATTACGAACCGCTCATGCTGCCCTTTGGAGATTAAATCTATTTCATCATGCGCTTCTACAGAAAATAATAATTTTCTTCCATCAACTTTGATTAATTCAACTGTAGCTGTAACTTCAAGACCTGTCGGGGTTGCAGCATCGTGGCTGACATTAATATGAATGCCAACAGTCTGCCCTTTGGCCAATCAAGGCGAGGATTAATTGCTTTTATACATACCCACTCTAACAAATTCAACCAAGAATCCAGTCGCAAACACCTCAGGCATCACAACAAATTCTTCTGACTCTGGGTAGAGGGCTGGAACTGTCTTTGAATTTGGTACAACAAACTTATGTTCGTATCTAATGCCTGGTTTCAATGTGTCTTTCAATTATTTCTCCTATTGCACATAACGGACCTGCCTCCTTGTTCCAATTAGATATTTCTATCAATTTAGTTTCAAGATTATTTTTTGCCTGCAGCAACTCTTGATTTTTAGACTGGAGCGTAAACAGCGTTCCTTGGAGTGATAAGATGGAATTATTTAATTCAGCAGCCTTTGCTTTTACCTCAGAGTCTACTTTACCTGAGACAATAAGATTGGTTAACTCACAGTGCTGTGATCGTACTTAATGCTGCTGTTACATCCATTTTCTTCCTCTCATCTAACCATTATTAGAAGATATGTTTCCTTATATTGCGATATCAAAATAAAGCTATGTAAAAAATGATGTTTCCAGCTGTTTTTAAAAATAAAGGGCTTAGATAACTTTTTACTTAATATGTGATATTAAGAATATAAAACATATTTGCACAACTCAATTTAGACTTCACGTATTGTAACAGATGGATCTTGTTATTTGGTGAGCGCATGATTTAAGAGATTGAGTGATTATTTTTCAACACGACAAATCAAATCAAACTCACAATAATCACAGGCATTTTTGTTAGGTAAGACAGCAGCAATACCGTTTTGAAAATCAAGACTGGCGGTGTTTAGAGTGTGTTGCCAGATTTTAAGTTGCTCGTCCCAGTCTTGGTATTTGCCTTTATATTTGGATTGTTTGGGTAAAGAGTCTGGGTCTTTTGAGAGTCCTTTGAAGTTGATTTTGTTTGAGGCTAGTTCAATAAAAGCAGCACCTTGAACGTTGTTGGTGAGGGCGTAAATGGGGAGTTGTGGCTCACTGATGGTACTGCCACACCAGCTGGTGATTGAGGTGGTGCCTGTTTTGTAATCAAAGATTATTTTGTCGCCATTACTCATTTGGTCGAGTCTATCTAGTCGAGTTTTAAATTCTAAATTGGCAATATTGGCGGTGATGTTTTGTTCGGTTGCCAGTATGCAAAAATCTTCTCTTTGTTTGTCGGCTTCAATGAAGGCGTGAATAAGGCGAGAGAGCCTGAGTTTCTCTATTTTTTTAAAACCTGAGTTTGGATAGCGTTTAAGGGCGGCGTTTATTTTGTTAAGAATAAGGCCATCAAGTTCTTTAGTATTAAGGGCTAGAAGTTGTTCTTTTGAGGTAATTTCTTGATAAATATATTGCAAGGCGTTGTGGATAATACTACCTTGTTCTAATCGGTTTATACCGATGTGTGGCACATCAAAACTTGGGGTATTGAGCCGGTGTGCAAAGCCTTTAAAAGCGCAAGCCATTTGGTCTTTTAAAATGCGAACACCTGATTTGATTTGGGGTTTTTCTAAATGGGTTGTGTGAGTGTCAACAATAGACTCTAGTGCAATGGGCGATATTTTTTGAATATGGCTTGTGTTAATGGCTGGGTCAAACTCTACCAGTGGTGAGGGTAATTGCTCGCTTTCAAGGTGTGTTAGTGCATAGGAAAAAACGACTTTGTCGGCAAGTGAGCTTAAACTTTCCAATGTGTTTTTAGCGTCAGTTGCAATCAGTTCGTAATCTGTACGTGGGATTTGGTGTGTTATGCTGATGTCATGTGCAATAAAACGAGTTGAGTTGAGTCGCGCGGGTAGGAATTGGTTAGTCATACCCAATACCCAAGCCTCGTTAAAATATAAGCCTTGTGCTTCTAAAGCGCCCAGAATTTGGATGTTGGTTTTGCTTGCTTGTGCTTGGAAAATAACTTGCGTGGTTAAACTGTTTAACTGTTTGATGGCAGATTGAGTGCTAACTTTGTCAAAATAAAGTGAGAGCCGATTAAGCCCTAAACTGGTTTGTAAGTATTTTTTAAATAGTTGATATTCGGTACTGCTTAGGTTCCTATCAGTAGCAAAACCCCAAGTTTCAAGTGTGCTATTAAAGTTTAAAAGATGGGATTCAAGTGTGTTATTGGTTGGTTTTTCACGCTTAATATTATTGATAATGGCTTCTAATATCGGGCATTTTGACAAAGCCTTGTCAATTTTATCCAAGCTAAATTCATCAACAGATAAAAACAAAACCCGGTTCATTAACAAACTTCTGGCTGATCTTTCTTGTTGGTAGCCAGAGACATAAACGCAAGTGGCAATTTGGTTGAATAATGCGCTTTGTATTTTGTTGCGTTGTAGTTGCGTGGATAGTGTCAAAATTGATAATAAATCTTGAATAAGAGGGTATTGATTTAAGCGCAGCCCTAAGGATATATTGTAGGATTTTTGCCCAATTTCAGTAAGCAAATCATCAAACACTTGATCAAAAATAGAACTCAACTGATGTTGTATATCATTAAGTTGTGGGCTAACGATGACGACTGATTTATCAGGATTATTATCAAAGTGTGCTTTTGCCCATTGAGCGGCTTTGAGGATTTCGCTTGTGGCGGTATCAAAAGTGAGGGCTGATATATGGTGAGTGTTGTTAGCGTTAATTTGTTGATATCCAATTGTATCGAACAAAAGTTGTTGTTGCGGGGTTAGAGTTTTAAAGCCATATATATGAGGTTTGGTGATTGATATATTGGCTTTAATAATTAAACTTGGCAGATCGTGTAAATCAATCAAACCTAAGGTTGATTTGGTGTTTTTATAGGCATTAATCCAAGTACTGAACAATTCAGATGAGCGTATTTTTGAGCAAGTTAACTCGTTCAAATCAATTAAATGATTGGCACAATAATCATTATTTTTAACCACTTCATCCAATAGGCGTTGGTCTGTGCTTTGCCTTAGTTTTTGCATGGATTGCTTGATAAGGTGTCTTGATTCAATTTGGTCAATAAAGCGTAAGTTTGAATTAGGGCTAATCTGGTACCAAATGTGGCGCAAATATTGCTCCCAAGATAAGGCCTTTGGCAGTTGGATATTGCTGTGTTGAATGGAGAAGGTTTTTTTAAAAGCCAGTACTTGCCGATTATTAGCTAAAACGATGGTGTCTTTAGCGTTAAACTTGGTTAACTCGGCATTAATCAACATAGCCAAAAAAGGTGTCTAATCGAGTCCACAATATTTCTAAGCCCTGTTTTTTTAGGCTGGAGAATAACTGCACGTCAACATAAGGATATTTTTTAATTTGATTACGGACTTTAAGGTAGGTATTGTTGGAGGCACCTTTTTTGAGTTTGTCAGATTTGGTGAGTATGATTTGTGTGGGTAAATTAATACTATGGCACCAGTCAAGCATCATTTGGTCAAAAGGTTTGAGTGGATGGCGAACATCCATAACCAGTACTGTGCCGCGAAGGCAATCGCGCTTGTTAAAGTATTCATTCATATCTTCGTGCCATTTAGCTTTGACACGTTCTGGCACTTTGGCATAGCCATAGCCAGGAAAATCAACCAGACGACGGTCTTTGTCAAGTTCAAAGAAAACCAAATGTTGAGTTCTACCAGGCGTGCGCGATACTTTGGCAAGTTTGTTTTGTAGTGTGAGTGTATTAATGGCACTTGACTTGCCCGCATTTGACCGACCAGCAAAAATAACCTCATATCCCTCGTCTGGTGGACAGCCTTTTAAAGAGGGGCAAGAAAGCAGAAATTTGGCTTGGTGGTAGTGTTTGCGCATTGTTAAAAACGGTGTATAATCGAAAACTCGTGGTCATTTATTGACCATTAATTTTAATGATAAGGAGAGAGAGTAATGAAGAGAATTTTATTAGTGGCAACTGTCGCTACATTTACAATGGGTTTTGCTCAAGCAGATGGCGCAGCAGATTATGCTGGCGGTGGTTGTGCTAGTTGTCATGGTGCCATAGGTGTATCAGCCATTCCAACTTATCCTAACCTTGCTGGACAAAATGCGGCTTATACGGTTAAGCAATTAAAAGATTTTCAAACAGGTGCACGTAAAGATCCAACCATGAATGCAATGGCGGCAATAATTGCTGGCAAAGAACAATCAATTGCTGATTTCTTGGCAGCTCAAAAATAATCCTTGTTTTTGAGCTGAAAAATCCCTAATAAATTAGGGATTTTTTTTAACAACATAATAATGAGAAAAATACTACACTACACATTAGCCATGATGGCGCTAAGTACTACTTTAGGCGTACAAGCCTCTGGTAAATCTGTGTATGATTCATTGGGTTGCTCGTCTTGTCATGGTATTGATGGCAAACCCGCCACACCTGCCTATCCCGCTTTAGCTGGTAAAGACGTGACGTGGTTTGTTAAGCAGTTAAAAGATTTCCAATCTAGCGTGCGCAAAGACCCAACTATGAATGCAATGGCGCCCATGGTTGTTGGTTATGAACAAGCAATTGCTGATTATTTATCCAAGCAATAAAAAAACTACCCTTCATTCCACTATTTTAATAGACCAGGGTTAATGTATAATGTTGGCTTATTTTTTTTCAAAAAAACGTATATATTATGAATAAATTAGCCTCAATTTTTATTATTGCAATCGCTTTTACTTCAATTAATGTTTTTGCATCTGGCAATGTTGCCAAAGGCAAGGTTACTGCGGCAACTTGTGTTGCTTGTCATGGTATTCAGGGTAATTCAGTAGTGGTTACATTCCCTAAATTAGCCGGGCAGGGCGAAGGTTATTTACTAAAACAGTTGCAAGATTTTAAATCAAACGCTCGTCAAGATGCTATTATGAAAGGCACTGTTGCATCATTAACTGAGAGCAATATGGCGAATTTAGCCGCTTATTTTTCCAAGCAAACCATCACTCAAGGTGTTGCCAGTAAAAGTGCCAATATTGCTTTGGGCGAGCAGCTTTATAGAGGTGGCAATAAGGACAAAGGCGTAACGGCTTGTATTGCCTGTCACGGCCCTACAGGGGCTGGTATTCCTTCTGCTAAGTTTCCAGCTTTAGCCTCTCAGCATGCGACTTATATAACCAAACAACTCATCGATTTTCGCCAAGATGCGCATAATACACAAGTGGGCGCTAGTGCGGCTGAGCGTAATAATGACTATGAAGGCATGATGAGAAACATCACCAAACATTTAAGCAATAAAGAGATTGAGGCGGTTTCTCAATATATTGCCGGGTTGCATTAAATTAAAAGATGGGTCAAGGCTGAACAGCCTTAATATAAGAGGCAGCTATACTGCCTTTTTTATTACCCGTGTTTTAGGTATAATTGGTTTTTTCAAGTATAAAAACGGATTTGAACACAATGAAGACTTCACTAGAAACATTAAAAGGTCTAGCCAGATCATTAACAGTAGACCTGCCTATTAAAACTTTTAACCAAAAAACGGATAAAATTTTACAAAAAATGGCATCGCAAGTGAATATTGACGGCTTTAGAAAAGGCAAAGTTCCCGTTTCTGTTGTGCGTAAGCGCTTTGGCGGTAATGCCAGTTCAGATGCTATTAATGAGATTGTGAATGAAACCTTAACTGATGCATTGACACAAGTCAAAGCAACTCCTGTTGCACAACCAGTTATTAGCAAAGTTGACTCAGAAGATGAGAGGAATCTTTCTTATACGGTGGAGTTTGAAGTATTTCCTGAGATTGAAGTGGCTGATTTTTCAAAGCTTACTATTGGGCAAACTAAAGTAGAGATTACTAAAGCTGACGAGCAAAAAACACTGGATGGATTAAAAGAGCAATTGACTGAATATAAAGCCGTTAAACGCAATTCTAAAACGGGCGATAGATTATCGATTGACTTTAAAGGCTTGATTGATGGAGAAACCTTTGAAGGTGGCGAAGCTAAAGACTTCAAAATAGTACTTGGCAAAGGCTCAATGATTAAAGGCTTTGAAGAAGGTTTAATGGACGCAACTCCTAACAGCGCACTGGCATTGGATTTGACATTTCCTAAAGATTATCATATGGACAAATTAGCAGGTAAAGCCGTTACTTTTGAGATCAATATTAATGAAGTGGCCTCACCCAAAAAGCTAAAATTAGACGCAGCATTTGCCGAAAAATTCGGCGAAAAGGATATAGATGCTTTAAAAGTTAGTATGAAAGCGCAAATGAAGATTGAAATTGATGGCCGTATTGGCCATTTAAATAAAAATGCTATTTTTGACGTACTTTCTGAAGCCAATCAATTTGATGTACCACAGTCTAGCATCGATAATGAGGCGCAAAACTTACTTAAAGAGATGAAAGAGCGTATGCAACAGCAAGGCTTGCCAGCACAAGACGAGATGCCTGCTTCTGCCTTTAATGATGAAGCACAACGTCGTGTTAAATTAGGTTTATTGGTTAATCAAATTTCTAGTGATAACAAATTAAGTGCCAGCATGGAACAAATTGATGCAAAACTACAAGAAATGTCTCAGGCGTATGGTGAAGATGCTCAGAAAATGATTGATTTTTACAACCAAGATCCTGCAAGAAAATCAAGTATTGAGTTATTAGTGGTCGAAAAAATGGTTCAAGATTTAATCTTGGATAAAGCCAAAGTGGCTTTCAAGCAGAAAAAATTTCAAGAAATTACACAGTAGCTAAATGGACATTAAAAATTTAAACCAAATCCCAATGGTGGTGGAACAATCTGCCCGAGGTGAAAGAGCTTATGATATTTATTCGCGTCTTTTAAAAGAACGTATTATTTTTTTGGTGGGCCCCGTTGAAGATTACATGGCAAATGTGGTTGTGGCGCAATTACTTTTTTCAGAATCTGAAAATCCTAATAAAGACATTCACTTATATATTAACTCTCCTGGTGGGTCGGTTTCTGCTGGTTTGGCGATTTATGACACCATGCAATTTATCAAGCCTGATGTGTCTACCTTGTGTATTGGTCAGGCAGCAAGTATGGGTGCTTTGTTATTAACAGCAGGGGCTAAAGGCAAACGTTTTGCACTGCCTAATGTTCGGTGTATGATTCATCAGCCTTTGGGCGGGTTTTCTGGTCAGGCGAGTGATATTGATATCCACGCACAAGAAATTTTAAAAGTGAGGGAAAAACTCAATCAAATTTTAAAGCTTCATACGGGTCAAACGATTAAAACCATCCAAAAGGACACCGATAGAGATAATTTTATGTCAGCAGATGAGGCCGCTAAATACGGCTTAATTGACAAAGTATTGGCAAAACGTTAAATTTATGAAAGATGATAATCAAGAATTGGTTTGTTCATTTTGTGGCAAGGGTAAATCTGAGGTTGAACGTTTAATTAAAGGCCCTGGTGTTTATATTTGTAATGAATGCATTGAATCGTGCCATGGTTTAATTGAAGAGCAGGCGTCACAAGAGGGGGTTAATGAGTTTAAGGATTGGGATTACACACCCAAACAATTAAACAACTTTTTAAATGATTATGTGATTGGGCAAGACCATACCAAGAAAGTACTGTCTGTTGCAGTTTACAATCATTACAAACGCCTTCAAAGTGACTATGTATCTAATAAAGTAGAACTAGATAAATCCAATATTTTAATGATTGGTCCTACAGGCTCAGGCAAAACATTATTAGCACAAACATTAGCACGTATCTTAGATGTTCCTTTCACAGTGGCTGATGCAACGACATTAACTGAAGCGGGTTATGTGGGTGATGACGTTGAAAATGTGATTAAAAATTTATTATCAAAATGTGATTTTGACCCAAAACGTGCTCAACGCGGTATTATTTTTATTGATGAAATTGATAAAATTTCTCGTCGTTCTGACTCACCTTCTATTACTCGTGACGTCTCAGGCGAGGGTGTACAGCAAGCCATGCTTAAGTTGATTGAAGGCACTGTGGCAAGTGTGCCACCTCAAGGTGGGCGCAAGCATCCTAATCAAGAAACCATTGATGTGGACACTTCAAAGATTTTATTTATTTGTGGTGGTGCTTTTGATGGTTTGGATAAAATTATTAACAGACGTGTTGAAAAAGTAACAGGCATTGGTTTTGCTGCGAACGTAAAAGACCAAAAAGAAGAAAAAACATTGAGCGATTTATTTGCACTGATTCAACCAGAAGATTTAATTAAATTTGGCTTAATCCCAGAGCTTGTTGGTCGTTTGCCAGTACAAACAGCACTAAGTGAATTAGACGAAACTGCCTTGGTGCAAATTTTAACGCAGCCTAAAAATTCAGTGACTAAGCAGTTTCAAGAAATATTTTCCATGGAAGGTGTTAAACTTATTTTTAGAAAGCCATCCTTACTTGCCATTGCAAAATTGGCCGTTAAACGTAAAACAGGCGCTAGAGGCTTGCGTTCTATTTTAGAAGATTTGTTATTAGATACAATGTTTGAATTGCCATCTCTTAAAGATGTCACAGAAGTGATTATTGACAAAGCAGTGGTGGAGAAGAAAAAAGCACCACTGATTGTTTATCAATCTCAAAAACGCCCCAACAAGTCTAAAAAAGTTGGCTAACACGAAGGCTTTAATTGGCATTATTTGAACAACAAAAAGACGTCGCCGTTGGCAAAGGCGAAAGAACACTTTTAGTGTATGTTGAATTACCAAGTAATAGACAATTGCACAATGCCCAAGCTGAATTTAAAGAACTGGCTGAGTCATCAGGTTTGGATATCGTTAAAACCATTAAAGTAAGTCGCAACTCAGCCTTAGCTCGGTTTTTTATTGGCACAGGCAAGGTTAAAGAAATTACAATAATGGTAGAGGATTTGTCATTGGATTTGGTGATTTTTTCTCCTGAATTATCACCCTCGCAAGAGCGCAATTTAGAAAAATCTCTAAAGTGTCAAGTGATGGATAGAACGGGATTAATCTTAGATATCTTTGCTTTACGTGCCAGTTCTTTTGAAGGTAAGTTGCAAGTAGAGTTGGCGCAACTTAGGCACTTATCAACACGCTTAGTTCGTGGCTGGACACATCTTGAGCGTCAAAAAGGCGGCATTGGGCTACGTGGTCCTGGTGAAACTCAGTTAGAAACCGATAAACGACTAATCGCTGTGCGCATTAAAAATATTACCAAGCGATTGGACAAAGTACACAAACAGCGTGATTTAGGCAGAAAATCACGTACTAAAAATGAATTGCCTATGATTGCTTTAGCGGGCTATACCAATGCAGGCAAATCAACTTTGTTTAATGCTCTAACCAATGCACAAGTCTTTGCCAATAATCAACTTTTTGCAACCCTTGATTCAACCATTAGACGTGTGATATTGCCTGCGTCTGGAGAGGCGGTGATTGCTGATACCGTAGGTTTTATTCAAGATTTGCCTCATGGCCTTGTTGATGCGTTTAAGTCCACATTAGAGGAAACTAAGCGCGCTAATGTTTTATTGCACATTGTTGACGCGGCTGATGAATATAATATTGAGAAAATTGCTCAAGTTGAAGATATTATTTTTGAGATTGGTGCAAGCAACATCCCAAGTATATTGATGATGAACAAAATTGATTGTTTGGATAATTTTGTGCCACGTATGGATCGTGATGAACATGGACATATTTATCGAGTTTGGCTTTCAGCGCAAACAGGACAAGGCATCGATTTTCTTCATCAAGCTTTAGCCGAGCAGCTTAGTGGTATGATGACTCACGCAAAAATTCGCTTGGATGTTAATAGTGCCTATATTCGTAGTAACATTCATGATATTGGGCATATCCATCATGAAAAAGTGGATGATTTTGGGGCTTGGGTACTTGAAATCTTTGTTACTAAGCACTATCTATCTAAATTACTAAACTTCAAAGGCGTTACATTGCTATGGGAACAGAGCTCACCAACGAACAAATTGATTTAAGTAAAGGTAATATTCCACTATTGCCTTTAAGAGATGTGGTGGTTTTTCCACATACCGTTATGCCATTATTTGTTGGCAGAAAGACTTCTGTTAATGCAATAACGCAAGCAATGGGTACCAATAAATACATTTTTTTGGTGACTCAAAAAGATGATAGGGTAGAAGAGCCTTTGGGTGATGATTTGCATCAAGTGGGCACGTTAGCGACTATTTTGCAAATGTTAAAATTACCCGATGGTACCATCAAGGTTTTGGTGGAAGGAGTCAGGCGCGCTAAAGTTGAACAAATTGTACAAGTTGATGGTTTTTCTGAGGTGAGTTTAAGTGAATTTAGCTTAAAGTCAAATAACGATACTGAAATAAAAGCCATGATGCGCTTGGCGCTAGACGGCTTTGAGAACTATATTAAGTTAAATAAAAGAGTGCCAGAAGAGGTACTCAAAGTGTTGCAAGAAGTGAGCGATGTTGAGCGTTTTAGTGATGTAATTATTGCCAATCTAAACCTTAAGGTGTCTGAGAAACAAGCCTTGTTAGGGGATGACAATGCTCAAGATAGGCTTAATAAAATCTTATCAGTCATTCAAGGTGAGATTGATGTACTGGGCACTGAGAAGAAAATTCAATCACGCGTGCGTAAGCAAATGGAGTCTAATCAGCGTGATTATTATTTGAATGAACAAATGAAGTCCATTCAAAAAGAGCTGGGCCAAGCTGAAGATGAAAATGAAATTGAGGAATTACAAGCCAGTATTAATAAGGCTAAGATGTCAAAAGAGGCCAAGGAAAAAGCACAAAGTGAGTTAAAGAAACTTTCACGCATGTCGTCACACTCATCTGATGCCTCTATTATTCGTACTTATATTGA
The DNA here is from genome assembly GCF_016592595.1 of Abyssogena phaseoliformis symbiont OG214. Lineage (NCBI taxonomy): Bacteria > Pseudomonadati > Pseudomonadota > Gammaproteobacteria > Abyssogena phaseoliformis symbiont. The sequence continues at coordinate 112,298 of NZ_AP012977.1, forward strand.
AAACTTGTGCGATACGCCATGGAAAAAGAAAACCGTTATTAACAAGGATCTTAATAAGGCGCAAAAAATTCTTGATGATGATCACTATGGCTTGGATAAAGTTAAAGAACGCATCTTAGAACATTTAGCAGTACAAACACGTGTGACTCATAATAAGGCTAATATTTTGTGCTTGGTAGGCCCTCCAGGCGTGGGTAAAACCTCTCTAGGTGAATCTATTGCTAGAGCAGTTAATCGTAAATATGTTCGCATGGCGCTTGGCGGTGTTCGAGATGAGGCAGAAATTCGTGGCCATAGGCGTACTTATATTGGCGCTATGCCAGGTTCAATCATACAAAAAATGCAAAAAGTAAAGGTTAAGAATCCGCTTTTTTTGTTAGATGAAATTGAAAAAATGGCAAGTGACTATCGTGGCGACCCTTCTTCGGCGATGTTAGAGGTATTAGACCCAGAGCAAAATCACACCTTTAATGACCATTATTTAGAAGTCGATTATGACTTATCACAAGTGATGTTTGTGGCAACTGCCAACTCACTTGATTTGCCACAGCCGCTTTTAGACAGAATGGAAATTATTGAACTGTCTGGCTATACCGAAGATGAAAAAGTTGAGATTGCCAAGCGCCATTTAATTAAAAAAGCAATGGATGGCAATGGCATTAAGGATAGTGAAATTAAGTTTCAAGATGGTGCTATTTTAGATATTATTCGTTATTACACGCGTGAAGCAGGTGTGCGTGGTTTGAGTAGGACGATTAGCACCATTTGTCGAAAGGTGGTTAAAGAAGTGGTGTTAAAAAAACGCAAAACCAAAGCCAATATTGACGTTAAAAGCTTGGAAAAATATTTAGGCGTGAGGAGGTTTCGTTTTGGACTGGCTGAACAAAATAATCAAGTAGGCGAAGTAACAGGGCTTGCTTGGACTTCGGTGGGTGGGGACTTATTAACCATTGAGGCGACGGCTTATAAAGGCAAAGGCAAACTCAACTACACAGGCCAATTAGGCGATGTCATGCAAGAATCAATCCAAGCAGCAAAATCTGTGGTTAGAAGCAGGGCCAAGAAATTTGGTATTGATGAGAATTTTGACGAGAAACTGGATATCCATATCCATGTGCCTGATGGCGCAACACCAAAAGATGGACCTAGTGCAGGTGCAGCGATGACTACGGCACTGGTATCAGTGCTCACAGGTAGAAAAGTTAAAGCCGATGTTGCTATGACAGGCGAGATTACCCTTCGAGGTGAAGTCACCCCAATTGGGGGACTGAAGGAGAAAATGTTAGCCGCACTACGTGGTGGCATTAAAACGGTGATTATCCCTGATAATAATGAGCGTGAATTGTCCGAAGTACCTGAGAAAATCAAAGGTAACCTTAAGGTTATTCAAGTGAAGTGGATTGATGAAGTGTTGGATATTGCTTTAGAAAAATAATACTTAATCTATAAAAAAAGCACTCATTGAGTGCTTTTTTTATAGATTAAGTGCGAATGTAGGAATAGCCTTGTTGTTGCAATTCCCCAATACGAACCACGCCAGAGGGCACAATGTTAACCCCATCTGGTTAGGGTTGGAAATTTGCCTTTTTTGCGCTTAATGGCTTTCATAGTGTTGTGACAAGCACTAAAGGTAATGTTATTCATTGCCATGGATTCAACACGATCAGTGTTTTTATTGCTTTGGGTTAATAGGCTTAAACCAGGGCCATAAGCCACAATCTCAACATTGTCAATACCGTAGTGTTTTTGTAAATTGGCGGCGTTATTTAAAACAATTTTTTGTGTTCTAGCATCATCTGTGCTAATGTGAATCACATATTTCTGATTTGCTGCTTGAGCGTTTAGCGTTAATAGCATAAGTGTTACAATGCTGAGTAATATTTTTTTTATTTTTCCCTCACTATGGTTAAAAAATATCTTTTGGTAAAGAGTAAGTATTATTCTTACTTGAATTTACATTATAAGTAAAATACGCTTTAGTTGTGTCAGAAAGGATGTTATATTTTTATTAAGGACACTCCTTGCTGAACCCGACATAAATTAGTATAGCCCACCACTAGTTTTAAAAAAATACTTTCAAACAAAGAAGTACCCAATGTCACAAAATCTAGCAACAAGCACATTCAAAAATACTCCACCCCCAGTTCTTTAGTTTCTAAACCGCTTTTAAGTACCCCTCCCCCGAGTTCTCTCTAAGTTCTAAAACCTTCAAACCCAGTGCACTTACACTGACTATATTCACCTTCTTACTTGCTGTTGAAGCGTAAGCCGTTAATACCTTTGATAAATCTGCTTACTTAGACTTAAACACCGAATACACCCACAATCTTAACAATCCAGCCATTGTTAAAAAAGACAACCAAGCCACCACCTTGCTCAAAGAAGTGACAGGCGCTGTCCGTGTAACGCCATAGGTTCTACAGACTCAGACAATGTTAACCAATTAGGCGACAAAATTACCACAGGATTAAGCAATCAATTAAAAAAATAAAGCCATTAGTAAAACCGAAGGTTTAATTAATGACAAAGCCAACCAGTTTTTTAATCAGTTTGGCTCTGGCCGTACTGAAATCAGTATTCATGGAGTTAACTCAAAAGAGTTAGATTACAGCATCAAAACGATTCAACCACCATCTGAGTTAAACGCAACAGCAAAGAACTCACTTTCTTCCAAGATCAAATCACCTCTCTGGTGACAACCAAGGAACGCACTATTTTTGGGATGCTAAAATCGGTAACAACATCAAAGGCAACATTCTCGGTATAGAGGTTGAACTCACGCCTTTAATCAGTTTTGAATTTGGACAAGAAGACACCACCACCACAAGCAGTAAAAGCTATGGCAAATTAAGTTTTAAGTTGTCATTTGATGACAAACAGCAACTCTCCAATTTTACCATTGCTGACACACCTTTTAAAGCCAGTAGTAAGATGAACTTAGGCGAATTTACTTGGGTAGAACATAGCAACAAAATTCGTACTGAAAAGGTAGATAGTAGTGGCAATGTTGTTGAAGGCATGGTCGCAAGGTGGTATTACCTACAGTATTGTCACCATTGGCAGCCAAACCTGGACTGTTGAAAACATGAGACACGCAGTCACTACTGGCAACGCTTGGAGTTATGACGATGATGTTAATAACGATGCCAATAGCTATGGCAAATTGTACGATTGGGCAGGTGCTATGAATGGTTCAACTACACCGGGAAGGAGTGCAAGGCATTTGTGTCACTGGTTGGCATATTCCTTCGGATGGCGATTGGACGACTTTAGAAGGTGCAGTGGGTAACCAACCCAGGCACGAAACTTCAGTCAGGAGGTGGTAGTGGATTTGAGGTGCGCTTAGCGGACGACCGAGACAAACTGGTGGCGGCTCTTTCAATCGAGACTCGGGTGCGTACTTGTGGAGCTCTACTGAGGTTGGGGCTAATGCTTAGTACCGTTATCTGTTTAGTAGCTTTGCCCAAGTGCTTCGTAATTTGGATAGTAAGGGTTTCGGCTTTAGTGTTCGGTGCCTAAAGGATTAAAGGTATAACTAATGACGCTTAAATAGCAGAAACTAAGTGAGTTTATTCATGTGCTGTGAGCTACTTGCTTGGTCTTATACAATGATGAAAAAGTAAAGATATAAACTAGGTTGATAATGTCTGCGAAGCAGAGTGATTTTTTTGTAAATTGAATTCGTTTTACGTTAGTTTTATGGTTTTGGCGTAATAAAAGCCATCAAAATTATTAGTGGGCAGTTGTTGCCTGCCTATTGTGGCATCAATACCCCAATCTAGTTTTATTTTTACCTCTTTGGCATCATGATGAGTGTCTAAAAAATGGCTGATTTGTTGTTCATTTTCAGCCTTTAAGATTGAGCAGGTGGCATAGGTTTTCAAGAATATTTTTTTGTAGAGCAACTAAAGCGGTGATGTCTTTAGGTTTGCGCAGAAGTTTAATATCAGGATAACGCCTGTGGCTGAGCAAGGTGCGTCAAGTAAAATTTTGTCAAACAGTTACCATCCCACCAATCTTGGTTCTGTGCACTGCCCAGTTTTGTTTGGATGTTTGTTATTTTAAGACGTTGTGCATTTTGGCTGACTTTTGTGAGTCGCTTATCATTATTATCAAGCGCAATAACTTTTCATTGTGGTGCCAACCCGCATAGGTGTGTGGCTTTACCGCCTGGTACACTGCAAGTCTCTAAGATTAAGTCAGTATTTTTTAGGTTTAATAGTGGTGCAGATAATTGGGCTGATGCATCTTGGACGTAACAAGCCCTTTGTTCAAACTTTGTTAGGTTGAATACTGCAGTGGCTTTATCCAGCACTAAAGCTTGTGGTGTTGTGGTGAGTTTTTGAGACGAGATGTCTTCTTGTAGTTATTGTTGATAATGGTCTAAATTAAGCGAGACGTGCACGCGAATGGTCATAGGTGCTTGGGTGTTGTTTTGTTTAAAAATTGTTTCAAAGTCATTTGGGTAATCGCGCTTAACTTTTTTAACTAACCAGCTTGGGTGTGAGTAATGCACTTGTTGTTGAAGTATTTTTTTGTCTCGGTCAACTTGCCTGAATGTGGCGTTCATTAAAGCTTTTGTTCTGAGTGTATTAACAACATTAACAGTTTTAAAAATACTGGTATGTGTAGCATTCTTTGAATAAAGTAGTTGGTAAGCACCCAAGAGCATTAGGCAGTGAATATCAAGGTCTTCTTTTTTGAGTGAATGTTTTAATTGTTTGGAGACAATATCGTTCAGTTGATGATAAAAGCGAATCGTACCAAAAACTAAAGATTTAATTAAGGCTATATCACTATCTTCTGAGTAGTTAAAAGCACTGAGCGATTTTTTGTTGATAATGACAGAATAAATCGCCTCCAGTGCAACAGTTCTAGTGGTGTTATTTGCCAATCGTTGCTTTAATTTTTTGTAATAAGATGGCAGGTGGTACATAACCAGGTAAGTGCGTACCATCACTCAAGAAGATAGCAGGCGTGCCATTCACACCAAGTTGCTTAGAAATTGCCAATTGGTCAGCCACTGGGTTATTACAAGCTTTTGAGTTGGGCATAATATTATTTTTCTTATAATCATCCATCGCTTTAGCTGGATCATCAGCACACCAAATTTTTTCCATTTTTCCTTGTGCTGTTGGATGCAAGGATGTAAGTGGCGAAGCGAGGTATTTAACGGTAATACCCAAATCATTCATCTGCCCTATACCATAATGAAGTTTTTTACAAAATAGACAATCAACATCAGTAAATACATGAATGATGTATTTTTCATTTTTTGCTGGGTAAATGATTTTATCAGTATCATTAATTGTGTTAATTAAGCTTTGTTTAATCAATTTAACCTTGCCACTCATTGGCATTAATTGTCTAGTGGTTAGATCAACAACATCGTTTTGGATTAAATAACGGCCATCTTCAGATACTAAAAGAGAAGCAATAGGGTCATGGACAATGATTTCAAAAATACCGCCAAACGGCGTTTTGACAATATCTTGTTTGTCAATTGCGCCAAAAAATGGATACAGACTATTGATGATTGTGTCTTTGTTTGCAAAAGCACTGTTAGCAAATAAGATAATTGTGATAAGTAGCAATTTAAACATAATGAATAATTGGTTAAATAAATCAATTAATTTTACCTTTTTGGGTAAAATACGAACATTATATTTTTTGATGAGGCAATGAGATGGAATTTTCACTAATTAATGAAACAATTCAGCATTTTGAGGGTGATGGCGTGGTTGTATTTTCTAATGCTGATACGGTTTTTGATGATGAAAATGTTCAAAAATTAATTGAACTTAATCATTTTGAGTCTAAATCTGGAAAGGTGCTGTTGTTAAGTTTGGCTGCTGGTTTTAAATCTAAACAGGTGATTGTTGCTGGGCTTGGTGATACACCTGTAGATGCCAAGGACTATGTTAAAGCGTTGAACGCTGTGAGTGTTGTACTTGCTGAGATTAAGGCTAAAAATTTAATGATTCAGAATATTGAAATTAAAGGTTTTGATGAATCGTGGGTGCATAAAACAACTGCTAAGGTAATGCGTAATGCAACTTATGAAGTTCAAAAAATAGGTGATGATAGTAAGCTAAATAGTAGCATTGAGCACATTGCTGTTCAATCTAGTATAGACAATACACAGGCCTTAATGCAAGGTCAGGCAATTGCTGATGGTATGTCTTTAACACGCCATTTAGGGGATTTACCACCCAATGTCTGTACACCTAGCTATTTGGCAGATACGGCCATGTCCTTAGCTGAAGAGTTTAACCTTGAATGTGAAGTCTTAGAAGAGGCGGATATGGATAAACTTGGCATGGGGTCGTTATTATCAGTTTCTAAGGGCTCGATTGAGCTGCCAAAACTCATTAGTTTAAGTTATCAAGGTAATGGCAATGAAAAGCCGATTGTACTAGTGGGTAAAGGCGTTACTTTTGATAGTGGCGGTATCTCACTTAAACCTGGTGCAAGCATGGATGAGATGAAATATGACATGTGTGGCGCAGCTTGCGTATTAGGTACAATGCGCGCTATTGCACAAATTAAGCCAAACATTAATTTAGTTGTTGTGGTGCCAGCAGTTGAGAATATGCCAGCACACAATGCCTCCAAACCTGGCGATGTGGTTAAGTCTATGTCAGGGCAAACGATTGAAATTTTGAACACAGATGCAGAAGGGCGCTTGATTTTGTGCGATGCACTGACTTACGTTAAGAAGTTTGATCCAAAAGTGGTGATTGACGTTGCTACGCTTACAGGTGCGGTGATTATTGCATTAGGTAAGCATAATTCTGGGCTTATGAGTAATGACCAAGATTTGGCTGTTGATATTATCAACGCTTCTAAAACTGCGCTTGATGGCGTGTGGCAACTACCCATTGAAGATGAGTATGATGAATTGCTGAAATCAAATTTTGCCGATATGGCAAATATTGGCGGGCGTGAAGCAGGCTCTATTACTGCCGGGTGTTTTTTATCCAGATTTACCCAAGATTATTGCTGGGCACATTTAGACATTGCAGGTACGGCGTGGCTAAGTGGTGATAAAAAAGGTGCAACAGGTCGTCCAGTATCGCTATTAACGCAATTTATTTTGGATAAAGCCAGTGTTTAGTACTTAAATTTTTACAAATGGTTGCTTATTGCAAGTGCTTTTTTAGTGTGTTTGTGTAAATATTTCTGGTTTTTGTTCAGTAATTCTGAGTAAGGATTTTGCAGACCCTGTTGGGTTTCTTTTTCCTTGCTCCCAATCTTGTATGGTGCGAACGCTAATGCCGATTAAATTAGCAAAGTTAAATTGAGATAGGTTTAGCTTTTTTCGAATAATATGCACAGGTGGCACCTTCTTAAACTCTCTAGTTTTAAGCGTCTTTTTTTCTTTGTTGAAATCTTTAATTTCTTTAATACCTTGCAAAATTTCTAAACCTAGATCACGATTTTTCATTGTCTACCCCCTGTTTAATTTTTTTGAGCACGTCGGGCACTAATACTCGCTTGTCTATTTTTAGCATACATTGTCAAAAGCCAAATTTGATAGTGAGTATCTTTAAAATAATAAATAACTCGAACACCGCCACTTTTACCTTTGTTACTCAATCCCCAGCGCAATTTTCGCACACCACCACTGCCAACGATTATTTTTCCATCTTTGGGATTTGGCATTAAATGTTTTTTAGTAGTTGATACTCATCAACATTTAGATATTCTCTCAATAGTTTGCTAAATATTGTTGTTTCTATAAAAATCATTGGTTATATTATACGACAAAATTATTTTTTCTAATTTAGTTTTGATGCTCAAGCCAAACATTGAGACCTTGGGCGCAAATTCCTAAATCACCCTTAAAGAGTTTGATTTGTTGTTGTTCATCAAGCGTTACACCTTGTTTACTAGCAAGTGCTAATAGATAATTAAGAAGGGCTTCTTTAATAGCTTTAACTCGATTAGGTTGTGTTTTTAAGGTGTTGGCAATATTAACAAATCCATTAATATGTTCAATGAGCATATTGGCTGAATCTTGGCTAAAATCAATACGGTTAAAGTGCGTTAAATAAGCGTATTTTGGCTTAAGACCCATGATCTGATTGATGGTTTTTTTCCACACTTCTGGGTCAAATTGTATGGGAGTAGTGGGTGGGAAAATGAGTTTACTTTGGCTGGTGTCAAGTTCTCGATAACTCACACCAAGTGTATCACCAGAAAAAATGCCACGTGATTTTTCATCCCAAATACAGACGTGGTGGCGTGCATGTCCTGGTGTGTCGATAAATCTTAATATTCGCTTGCCTAGAGTTATTTCATCACTATCTTTGGCAAAGATGATGCGTTGTTTTGATATGGGGATTAAATTGCCTAAAAATTGCTTAAAAAACAATTCGCCATAAACCTGCACAACACCTGCGCGTAATTTTGACGGGTCAATTAAATGCTTATAGCCATATTCGTGCACATAAACCATGGCATTAGGTAAATGCTTGATAAGTTCACCTGCACCACCTGCATGGTCTAGGTGAATGTGGGTTAATAGAATATAGTCGACACTTTTACGGCTAATATTTTTTTCATCTAGTGTGGCTAAAAGGCTTGGCACTGAAAGATAGCAGCCTGTATCAATAAAAGCAGCCCGTCCATTGTCTTCGATTAAATAGCTAGCAACAAAGTCTTTGCGTATGTGTTGCGTGTCAATGCAAGTGACATTAAAATCTAATTCGTGATAAACGGGTTTCATTTTTTATATGTTTAAGTCAGTTTAAGTTTTTATGTATTGCAATAGTTTTTAAAAATCCCCCTCTGCGCCGCCATTTTGAATAGCATTCATGGTTTCTTGAACTGCTAGTGCTTTTTCAAGTAAGTACTTTGGTAGTGGCGCACCCCCATAAATCATGGCATTCATGTCTAGCGTATAGAGCCATCTTTGCCCAGACTTGTCTTCAATAAGTGCGATACGGCAAGGCAAGTAGGCTGAAAATGCATCTGAGTGATCAACCATAGTCATGGCTGTGCGCGGTGAACAATATTGGTAAATTTTTAAGAAACGTTGTCTTTTAAAATCTGGATGACCTTTGGTGACGCCCTCTGAATTGGTTTGAATTTCAACCATTTCTGAAAGTGGCAGCATACCAACAGAGCGAACACTTTCAGCAGTTGCGATACTTTCCATCGCCTCTTCTACATCCTCATTTGAAACATCATCAGCTACTTTAACACGCACAACAGATGCCATGGTAATATCACCTGTATCTAATAAAGTATTTGCCATTGGCATATAGACTTTGGCCATCGAATCGGGGTGTAGTTTTGGTGAAATCATTTCACTAATAATCTTTCCAGTCACGCCATCATATTTAATTTGTAATGACACAGCATAATAAGTTGTAATAGCGCCGATGATAATTAATAGCCATTTGACTAGATTGACAATTCTGCTCATTTCTCTTTCCTATTGTTAAAATTAAAATATTTCTGCATTCTAGCAGGTTAAAATAAAATAGTGAATATATCATTATTTGCTAATTTAGCTAATTAGCTAAATTAGCAAATTTTTTTTACTATACAACCCGTAAACCATTAAAGACAATACTGGTTAAACTAACCACGCCAACAATTTTTCCATTATCTAAAACCGGGCAACGAGACAAGCCAAAATTTGTCAATAGTTTTGCGCAATAGCGAATGTCCATATCAGGTCGAACTGAGATGGCAGGTTTATTCATAATTTCATACACATTTACTCGGTCAAGGGCTCGGTCTTTGGCAATGACTTTAGAGGCAATGTCAGCAATCAGTACTACGCCGTATTCGTCATATTCATGAGATTTATCAACCAAAAGCATTTTAGTTTTCTTATATTGCATGTCATTAAGTGCATTTTGTACGGTGCATTTTGAATCAACAATATCGACTTGTGTCCACATAACATCTTTTACTAGGGTTGGTGTTGTATTGTTAGTCATTATATTTTCTCCTCTATAGTGTGTTCTAGTGCATGAATTTGATGTATGACACCAACAGCATCCTCGACATCGATTTGAAACGCAATCCCTTCCTGTGGGTTGGATTCAAAGTGACCTGTATCAGCAATTATTTCTAGTATATCCCTAGAAAGGTGCTGTTCTACGAGTAATAATAAGACGTCTCTAGGTGTTTCAATATTGAGTCCTAAAAATGTTTTGTTGTGCTTGAGACCCTCTCCTCGTGCTTGAGAAATAATGGTTGAGCCTGTGGCGCCTTTTGTTCTAGCAGCCTCAAGTATTTTGTCAGTTTTGTCAGAATCAACAAAAGCGATAATCAGTTTAAAGTGCATAATCTCTCCTATTTTTTATCTTGTTTTAAAAATTTCATAATTTGTACGTAAGCCATTACACTCATAATGGGAAATAATGAGGCAAAGGCGATTAAACCAAAACCATCAATGAGTGCAGAACGTCCATCAATTGTACTCGCAAGTCCAAGTCCAAGGGCTGCAACCAGTGGTACAGTTACGGTGGATGTGGTGACACCACCAGAATCATAAGCAAGTGCAATAATATTTTTAGGTGCAAAATAGGTTTGTATCAGTACAATAACGTAGCCAGCAATAATAAAATAATGTAGTGGTAATCCAGCTACAATGCGAAAACTGCCGATGGCAATACCCACAGCCACACCAACGGCAACTGTAATTCGTAAGGGCCATACTTTGATAAAACCACCAGAGACTTGATTGGCCTTAATGGCAACCGCTAATAAGGACGGTTCAGCAATGGTTGTGGCAAAACCAATGCTGGCTGCAAAGATATAAACCCAATAATAATCACCCCAGCCAAGTGTACCACTACCGATAAAACTACTTGATGTAAGCTGGTTTGCCATTAATTTTCCTAGGGGGAATAGTGCTTTTTCTAAGCCAACAATAAATAAAGTGAGTCCAATCCACACCAAAATAAACCCAATAATAATCTTCTTTAAATGTGGTATTTTTTGTCTAAGAATGATGATTTGAAAACCAAATAACACCACCGCAATAGGAGCCACATCCCAAAACATGCTGATAAAGTTATCCACTAGGCTCATAGCAATATACCAAATAACATCACCGCAATAATGGGCAATAGTGAGGCAATGGCAATCATGCCAAAGCCATCGGTTAACGGGTTTCTGCCACTAATTGAACTTGCCAAGCCAACGCCAAGTGCAGTGAGTAGCGGTACAGTAATGGTACTAGTAGTCACACCACCCGAGTCATAAGCAATGCCAATGATAAAGTCTGGCGCAAAAAAAGTCGTAGCAATTACTAGGAGATAGCCGCCAATAATTAAGTACTGTATTGGCCAACCTTTTAAAATTCTGAGTACGCCAATCACCACAGCTAGACCCACAGAGGTAGCCACAGTAAAGCGTAATGTTTGCGCATAACTATTGAGTTCTATTTGTGTATTGACAATGCCGCCCAGTTGAGCCACTTTAGCCGCTTCATTGGCCACCGCTATAAGAGCAGGTTCTGCTATTGTGGTGCCAAACCCTAAGGCAAAGGCAAATAAAAGCAACCAAAAAATTGACCCTTTTTTGACAAAACTGTAAGCCAGTGTTTCACCAATAGGAAACAGTCCTAGTTTGAGTCCGTAGACGAATAAAGTTAAACCCAATAAAACAAACCCTGTGCCAATTATAATATCCATTAAGTTAGGAATGCTTTGTTGAAGCACAACAATTTGGAAAAAAGCAATTACACCTATAATAGGGGCTAAATCTTTAGCACTGTCAGTTAGATTGTTAATAAACTGTCGAGCAGTTTTTTTCATGAATACTTTGGGCTTGCGTTATTTTTTTTGATGAGGATATTGAGTTAAATGATGAAAATTTATTTTTAAGTGATTTTCATATCTCAAGATAGCAACCTTATACATTGAATTATAATGTTATTTTATGAATAGTGCCTTATTAATTAATGGGAAAAAACAAACCAAGCTCAATGTGCTTAATCGCCTTGTTCAATTTGGCGATGGTTTGTTTGAAACTTGTTTAATTGAAGATACTAGATTGTTATTTTGGTCCAAGCATTTTTCAAGGCTACAAAAAGGCTGTGATAAGTTAAAAATTCATCAAGTGAGTGAAGCTATTTGGCTTAAAGAAATTGCTAAAGCGCTTGGCATTTCCAAATTAGATCAGGCGGTGGTTAAAATCATACTTTCTCGTGGTGAGAGTACAAGAGGCTATGGCTATGAGAAAAACATTAAGCCAACTCGTATTGTGATTGTTTCTCCTATGCCTGATTTGCCTTGGCAATATGAGTTGGGTGTGTGTTCTAGTGGCTACGTAAGTAATCAATTATTGTCTGAGATTAAGCATTGTAACCGCTTGGAGCAAATCCTTGCAAGGTCAGAATTGCAAGTGCAAGAGTGCATTATGTTGGATGAAAATTCTCAGGTCATTTCAGTGACTCAGGGTAATATTTTTGCCATTCGCAATCAGGTGATTTTTACACCCAGTTTGACTGATTGTGGTATTGAAGGCACTCGAAGATCCGTGGTTTTTGATTTGGCACAAGCATTAGGTCTGCAACTTGAAACTTGTTCTTTGTCATTGACTGAACTACTTGAAGCGGATGAAGTATTTATTACTAATAGTGTGATGGGTATCAAGCCCGTGGCTAAAATTAATCAGCAACTATTTAGCCATCATCAAGTCACAAATCAATTAATCAGTGCTTTTGCTCGCTCTAAAAATAACCACTCATCATCAGTTTTGCTTAAATCAAAACGATCTTATTTGAAGCTTATTGTTGTATTTGTAGCAATTTTTTTGCTATTTTGGATGTATTGGGCAAATAATTTAGGTGTGTACTAAATACCTTAAGGGACCAGCCTTTATTCAACTGCAAATAATCTAGAGCATCTGGGTTATATCAACTCTAGTATTTTTATGCGGCTACTTGCCAAATCGTTCAATCTTGAGTTAAAAATTAAATCGGGTTATTATGATATTAATGCGGATATGAGCGTGATTAATTTGTTGAATCATTTTATATCTGCAAAAGTGGCGACCAGAAGTACCAGCTTAATTGAGGGCAATACTATTGATGACTATTATCAAAAGCTGGTTAATATGAGAGCGCTAAGATCTAGTTAAACTTTAACAGAAATCATGATTGAAATTAAGCATAGCCATCCGCATGATGGCTATTTTTGGCCAGATACTTATCAAATTAATTATGGTGATAGTATGCTTAGTGTGTTTAAAAGAGCCCATCAGATAATGCGTCAAAAACTTGAACTTGCTTGGCGTAATAGGGCTGACGCTCTTCCCTTGGAAAATTCTAAACAAGCGTTAGTACTTGCTTTTTTAATTGAAAAAGAAACGGCTAATGCACAAGAAAAACTCAAAATTGCAGGTGTATTCATTCGTCGCTTACAAAAAATCATGCGCCTACAAACCGATCCAAGTGCGGTTTATGCACTGGGTGAACATTACCAAGAACCACTCAAAAAACGAGATTTAAAACTTAAAAGCCCTTACAATACCTATAGAAATAAAGGCTTGCTACCAGGGCCAATCTCCTCAGTAGGTGCGGATTCGTTATATGTAGCCAGGTACCCATACATGAGTGATGCGCTTTATTTTGTTGCTAAAAAGGACGGCACTCACGCTTTTGCAAATACCTATCAACAGCATAAAGACAATATCAACAAGTACCTAAAAAACCAATAAATATCTATATAAAATATCTGACATGCAAAGAGGAAAATTTATCACTATTGATGGCGTTGATGGTGCTGGGAAAAGTACACAAATTGATTTTATTTGTGACTATTTAGCCAAAAAAAATATCAATGTTATTTTAACGCGTGAACCGGGTGGCACAGAGTTAGGTGAAAAAATCAGGACATTATTAATAAGCACTGACACCCAATCAATGCATGCTGATACTGAATTATTATTAATGTTTGCTGCTAGAAATGAGCATATTAAGACTAAAATTACGCCAGCGCTTGAAAAAGGTGATTGGGTGTTGAGCGATCGTTTTACGGACGCTTCGTATGCTTATCAAGGCGGCGGTAGAGGTTTGAGTGTTGAGCTCATTACACTTTTGGAAAAATGGGTGTTGCAAGATTTTACCCCTGATGTGACTTTACTATTAGATGTACCAGTTGCACTAGGCATGTCACGGGTTGAATCTAGAAGCCGCAAGGATAGAATTGAACTTGAAACACATGACTTTTTTAATCGTGTGAGAAATGGCTATATTGAGAGGTCTAAGCAATTTCCCAAGCGGATTAAGCTCATTGACGCTTCAAAAACACTTGAACAGACCACTCAACAAATCAAAACCATTTTACAAACATTATGAATCTTCCTTGGCACGCAAATGCATGGTCTAAACTACAAAAGATGATTGATCAAGATCATCTGCCTCATGCATTATTGATTACGGGTGCTGAAAAAATTGGCAAATTTGAACTCATGCAACAATTAGTGGGCGTGTTGTTAAAAGATAACGTTATTATTAGAAAAGACAATATTAGAGAGGATTTGGATTATCCTGTATTAATCAGGCGTTCAAATTATCCTAATATGGTTTATTGTCGCGCAGGAGAGATGGTTGAAAAAAGCAAAAACAGGTCTAAGGATATTCGTATTGACCAAGTGCGTGTTTTTTGTGATGCTTTGAACAAAACTGCTGATCAATTACAAATTGGGGTTGTTTTTTATGGCGATCAAATGAATATGAATGCCGCCAATGGTTTGTTAAAAACCCTTGAAGAGCCTAGAGAAAATACGCTCATTATTATTTTGGCGCACCATGTTGAAAATTTGCCAGCCACGATTGTATCAAGGTGTCAAAATATACATATTGCACCGGCGTATGGTCAGCAAACTTGCCAGTGGTTAATTGAACATATTGGTAAAACTCAAAATGCAGATTTTGATATTCCGCAGTTATTAGAAAATACACATGGCGTTCCATTTAAGGTGTTGTCTGAGTTGTCTGATGGCAGTTTTATCCATTATCAAAATTATCAAAACCAGTTACTTAATATTGCCATTAATCCATTAATGGTGACACAGATTAAAGATTTTGAAGGTGATGAGTTGGTGGTTTTAAATTGTTTGCAAAATATTATTATTGAAGGAATCAGGTTAAAAACCATCCATCAAGAAGGCGGACTGATTGAGCTTAATCAAGTCATCAAGGCAGTAAAATTTGAGTTTTTATTTAAACTACTTGATGATATTTATCATGCCATTAAACTGTCAAAAACCACCGTTAATATTAAGTTATTATTGGATAGTATTTTAATTGTATGGTCGCATATTGTTCATTTAAAACAATATCCACAAATTACCCAAAATGCATAAGGCTCGTTTATTAACAAAACAGGAGAAGACATGAATCAATCAGAAACTTTATTTGCACAAGCAAAAAATGTCATTCCTGGTGGGGTGAACTCACCAGTTAGGGCGTTTAATGGTGTAGGTGGTAGCCCTATTTTTTTTACCCGTGGCGAGGGTGCTTATCTTTTTGATGCGGATGGTAAAAGGTATATTGACTATGTTGCCTCTTGGGGTCCAATGATTTTAGGTCATGCCAATCAAGCGGTTATTGGCGCTGTTAAAGCCACCTTGGAAAATGGCCTTGGTTTTGGTGCGCCTACTCAGATTGAAACAATATTGGCAGAAAAAGTATGCGAGTTAATGCCTTCAATTGAACTGGTTCGTATGGTCAGTTCAGGCACAGAAGCAACCATGAGTGCCATTCGTTTAGCGCGTGGTCATACGGGCAGAGACAAAATTATCAAATTTGAAGGTTGTTATCATGGCCATTCTGACTCATTACTGGTTAAAGCAGGTTCTGGTGCTTTGACATTGGGTGTACCAACCTCACCTGGCGTGCCTGAAGATTTTGCAAAGTACACACTAACTTTAGAATACAACAATATTGACCAAGTACGCGAAGTGCTAAGTGAAGTGGGCGCTGAAGCGGCTTGTATTATCGTTGAACCTGTGGCAGGCAATATGAACTGCATTCCACCCACTGACGGTTTTTTGCAAGGATTACGTGAATTATGTGATGAGCATGGGGTTATTTTAATTTTTGATGAAGTAATGACAGGTTTTCGTGTCGCGCTTGGTGGTGCACAAGCATTTTATAACGTAAAACCTGATTTAACAACATTGGGCAAGGTGATTGGCGGTGGCTTGCCAGTGGGTGCGTTTGGTGGTAAGCGTGACATTATGCAATCGATTGCACCACTAGGGCCTGTTTATCAAGCAGGAACACTTTCGGGCAATCCAATATCAATGTCAGCAGGCTTGGCAATGTTAAATGCATTGTCAAAAGATGAGGATTTTTATACCACCTTAAATGCCAAAGTTCAGAAGTTAACAAAGGGTATTTTAGCCAAGGCCAAAGAAAGCAATATTGGTATGACTGCTAATGTTGTGGGCGGTATGTTTGGCCTGTTTTTTACCGATTCTCAATCAGTGACTAACTTTAAAGAAACTTCACAATGTAATGTTGAATTGTTTAAAAAATTCTACCACCTAATGTTGGCAGAGAGTGTGTATATGGCACCCTCTGTTTATGAAGCGGGTTTTGTTTCCAGTGCTCATAGTGATACAGACATTCAAAATACCATTGATGCGGCTGGACGTGCATTTGCAAAATTGGAATAAATTCTTATGAAGATTGATGTGGTTAAATCAGAGCTGATTAATGCTGCTAAGTTGTTGGGTAATTTTAGCAAAAATATCACTATTTTTGGCTCTGCAAGAATTAACCAAGAGCATGATTTAGCAAAAAAAGCGTATCAATTGGGTAAATTATTATCTGATAGTGGGTTTAATATACTAACGGGTGCTGGTCCTGGCATTATGCAAGCTACAAATCAAGGCGTATTTGATGGAAAATCAAGTAGTATCGGGCTTAATATTAATTACCCAAGGAACAAACCCCCAATCCATATTTGGACGAATGCTTGCTATTTGAGCATTTTTTTACCCGCAAAGTCATCTTGATTAAGTATGCAGATGCTTGTGTCTTTTTTCCTGGCGGTTTTGGCACAGCTGATGAACTGATGGAAGTATTGACTTTGGTGCAAACAAGAAAAGGCAAGCACATTAAATTTTTTGCTGGGCGTGTCATTTTAGTCGCCCCTCATCACTTGGTTTAAACCGCTTGCACAGCAAGGCTATATTAGAGTAGTCAACAAGATTTAAATTTATTTTGCCTTGTTTGATGGGATAGAGCAAATATTAGCTAGTATTAAGGAGGCGTAATGGCACTTGCAATTTTTGACTTAGACAAAACACTGATTAAAGGAGACAGTGATTTTCTTTGGGGGAAGTTTTTAAGTGAAATTGGTGCTGTTGATGCAGGTATTTATCAAAGCAAAAATCAGTATTTTTTTGACCAATATGCACTTGGAAAATTAGACATTAATGAGTATTTAGAATTTTGCTTAATGCCTTTGTCTCAATATTCTATACAGACATTAAATCAATGGCATCAGCAGTTTATGAGCCAGAAGATTGAGCAAATTTTATTGCCTAAAGCTCAAGCAGCAGTTGATGCACATAAAGCTAAGGGTGACATTGTAATGGTGATTACTGCCACCAATCACTTTGTCACTGCGCCCATTGTGGCTAGATATGGGATTGAACATTTACTAGCCACTAACCCTGAAATTAAAGAAGGTCAATATACAGGTAAAGTTGAGGGTGAGCCGTGCTTTCAATCTGGCAAAATTAATCATCTTAATAAATGGCTGAAAGAGACTGGCGAAAACATCAAAGGCGCAAGTTTTTATTCAGATTCGTATAATGATTTACCCATGTTAGAATTGGTAGATTATCCAATTGTTGTTCATGGTGATGACAAGCTAAATGCCCTTGCAATTGAGCGAGACTGGCAGCGCTTAGATTGGACATAATACCGTTTCTTTTTTTATTGATGGATAATAATAACTATATATTACATATAGAGGTTATGATTTGAGCCATCACATTCTTCAAAGTAAGTCGCCGCACCTGCAAATTCAACACCATCAATGAAGTCGTCTTTACTATAGCCAAATAAATCAACGGTCATTTCGCAAGCGATAAATTTAACATCAAATTCCTGACACATAGAGCGTAACTCATCAAGCGTGGCAACGCCATTTTTCTTCATGGTTTTTTTCATTAAAAAAGTAGCTAAGTATTCTGTGAATGGCAAAGACCAAAAGATATTTGGAATTTTTGGACCGAAATCAATTTTTTGTAGCCATTCAGGGCCAAAAGGTAGTTTCATTGGCATGGCTGGATTACCTATAGGGGAGACACGCAATTTAGAGGTGTCTTTTAATAAAAGATTAAGCCCGTAAAAGGTAAAAAAGATGGTGACTTCTTTATCCATTGCAACACCAGTAGAGGCAATAATGAAAGGCGGAAAAGCCCAATCAAAAGCTCCTTTAGTGGCAATAATAGTCATTTTTTTATTGTTTGACATAATGATTCTCCTGTTAAATAATTAGTACTTAAGCCCTTTCAATGGTGAAGATGTATTTGCCACTTTCTTCAACGGTGGATATAAGTTTGTTACCTGTTTGATTACAAAAAGCTTCAATGTCTTTTACTGAACCAGTATCAGTTGAAATTACGTCTAAGATCTTACCAGTATCCATCTTAGATAATGCTTTCTTAGTTTTTAAAATTGGTAGTGGGCAGTTTAAGCCTGATGCGTCTAAAGTTTCGTCAGCCATTTGTGGACTCCTTAATATTTTTTAAAGTTTAATTAATATATTAGAAATAACTAATAAGTTTGCTATTTTAGTCGTTCATCGGTAAAGAGTCAAATATAATAAGTGTATGATTAAACTTTTAGTAATGTGGGCATTGATTGCTCTACCTGCGTCTGCATTAGAAGTGCCTGAGTTGGTCTTATTTGAATCGTTACAGGAGCAAAAGCAAGGCAATGAATTTTTAAAAATTATTTGGGATACCAGTTCTGTGGTGGCCGATATTGAAACCCAAGTTTATTTAAAAAAGTTAGGCCATGAATTGTCTGCTTATAGTGAAAATCCATCTAAGCATCTTGATTTTTTTATGCTGAATGATGATAGTATTAATGCTTTTTCAGGCCCATATGGTTATATTGGTGTGCATACTGGTATGTTGCTCAGTTCTGATTCTGAATCTGAGCTTGCAGGTGTTCTTTCTCATGAAATATCACATGTTACTCAAAACCATCTGGCTCGTTTTAGTGAGAAGACGGGCAAACAAACTTATATAATGCTAGCCAGTATGCTAGCTGCAGTATTGGCGAATAATTCCACTATTGCAGTTTCTGGCGTTGCAGCAATTGCACAGCAAAGTATTAATTTTACCCGTGCACATGAGTGGGAGGCGGATCGAATAGGTACTAAAATACTATTAAAATCTGGCTTTGATCCTAAAGGTATGGCGCAATTTTTTAAAAAACTTAAAGACAATTCAGGTGCAAATGAATTTTTACGTACCCACCCACTCAGTATCAACAGAATTTCTGATTCTATACAACGCTCTGCTAGAGAACATGGTGATTATCGAGCTGATTCATTTGAGTATTTAACCATTAAGGCCAAGTTGTATTACCATCAACACAAGCGCGTTAAATTGGAAACAAACAAAGCGCTCAACTTGTATATGTACGCTTACGATGCTTTAGAAAAACAAAAGTATCGACAGGCTAAAAATCATATTGACCAACTTTTGAAACTAAATAACGACAATCCAACTTATATTCTGGCAGGTAGAATATATTCAAAACTTACACAAATAGATAAGGCACAAGTATATTTCTCCAAAGCGAATGACAACGAAACTAGCATATATTATGCAGCTAAAGCTTATGCAGCTAATAATAAAATCACTAAGGGTATTAGTATATTAAAGCGCTATTTAAAACTTAATATAGGTACTTATCATTCTCATAAGTTGCTTTCATATTTATATGTAAATGCTGGCAAGTTAGACCGCGTACATATTCACAACGCCAAAGCATTGGTATTGCAAGGTAAGTTAAGCGAAGGTGTTACTCGTTATC
The DNA here is from genome assembly GCF_016592595.1 of Abyssogena phaseoliformis symbiont OG214. Taxonomy (NCBI): domain Bacteria; kingdom Pseudomonadati; phylum Pseudomonadota; class Gammaproteobacteria; species Abyssogena phaseoliformis symbiont. The sequence goes on from NZ_AP012977.1 coordinate 132,342, forward strand.
AGCGAGCAAAATCTGTCACTCAGTCGCGAGATTTGTTTGATGTCTTAACAGTCAGAATTGAGCGCTTAAAGCAGTTGATAAATCTGTATCAGAATTTATCCAATTAGACAGTTACGACTTTCACGCCATTAGGCGTGCCTAATAATAAAACATCTGCACCACGATTAGCAAAAAGCCCATTAGTCACCACTCCAGTAATGCTGTTTAATTCTGTTTCCATTACTTTGGGGTTGGTAATTTTCAAATTTTTAATATCAAGGATTGAGTTACCATTGTCACTGACAAAATTTTCTCTAACTTTAGGTGTTCCACCAATTCTTTGACTAATTTGATGTTTGACATAGTTAGATGCCATTGGAATAACTTCAACAGGTAGTGGAAAGCTACCCAACATTGTCACTAACTTTGATTCATCAGCAATACAAATAAATTGATCAGCCGCCGCCGCTACAATTTTTTCGCGCGTGAGCGCACCACCACCACCTTTGATAAGATTTAGACTACCGTCTGATTCATCTGCACCATCAATATAAACTGAAATAGCTTCTACCTCATTAAGATCAAATACTTTAATGCCATAGCCTTCTAATCGCTGTGCAGTTGCTTTAGAACTTGCAACAGCGCCTTTAATGTCGTTTTTTATTTTTGCCAGTGCATCAATGAAAAAATTAGCAGTAGAGCCAGTGCCTACGCCTATAATGGTATTTTTTACTACGTACTTGAGTGTGGCTTGTGCAACAGCGAATTTCATTTCGTCTTGAGTCATAATGAGTTCCATACAATCTAAATATTAGGTCAAATTATACACGATGAAAAAAATCATTCTTGCCAGTAATAATCAAGGCAAAATCAAAGAGTTTAACGCCATGTTAAGCAGTATTTACCAAGTTGTATCTATGCAAGATATGCAGGTTGCAGAAGTGCCAGAAACAGGGCTAACCTTTGTTGAAAATGCACTGATTAAAGCACGAAATGCCAGTGAACAATCTGGACTACCAGTACTGGCTGATGACTCAGGTATTGTGATAGATGCACTGGGGGGTGGTAGCCCTGGTATTTATTCTGCACGTTATGCGAATTGTCATAGGGATGATGAGGCGAATACTCAAAAAGTATTAACTGATATGAAGGATGTGCCAGAGGGTGAGAGAACTGGACGATTTTGGTGCGCAATTGTTTTTATTAAGCATGAAAATGACCCAACACCCGTTATCATCCAACGTAGCTGGGAGGGCGAAATACTGCGTGAAAGGATGGGTGATAATGGTTTTGGTTATGACCCAATTTTTTATTTGCCGACCCGTAATTGCACTTCTGCTGAGCTCTCATCTGTAGAAAAAAACAAAATTTCTCACCGAGGCAGGGCTTTATCAGCGCTACTTAAAACGCTCAAAAAAAATCAGTGGGTTGCGCATTAGAATTGCCACCATTGGCGTTGTATATTCATTATCCGTGGTGTGTTAAAAAGTGTCCTTATTGTGATTTCAACTCGCATGAGGGCAATCAACAAAGTGGCTATATTACGGCGTTGTTAAAAGACCTTGATGAGGATTTAGATTATGTCCAGGGTCGTTCCATTCAGTCTATTTTCTTAGGTGGTGGCACACCCAGTTTGATGAATGAGCAGGCGCTTTTTGAGTTATTTTCTGGTTTAAAAACGAGACTAAAATTTGCAGATGATATTGAAATTACGCTAGAAACTAATCCGGGTACTTTTGAGATTGAAAAGTTCAAGGCATTTAAACGTATTGGTATTAATCGACTTTCAATTGGCGTGCAGTCTTTTAATGATCAGCATCTCAAATCATTGGGTCGTATTCATAATGCCGATGAAGCAATTTATGCTTGTGAGAAAGCCAAGCAGGTAGGTTTTGAGCATTTTAATATTGATATTATGTATGGCTTGGAAAACCAAACATTAGACGACTACCTGTCTGATATCAATCAAGCTGTGAATTTAAACCCTGAGCATATTTCTTTTTATCAATTAACCATTGAGCCCAATACTTATTTTGCCAAATTTCCACCGACTTTACCAAATGATAATGACATTTTTAAAATGGGCAATAGAGGTGTGAATTTATTAGAGAAAAATGGTTATATACGCTACGAAGTATCTGCTTTTGGAAAGACACCATCGAGGCACAATCTAAATTATTGGCAATTTGGTGATTATATTGGTATAGGCGCTGGTGCTCATGGAAAAATTACCTGCTCAAACGAGCCTTATTCATTTAGAACGACAAAGGCGCGCTCACCAAAGGATTATCTAAAAAATAGGCAAAATCAAGTCAAATCCATTGAAAATTTAAGCTTTGATTTTATGCTCAATGCGCTTAGGCTAAAGCATGGGTTTGATTTGGCTTTATTTACATTAAGAACAGGACAATCAATACAAGCAATTGAGTGTCAATTAAACAAGGCCCAAGCATTGGGACTACTTGAATTGAATGATAGACGCATTCAACCTAGTGAAAAAGGCTTTGATTTTCTGAATGACTTACAAGCTATTTTTTTGTGATATAATTAAATTATAAAAGTTTTGTTGTCATTAGTTTTGCTTGTATTTATGTCATTGGCTGGTGATGTTTCTATGTCTGATAATATTGAGTATTGCTCAGTGGATGATAAATCGATGAATATGTCCGCTGTAGAACATTTATCAGAATGATATAATATAACCTGCGTTTAATGTTTGGCTTTTGATAAAAAAATTGTGTTTCTTGAGCGCTACACTCCTCAGTCACTTTCAGTGGCTTTCATTTTTAATGCCTTTTATACTTCTTTCTCCTCAAAAGTAAACATTCCTCCTCCAATCGTTTAAATTTTCTAGCGTATTGACACAAATTTGTTTTTTATAAAACAAATTTTTATTATCATCAATCAATCTAAGTTTTTTTTAGTGGTATTTAAGGATTGTTTATCAATTCAAATAGTTATTGATTAAGGAGAATAGAATGAATAACAAAACATTATCACGTAGGCAATCTGTTACTGGTGTAACAATAGGCGCTGCGACATTAGCGATTAACCCAAGTATTTTATTTACAGGTATGTGCAACAATATAACAACTTTAACAGGCAACACTTTTAATCTAAGTATTGGAGGACAAAGTGCGAACTTTACCGGTATAATGCGTACTGCCACTACAGGAAATAACTCACTTCCAGCACCTTTATTAAGATTTAAAGAAGGTGAAATGATTACCTTACATGTTAAAAATAATCTTAAAGAAAGCACTTCTATTCATTGGTATGGTTTGATTTTGCCATCAAATATGGATGGTGTGCCTGATATTAGTAATGACTTTCATGGTATTAAATCAGGCGAAACCTTTACTTATCGTTTTAAAGCTAAACAAAGCGGCACCTGTTGGTATCACTCGTATTCTGGTTTCCAAGAACAAACAGGCTTATATGGTCCGATTGTGATAGAGCCAGTTGAAAAAGATCCAGTAATTTATGATAAAGATTATGTTGTCTGATTGGACGGATGAGAATCCGATTGATATTTATCATAAGCTTAAAAAGCTCTCACATTATTATAATTTTAAAGAGCGTACACACTCGGATTTAATGAATGATTTTGAGAAAAAAAGACTGGAAAACACTTGGAATGATAGAAAAACGTGGAATCAAATGAGCATGAGTCAGCGTGATTTGTCTGATGTAACAGGATATACCTACACTTATTTCACTAACGGCGTAACGCCAGATAAGGGCTGGGTTGGCTTGTTTAAAAAAGGTGAAAAAATCAGGCTGAGATTTATCAACGGCTCAGCAATGACATTTTTTGACGTACGTATTCCTGGTTTAAAAATGATCGTGGTGTCTGCTGATGGGCAAAACATTCAACCCGTTTCAATCGATGAATTTCGCATTGGTGTGGCTGAAACTTATGATGTGATTGTTGAACCAAAAGATGGTAGAGCGTATACCATTTTTGCACAAGATATTGTACGTTCTGGTTATGCACGTGGCACATTAACACCTGATGTTTCTATGACTGGTGAAGTGCTAAAGTTAGATAAAGTACCAAACCTGACTCACAGTGATATGGGGATGGACATGTCGCACATGAATTACGGTTCAATGGACATGTCTAAATTTGCACAAGGTATGGATACCAAGATGAATATGGACAGCGGTAAAAAAAATGCCAATCATGGATTCAATGGTAACTCATGTAGACATGCGTTCTGCTAATCTTCAATATCGTCTTGATAATCCAGGTGTTGGACTACGTAATGATGGCAGAAAAGTCTTGACTTATGCAGACCTACGTAATTTACATATGACTCATAATTATCCTGATCCAGATAGAGAAATTCAATTGCATTTAACTGGCAATATGAGTCGCTATATGTGGTCTATTAATGGTGTGAAGTTCGCCGATGCCGAGCCACTTAAATTTAAATTTGGTGAGGTTGTTCGTATCATTTTTGTTAATGATACGGTGATGAACCATCCAATGCATTTACACGGTATGTGGAGTGATTTAGAAACTGGAGATAATATGTACATTCCTCGCAAGCATACTGTGATTGTTTAACCAGGAGCAAAAATTAGTTATCGAGTTAAAGTTGATGCTAAAGGCTCGTGGGGCATATCATTGTCATTTGTTATATCACATGTTGGGCATGTTTCGTCGTGTGGATGTGGTTTAATTAGAGGAGAAAATAATGAAATATTTAAAAGTAATAACAATCAGCTGCTTATTTGCTTTGACATCACAGTCATTTTCAGGGGGCATAGAAGACGACCCTATTTTAATTAAGGTGATAGGTGAAGTGGAGTTGCGAAGTACAGATGGTGCTAATCCTAGGGCTTGGAATATTGAGGCTTGGATTGGATGGGCTGAGATTTAAATAAATTTTGGGTTAAAACCAAGGGCGAAAAAGTTGCAGGGAAGACCGAAAAGTTTGAGTTATAATTACTTTGCTCAAAAGCAATAGCACCTTTTTGGATTTGCAACTCGGGGTGAAAAAAGACTTTCAGCCTAAAACGCAACGCAATTAGGGAGTGATTGCTGCCAAGGGCTTGGCACCTTATTTATTCGAAGTTGATGCTTCGTTATTTGTGGGTGAATTTGGCAGATTAGGTATACGTTTGAATGCTGAGCATGAGTATATGCTTAGTCAAAAATTGATTTTATCGCCAGAAGTAGAGATTAATGCATTTAGCAAAGACGATGAATTAACAGGTACAAGGAAAGGTTTGTCTAGTGTTGAGACAGGATTGAGGCTGCGTTATGAAGTTACACGTGAATTTGCACCTTATATTGGCATTAACTGGGAGAAAAAATATGGTAATACGGCTGATTTTTCTATTGCTGAAGGCGAAGATATTGAAGGTACACAAATTGTAGTTGGTGTGCGTTTTTGGTTTTAGTCTGACAATATAAGATTATTAATCTGACAATTAAATACTATGCACCCAAGATTCAAATAAAGGCATTTTGGTTAAGATGTGGCTTGCTAGTTATGAGTAAAATTTACAACAAAAATCAAAAGAGTTTATTGGGGTTTTGTGCATGGTGTTTAACTAATAGGCTGATAGCTTGGTATGGTGGTTTTATTTTGGAGCATAAAGAATGAAAAATTTATTAAAAGTATTGTTTATTATCAGTATATTGTTGTTCTTATTAGTTTGGTTTGGGGCGTTTAATATTTCTGCCAAAAGAAACACTGGGGTATTACAACAAAGTTATTGATATTTGTAAAAGAGCGTTCTATTACAGTGTATGCGTATGATATTAAGGCGCCTAATTTATCAAAACCCGATATGATTAAGAGTGGCGCCAAGAACTTTGATGCAATGTGCGCTCAATGTCATTTATCTCCTACAAAAGAATCGACAGAATTAAGCCTTGGGCTTTAACCCTAAGGTACCTGTATTTTATCAACAAAACCATACAGGTCATGGCTCAGGAAATATATTCTGGACTATTAAAAATGGACTTAAGATGACTGGTATGCCAGCATGGGGGGAGATTCCCATATTGATTAACAAATATGGGAAATGGTGGCTTTTTTAGAAAAACTTAATGACATGTCTGCTTCTGAATACACACAATTGGTTGGCGATATGGTGTATATACGCATAAAAATACTGTGTGTATAGAAAAACCAATTGCCCCTAAGAGTAACAATGACCATCAAGAGGATGGACACTTGCATTTATTTAACATAAAAAAGATGAAAAGATGAAAATATTAATAATATTATCAAGCGCGTTGTTTTTAAGCAGTTGTTTTGATAGTGGTGATGTGCAAGCAAAAGAAGCAGACAAGGTGCAATTAGGCAAAACAACTTTTGATAAAAATTGTCTAGTGTGCCACGGGAAAGCAGGTGGTGGTCTTGTCAAAGATTGGAAAAAGAGGCAAGCTGGATGGCAATTTTCCAGCACCACCTGTGAATGGTACAGTGCACACTTAGCATCACTCACCCGTACAATTATTACGTACTATTAATAACGGTGGCGTACAATTTGGTGAGCAAATGCCAGGGTTTAAAAACAAGCCTTACTTAATTATATTCATAGTCTGTAGTCTAAAGATATACAGCAAAAATATGACGCAAGGTTTTCAAAATGATTAGTAGAAGACGATTCCTTCAAGCAAGTTTGGCTTTGATAACCTTACCCAAGCAAATGGTTTTGGCAAGTGGGCGATTATTTAAAAATCGTTTTCAAGTGCTGATACTAGAAACAGGCAAAAGGATTGGCAAAGATGTGTATTGTGATTTAAATATCCAATTTGGATACAGTCCCATTTTACCCAATCAATTAACCCCAATATTAGGCATTAATCAGCCTTTTTTAAGCGTGACTTTGAGGGCTAATAAAGGTGAACGAGCGCACATTAAGGTTAAAAATAGCCTTGATAAAACCACTACGCTACATCGGCATGGGATGAAACTGCCTGCCAAGACAGATGGCGGGCCTCATCAACCAATCCAGCCGAGTGGCACTTGGCTAAGTGAGTTTGATATTGTTCAGGATGCAGCAATATTGTGGTATCACTCTCATCAAATTCATCAAACAGGTAGGCAGGTTTACCAAGGATTAGCAGGGATGTTTATTATTAATGATGAGTCCGCTAAGAACTTAAATCTACCTATGGAATATGGTGTGGATGATTTTCCAGTCATTATTCAGGATAAGGACTTTAAGAAAAATGGTGCATTTGCCTATATTCGCTCCATACCAGATAGAATGATGGGCAAGAAGGGGCAAACTGTTTTGGTTAATGGTGTTATTAATCCTGTTTTAAAAGCAAAGGAATCATTATTGCGTTTGTGCCTATTGAATAGCTATAATGCCAGAACATAGTGTAAGCCGCGTTTGATTTTACAAAAGTTTTAAGTTTGTTTTGCAAAATTATTTTTAACTATCTTCCTTGTCTATCAAAAATTATCAACAAAACTACTTGTCTATCAAAAAAATAAAAAAATAAAAAAAATGATACATAAAATAAAGTAATTTTAATTTGTACTTAATCAATGATTAATCATTTCTTATTAAGCAATTTAATCGATGTTTTATAACCTTGTTCGTCAAGCACATGTGCGCAGCTTTCGCACTTAAAATCATTAAATCTAAAGCCAATCAATTGAATCTCAAACTCACTGGCTATTTTTGGATTGCCAACGGTTGTCAAACTACCGCTAATGCGTCCATGCATTAAGTCGTTATATTTAGTTGTCGCCTTGTCATTTGCCTCCTCTCGCGATGCAAAGATTGTTTTAAGCGAGTAGATGTTCTCACCTGAGCTAATTGTACTTATTTAGTCTCTCCAGTCTCGTTATCCCGTCACTTAGTAATAACTGCATCATATTTGGGTCTGTCAGTTTGACTAAAGTTCCAACGAGAGCAATCACCTTTACTTATGAAAATAGGCTTCAGTGCTTCACCGCTTACTTTTTTAAAATCATCTTTTGAATAGCCTAGCAAAGTAGAGCTGATAGACTTAAATTTTGCATCGTAATTGCCACTCAATCTAGTGAGCAAGTTTAAGTCAGTTTCGTTGTTTTGATTTAATTGATTAATGGGCATGTCTGTTAAGAATTCGCTAACTTTAGAATCTAGCACATTACGCTTGACGATAGTGTTGATTAAATCACTTAGTGTTGTGTTATTGTATGTTCGCGTGCGTGCGTGATTGATTTGAGTGACTTGTTAATCCTAGAGCCTTTTGCAATAATACTGATATGCCCGATGTAATCACCTCATCAACTTCAAAGCTACCTTTGTTGTACAGATCATCACCATAACCTAACCAGCACTCAATCTCAACGTCTGTGCGTGGGAGCACCACCTCGTTACCTCTATCGTCAATGACAATACTTAGTGTGTCATTTTTAATACCATCGTTAGACAGCGTCAATGATACAAATCTTGACCTAATAGCATCAGTAATGTCTTGATTGTCAGCTAGTAGTTTGAAATTCGGCTTCATAACGGTACACCTGCGTCTTTGTTTTGAGCTCGAAATTCATTAATAACCGCTGTCAATTGATAAGGTTTTAGTTGCTTGACTTCATCAACACACCACAGTCTTTGTGCTAAGTTATCGGCATGTGCCCAGCCTTTTTTTACATATAGCAACAAGTGGGAGATATCAAAGACTGTTTTAGGGCAAACAATGACGACCGACAATGGCTCGTCAAATGCGCAGGCGTGTGTGCATAACGAAGTGCGTGCTGATATTTTGCGCGCTGATGCTAAAGCACTAGCAAATACGCTTAATCGTGACTTGGTTAAGCCGTTTATTGATTTAAATTTTGGGGTGTAAGAAACGTATCCGACCATTATCCTGCCTGTGCCAGAGCCAGAGGATTTGGCACAGCTCAGTAAAAGCTTGTCTGAATTAATCCCCTTTGGCTTTAAGGTCAGCCAAAGCCAAATTAGACAAAAGTTTGGACTAGATAAGCCTAAGGATGAAGATGATATTTTGATGTTGTCTAATACTGCCTAAAACCATTTCTCTGATGCTAGCAAAATGGTGACAATGAATGTGGCACAAGGCCAGATTGGGGCTGATGAATTATCAGACTAAGAGGTGATGGTACCAATGATTAACCCGATTGATGAGCTCTTACAAGAGTGCAAGGACTTGGCAGAATTTGAGGCACACTTACCTGAATTGTTACAAACGTAAGATCCTCAACAAACTAATAAAACTATTGACAGAGTCAGCGTTTAAAGCGAAAACTGACGGGCTAGGAAAATGAGTGATTTTAAAAACCTTAATGACAAATTAAAGTATTTATATCGAAAAGGCATGCCGGAATAACAACCCAAGGTAGTAGCTGGTCTTGTACGCTTGAATATTATCAAGACATTTGGGGCTAATAGTTCTCTTTATCGTTGTGTCTCTGGCAACCATAAGTATCCTGAGAAAGCAGTTGATGCTTGTATTTATAATTACAAGCATTGGGGGCTAACCATAAACTATGAACAGCCTCATGCCAGTTTGTAGACGAATTAAAAGAATGACTTTTATTGAAAAAAAGACTTATGCGTTGATTGTAAAAAAGCCATTTGAGTCGGAAAAAAACTATCAAAATCGTGTCAATATCCAGCAAGAATTTTTAAAGCAAGAGGCTTTAGAGATTCCCCACTGTTTGCTATGAAATACGAGCCAGCACCGCCATTAAAAGAAGTATTAAGATTACTTCAATACTAAGAAACTAAAAGTCAGTTTTGATTATCGCGATATTTGGCGTGATGAACACATCTACAGCTTCACTGTTGCTAAAGTGATGAGGATGGATATCTTAAGTGGTATTCAATCTGCGGTGCATGATAGTCTTAAGAATGGTGCAACTTTAGCGCAATTTAAAAAAGAACTAAAGCCTTTATTACAAGACAAAGGCTGGTAGGGTAAAGCGTCCATGACAGACTCGCTCACTGGCAAAACTAAAATGGCTCAATTGGGTTTACCACGGAGTTTGTATACTATTTATGATACTAACAAAAGCACCGCATATGCAGCAGGGCAATGGCAACGCATTCAACAAACTAAAGACTCACACCCATACTTACTTTATCAGTTAGGACCTAACGCTGAACACCGGCCCGAACACCAATCTTTTAGTCAATTATTACTATCTGTAGACGATCCGTTCTGGTAAAAGCACTATCCGAAAAATGCCTACGGTTGCATGTCATGTTCGTTCAGTAAGCAAAGCAGAATATCAGCAGCTTAAAAATGACAGTGTTACAGATACAAAAAAATTAGCCATTGAACAGGTAAAACAAACAAAGATGGCAAGACTGTTTACAAATCTTATGGCACTACGAAGCAATAGATAAATAAACGCACAGGGAAGATTGAAAACCTGCCAATTGGCATTGACCCTGGTTGGGAATTACAATGTTGGCAAAAATCGCAGCAGTTGGGATAAATATGGACACTTATCTGATTGTAACGGCATTGCGCTCAACACGTTTAACAAAGGCGCTTGTGCTAAGAAGCTACCTGACCAGCCGAATTGGAAAACATTAGGATTAATGTCAGCAGTACTCATACCAAATAGTTTCAAACCCAAAATACCTGCACTCCTGAAAAAACCAACTGATTTAAAGCAAGCTCTGTTAGGCGATAAAGACTCACGGATTATCATCACGCCAGTAGATGATGTGATTATTGATAGCGCTATTGTCAACTATCTAACGGAACACAGTAGAGATAAGGAAAGGTATCAGTTTGGTTCTTTAATTATTCCAACGCTAGAAAATCCAAATGAAGTGTGGTTACCACAATATAGCGGTGGCAGTATTTGTCCTAACTATATCACTTACTTATGGTTGTTATTGTTAAGATTGCCAAGGATGGACAACTGGTTTGGGACGTAATACCTGTAAATGCGAGATATACCAATAATAGTAGAATAGGTATTTTTCATCATATAAAAAAGTAGCACTTGCTGTGGGCTTAGCCAACTTAACTAAGCGTTGACTAGCATATTTTTCCATATTACCGAACCTAGTTTCAATGTAGCAAGCTGCAACAAGTGCCTAATTCCAATTATACGCTTTAATAAAATAAGTGTAAACTCTGTAATTTCACGATTAAAAAATAGTTTCTTTTTTTGAAACTTAGTTTAAAAAAACTAATCCCACGTAATCCATAGATTTTCCATTGTCACCCGCATTTATCTTGCGTCAGCCCTATTATTTATCTCTTCTTGTAATAATTAATACTAAGTTCTTGCGCTCTTAGTATGGAAGATTCAATCATGTCCCGACGCTCAAAGTCAATTAATATTTTATCCACTAAAGGACTACTTATTTTTGCACTCATGCCTGCATGAAGGTGATTGTCATAAAGAATTTTTAACAACAAATAATCTAAATCTGTTAATAAATCTAGTACACTTTTGTCATTTGTAATGGAAGGGCTAACCCAATCTGAATCATTTGGAAGTCCCATTGCTTGTGTTAATTCTTCAACAACACAAGCAGGCAATAAGCCATAACGCATTGCGTGGTCAACAGGAATAATAACCAGTGCATTGGTTAATTTGAACTTCTTATTATGCTTAAAATGTAACAAGCAGTTGCTTTGAGTGCCAAGATCTTTTATTTTGGTGTTGGTATAACGACTAATCGCTAATTTATAATACGATTTTTTGGTTAACAATATTTTAAAATTGGGTTTTTGTCGTCTTTGTTAATGGCTACTCTTGTAATTTTAGGTAGATCTTGAAGATGGTCTTGAATAAGCGTTTCGGCAATATCACCAGGCGCATTTAAATTGAAATAATCGATCCGATATCTAATAGGTTGTTGCCAACGTCTTAATTTTGTTTGTCCTTAATTGGTACTCGTTTTTATAAGCAACCCCAAAGAATGCTTTTTTGATATAACTCTTAGATTGCCATGGTGCTAATAACTCAGTACATACAATACTTGAGTAAAAACCAACTAATAATATCCACACTCCGCTCAAAAGCGACATTTGATTACTTCTCGTTAAGAGCGCCACTAAAGCCGCGGCTAATTGGCTTGGTTAAATAAGTAAACAAAGAACGTCTTCCAACTTTAACATCAATCGTACCTGACATACCTAATTTAACCTTAATCGCTTTGGATTTAACATTATCTTCATGTTCTGGGCCTTCAATTTTGACATTTACTTGATAAAAGGTTGTTTGTCTTCCTAAAGGGTCTTTGTCCAATAAAGTGTCCGAACTGATGTAATTTAGTGTGCCCTTTAAGGCACCAAAAATAGTATAATCAAATGCATCGAGTTTGATTACCACTGGCATGCCTAATTTTAGTCTGCCAATATCAACAGGATTAATTTTTGCCTCTAAAATAACACCGCCCTGAGAGGGGGACACTTCCATCAATTGCTCTCCAGCACGTAAAACACCGCCAACAGTAGTTACTTTTAACTCTTTAACAATGCCTGATACAGGTGAATGAATATTGGTATATTCTAAAACGCTTTTTTGTTTTTTAAGTTTATATATATTTTTAGCCAACTCGCCTTCCAGCTTTTCAATTTCAGCACTGGTTTTTTCGTAATATTTGTTTTTAGTATCTACCACTTTACGCTTAAAATATAATACTTTTTGTTTAGCTCTTAAAACCTCTAATTGACTAACATCGCCTGTTTTTTCTAAACCTTGAGTAATTTCCCACTCCTCAGTACTCATTGCAAGACTTTCCTCTAGCATGGACACCTCTTGATTTAAAGAGCGTTTCTTCTGAACATACAAAGCTTTTTGTGCACTCATAAAATCAGGATAATCTTGAGTTAACTCATCAAATACAATGGGTTTTTCTAAAATCTCTGCATTGGCTCTTGCTAGTGCTGACTTCAAGTGTGCCACTTGAGACCGCACCTCGTAATAGCCTGCTTGTGCGCGATCTTTTTCAAGTGTTGCTAGCAGCTGTCCCTGCTTAACATGCTCACCTTCACTGACTAGTAATTTAGATAAAACACCACCATCAGCCACTTGAATAATTTGGCTACTACCATTAGCAACCACTTTACCTTGAGAGCGAACCGTTTCATCAATATCAAATAGTGATGCCCACAGTATAAAAGCAATGAAGCCACCCAATAAAACATAAACAATCGAAAATGAATGCTCAATTTTTAATAAAATTTTCTCTAAATTCATGACTTGGTCTCTTGTGCTTTGCCAGAAAGTTGGGCAATTACATCAGCCTTTGGCCCATCCATCACTATTTGATTTTTATTAACCACAATTAAACGGTCAACCAATCCTATCATTTCCATCTTGTGCGTTACCAATACCAATGTATCTTCTGCCTTTATTGTTTTCTTAAACATGTTGATTAACAATGTTTCTAAGTTGCGATCAACAGATGCAGTTGGTTCGTCTAATAACCATATTTTTGGTGCTCGCAAAACTACCCGAGTTAAATTAAGTAATTGCTTTTGTCCACCAGATAAGCCCATTCCACCTTCAAATATTTCCTGCTCTAGCCCTTTTTCAGTAGTAGAGATAACACTATCTAATAAGCCTGTTAATTTAGATACCTCTAAAATTTTATCATCACCCGGATCGACTAAACCTAAAATTAAATTTTCTCTAAGTGTGCCTTTGAATAGTCGCCCTTCTTGTTGTAAAAAACCAATTTTTTCAGCTAAAACAGGTTTTGAAATATGGGCCAAATCAATGTCATCTAATAAAATTCGGCCAATATTAGGCTTGTACATGCCACTTAACAGGCGTAATAATGATGTTTTTCCAGAGCCAATAGGACCTAAAACACCAATTTTTTCACCTGGGTTGATTCTCATTTCTGGCAAAGCTAAAGCCGCCTTTTCGCCATAATTTATTTGTGTTTTTGCTTCAATATAGAATTCACCACGTAGATTTTCAGGCACAATAGGTGAGTCTATGCCATCATGGTCACATTTTAAATCCCAAATCACATCTAGCGATCTAATTGCTGACTTAGTATTTGCCCATTGAACTAGGTGAGATGGAATTTGTGCAACAGGTGCCAAAATTCGACCTGACAAAATAGAGCAAGCGATCAAGCCACCCATTGTTAAGCCATCACCAATCAACAATGCACCTGATGCCACCATCAGCACAAACGAAGATTGTTGAAAAAATGCCACCATATACTGAGACTGATCAGTCATTCGCTTCATCTCTAAATCATAACCACGGCCTTCGTCGGTGACATTCATCCAATTAGAAAGCATACGCCAACCACCTTGGCCCGATTTAATTGTTTCAGCGCCTTCAACTGATTCTACCAATAAACCCACTTTAAGATTAACAGATTCGTTAATATTAACTGCTAGCGCTTCTATCTTCTTATGGAAATATAATCCTGTCAAAGTTGCTATAACAAAAAATGTCATAGGCACCAAGGCTAAATAACCACCAATAGCAGCAATCAATAAAACATAAAACAGAACAAATGGAACATCAACTACCAGATAAGTCGTGATGGCGGATAAAAAACTACGTACCGACTCATAGCCCCGCATTTGCGAAGCCAAACTACCCACACTTTTTGGCAATTGATCCATGCGTAATGCCAAAAACCGCTTGTACACATCTCTAGATAGGCGTCTATCTATATTATCAATTAACTTTTCGTATAACCCTGCACGCACTAACTTAGCAATAAAATCTAATATCGTTATTGCTAACACGCCTATTGTCAGTACTAATAAAGTTTGTTGAGCGCCTGTTGGCACAACGCGATCATAAATCTGCATAGAATAAAAAGCACTAACTACAGCCACAATATTAATCAAAACTCCTGCTAAAGAAGCGTCAATTAGCCATTTCTTATGAGTAATTAATTCGGTTTTAACCATTTTAAAAATTCGACTATTACCTGTATCGAACTTTTTTTTCATTTTTATGGCAAAAATCTCATACTTGCTCAAATCATCAAGTATTACTTCTAACCAGGTATTTTTCTCTTTAGAGAACCATTCTGACACCCATTCGCCTTTGGCATTAAAACTTTTAAGGATGCCCCATTGCTGGAATTCATCAAAAATCAATAAAGGCAACAAAGAGGGGTCATTAATAGATTTTAATGCTTTAGGATTAGGAATTAATAATGCATGGCATACATTGCGCAACATTGCCATTTTTTCAATTGAGTCACTGTATTCATCCTCAACAACTTGTTGTAATTCTAAAGCATCAAAACGAGACCTTTGCAACTGTGATAAACGCTGCAAACTGGATAATAAACTTTGCTCCATATATGTACTATCAAGGGTTACTTAGAAAATTTAGAAGTAATGTTTTTTTGCACAGCACCTAACACGGGTAAGGAATTATTATTCTTTAAAAGTTGTGCTGGATAGACTTTATTTAAAAAGTCCGCACTAATTTTAGCAATAGATAACGCTTTTCTACTTGTGTTAAATTCTAACACAGGAAAGGTTTGAGTAATATTAGCTTTAAATAACTTGGCCTCTTCAATTGGCAAATCAATTGCAACTAATTTATTAAAATTACTTTTCTTAGAGGATAGATATACAAACATTTTTTGAGTATCAGCATTGTATGTTGGATTAGAAAAATAAAGAGCTCCGAGCACGTTAATAATGCTCGTGTTAACAAAGTCTAAATAAACATCTTCACTACGACTTTGTCTTTGTTTTTTCTCATCAGAAAGAGAGGTATCAGACTCCAATGCTTGATTATAAATAACCGTTTTTTCCTTATGTCTCTGTTCTACAAGATAGTCTTTAACCTCAGTTTCTTTCTGGACTGAAATAACTCTTTTATCAAAAGCTTTACTGGTTTCAAATTCACGCTTGATTAAAGATAATGCTCGCGGATTGTACTTTATATTTTCAGGTGGTTTCATATTAAATAATGGCACGTTTGATTTTCTTGAGAGCCATTTTTTTAACTTAAAACTAGCCTCTTCTACAATATACTCTAAAGGCGTTGTTAAGGCGTTGTTATTTTTTTAAGCAGTTGAGAGGCTAATTTATTGCCTGAATTGTTATCAGAAAAATTACTTAAATAACTCTCAGCACTTGATATGTCGCCACTATTATATAAACACAATGCGTATTCATAGCCAACATAATACTTTTGTAAGCACTCTTGTGCTTGAATGGTTAATTCTGTATATCGAAAAGATGTAATTTTGGGTGTTGAAACACGCTTAACAACTGGGGTGTTTTTAGCGGCTGGAGAGGCTGCTACTACTTCTTTATTTAAGCCATTCTTTTTCTGCTTGCCACTATCAGCAGCAAAAAACAATTCTTTCTCACTACTTGATTTTAATTGATTGCTTTGGTTGGGCTAAATTTTACCAAAAGAGCACCCTGAAAGCATCGTAATAACTATACCCAACGCTAAAATATATTTAACTAAACTCATATTCTTATCCATATTTTTTATAAATAAAGTCGCCAAAATGAGAGATGAATTATAACGCTATAACACTCGTTTAGTGTATTTTTTCACTTTTTACATTCACTTCAAAAATAAGTTTCTTTATTAGTGCTGCTTCTTACGCCATATAATCTTTTTAGTGGATTGCTCGTTGTTAAGAAGGGTTTTTGTATTTAATTTAATTTTAAATATTTTTTCACTAAGGCTTTTTGATTTTCTTCATCTTTCTTAACATTGTATGTTTTGTCTTGCGTACTTTTAGCACTTTTAAATTCAGCAATTTTATTAAGGTATTGATGCTGAGAGTTAACATTATTTTTACGCCGCACACTTTTACCCAAGGCATTGGATATGACTTTAACTACTTCATTTTGTTTTTTTCTTGTAACTAACACTTCTTTTCTTTTGATTGGTTTTTGTATGGCATTGCTTTGTTTTTTATCCTACTCTTGCTTAATACTTATCTGCTCTTTTTGCGTAATGTCCTCTACTGGATTAATTTTTGTTGTCTTTTTTGAATAGCAGCTTTAGTTAATTTTTCACGACTAGGCTTTTCTTCTTTATCAAAAAACTCTACAAATGTTACGAAATCTCTTTTCTTTAAAGACGATTTAAAGTTTTTAGTACTATCAATATCAAAGTACCAGATAATTTTTTCTACTGGCTTTTCATCAGGTATGACAAAATTTAGTATTTTATCAATGACACTTTGCTCTTCTTTAGGGCTCATTGTTGGATGCCACAATATCTTATCTGTTCGATTAAGTGCCAAACTTTCATTAAAAGTTGTCACAACAGCGCCAATATCTTCAACATAAACAAAAATACGCCAATTCGCTAGTATTATCTCGCCGTAAACACTAGCCAATTGAGACTCCAATTGAGAAACCTCACGAATGGAGTTCATAACATCTTGCCATGTTTTTCTACCTGCCAAGAATTGTCGATAATAGGACTTTCGTACTTTTTCTGTATTGGCCAGTGATGACTCAAGCAACGCTTTTTGTTTTTTCAAAGAGATGGAGGACATCCAATCTAGTTCAATTTGCTGCGCGACTTTACTTTCTTCGTCTTTAATTTTTGCTTGTAGAGACTGATAGCGACTCTTAATTTGTCTAGTTTGTGAAAAATTAGACAAGCCTGCACCAAAACTACTGTTAAATTCAATAAAAACACGATTTTCAGTCTTGGCATCTTTATCAATAAAACTACCCCATTGGCGTTCCAATTTAAGATTAACACCTGGATAAAGTTTGGCACGACTTTGATCTAGTTCAGCCTCAATCACCAAACTTTCCGCTCTAATTTGCTTAACTCTAGGATTGGTTAGTAATGCCTTTTTACTTAATTTGGCTTGACTAGTTTTAAACTTAACAATACTAAAGTCTCTAATTAAATCTTTTGGATCTAGCGAAGTGCCCAATAGCTCTTCCAAATTAAGCAGACTATTTTCATGTTGAATAATAGCCGAATTAAGGCCTGCTTCTGCCTGGGTTGAACGTGAATTTGCCAAATTTAAATCACTACTAGAAGACAAACCTTGTTTAATGCGACGCCTTAAACGGGCGCGTAATATGTCATGCTCCTCTTGACTCTTACTATACGACTTTTTTTTTAAATAACTGTCATACCATTTACTATAAGCATTGATTACTTTTAAAGCCAAATCTTGCTGTGCAACCTTGGTTAATGCCTGAGCTGATAAAAGCTGAGCTCTTGATTTTGCCAAGCCTGCATCAATAGATCCACCCGCCCAAAGTGGTTGCGTTAAACTGATAACTAAAACACGACTATCACCATTTTTATAACTAAGGTCTGTACTAGAACTATCAACTTGGCTTACTGAAAACTTAGGGGTTGGAAAATATTGCCATTTAGCACTGGTAATCTCATTTTTAGCAGCTTCCTCTAAAAAAACATTACTTTTAATAGAAGGGTGATAGGCAATTGCCTTATTGATTAAATCAGATAAATTAAACCCACCTTTTGATTGCTCTTGTGCGCTCACACCGCCAAGGAAAAAGCCAAAAAATAATAATAGAACTGTTCCTTTAATCATTTTAAGTCTACAACACAATTAAGTTGTTCACCTCAAAATCAGATAAAGTCAACGCACCTGTGCCAATACCAGATAAGGTGATACTTAAATCTGTGCCACTATTATCTATCATTAGTATCAATATTAATCACAACATCCCCACTAGAACTAGCATCTGTGATGCTTAAAAAGTTACTCAAAGTATCTCCTGCTTGATAACTTAGCAAGTCTTTAAGACTTAGTCTATCGCTATTATTACCCTGCCTATGACAAAATCAGTGATGGTATCATTGCCGTCGGTTGTAGCGTTGTAATCAAAAGAAAAGTATCAACACCATCATTTCCTGTAAGCGTATCATCGCCTAAACCTCCTATAAAAGTGTCGTTAGAACTTATGCCAGCTAATGGAGTATCAGCATCTTTTGTGCCAATTTTCAAGTTATTAACCAAATTACCTGCCTTGTCTTTTAGATGATAGCTATCGCTACTAGGTCTGGTGTAGCTTACATCAATAGCACTAGCATCATCAACTGTATTCTGAATAGAAAGATATGCCTTGTTACCATCAGTTTTCACTTTAGTAACTGTGTTACCCTCAACAGTAAATGCACCTGTTGCAGTGCTGGTTGTTGCATTAATAGAAGATAAGTCTTCGCTAAAAATTAGAATAATCGTGTTACCACTACCTTCTGTTGATTGATATTCAGGCGCAATACTATCAACAATAACTTTATAATTAATGCTTAAAATAGCCTTATTTCCAGCCTTGTCGGTTTGACGTATTTTAATGTCTTGTGCCTCATAGGCGGTGTTTGCCGTCAGGCTGAAAGAATACTTAGTATCGCTAGAATTACCATTATTGTCTGCTGTCCAATCTTCACCACTATTTAGTGAATACTCCCAAGTAGCGCTCGTCTCTATATTGCTCACCTCAACAGTGGCAATACTGGTAGTGTGATCTGAGGTAGGTAAGCTTTTATCTATTAATTTAATAGTGGGTGCATTGACCGTAGCATCAACGCTGAAGTTTTTTAAATCCGACATAACACTCACATTATCCGACTTGTCAATAATTTTAACGCCTAATTCGTAAGCTTTTCTATCGGCTGAATTATCAAGGCTTAATGTTACTGTCTTACTTCCTTTGGCGATATCTTGGCTGTCAAGTGTAAAAGAGTTGGCTAATTTTTCTCCTTTATTGTAAAAGAACAACCCGCCTCCTGCAATAGCACTAGCGCCACTAATATCAACGATAATACTTAGCACATTATCATCTGTTAGTACGTTGTTTCCCACTTCGCCTGTAACATCTCCTTTGTCGTCAAAAATACTACTAATGGTTGGCTGTGAAGGGGGTGTATTATTAACACTATAAGCTTTGCTTGCTATACCGCTAATGCTATTTCCTGCCAAGGCCTTAACATTATCACTTTGATTGTATGCTACACTAATTTCAGCTGATGCTGATATCACATTGCCTGAGATATAAATCAATACTTTTTTACCATTGGTTTCAACTCTGCCGATTGTTTGGTTAGTGCCATTAATAGTAATGGCAAAGGAGTTATTGTCAAAAGTAGCAGGTTTTACGATATCTTCATCAAACGTAAGTGTAATTTGGCTTTCTTTAACTGTATCGCTATTGTCTTCAAAAATTCTGACAAAATCTAAATCGCCATCTGGCTTATGGATGGCTGCTTTATCATCACTATCATAAACAACAGCGCTTGTTAGCGTTATGCACCCATCGCCACCATCCAAAATATATTCTACTTTAGCGCCTTTTTCAATGTTGCCGATTATTGTCGTCTCATTACTGGTAATGCCGTCCGCACTATTTGCACCAGTGTCCTCCTTTAAGTTGAGCGTTAATTCCTCAACATTACCATCAAAAGTGATTAAATACGCATCTGATAACGCACTTTGATTACCCGCTTGATCAATAATTCTTACCTTAAAATTATAATCTTTATTAGCCTTATTATCACCTGTAGTCAAAGCTGACAATGCCACATCTTTCCAACCTTTCTCAATATCAGCTTCACTCAGCCTTACATATTTAGAATGCGTGTAACCTGTACCGTTATCTTTCATCACCTGAATTCTATCGCTTTTTTCCGTAATAATATCGTTATCGCCATTCAAACCAAATGCCGTAGCAATATTCCCATTAGTAGCGCTAATTTGAGCAGACGTAAAATCTGATAAATCAGTGTCTACATTACTACTATCTTGAAATAATTGACGTGTGGCTATTTCAGTTAACATATTAAGATTAACAGTCATGTCGCCACCATTTGAACTAGCAATAACGCGTAAATCTTTGTTTTGGCCTGTGCCTTCATCTAAATAATCTGCGCCTGTTCCTGCATCTTTCAAGCGAATAAGAATATTACCCGTGTAAGCTTCGTTGACTTTTATCGTAAACGAGCCAGCATCTTTAAAACTAATTGTTGTTTTTAATATTTCTCCATCCTTGCCATAAACCTCAATTGTATAAGCACTCGTATCAAAAATCTGCCCTGCACTAATACTATCTAAAATAGTAAATATAGTTGTATCACCACCAGAACCAGAGCCCGAACCACCACCTGCCAACCTAAGCGCACCTAGAGTACCTGTACCCAAAGTTGACAATGACCACGAAGAGTCTGGACTCACGTGTGATTGACCTAAAAATTGCAACAACGCGTTATCGCCAGAGGCTATTTCTTGAAGTACGGACTTATCACCATAAGTATAAACAACCTCAGTACTATCGGCCAAAACCATAGACTGATTGCCAACAATATGATGCAACATTCCTAAAGCAGGCAAAGAAATCACGCAGCTCAAATCAATACAGGCTGAAAAACAACCATGGTAGAGTCATCTAATAATAAAGATAAATCATCATCCACCTTCTTGGCAATAACATCAAAATCCACATCTAATACTTTATTATTTTGTTGAAAAATAATTTTATAAGCTTTGCTGTGCTTATCTTGAACCTGATTAACAACAATATTTTTCTGCTTTAAAGCACCAGAATTAATTGCTTGTTGTGCTTTAATTTGTTGTTTATTTTCCACCATATTTTCCTTATAAAAACTTTGGATGTTCTATTAGAAAGTATTAACTTCATTAGAATTATGCGCCAAAAACTTAGTAAGATACTAAATTTCAGCATTATACACAATCAAAAGTTTATTTTTCCCATGAATTGCTAAACTCGACAAAGTCGCCTTTGATAAAAATGATTACTTGTATAGTATTGCAAATAACTTAAAGTATTAACATTTAACCAACATTAACAAAAAATATTTACATATATATGTAAAAAAATTATATAAATAAAGTTATAATAGAAAATAGTATTGGGTCTCTCTCACATCAGCCATCAGCCATCAGCCATCAGCCATCAGCCATCAGCCATCAGCCATCAGCCATCAGCCATCAGCCATCAGCCATCAGCCATCAGCCATCAGCCATCAGCCATCAGCCTTACTCTCTACCATAACTTTTTGAAAGTGCTCTGTAAATGTTTGCAAGCCTTGTTGCTTTTCTGACAGATGTTTGCTATGGTCATAATGCTTAAATCAATGCTTAAATCAATGCTTGTTAATCCATGACCTTGAATTAAATTTCGGGTTTCTCTACTAATCATAGCATCTACCATTAAGCGTTTGCATGTTCTACGTAAATCCTTCAATACAAAATGCTCGTGCCCTTCATTGTGCTTAATGTATTTTCTAATAGCTGTAGAAACGGCATTGACAGTCAATGGTGCTCTGCCTGTATAAGTAAATAGCTAGTTTAAATTTTGTGTGGTTTTTCGCACTTCTTCTAAAATAGCAAGTGCTATTTTGGTCAAAGGCACAACATGTTTTTTTAGTCCGATTTTCCTTACAATCTATAAAGAGTAACTGTGCAACGTTGAAAATCATAATCAGACCAGCAACAAGCCAAAAGTTGTTTAGGGCGCTGATCACCGCAAGCAATAACTAGTTTGATTGCATGGGAAGTTAACAAACCCACATTAGGAATGGCGTCAATATTTTGACATAATTTCGTCACCTCGTCATCTGTTAAAGCTCGTTCGTGTACACGCTCATAATCACGCTGTAGTGGAATTTCATCAATCAACAGGGTTGGTTTTTAAATCAAAGTGTTTGGTATGCCCATAACGTTGACGAGGGTCATTCTGGCTTCGGAGTACATAGTTAAACGCAGCGCATAAATATGATTTCATGCGATTAACGTCAGTAGTAATATCTTTGTTTATCATGCAACGAAGCACTTTAACAAAATCTTCAGGTACTACTTTTTTGGCTAACTTTTCTGCCAGTTGAGGAAGGGGTCTCAATACATATAAATCTAAATGATACTCAACATTATTTGCGCTTGTTTTCTTTTGATTTTTAAGATAAGCAACGTAAACTTACAGCAAGTCTTCAAGTGTGCCTTGCTTAGCCTTTTCTTCTTGCTGTATTTCAATGTCCTTAATTCGAACTTTTTCTTGTAAGAGACGTTCCTTAAGATTGGGTAAGATACTTTTAGGTTAGCCAGTTTAATTGCCTTAGCCCTGATTTCTTTGAGGGACAAACCCACACCTTTATAGATATAGCTACCAATTTTGACTCTAATATCTCTGCCTTCCATTCTATACCTATAATATGCCTCTTTAACACCTCGAGTATTACATTCAAACAAAAGTGCACCAGCTCCTCTAGCACCACCTTTTTCTGAAATTTTACCCCGCTTCACATTGTTTAATTTTGCACTTGTTATATTTGCCATTGCCGCTGCCGCCCTATCAACACTTTGTTAAAATCTAACTATATTCACTCCCTGTTTATACTCAAAAATAGAATTTTTTAGATTAATTTTCTTAAAAAATCAAAAAAACTCCCCGTATCACTCCCTATGTTTAATAACATAATTCATTCTTTAATGATTTATACTTTTCCATTTATCGCTTTTCTCAGTCTTATGTGGTTAGTTTCTATAATTTTTCTAAAATCATAACTCTGTTTAATTTAAAAAAATTATACTATTAATATATGGGTTTTAAATAAAACCCTGACTTTCAGTCACGGTGTAACCTCCAGTTTCACCTTAAACGACGTCGTTTAAGTAGATGCCTCAAAAAAGGGGGGAGTAATAGACACCAAAAACTGGACCATAGGTACCCTTACTGAGTTTTCAGGAAGTTCTGGCATACAATGGACTGTTTCAGTCATCCCGCCTTCAGGTGCAAATGCCATTGATGTTACTGTGGCTCGTCTAAAAATAGAAAAAACAGGGCTGACAGATATCTATGGCAATGATCCTTTTGATATAAACCACTATGGGATATAGGTAGTTTTGAAAAGTAGAGAAACTTAAAATTTGAGTAAATCCTTTTAAGTGTAAAGACTTTCAGAGATTAGAAACAATCAAGTTTTAAGTTTGTTTTGAAAAATAATTGTTAGTTTCAATACTTTTTTTATACAAAAAAGTATCAGTTAATTAATAAATAAATATCTATTAAACATCAATTAATCGCTAATTTTATTACTTTAGTAGTTGGTAATTATCAATTCTACAAATTTCTTACCTTCTTTTTTTCTACTAGGCGTATATTTCAGTTCAGTAGTACTAATATTGAATTCAGAAAATATGTCCCTCATTTCTTTGCAACGTCAATTAAAGGCAAGATTATCATCACACTTAATGATTGTGATGAGATGCG
Source organism: Abyssogena phaseoliformis symbiont OG214 (assembly GCF_016592595.1). Taxonomy (NCBI): domain Bacteria; kingdom Pseudomonadati; phylum Pseudomonadota; class Gammaproteobacteria; species Abyssogena phaseoliformis symbiont. Next base: position 156,472 of record NZ_AP012977.1, read on the forward strand.
CAAGGCATTTAGTAAGTTCAACATCAGGACTAAATATACGCTAAGCAGAAAGAACAAGTATAAAAAATCTACAGAACTGATTATTTGTAATTTTTAACGCATAAAATGCAAGATAGTTTATTTTTTGTAAACTTCAAATAATATTATTTATCTTGCGTGCGTATATTAGTAAATACTTTAATTAATTTTTTTTATTGACTTTCAAGTGCGATATTACCAATATTAGTTGTTTTTTTCCACGCATGTCCATAAATTACTTCGTAAGTGGCTGGTAATTTTCCATTATTTTTGTAAGATTCATACATTTTAATCATCAGTTGAAACTTGTTTTTACCAGTTAGGGATTTTGAGCCTTTAGTGACTGTTTGGGCGCCAATGGCTTTAAGATCGCGCAATAAATCAATGACTGTTTGATAAGTGAGCGTCAAAGTTTCCATTTCCATCACAGGATTTTGAAATCCGTTTTGTAACATTTGATCACCAATGTCGTGCATGTCAATAAAAGTATTAACATGTGTTTTATCATCCACAATTGACCAACTTTTTTTTAACTCTTTAAGTGTGTCTGGACCAAAAGTAGAGAACAAAAATAACCCATTGTTTTTAAGCACGCGAAAACATTCTGAAAACAAAATGTTAAGGTCTGGACACCACTGCATCATCAAGTTAGAAGTGATCATATCAATACTATTATCTAGTAGTGGCAAATGATTAGCATTAGCACAAATCTTGCTGCTAGATGGGTTGTGTTTTAAGGGCTGCTGGGCAAAGTCTAGACAAATAATTTTTGAGTCTGAAAAGCGCTTAGTTAGTTGCTGGCTAAGTAAACCGGTGCCAGCACCAAGATCAAGAATGATGTCAGCTTTGGATGAAATGGCATTAAGTTTTTGATCCAACCTAACAGCAATTTCTTTTTGTAAAAATGCATGATTATTATAATTATTTGAGGCTTTATTAAAGGCAAATCTTACCTGAGACATTGGACAATTTTATTGGTGATATTATGCATTAGTTTAAAATAATGGCTAGATCCTTGCTGAATATTAAAACCTATAATGTCAATGTTTGCTGAATTTATATTTAGACCTTTGATTAATGAATTAGTGCGTTTTTTTGGTACTTCTATGGTGGTGAGTAAACACTTTGTTTGTGTATTTCTCATTATCTTTTTAGACTCAAGCATTTTAAATATACTCAACCTTTCACCGTGGTAACTCATAATATTGATTGATTTATTTAAATGATTGGCATTGGTAAAATAATCAAAAGTATTGGAGTAACTTGCAAGTACTTTAGGTTTATAGACTGATAATTTTTGATTAATATCTTGTTTGAGTTTGTCTAAATTTTTGTTAAGTTTGTCTAAATTAGTTGTGTAATTCGATTGGTTATCAGGATCAATTTTAATCAATCTTTCAATTAATTTTTTTGCAAATATTTGCATATTATTTACATCTAGCCAAAGGTGATAATTGACCTTCTCCTGATGTTCGTCATGCTCATGTTCTTTACGCTCTTCATTATGTTCCTCATTGCGAATAAGATGAATATTTTTTACATTGCCAATAATTAGTTTTTTGTTAGCATCAAGATTAGCCAATACTTTTTTAAGTCGGCCTTCAAAAGTAGGGTGAATAAAAATAGCTAAGTCCGCATGATTCAATAAAGATAATTGGGAGGGTTTGAGATGAGTGTGATGCGCTGACTGATTGGTCTTCAGTAATAATTTTGGCTCTGTTATTCCTTGAGTTAGGTTGCTAACAATAGAGTGAATGGGCTTAATACTAACTACAATATTTAGTGCCGCAAAGATATTTGCAGAAAGTAACAGCGTTATTATTGTTAAGGGTGAACGAAAAATCATAATATTTTTTTCTAAAAAAGAATAATTATACTACTCAATTTATTTTTGACAAATAAAAATTGCACGCTTAGGCGCTGGCAACCCTTCGATGGTTAAGTCGCTATTGTTTGGGTCAAGAAAGTCTTTAAGAGATTGTGTGTTATTGCCAATCCAATAGGTTGCTCGTTGTTCTTTTGATGTGGTTTTTGTAATGTTCAACAACTTAATGTTTTTAAATTCTGCATCTTCAAGCCAAGTGCGCAGTTTATTTTCTGATGGTAAGCAGTAAACGTTTCGCATTTTAGCATAACGTCCTTTTGGAATGATTTTTTCAACTTTTTCCAAATCAATAATGAGCGTTTCTAAGATGAGCTCTCCACCTAGTCTCATAACATCTTTTAGTTGTTTTAAATGCAACCTATGATCTTTTTGGTGATATAAAACACCCATTGAAAATACCGTATCAAACAAAGGTTTTTGGGGTATTTCTTCTAGGCGTAATGGTAGTACAAACGCATTTGGTGGATTGTTAATTAAGGTGTGAATGGCTTGAAATTGATAATTAAATAATAAGAATGGCTCAATGCCTAGTGCAATTTTAGCATTTGACATGGCCATGAGATAAGTAAAGTATCCATTGCCAGAACCAACATCAAGCACAACCTTATCTTTGAGTGGCTTGATATGAGGAATGATTCTATGCCATTTCATATCACCACGCCATTCGCTATCAAGTTGCAAATCGCCAATTTGATAAGGCCCTTTGCGCCAGGGTATAAGCTGTTTTAAAGATTTTTCCAAAGTGGGATTATTAATACGGTGAGCGCTAATGTTCAAATAAGGCGTTATAAAATCAAGACTGCCAGTATTTTGAGTTTTAATTTGTTCAATGGCTTGTTCCCATTTTGGTATATTGCCGTTATTTGCATTAAATGCACGGGTTGATAAGTTGATAAGTTGTGTGCATATCAAATCTAATTGTGTTGATGTGGCACATTTATAAAAATCACTAAGCATAAATTTATGTAAAGATGGCTATCCTATAATAAGTAGTATAAAATATAGAATCAAAAGGGGGAATAAGTCAACTTTTTTTGAATAATTTGGAGATATAAAAATGATAAATAAAACACTGAGTCTTGTCATAACGTTTGCATTAGTAGGCAGTGTAATGGCTGGTGGAGACGATCGTGATATGGGACCTGTTGAGCCAATTTTTGATAAAGTTGTGGTGAAGGGTGAGCATAATATTGTCACAATGACACTAACTGACACCTCTAAGGCGGTGATTGGCCAGACTACAACCGGTATTCCAGTGACAATAGCAGCACATGAGGCTTGTAAAGATAGACTTGATTTATCTAATATCAACATAGAAAGATTCAAACAAGCATTTGCGAGTGGGTTTTTGTATAATACAGGTCCGCTTGATGAAATGGGTACATTGTTCTCACCAAAGAGATGGGAAGATTATTCCACCTGTGTAGAAAATCATCAAGATTAGCACTTATTAAGTCAATAAAAAGCCCGTTTTATATCGGGCTTTTTATTGACTAGCTGTTTAAAACCTAGATTAAATTTCTAATAGAGCATTTTCTTTTTCATCAAGTTTGGTTTCTATTTCTTTAATATGCGCATCAGTAATTTTTTGAATATCATCCTCTGCTTTTCTAGCCTCATCCTCTGAAATTTCCTTTTCTTTTAACAGTTCTTTAAAATCAGAATTGGCGTCTCGGCGAATATTGCGGATGGCAACCTTAGCTTGCTCTGCTTCATCTTTGACGACTTTTACCAACTCACCTCGGCGCTCTTGGGTAAGTGGCGGTAAAGGAATACGCATGACTTGTCCCATAGTTTGTGGGTTAAGCCCTAAATCTGATGTCATAATGGCTTTTTCAATCACAGCAACCATGTCCTTTTCCCATGGAGACACTTTAAGCGTACGTGAATCCTCTGCACTGATATTGGCTACTTGGGACAGTGGTACCATAGAGCCATAATAATCCACATGAATTTGCTCAAGTAGTGATGGGTGTGCGCGACCTGCTCTAATTTTACTAAAAGCACTTTCAAGTGAGGTGACACTTTTATTCATTCTGCTTTGTGCGTCTTGTTGTATTTCATTTAACATAATTTATTTCCTTATGATGGTGCCCAAAGGCTCACCTTTTAAAATATCTGATAATGTGTTGGTGTTTTCTAGCATACTGAATGCACAAATTTCTAAATCATGTTCACGACATAGTGCAAATGCAGATATATCCATAATTTGAAGATTTTTCTCAATTGCTTCATCAAAACTTAATGAATCATAGCGTTTTGCATTAGGATTTTTGATAGGGTCGCTAGTATAAACGCCATCTACTTTGGTGGCTTTAAATACAATATCTGCATCAATTTCAATAGCGCGTAATGCTGCGCCAGTGTCAGTGGTAAAACATGGGCTGCCTGTGCCTGCACAAAAAATGACGACCTTGCCCTTGTTTAAAGCTTGTTTAGCACGCACGTGGTTAATCGAATCACATACACCACCACCAATTGGAAAACCAGACATGACCAGCGCATCAACCTTATTTTTTTGACAAGCATCTGCAATAGCGAGTGCATTCATAACTGTTGCTAACATACCCATATGGTCACCAGTAATACGATTCATGCCAGCTTGTGCGAGTGCTGCACCTCTAAAAATATTACCGCCACCAACAACAATTGCTATTTCAACATTTTGACTAAGTACTGATTTGATAATATCAACCACTTTGTTTAATGTTGCTGGGTCAATTGTATTTTCAGTGCTGGCTAAGGCCTCACCACTGAGTTTTAATAAGATGCGTTTGTATTTACTCATTAACGTGCGCTAAAGTCATAATATTGGGGTGATTTTACCTGTCTTGGTGGTTATAATTAATCCTTTGTCCGACATATTTTATATGGATCAAATTAGTATTCGTGGTGCCAGAGTCCACAATTTAAAAAATATCGATATTGACATCCCTAGAAACAAGTTAGTTGTGATTACTGGCTTGTCTGGTTCAGGTAAATCTTCACTGGCTTTTGATACCATTTATGCAGAAGGGCAACGTCGCTATGTAGAATCTTTATCGGCTTATGCACGCCAATTTTTATCACTCATGGAAAAACCTGATGTTGATCATATTGAAGGATTGTCTCCAGCCATCTCTATTGAGCAAAAAGCCACCTCGCATAATCCGCGCTCAACGGTCGGTACGATTACAGAAATTTATGATTATTTAAGGTTGTTGTTTGCTCGTGCAGGCATTCCTAAGTGTCCAGAACATCAAATTAATCTTGAATCTCAAACCATTTCTCAAATGGTGGATAGTATTGTCAAATTACCAATGGGTGAAAAAATCATGTTGCTAGCACCCATTGTGCAAAATCGCAAAGGTAGCCATACAAAACTATTGGAAGAATTAAATCACCAAGGTTTTTTAAGGGCTAGAGTTGATGGTGTGGTTGTGTATATAGATGAAATGGAAGCACTTAATGGTAAGGTTAACCACAGTATTGAAATTATCATTGATCGTTTAAAAATACGAGAAGACATGGCTTCGCGTTTGTCTGAATCGTTAGAAACTGCACTTAATCTAAGTGCAGGTTTGGTGCGAGTTGCATCTATGGAAGATGAGCCGTCTTGGCAAGACGAGGTGTTTTCTGCTAAATTTTCTTGTGTTGAGTGTGGCTACTCATTGAGTGAATTGGAGCCTAGACTTTTCTCATTTAACAATCCAGTTGGTGCTTGTCAAACTTGTGATGGATTAGGTGTAAAAGATACATTTGATGAGCAGAAAGTCGTGGCCAATCCTAGCATGAGTTTGGCAGATGGTGCTGTTTATGGCTGGGGGCGCTCAAATGCTTATTTTTATCAAATGCTAATGTTGGTAGGCAAGTATTACGGTTTTAGTATTGAAACCCCTTATGAACAATTAAGTGATAAGCACAAAAAAATTGTCCTTTATGGGAGTGGTGTAGATGATATTGATTTTTCCAAAATAAAAGGGCGTAAAGGCTGGTCTAATAAGGCTAAGCCATTTGAAGGCATTATTCCAAGAATGATGCGACGTTATGAAGAAAGTGAGATTCGTAATGTTAGAGAAGAGCTTTCTCGTTATGTAGTGAGTAAGGATTGCGGACAATGCCATGGCGATAGGTTGAATGAATCGGCTAGAAATGTATTTATTGATGGGCAAAGCTTATCAAACATCACCAAACTTTCTATTGCTGATATTTATGATTTTTTCAAAGAGTTGAAGTTGAAAGGCGCTCGTGGTCAAATTGCGGATAAGATTTTAAAAGAAATTGTTCAGCGTTTGGCATTTTTAATTAACGTAGGTTTGGAATATTTAAGTCTTGACCGTAGAGCAAATAGTTTGTCAGGTGGTGAAGCGCAGCGCATTCGCTTGGCCAGCCAGATTGGTGCAGGACTAATGGGCGTGCTGTATGTGCTTGATGAGCCATCAATTGGTTTGCACCAAAGAGACAATCAAAAGTTATTAAATACACTGACCTATTTGCGTGATATTGGCAATACAGTGATTGTGGTAGAGCACGACGAAGAGGCGATTAAACAAGCCGATTACGTGATTGATATTGGCCCTGGTGCTGGTATTCATGGCGGTGAAATTGTTGCAATGGGTAGCCCTAAAGACATTGAAAACAACCTTAAGTCTTTAACGGGTGATTATTTAAGTGGCCGTCAAAGTATTGAAGTGCCTGCTAAACGTAAAAGTGCCAGTCAGTGGTTGCACATTAAAGGTGCTAGGGGTAATAATCTTAACAAGGTTGACTTATCTATCCCTGTGGGTGTATTAACTTGTGTGACAGGTGTATCTGGCTCTGGAAAATCAACCTTAATTAACGACACCTTGTATGCTTTAGCGGCTAGAGAACTTAATCGTGCACAGACAACGCCTGCTGAGTATGAATCAGTTGAAGGTTTGGATTATTTTGATAAGATTGTCAATATTGACCAAAGCCCAATTGGACGTACGCCACGCTCTAATCCAGCCACTTATACGGGTGTGTTTTTATTAGTACGTGATTTATTTTCACAAACTTTAGAGGCAAGAACACGTGGTTATAAAGCAGGGCGTTTTAGTTTTAATGTTAAAGGTGGTAGATGTGAAGCATGCAAGGGTGATGGGCTAATTAAGGTAGAAATGCATTTTTTGCCAGATGTTTATGTGTCATGTGACGTGTGCCAAGGCCAACGTTACAATCAACAAACTTTAGAAATACTTTACAAGGGAAAGAGTATTGCACAAGTGCTTGATATGACTGTAGAACAGGCTTGTGAATTTTTTCAACCCATGCCCAAGATTAAACAAAAATTACAAACTTTAATGGATGTTGGACTTTCTTATATTACGCTTGGACAAAATGCAACCACCTTATCTGGTGGTGAGGCACAACGCATTAAATTAGCAAAAGAGTTGTCAAAAATGGATACTGGACAAACGCTCTACATTCTTGACGAACCAACAACAGGCTTGCATTTTCATGATATTAAACTCTTGTTGTTAGTTATTAATAGGTTGCGTGAGCGCAACAATACCATTGTGATTATTGAGCACAACCTTGATGTTATTAAAACTGCAGATTGGATTGTTGATTTAGGCCCTGAAGGGGGTAATAAGGGTGGACAAATTATTGCGTTTGGTACGCCAGAAGAGGTGGCAAAAGTTAAAGGCTCGTATACGGGTCAATATTTAAAAGCTTACTTGTAGTTTGCCTTTAACTCCATTTTCAATTTGTAAATTGGTAAGTTTGTATGTGTAGTTTTTGCCGTTTTTATTTCGCTCTATCAATGCAGGTAAATACCCATACTTGGGTAAAAAATAGGCTTTTATATTATTATTGCTAGCGTTGATTCTACTAATTTTAATGGCTTTAACAGATTGGTTGTTGATTTTAATCAGGCGTTCGTTGGCTCTTTTGTATTGATGCTGTTCGATTGATTTTCCATTGGCTACTTGGTAGGTAAATATAGATTGGTTAGGGCTATGCTCTAAATCATTTGATAAAGCTAAAAACAAACTTAGAGGGTCAACAATATTACTACCTTTAGACTGCCAAGTTCTAATTTTTGGCTGGGTTTTAGTGAGAATAGACACAACAGCATGATTTTTTGAGTAAATGTCAATGGCATAATTTTTAACCAATGCCCCGTCTTCTAGCTCTATGATTTGGTAATGTATGGCATTAACACCTTGATGACTAACCAAAAAGGTAGAACTTGCCGCTATAGAATAGTCTTTTATGAAGGCTGTAAGTCCTGAGGTTCTAGCATTTGCAGTATAAAAATAATGTTTATCTAGTTTGTGTAATGTCCTAACTTCTTCAGCTATCTTAAAACCATTAATAGATAATTGGTAGTTGGCAGTATGTGTTTTTAAGGCGTGTGCTACGGGGTTAATTAAGATTGTGAGTATAATTAAGGTAAGCAATCTCATAAGATTTTTCCATCTAGCATGGCGTGATTTTTTTCAAGTTTTAGCCTGCCTTGTGTGAACCAATGAATGACTTTTAGGAATAATTTATGCTCCTCAAGCAGAACACGTTTTGCCAAAGATTCTGTTGTATCTGTATCAATGACCTCAACACTAGCTTGGGCAATAATTGGACCTCCATCAAGCTGCTCAGTCACAAAGTGAATACTAACACCATGCTGACTTTCTTTAGCTTCTATGACTCTTTGATGGGTATTAAGTCCTTGAAATTTTGGCAATAACGAGGGGTGAATATTGAGCATTTTTCCTGAATATTGGCGCGTAAATTTAGCGCTTAGTATGCGCATAAAGCCGGCAAGAATAACAATTTCAGGATTGTATTGATTAATAATGCTGCTTAACGCTTGGTCAAACTCTTCTCTAGAAGAAAATTGTTTATGGCTTAGTATGTGGGTAGGAATGTTTGCACGTTCAGCACGTTTAAGCCCATAGGCATTGTTATGATTGCTAATAATTGCTTTGATGTCTAAATCAATAGCAGTAGAATGGTTAATAATTGATTGTAAGTTTGAGCCACTACCAGAAATTAAAACAACGCCATTCATGCTCAATATGCAAGCTAAATAATAACTTGAGTGCCTTGATTGTTTGTAATTTCACCCACTAGCCAAGCATGTTCGTCCAGCTCATTTAAGTGTTGAATGGCATTAGAACTTTGTTCTGCTGGCACAATAATAACCATGCCTATGCCACAGTTAAATACTCGATACATCTCCATCATATCAATATTGCCATTGTCTTGTAAAAATTGAAAAATACTGGGTAGTTGCCAAGAGTCAATGTCAAGTTTTGCGCTCAAGTTTTCAGGCAATACTCTAGGAATATTTTCCAACAAGCCACCACCTGTAATATGTGAAATAGCATGTACTGAGAACTTTTCAATCAATGACAATACTGATTTTACATAGATTTTAGTAGGCTCAATTAGTGCATTTAATTGCGCATCAGTTGGGTCTGATTGCGCCAGAACTTTACGTACTAGTGAATAACCGTTAGAGTGTGGGCCTGAAGATGCCAAGGCAATGATGTGATTGCCTTTAGTGACTTTTGTGCCATCAATTATTTTGTCTTTATCAGCAATACCCACGCAAAAACCAGCAAGGTCGTATTCTTCACCTTGATACAAACCTGGCATTTCAGCTGTTTCGCCACCAATTAAAGCACAACCTGATTGCTTACAGCCTTCACCAATGCCATAAATAACGGATGTGGCCAGTTTGGTATTTAACTTGCCTGTTGCATAATAATCTAGGAAAAATAACGGCTCAGCACCTTGGACAATTAAGTCATTCACGCACATGGCAACTAGATCAATGCCAATCGTATCATGTTTGTTTAACATTTGCGCCACTTTGAGTTTGGTGCCAACGCCATCCGTGCCTGAGATTAGAACCGGGTTTTTATATTTAAAAATAGGCAATTCAAACATTGCACTAAAGCCGCCAAGACCAGCTAATACCCCAGGTCTAGTGGTTGATTTAGCAATCGGTTTGATTTGTTCAATCAGCGCATTACCTTTGGTAATGTCAACGCCTGAGTCAAGGTATGAGAGTGATGACATGACAGTTTTTCCGTATAATTAATTTCTTTATAAATTCTTTTTAGTAAATAAAAAATGAGTTTTTCATCATTGCCTAATGCGCTTTCAATTTTACGCATTATTTTAACAGTGCCAGTTGTCATGACTTTGTTAAATCACCAATATTTTTTGGCAATGGTGCTGTTTTTTATTGCAGGCATTACTGATGCGCTGGATGGATGGATTGCCAAACGCTTTTCCTTTCAAAGTAGATTGGGTTCTATTTTAGATCCGATGGCGGATAAGTTGTTATTGATCAGTAGTTTTGTGGCTTTATATGTAATTGGATTATTGCCATTGTGGCTATTGGTGCTGGTCTTTTTACGTGATCTTATGATTGTTTCAGGCACAGTTGGGTGTTTTATTGGCTCAGGCGCCTCTAAAAATGATTTATTATCGCCCTCAAAACTTTCAAAAATTAATACCGTGCTGCAAATCGCACTAGTTTTGTTTTTGGTGATGGCGCAAATTTACCCAGTCTTGCCACAATATAGCACTATTTTCTTTATTATTACAGCCACATCAACCGTCCTTAGCGGTGCAGATTATGTGTGGATTTGGATTGAACAAGTCATTTTGCAAGAGAAAAAAAATCCTCAATGAATCAACTTGGATTATCACTTTCATTGAATTCAAAAATGTTGTTGTCCAATTTTATTGGTAAGAGAAATCAGCAAGTCCTAGATTTTGTTAATCAGTTATTTATTCAAAAAGACTCAGTTGTTGTCTTTATTTCAGGTGTCAAATCTAGCGGTAAAACTCATCTATTGCAAGGTTGTGCTTTTAGTGCGCTAGATAAGCGATTAAATATTGTTTTTATTGATATAAAGCAAGAGCTACCAAAGGAGGTAATAAGTGATTTAGCACCTGTTGATTGGATTTGTATTGACAACGTTGATTATTTGAGTATCGTCCAACAAGAAGCGTTATTCGATTTACATAACAGAATTAAGTTAACTAGTACTAAGTTGATTGTTTCTGCAAGCGGTTTACCTAGTGAGTTGAACCTATTAAAGGATTTGAAAACACGCTTGTCTTTGGCGGTTGCTTTCACACTGGAGGCGCTTAATGATGAGCAAAAAATTCTTATTATTGAGCGTAAAATGGCGGATAAGAATATTAACATAAATAGCAAGGTGTACCATTATTTGTTCAAAGTTTTTTCACGTGATTTGAATGATGTTTTGAACATAATTAGTGTTTTAGATGAAGCATCATTACAGAAAAAGAGTGATATTTCCATTCCCTTTGTTAAACAAACACTGGGTATTTAAGGTTTTTTTCTAAATTTGAATTGTGCAATTCTAGGCATGAGTTTTGAAAAAGGGATGTATTCAAAATCTGTATATTTTTCTTCAACAACTTTTACTAAATTAGATATATCCTTGATTTGATTGCTATTTTCAATGTCAAGTATTTCTTGCAAAGCCAACAGTCCGCCCATTTTAATTTTTGATTGCTGTCCGACTGACAAATTATTTTGATGGTGCGTGTTTAAGACAAAATCGCTATTATCGCGTAAATGAGCATACAACGATTGGCACTGCTTGGAAGACGAGCCATCCAAACAAGCGCCAAATTCTTTTTCTGCAATGCAATCTTTTGTCCAAAATTTACAACCACATCTACCGCTAAGTATCGGGTGGGAAAAAGGACAGGTATAGTGTTTACTGGGCATAATAATAAGTGTTTTGTGTCTTTATAGATTATAAAGACACTATAATATAAACTTTTATTTTACTTGTGCTAGCTTGTTAGTAGCATCAAACAATCTATGAATTACTTGCCTATTTTTATTGAGATTAAGCAAAGACCTTGTCTGGTTGTTGGTGGTGGTGATATTGCTTATCGGAAAATTAATCTATTGTTGAAAGCCCATGGGCAAGTTACTTGCGTGGCAAAAAGTTGTTGTAAAAATATTACTAAACTAGCCAATGACAACAAAATTATTTATATTGAAAAAAGCTTTGAGCCATCTGATATTAAAGGGCAGGTTTTAATTGTTTCTGCCACAGATAATGCCAGTCTGAATAAACAAGTATCTGAATTAGCCAGCCAAAATAATATCCCTGTTAATGTGGTTGACTCCCCAGATTTATGTACGTTTATTATGCCTTCAATTGTGGACAGGTCTCCTATCGTGATTGCCATCTCATCAGCAGGAAAAGCGCCAGTATTGGCGCGTCTAATCCGTGCAAAACTAGAAAGCACATTGCCACATGCGTATGGTAAATTGGCAGAATTAGCGGGCGATTTTAGAGACAAAGTTAAAGCAAAGTTTAACAACATTGAAGACAGGAGATACTTTTGGGAAAAAGCCTTTTCTGGCATTATTGCTGAAAAAGTATTCTCAGGTAAAGTATCGGAAGCCAAAGTAGATTTACAAGCACAACTTGATAGCGCCACTAAAGCCCAAGTGGGTGAAGTTTACTTGGTGGGTGGCGGCCCTGGTGACCCTGATTTGTTAACCTTCAGAGCTTTGCGCCTTATGCAACAGGCAGATGTTGTTTTGTATGACCGTTTGGTTTCAGAAGGTGTTATGGAGCTGGTTAGGCGCGATGCGCAACTGATTTATGTTGGCAAAGAGCGCGATAATCATGCTGTGCCACAAGGCGATATTAATCAATTGTTGGTAGATTTGGCTAAACAGGGCAGAAGAGTTTGTCGTCTTAAAGGGGGGGATCCTTTTATTTTTGGCCGTGGCGGTGAAGAGATTGAAACATTGGCTGAAAACGGCATACCTTTTCAAGTAGTGCCTGGTATTACAGCAGCTTCTGGCTGTTCTACTTATTCAGGTATTCCATTAACACATAGAGATTATTCACAATCTTGTCGTTTTGTAACGGGGCACTTAAAAGATGGCAGTATGAATCTGCCTTGGCACGAGCTAGCGGTTGAACAACAAACCATTGTATTTTATATGGCACTTAATGGTGCTAGACATTTATCAGAGCAATTAATCACACATGGTATGCGCCCAGATATGCCAGTGGCATTGGTTGAAAAAGGCACAACACCTGAGCAAAGGGTTTACACTACAACTCTAAAAGAATTGCCAGACTTGGTAGAAAATGAAACCATTCACGCCCCCACTTTGATTATTATTGGCGAAGTGGTGACATTAAGAGAAAAACTGAATTGGTTTGATGCCAAGTCGGTACCATCTAAAAAATAATAGAAATTACAAGCTTTACTTATTTAGTAAGTAAAGCTTGCGCGTAAGTGTGGTTATTTAGCACCCAATTTTTTTGCAATAATTGCTGCTGGGCAAAACCCTGTGAACGCTGATTGAAACAGGTTAAAACCAACAAATGCAGTTAACCACAACCAATTAGAATTATAAGCAAATGGACTGATTGCTTGTGCACCTAATAGTAGTGAAATCATAATAATAACACCAGCCATTGCTGATACGACGTTATTAACTGTCATGCGTTCTCCTTCATGTTTTAAAAGTCGTTACTATAACATTAATTAGGTATAATTTCAAATTCTTTAAACTCCTTGAGAGGAGTGTTAGATTTAAATGCGGGAGTGGTGGAATTGGTAGACACGCTGGATTTAGGTTCCAGTGTTGAAAGACGTGAGAGTTCGAGTCTCTCCTTCCGCACCAATAATTAGGTTGTTAATTTGAGTATGCAAATTATTATTCAACACAGTCTAGATGAGAATATTGCTAGGCAAATTTCAAGTAATTTTCAAGTTTTCAGCACCCATATTCGTCATCAAATAGCATTAATAAATCTTGATGATTTAAGACAACAATATCAAACTGATTTTAACCATTTACCCAAGGTTGATACTTCTAACATTAAGTTGTTTGTCTGTGACATGGATTCAACCTTGATTAATATTGAATGCATTGATGAAATTGCTGATTTTGCCAATATTAAACCACAAGTAACTGCCATTACCAAGCTTGCTATGCAAGGTAAATTGGACTTTGATGACTCTTTAATCAAGCGTGTTGCCTTGTTAAAAGGGCTTAGTGTTGATGTACTAGATAAAGTTTACACTCAACGCTTATCAGTCAATCCTGGTGGTAGGGCACTTATCTTATTTTTTAAAACCAAGTCCATCCAAATGGCAGTTGTGTCAGGCGGATTTACTTATTTTGCCAATCGTTTGGCTCAAGATTTAGCACTAGATTATGCACGTGCTAATGTGCTAGCGGTTGAAAATAACCAATTAACTGGCGTTACAGAAGGCCTGATGATTAATGCAGAGGCTAAGGCAGATTTCATTAAGGAATTGTGCGATAAACAAGGCTTGTCATATAGCCAGGTTATTGTAGCGGGTGATGGTGCTAATGACTTAAACATGATGCGTATTGCTGGGTTGAGCGTTGCTTATCATGCCAAGCCTAGCGTTACAAAGCATGCCAATATTGTCATTAACTTCGGTGGATTGAATAAAATAATAGATTTATTCAATCCATAACCATCTATGTTAATTGAAATTAGGCATTTTGCGTTATAATGGGGTTTATTTTAACCTAAGCCATCTATGTTAATTGAAATTGGGCATTTTGCATTAGTGCTTGCCTTGGTATTTGCGTTGTTACAAGTTGTTTTACCGACCATAGGTATGGTTAAACACGATGCCATACTCTCTGGCTTATCTAGGCCCCTGTTATGGATGCAATTCTTTTGGATTTTAATCTCCTTTGCTATTCTTATGAATGCTTTTGTGATTGATGATTTTTCTGTTAAATATGTGGCAAATAATTCAAATACAAATCTGCCCAGTATTTTTAAGATGTCAGCTGTTTGGGGCGCACACGAAGGTTCTTTATTGCTATGGGCCTTTATTTTAGCCGCTTGGAGTGTGGCAGTGTCTGTATTCTCTAGACGTTTACCTGCTGAAGTATTAAACCATATTCTCATTATTCTTGGTTTAATCAGTATTGGGTTTTTATTGTTTTTGCTATTAACTTCTAATCCTTTTGAACGTTTAGATATCGTGCCAGCACAAGGGCGAGAACTTAATCCTTTGCTACAAGATTTTGGCTTAATTATCCACCCGCCCATGCTGTATATGGGTTATGTAGGAATGGCAGTTCCCTTTGCTTTTGTTTTGTCATCACTCATCCGTGGACAGTTAGATTCTACTTGGTTGCGGTGGTCACGTCCTTGGACATTAATCGCATGGGCATTTTTAACATTTGGCATCACACTTGGTTCTTGGTGGGCGTATTACGAGCTTGGTTGGGGTGGTTGGTGGTTTTGGGATCCGGTAGAAAATGCCTCATTTATGCCATGGCTAGTGGCAACAGCATTGGCGCACTCTTTAAGCATGAGTGAAAAGTGTGGTGCATTTAAACATTGGACTGTACTATTAGCCATTTCTGGTTTTTCGTTAAGTTTATTAGGCACATTTCTAGTCAGGTCAGGCATTCTTACTTCAGTACACTCATTCGCTGCCGACCCTGCTAGAGGTTTGTTTATTTTGATATTTCTAGTGATTGTGATTGGCGGCTCGTTGGCACTATATGCTTGGCGAGCTTCACTCATGCAAAGTAATAATACCTTTTCTCTTTTATCAAGAGAAAGTGGTTTATTGGTTAACAATATCTTATTAGTGGCAGCAATGTTAAGTGTTTTTTTAGGCACGCTCTATCCACTATTGTTAGATGCATTAGGTCTAGGCAAAATCTCAGTGGGCGCGCCTTATTTTGGTGCAGTGTTTGTGCCTATTATGATTCCAGCAGTATTAGCCATGGTGATTGTTCCTTTTTTGCGTTGGAAGAAAGATGCCACACAAAGGATAACGGGTTTACTAAAGCGGGTGTGGGTAGGTGTCGGTTTGTTGTTTATTATTAGCGTATTATTGGCTGATAATATCTCAGTTTTATTGGCCGTCTTTTTGTTTATTTGGATAGTTGCACACTCATTGGTGCTTCTGTTTCAAAGGTTAAGCCAAAAAGGCAGTACAAGTCTTGCTTTCATTGGTATGATTTTTGCTCATATTGGTATTGCTGTATTCTTGTTAGGTGCTACAGTGACAACCCAGTATGGCGTTGAAAAAGATATAAAAATGGATATTGATAAACCAATTGCCATAGCGGGTTATGACTTTATTTTTAAAGGCGTGACACGCCTATCTGGTCAAAACTATCAAGGCAATAAAGGCCATGTAGAGGTTTATTTTAAGGAGGAAAAAATAGCAGATTTAAGACCTGAAAAACGCCAATACGTCACAGGTATGCCTATGACCGAAGCGGCGATTGATCCATCTTTATATCGTGATATTTATATTGCACTGGGCGAGTCTTTAGAGGACGATTCATGGAGTTTAAGAATTTATTACAAGCCACTCATACGCTGGATTTGGCTAGGAGGGTTATTGATTGCATTAGGCGCGTTATTAGCTGCATTTGACAGAAGATATCGATTAAGGGTGAAAGGATGAGTTTATATCTATGGTTTGCTTTGATGGTGATTGCTTCTTCTATTTGGATAATTTGGTTTTTATATCGCCCTCTTAAATCTAATGACATTAATCTTGAAAGATCTAATATTGCCTTAGGCAAACAAAAATTACTAGAACTTGAGCAAGATTTACACCAGAATTTGATTGATGAAAAACAATTCAACCAAGCCAAAGAAGAGATTTCAACAACACTGGCTATTGAACTCCAACAAGTAAGTAACATTCAAAATAATGCCCATAACAAGACATGGGTTTTGATATTAATATTGGTATTACTACCTGTCATGTCCATTGGTGTTTATCAATATTTGACACCAAAAAGTAACATGAGTCAGCCACTTGAAAGTGCAGAAAAGCCATTAAGTTTAGAACAAAGTGCTAACAAAATTGTGCAGTATTTACAAACTAACGAAAATGATTCTGAAGCTTGGAAAATGCTCGGGCTTACGTATTTTGAGTTGGGAAAATTAGATTTATCAATAGAGGCTTATGAGAAGTCTTATCAAATCAACCCCAAAGACCCAAGATTGTTAGTTGAGTATGCCTCTATGATGATTAGTGCTAGTGATAATCAATTTTCAGATAAATCTGTTAAGCTAATCAAACAAGCCCTAGAGATTGAGCCGAATGCACCAGACGCCTTGTATTTGGCAGGTATGTTTGCCGTGAGCCAACGAGACTTTTTTTTGGCCAAAGGGCTTTGGCAACGTGCACTTAATGCCCTACCAAAAAGTAGTATTGACCGAGTAGCTTTGGTTAATATCCTATCTGAGTTAAAAGCGGTTGAAGGGGGTAAGAACACGCTTGAGCATTCTATTAGTGTGCATGTTGATGTGTCTAACGAGGTACTAAAGTCAAGATCTAGCGAAGATTTTATCATGATTTATGTCAAAGCAACCAAGGGCAGACCGATGCCAATTGCGATTAAAAAAATCAAGTTAAAAGATTTTACAGGCCAGGTGATTTTAACCGACCAAGATTCTGTTATACAAGGTAATCAACTGTCAACCCACGAGCAGGTGATTGCAGTAGTACGTATTAGTGCAACTGGCTCTGCCATGCGAGGTGTGGGCGATATACAAGTGCTTAGCAAAGTCATTAATGTGGCTGACAATCCATCCATTCACTTGGAAGTAAAATAATCCCATGAGTAAAACCTTAGAATTAGCAAAAAAGTTCGTCAGTATAGACTCTATTACCCCACAAGACAAGGGTTGCCAGTCTATTATGACCAATCATTTGAGCCGTCTTAATTTTGAAATCACTGATTTAAAATTTGGTGAGGTTGATAATTTTTGGGCAGTACGTGGTCATCAATCTCCTGTGTTTGTGTTTGCAGGGCACACCGATGTTGTACCTGTGGGCGATGAGTCAAAATGGTATGTGCCACCTTTTTCTGCCCAAGTTAAAGAGGGTATGTTGCATGGTCGTGGAACAGCTGACATGAAAGGCTCTTTGGCAGCCATGCTCAGTGCAACCGATAGATTTGTTAAAGATTATCCTAACCATAAAGGCTCAATTGGGTATTTAATCACCTCTGACGAGGAAGGGCCTGCTATTGATGGTACTGTTAAAGTTGCGCAGTATTTAAAAGAAATCAATCAAACCGTTGATTATTGCTTAGTAGGTGAGCCATCAGCTACTAATGAGTTAGGAGATGTGATTAAAAATGGGCGTCGTGGCTCTTTAAATGGTACTTTAAAAGTCATTGGCAAACAAGGGCACATTGCCTATCCACATTTAGCAAATAATCCCATTCACCTAGTCATACCAGCGTTGAATGATTTGTGTAATGAGGTTTGGGATGAGGGTAATGAGTATTTTCCAGCCACCAGTTTCCAAATCTCTAATATCCACTCAGGCACAGGGGTGACTAATGTTATTCCGGGTGAAGGCGATATTGTTTTTAACTTTCGTTATTCCACACAAAACACTCACGAGCAATTGAAAAGCCGAGTTTGCGTAATTTTAGATAAGCACAATTTTGAATATCAAATCACTTGGGAGCATTCTGGCTATTCATTTTTAACTCCAAAGGGCGAACTGGTTAATGCCTGTGTTGATGCGATTAAAACTGTTAAAAATATTAACACCCAATTATCCACCTCAGGCGGCACTTCTGATGGACGTTTCATCGCGCCAATTTTAGAGGCTCAAGTGGTAGAACTAGGTCCTTTAAATGCCACCATTCATCAAGTTGATGAATGCGTATCTATCCAGGATTTAGAAGATTTGAGCGATATCTATTACCACATTTTAAAAAACATACTCACCTAGTTCATGCGCTTTGACGTTATTACTCTGTTTCCTGATATGTTTAATGCCATTGAGAATGAAGGTGTTATTGCGCGCGCCATCAAAAAATCACACCTCTCAATTCACACTTGGCAACTCAGAGAGTTTAGCAACAATAAATACAAAAATATTGACGATAAACCCTATGGTGGTGGTGCTGGTATGGTGATGCAAGTCAAGCCCATTCGTGATTGCATTCACAAAATCAAACAATCAAACCCAAAAACTAAGGTCATTTATCTATCACCACAAGGCCAACCACTCAAACATAAACTGGCTAAAGAATTATCTACGCTTGACTCAATTACTCTACTATGTGGGCGCTACGAAGGCGTAGACGAGCGAATTATTGAGCACGATATTGATATGGAAATCTCCATTGGCGATTACGTTATTAGCGGTGGTGAGCTGGCAGCTATGGTACTTATTGATACGATTGGTCGGCAAATTCCAAACGTACTTGGTAATGCCGATTCATTAAACGACTCCTTTGCAAATAATTTACTAGACCATCCGCACTACACACACCCTGAAGTTATTGACAATCAAGCAGTGCCTGAAGTATTACTAAGTGGGCATCAAGCTAATATTGATACTTGGCGAAAAGAGCAATCCATCAAAAAAACCCAAGAAAAACGCAAGGATTTGTTATATAAAAACTGCTAAAAATAGCATTTTTTTATTAAAACTATCCATAATAATTGGTATTCTTTATGGAAAAATGCAGTTTAAGTTACGACAACTTGTTGTTTTTATAGGTGGATAAAAAGATGATTATTGGAGGAGGCATTGTTGGCTTTAATGCAGCGCAAATGGCTGTTGGTTTACAAGCAGATGTAACAATTCTTGATACCAATGCCCATACGGTGGAAAAACTTAGTAATTATTTTGGCACTAAGGCACGTGTCTTGCATTCTAATGATAGTTTATTAAAAGCGTATATTACTAGAGCTGATCTTATTATCGGTGGTGTTTTAATTACTGGGGTGAAAGCGCCAAAGGTCATTAATAAAACCATGCTATCTTTTATGAAACGAGGCAGTGTTTTGGTTGATGTTGCCATTGACCAAGGTGGTTGTTTTGAAACCTCTCATGCGACCACGTACGGTTGACCCAACCTATGTTATAGATGGCGTTGTGCACTATTGTGTTGCTAATATGCCAGGTGCCGTTCCAATTACCTCTACTTATGTACTTAATAATGCAATCCTTTCAGGGCCTCTTGCTATTGCCAATCAGGGTTGGAAAAAAGCACTAAGCAATGATAAACATTTGTTAAATGGATTGAATATTTGCCAAGGAAAGGTTACTTACAAAACTGTTGCTGATGATTTGGGATACAAATATACCGAAACAAACACATTGCTCATGTCTTCGTAAAGAAGAAGTAATGGGGAGAGTAATGGGAACAGGCTACTTTTTATGATACAATCCCCATCTTTTATTATCAAAAATCAAAATGCTACGCCTCCCAAGAGGAGAAGCCCAAGGCGGAATTTATCATATTATCAATAGAGAGGTAACATGCGTATGCAAGTTTTTGATGATGAGGATGATTATGAGTTCTTTCTATCCTTGTTAAAAACAGGACTAAAAATAGAATTACATGCTTATTGCCTTATTGCCTTATTGCCTTATTGCCTTATTGCCTTATTGCCTTATTGCCTTATTGCCTTATTGCCTTATTGCCTTATTGCCTAATCATTTTCATTTATTAGTTGTGCCACAAGAAGAAAATAGCTTGAGCAAATTTATACAATAGGTTATGACCTCACATGTGCGCTATTATCACAAGAAAAATAAAACCTCAGGACATGTTTGGCAAGGCAAGTTTTATAGTTGAAAAGGACGGTTATTACTTAACATTGTTACGCTATATAGAGGCGAATGCATTAAGAGCGGCGTTAAGCAAAACAGCGCAAGATTGGCAGTATGGTTCATTGGCAGAAAGAGTTTTTAATAACAGAATATTACTACACAAACCTTATGCACAACTCGATGATTGGATGACCTATGTTAATACACCTCAATCTCAAAGTGAAATAGATAAAATAAGAGACAGCGTCAATAGACAAGCACCACTTGGTGGGGAAAACTGGGCAGCAAAAATAGCAAAAAAATATGGTTTATTGTCAACACTAAATGCGATAGGTAGAGTAAAAAATGATGATAAAAGTAGCCTGTCCCTATTCCTTCTCCTATTCCTTCAAGCCAGTTGTTAGTAGCGGTGGAGCGATATGGATAGATGAAGAAGGGAGGGCTAATGCGAATAAAAGCACTATATTAGCGAGTGGCAATGAGTTTGTGTTTGTTGTCAACAAGTCTTATAATCAAAATCAATCTATTAAAAATAGCCTAGTAAAACAACATACCAAAGGCCATAAAAAGCCTAATTTGCATTAGCCTAGTCCAACCATCAAAACAGCACAAGCCAAGAAGCTACTTATTACTTAATGCAAGTATTCCCATGGTTTGTATCATTTTTCTTTTATCAGTGTCTGATAACTGGTTGAACAACTTAATGACTATTTTATTCTCTGGATGTTCTTGGTTTTTTAGTTGTTTGGTTGCCTCCTTTTTTCCACTCATTAGCCATTCAACAGTTGTGTTTAAAGCCTTGGCTAAATCAATGATTTTTTCAGAAGAACGACTGTCTCTTATCCTTTTACCAAGTGCCATGTTACAAACTCTAATTAAAAAAAAGTTATTGTAATAAATAAAACGAAAACAATAGTTGTTGACAAAATGAACAATAATTGTTATTAGTAACCTACATTTAAAATAAAATATCTATACTAAAAAAACTTAAAAACATCATTCTAATAGACGAAACTCAACCATTAGAACAAATCAAAAAACAGTACAAATCCAAAGCTTATTGCTTTCTATTGTGGAAATTAGTTTTGCTGGACTTGGATTAAGTAAACAAGGATACGAGATGATTGATAAAGTGGAAGAAGTTTTAGTACAAAATGGCTATTGCACGGATACGAATAATTGCAGTAAGGACATTTTTTTTTGGCAAAATTCTAATGGTTTCAACACTACTATTTATGGCATAACTTCTGCAAAAATTATAAATAAAATAAATACTATTACAACAGATATTTATTTTTATAAAAAATCACATAAGAATACAGGGCTTTTTAAATCGTCATTTATAAATTTAACATTAAGCAAAGAAGGGGAATAAAAAATGAGAAAATGAGAATATTAGAAATAAGAACTGATATATTTGCAGGAGAAGATTTAATTCCACACACATTTTTGTATATCTATGAAAAAGTCAAAGAAGACCAAGGTAAGTGTAAATAAGTGTTCTAAGTGTAAACTCTAGGCTGTTTTAGGTATTTAAGTGCTTTTGTTTTAACAATAGGCCCTTGGGGCGATTAAAGGTTCATTTTGAACGCACTTATAGATTTAATCTTTTCCCTTGAGAAATTTAACACTGAACTTTACACACAAAAGCCCAGTGAGGCTAGAAAGAACTGGGGTTAATAATTCATGATAAGCAGTTCATTTGATTTCTTTGTGCTTGATTTAGAGCTGCCTACAGTGTACTTAATTCCAACAGTCTTAATAGTAAAACCTTTAAAAAGTGATTTAATATCACTGTGGTCATTAATTGAAAGCAAGAACTTGCCTTCACAATTTTGCATAAGCTCTGCCATTTTTTCATAATGCAGCCATTCAAAATCAACTGTATAACCTTCTGTAAGCCAATAAGGTCGGTCAAGATAAAAGAAAGAAAGAATGAATGCGGGCGGTCATAACGTTTGACGCAGTCATCCCAAGCCATGTGCTCAATATTGACACTAGATAGCCTTAAATGTGCTTGGCTTAAATCTTTCCTCAATACGTAGTAAGTTTAGCCTTGATGCACCTAAAGTTGATGTACCATAACTTTGCCCAGTTACTTTGCCACCAAAGCGTAACTTTTGAAGATAAAAAACCGTGCGGCTCTTTGGGTATCAGTCAACGTATCAACACTAGCCATTTTCTCCCACTTAAACACCTGCCTAGAACTTAAAACCCATTTAAACTGCGTTACAAACTCGTTTAAATGATGTTTAACGACACGATATAGATTAATTAAATCACCATTTATATCATTTATAACCCTCTGCTTTTGATGGCTCTTTTAAAAACAATATCGCTGCGCCACCTGCAAATGGCTCGCAATAACAAGTATGCTTTGGTATTAAAGGTAATATTTCTTTTGCTAGTCTTCTTCCCCCCATCCAAGGGATTATTGGTTTGTGTTTCATTTTTTGAGTTCCTTTTAAAGTCGTTTAAAATAACCCTTGCAGTTCGCGAACTGTGGAGAGCCGTGCTTACTCATAGTTGTAGTATGGGTGAGGTTGCTTGTTAGTGTTGGCGCATTACTAATCATCGCTCTTCTTTTCTTAAAAGCCGCCTCCTTTCAAGCTTTCAAAACTTAGTGTGGTTTTCCAAGCCTTGTCCAGCACATGGGCAACCTTAATGATTTGATAAATATGATTATCTAAAGATAGTTCACTGCCAGCAAAGACCACACGTCCACGCATTGTTAAGCTACTTACTACAGTTGATTTATTAGCCTTGAGGAACGTATTTTCTGCACAAGCCAAAGCCTCAGTGTCATTACTAAATTGTTTTTTAACACTAATCGCGGGTGTGAGCCCTTGCCTGCGATTAAAGTGTGTTGTTTAGTTGTTTAGTTGTTTAGTTGTTTAGTTGTTTAGTTGTTTAGTTGTTTAGTTGTTTAGTTGTTTAGTTGTTTAGTTGTTTAGTTGTTTAGTTGTTTAGTTGTTTAGTTGTTTAGTTGTTTAGTTGTTTTCGTGTTGTGATAAACAGCCTTACACGACCTATAAAGTTTTTTATTTGAGTAAGTAATATCACTATCAATACAACGGTCAATATCAACACACACGTAGGGCATATCAGCAGACTTATCCATTAAATACAACAAGTTATTTTTTATGTTAAAAACTAGATTGTTGTCTTTCGCCAAACGGTTCAACAAATCAGTATCAGACTTATTGTATTGCTGAATAATGCCAGTTAAAATATCAGTATTAGCTCTTATTTTTAGACCATGCTGCTGTGCAATAACATCAGCCAATTGCGACAATGTACCCACATCATAATTTAAATTTCAGCGTTCTTTTAAACCGCCACTAAAATCAACCCCTGCCGCACTTATTGTTAGCACTTTATTGTCTTTGACATTAGTTGTTTACACAAAGAACAAGCCAGCAAAAGTAAATAACCTGACTACACCTTTATTTCATCTTTATAACTAGGCCTCTTGAATTTCTTTGACACTGATATCACCAACTCATCAGCCTCGTCTTTTTCATTGTCAGTAACAGAAATACTTATTAAATAACGCCTAATATTGTTAGTCACATCCTTGCTATTTACTATAATTCTAAAGTTTGGGGTTACCATAACGCATCCTCTTCACTGGTGGTTTTTCTTTGCGGCATATTAACCACATCACCAACATCTAAAGCCGTAGCATCAATTAAAAGATTAGCACCTAACACCAAATCATACATAGACAAGTCACCATAATGTTCGTGCACCAGAGTATCTAATCTAGTGCCTTGATAAATAACTGTAACCTTATCCATAAACAACACCTAGAGAGACTTAAAAGTCTTGCTTTAAAAACTCCCCATACTTTAAAAATAAAGACTTATCAGTCTCTATTTTCTAAATAACTACTTTTAAAGGCTTTACCATTTTCAAACGCTAAAGTTACAACACCCTTAACACGTGCAATCACCTCTAAATTCTCAAGGCTTGAGTTAGGTTGTTTAACAAACGCACCACTCAATGTAATATCTTGCTCATATTGACCCACGGCTTGCCAAATGTCGAAATGATTTAACGTCGCTAAGCGTTCAAAATCTATAACTGTGAGATTGTTTCAAGCTATCTAAATTAACACCATTAGACTCAAACAAAAAATCATTAAGCAAACACAGCATTACAAGTCCTCATCCAGTAGAGAAGTATTGCTATTGTTCAGTGCCTTTCCAAAAGCGCGCTCTACATCTAGCTTACTACTCGGGTTATACCCGCTAAAGTCTTTTTAGTTGCAGCAGTGGTAGCAGTTGGCTCTTTATCGCCATCATCACCAAACCAGTTTCCAATAGTCGAAAATACACCACTAACCATGCCAGCACTATCTACAATAAAACTAAAAACCCCTTTAATCTTAGCCCATACCGCGTCAATCAACTTAGTAAAGGGTTCAAAGTTTTTATAAAGATATACAACACCTGCTGTTAGTGCTCCAACACCAGCAATTATTACGCCAATTGGGTTAGCATTAAGTGCTGTATTTAACAGCCACTGCGATGTAGTCGCAGCTTTAGCGCCAATTGACCACAGCGCTTGTGCGGCAGTAATTGTTTTGGTTTTAATGCTACTAGCCAACATACTAACGTTTAGAATCCCTAACTTAGTGGTTAAACCTAAGAGTGATTTAGATGTACTAAGTGTGACAAGTTACCAAGCTAACTTCCGCAGCCTTTATAGCAACAATAGAAACCTTTAAAACACCAACACCTAAACTAACGATAGTTGTTGTTAACCAAGGTAGTTTTTCATCTGCCCAAGTTATTCCTTTTGCTAAAGCGCCAAAACCAACAGTAACCATATTAATAGCAGGCTCTAATATTTTGCCAAAGGTGTAAACCTAGATACTCTACAGAATGTCCAATTTTTGCAAACCCGTAACCTCTGTCCATCGCCTTTGCTATTTGATCAGACTTTGCCATACCGTTTGCCATTGCATATTCAATATCACTCTGAGCCTTAACCAAATCACCCGATTTATCAATCAATGCCATAATGATTTTTTTAGCGTCATCAAACCCGAACGCTTCTTTAATTTTGTCTTGAACTTCTACATTTTGTAAATCACTAAACTCAGACTTAAAATTATCCAACACGTCAACCATTGGCAACATCTTACCGTTACTGTCTGTGAACTGTATTCCGAGTTTTTCCTGTGCCTTGCCCACACCATTTAAAAACGCTTTATATCCAGTGGCTGACTCACTAGCAGAACTAAAAGCAGACTTGCTCACGCCGGTAATAGCCAACTCTTCAGCCAATGATACCCCATCGCTTTCGCCGACGCACCAATGTTTGATAATCCTTGTGACAAATCAGAACTATCCGTTCTAAACGATTGCACAGACTGAGCAACGGAACCACTAAAAGACTTGCCAAAACCTATATCAGAACCAAAATCTGTGCGAAAAATACCATACCCTAAAAGCGTACAACTTAGTCATTTGCTCAACCGATGCCTTAGTTGCTACTGCAGTAGTTAGTTGCTGCCATTTTTGTGAAGTCTTTAACGCCACTCTCACTCAAACTAGCAATATCACTCTTAATGTCATAACTCGCTTTGATAAACTGCGGCGCTGTTATTTGCCCAAACTGAGTCACCATTCCACTACCAGCTTTAGTGATTGCTTGTATACCTCGCTCAGATATTTCAAGTGATGCAAGCTGTCCTTGTGCTTGCAGTTCATCCGTGGCCAACGAGTACGACTTACCCATTGCAAAAGCCGCGCCACCAGCTGCGACCATCTCACCTCCGCATGGTAGAAAACTGAGTTTTAATACTGCCAAGCCTACTATTAATTGCGCCTAACCTTTTCTCAGCGTTTTTTTGTAGCAGTTGTAAAACTAGAGCCTAACTTACCCCTGTTTAATTCTTTAACTATAACAAGCGCTATTTTTTTGGCTTATTCGATACTAAGATTAACCGTCTCTCTTTCTCCATTTTCGTCTGCCACTTTTTTCCAAGGAAAGCTCTCAATTTCCAGGCTAATCATGGTATTTATAATGTTAAGAAACTGATGTGCCCTATGTTCATTAAATTCGAAATCACCTATTTTTTTACCTTCACTTAAAATTAAATCTCTTTCTACATCATCCATTGTTATAACTCCCTTACGATTAAATTGCTAGAACTGGCCATGTCATTACTAGAACGATCGTTAACGCGCGTAGTTCTTTTAGTACCACTCCACTTGCAAATCACGCCAATTTTTATGGTATGAATGCCAACGTTTAAAACGACAGACGATGTGTTGTACGGCATGTGCATTAACCAACCATTATTACCATTGCTGTAATACACATTCATACAATCAATATGACATAAATTCCTACCCGTGCCCTTGTTGATTGCAACGTCGTCAACATAAACTGCAATTCCACAGACGTGGTAAAAAGTACCCGCAATTGTGCCACTTATTTCAAGCTTGCATGGTGTCAAAACTTCAACCTCGCCTTGCATGATGAAGACTGGATTGCTGCTATTTATTGTAATTCTTGACTGGCTGTTGACAACAGACAAGGGTGGGGGTATTTTGTTTTTTGAAACAACATAGATCACTTGATTACTCCTAAAACTGTATGCCCGAAGTTGGAGCTTCTGTCCTTTACCCATAGACTGACAGGTTGATTAAATGAAACACCCTCTAGCGACAGTGGTATCGCATTACTCTCATCAAGAATACCAACACAAATAATGACACCGCCAAGAATAATAGGCAGAATAGTACCTGTCTCATTTTCTAAAATTGGTTTCCATTCTGCGGATAATTTGTACCGTTTTGAGGTTAGGTGACTCATCTTTTTTGCTCCATTTTTCAAAGTTAGTTATTATTATTTCCAGTTCATTTTTACTATTCGCCGCTTTAATATCTGCAAGTGCCTTTTTCTCAGCAATGTTTAATTGCTGAGAAGCTCTAAACACATTAAAGTGCTTTGATAAAATAAGGCTGGTTAGTTGTTCTACGCTGATATTCTTATCATCAGCTTCAGCTTGTAACTTTCTAACAGCAGTTGCCTCATTTTTGAGTGCAAATTTAGACAAAGTGGTTTTAGTTGTATATTCTGCTAATTTTCGCGGCGAAAATGGCGCTAGCTCTATTTGATGGTTTGATGGTTTGATGGTTTGATGGTTTGATGGTTTGATGTAGCGGATGTTATTCTTTGCCTATACTGTTCTTTGCGTTTAATTTCGTTTACAAAAACATTGCCATTTTCAACTTTCAAAAATGCCAAATCGGTTGATAAATTATCATCAAGGAGGGTTAATTTATTGCCCGACTTTTTGTAATTTTTTAGCGTTTCAAAGCCAAAAACCTCAGCTGTTTTTGTATTGATACAGTGAATCATAAGCTACCTCAACTCGTATACTTTGCCATATCCAGGCACTCTATAAGTGTCGCCCGGTGGAATAATCATCGAAAATCTTGATTTATTGCCATTATTGCCACAGACTAAATTATTAATACTCGCTAAAGCAATGTTTAATTGTGTTTGTGTTACTGGCCCACTTGTTGTGCTGTTACGCCGTGCAGGTTGTTTTTATTAGTTAAATGAGCAGACTGAGTTGCAATTTTTGGCAACCACAAGGTGCTCATTTCAGTATTGGTAACGTAGTCACTAGCTTTAAAAACAACCTTGCCAGTACTGCCTTGTAGCAATAGCTACTTTTTTAATAGTCACCGTACCACCAATACCTTTAACTAAAGCCACCCTAGGGGTGTCAGAATTAACAACAACCTTGTTATCTGTGTCAATGATTGTAATTTTATGAAGATATTGATTAAAGTTTTGCGCAATAGGCAAATTAAGCACAAAAGTTAAAACACCCCCAGCATCAAAATAACTAGTTGCAATCTGCATTTCAAAAAAGACTTGTAATGCACTATCTACAGCGTCATGCGTTTGTGGCGCCAATCAGCTGATATTTCTTTGCGTTGGCTTTTAGATTGCTGTGCAAAACCATAATCAGTTGCTTGAGTATTTAAAGCATCCATTGCATTTCTCTCTGAACACTAATATTGGCAATTGTTTCAGGTAAACGTACCTCAAAATCACCAAAACGGCTGCGTGCGTTCTTAACTGAATTAGCAAGTGCTTTGGAGGCATTAAACTTGTTCACTGAATACGCTTTATTACTATCCAAGGTCACAACGGAGCTAAACATAAAAAGCTTATCAAACTCTTTAACTTGAGCATCTTTAAAGACACTACGTAGTGCGGTCTCTACCGCATAAACAGTACCCTGTATTTGTTTAGCATTAGCAAGCAATACTCTTTGCTCAGATTCATCTAAACCATTTAAGCTTAAGCTATGCTGCAGAGCTAAAAACCTTAGTAATTTTTTATCGCAAGTTCTGGGGCTAATGTCAAACACAGTTAAATCAATGCTTAATATTTTGTCAGTAACTTGGTCTAATGCTTTTTCAATACCAGCACTAGCAGGCGGTAAGATTATGTGAAAATCAGGCATTTAAACCTCCACGCTTAAAAGTTAATTGCACACTGCTGATGCTAATAATTTCAGTATCCAAGCAAAGCACATCCTCATCTTTAGCTTGGCTTTTTAAATGCACTCTATAAACACCATTTATATGCAGTTTATTGATGATTTCAGAGTACGTTAAATTCTGCCCTATTTTGAGTTGAGTAGCAAAGCCGCTTAAAATATTTTCTTCAATACCTATTTTTTCATCTAAATTATTGAGCTCAATAATTTAGATGAAAAAATAGTCGTTGGTTTTTAACCGCGCGAACAACGCTGACATTATCAGTCAGCTGGCGTACTTTTTTGTTGCTTACAGTCTCACCAACACGCAGCAATAATTCATTACTAATAGCGCCGATACTTGATGTAATTACGATCGTAATAAATCCAATTTTCGGGCTAAAAGCATGCACCCCATCAATCAAGCTATCTACGCTCTTTGCATGAAACTTATAGCCCTCAATAGAGCCCACCGTTGAATGGCCAAAAAACACTATCTGCAACACGCTGTCTGAATGCTTCATCAGATTCACCACTAAGCCTGCTAACACCATAATCAACAGCTACAATATCTAGCGCATCACTCTTGGCGTAAAGTAGTAACAAACTTTTTAGCTGCGCGACAAACTTATGATACTTATCAACCTCACGATAATTAAAAGCTTCAAGCAATAATAGTCGCTCGTCACCCTCTATCGGTATATAGGTCAGGTCTAGTGTTTTTAAAAGTTCTAAATTAGTGGTCAATGCTTGCTCAAAAGTAGGCATATCGAATACATCAAAATCAGGCAATTTATTAATATCAAACTATTTGCAACCTCGATATAAAAACTATGCCGCCCAGTCAAGCCGTCAATATTTAAACTTAACCCTTGGCTCTCCTATTTTGAAATCGCTTCAAAAATCCAACGCGTCGCGAATATGCGCCACTCGCCGTTAAAATCCC
Source organism: Abyssogena phaseoliformis symbiont OG214 (assembly GCF_016592595.1). Lineage (NCBI taxonomy): Bacteria > Pseudomonadati > Pseudomonadota > Gammaproteobacteria > Abyssogena phaseoliformis symbiont. The sequence goes on from NZ_AP012977.1 coordinate 186,433, forward strand.
TGTCGCTTAATAAGTGCAAATTAGAGCTAAAATCAGGGCGCATAGCGCGCTCACCAAGGCGGGGTCATTAAAATGCGTAATATGTTGTTGGCAATACTATGTATATTGCTTTACGCTAGTTTCACGAACGCCAGACACGCCAATAAAATCAATATCTTTAAAAGATAAATCTTTGAGTTGTAGGGTTGTATTGTTGTACTCATATTAATTTGGTTTACTCGTATTTGCATTGCCGCCGAAGTGGTTGCCTGAATTTTTCGGATGTGTGTGATTAACAAGGCTAATACCATTCACCACCACATCATCACCCAAGCCAGATACATTAATAATTGTCACATTAACATTAACAGTGTTTACGGCGTTAATCGTCATTGTTTTAGACGCTACGCTGTATTCAATACACGTACCGTCTTCATGCTCAGTAATGTCAATATCAGCACTAGCGCCACTTGGCTCTGATAAATCATGGCAAAAAATACCGCGGATAACAAACGCTTCATCAAGCACCAAGACTTGTTCACCCGCCCTTAAAGGTGTCCAGTGTTTTTTAAATGAGTTAGCTATTTGCAAGACAGGCAAAAAAGGGGTTAAACGCCCACAAACATCAGCACACGCCGTTGATTGCGCGTTATTTTTGATTTGTGAAATTTTGCCCACCTGCGTCATACACTTTGTTTTTTATTAAGACGGTACAAATTATCCATACAAAATTATTACGTTTAATCCATATAGAGGTATATGAATTGCGACATTTAGAGCAAAAGAGAGTAATTCGCACTAACTTACAAAACCAAGGAACAAATGAACAGATTATTAATTCAAGCGTTATGCTCAGTTTCACTAGATGCGCTAAAAGACAAATTACGCATTACACCAGTGGGAGAAATAAAGGGTATTGACGGACGATATTTTAACGTTGACGGCAAAGCTTTTTTAAAAGACCTAAAAAAAATGCACTAGATTTGCCACTCACCAAAAATCACGAGTGGCGCAGCGAAGCCCAAGGCTGGTTTAGTAATTTTGAACTCAGGGACGACGGTATTTATGCAACACTCGAACTTAATGATGCGGGCGAGGGATTTAATCAAGCGCAAAGCTTTTAAATACCTAAGCTCAGAATTTTTGATTGATTACGAAAGTAAAAAAGTATTCAATTTGAATGGGGTTGGGTTGGTTACAAAACCTAATCTTTTAAACGAGGCTCTAAATGAGACTCAAACAACAAGTCAACCACAGGAGAACACAATGACTGATAGTGAAAAACAAGAGTTTAAGCAGCTCAAGCAAGACAACAACGCTTTAAAAGAAACCAATAAAACGATAAAGCGGCGCTGCAACAAAAAAGCGAAGAATTGTAAGCCGAATTTAACACACTACAGATTGATACAGCAATCAACTTAGGGCAATTATTGCCCGCCAAAAAAGAGTTTGCCTTAACGCTGGATGAAAATTCACTAACTGCATTTTTAAAGGGTGAGGCAGAAGCCACACCAAAAACCGACAACAACAATCTTACACCCGATGAACAAGGCGATATTAAAGACACAGTTGACAACAGCATCATGGTACAACTCGGATTAAACAACAACAAAGGAGAAGAATAATGGCTGATTTTAATTTAACAAACATACGAGCACTCACAAAAGGCATTAATAAACTGTTTACTAACTTTAAGAAAAAGCCTGAGAGTAAATACTTAGATATTGCAACAAAGATTACCACAGCAGACCACACGATTGATTACGCATGGTTAGGTGATTTACCAGCCACCCAATCCCACCAATGCACGAGTGGATTACTGAGAGTGTCTTTAAAGCCTATCAAGCTGCGCTTAAACACATTCAAACCACTAAGGCAAAAGTGAATGCTGAAGGCATAACTGATTTAACGCCAACAAAAGTAAAAATAAGGATAAACGCGTACTTATGATAGCAATTAACAAAGCACAAGAACTCATCACTCAAGTGTTGCCAAAAATTACTTTGCTGCAAGATGCAATCAATACACGTGGCACATACTTGATATTTGACAATATCAAAGTTAATAATGCCAGTATTAGTGATTTTGATTATGTGTTTAAGTGTTTTGTAGCAATTAAAACTGCAAGCGCTAATAAAGCACTTGCGTATCAGCCACTAGACGCAGTGTTAAACCCATTAGTTGAAGACTGGAAAAACAACGCAAAAATAGAAATTGGCGACATTAAGACCATACGCAATCAAAGGGTTGATTGTGTATCAAATTGAGTTAGTTGTATTGGGCTTTGAGCCTGAAACTTTTTTAACAAAGGAGAAATAAAAATGCTAGAAAAAATAGACTTACCTCAATCAATTGCTAAAGATTATTCAGCTGATGAGAGTGCAACCATACAAGCAGTCATTGACAATTCACCAAATAAAATTAAAAAAGGCTTAACGTTATTTGAGATATACACTGATGAAAACGACTATAAAAATTACGGTGTATTAGTTGACACTAGTATTATTGATTTTGAAATTGCAACAATTAAAGCCGCTGATGGCAGCTACAGCTTTTTTGAGGTATAGACATGATCTGGAAATTTTTAACAAGTGCCATCAAGCCCGTCACTGATTTGGTTGATGACTTATACACTTCAGATGAAGAGCGATTAGTTTTAAAAAACGAGCTAGCAAAAATTGAAAGCAAAATGGGACTCAAGTTACTGGATTATGAAAAGCAACTACTCTCAGCCCAATCAAACATCATTGTTGCTGAAGCCCAAGATGGCTCATGGTTACAAAAATCATGGCGACCCATCATAACAATGTTGGTATTTTTAGCATTAGTGGTGGCAGGTAGCTTCAGCTGGCTCGGTACACCACTTGCACTCCAAGCGTGGACATTATTACAAATCGGCTTAGGGGTTATGTGGTGGGTCGTAGCGCTGAGAAAATAACACCTAAATTATTCAATAAAGGCTAGCACATGGATCAATCAGACACGGCGACAAAACATGAAGAAATGGCACGCGATATCGCACTTAGAGAACACCAAGTAAGGCTAAACCAAAGCCAAAGCGGGCAAACTTTTAGCCAATGTTTTGACGAATGGCGCGGCGAAGAAGTCGTGTGTTACGGGTATGCTGAAGTGTTAAGCGACGAGCATTTATAAGTGTACAGCCAATGGCAACGCACTGTGTTGATTGTCAAATTAGATTAGAACAAACAAGGGATGAGTATGTTAAATGAAACTTTTCTAGCCAAAGTTCTAGGCTCAGTCATGGGCAGTGCAATTGCGGTCGTATTTAACTCTAAAGAGAGTAATAATTTGTTAATGTTTCAGCGGTTCATAATCGGTGCAGTTATTGGGTTTATTTCAGCACCTGTTATTATTGACAAGTTCGGTTGGACACATACTTTTGATTATTGGCTTGCCAGTGCGGCACTTGCTGGTACGCTCGGCTACTTCTTATTACAACTACTTTTTAGCGATAGACATGCAGAAACAATTTTAAAAAAATGAACGTAAAGCACCAGTAAAGCAAGGCGCTTATTTGTTGATAAGCACATGACGATTAAAGATATTGCAACGCTTTTATCACTCTCAAGAACAACGATACACAACTACAAAACGACAGACTTGGTAAAAAGGCGTGGACTGGGATAATTTACGCTTTTTAAAAGCAATTGACAGTGCAGATACCAAGGGTTCAGAGCAAGAGTTCGTGTCACTGCTTATCCACTCGTTTGAGTCAGCACTTAAAGATTTAGATGCGTCCAAGCCTGAGAAACAGATCAACACAATCAGTAAATACATTGGCACTTACTATAAGCTCAAAAAGACAACCCTAAGGTAAACACCGCGGCAGTTGCAAAAGATATCATTCACAATATTTCACAAATGGCGCTAGAGGCATAAGCGACCTGTGTGATTGGATTTCTAAGCCAAAATGCAGACACAATCGTCAGCAAGATACTCAAATAATTCAGTGAATGCCAAAGATATCAGCGAACTTTCCCTTTACTTAAAAGCCTTGCCAAGGCTTGCAGACAAGGGCAAAGACAAGCGCATTAAACGCGCCAAAGATGATTTTTTGACGTTTATAAAAACATACTTCCCGAACCACATCAAAGGTGCAAAGACCGACAGTTCGCATTTTCGTAAGTTCGTACATAAAAATATCGAGTAATTAACAAAGCAACACAAAAAGCTGGTATTTAAAGCTTATCGAAACAGCGCAAAAACGACAACACTAAGTTAGCTTTTCACGCTTTGGAAAGTTGCAAAACAAGAAGTTAGGAGCGTAGTTGTAATTGATGCAACGGAGGATACTGTCGGAGAGTTGTTTGAGTTTTTTAAAACAGAATGCGAGGGCAATGCAAATTTTAGATATGATTTTAACCTAAGCTTTCCAAAAACATGGAGGGAGAAAAACATAGTCATTAGCGTTGATGGGCTTTTGTGTCGTATAAAAGGCTATGGTTCAGGTAAAAAACTAAGGGGGTATTAAATTTCTAGCATTCAGACCCGATTTAATTATTGTTGATGATATCGAAAATGATGAATAAGTAGAAAGCAAACAACAGCGCAAAAAACTTGAGAACTGGTTCAAGAAAGCGGTAATGAAATTACCGAGTTTAAAGAAGGAGTACACATTAGTAGTAGGCACTGTATTGCACAATGATGAGCTATTGCCGTACTTAAGTACGCGTAAAGACTTTGTAAGCTTTGATTTTCCACCGGTACGTAAGTTTCCTGATGATACTGATATGCTAAACCCATAAAAAATGGGTATTAGATGACCCAGAGATTAATGTTAAAGAGATTATGGATGAATATTTCGAGGATATAGATTCATTTATGTCAGAGTATCAAAATACACGGTTATCAAAAGAGGGGCTATTATTTGATAAATATACCACTTTTGATAAAATGCCAGTATGCGACATATACTGGATAGGTTTAGATTCAGCAATGGGCAAGAAAAAAGGTGACTACCTTAGTGTAGCTACACTAAGTAAAAAAGATGATAAATTTTACTTAAGTGTTAAAGGTTACCGCATGAGCCCCGTTAAACTCATCCCTCGCATTATCGCTCAATATTCAAAACTCAGCGCCATCGCACCCACCACCATCACTTGTGAAGTGGCGGCGTTCTAAGAATTTTTTAAAGATGTGTTAAAAAAAGAAGCAAAAAGTATAGATATTCCGCTGAGCGTTAAAGAACTACGCAACACTGCACCCAAGGTATTAAGGATTGACAGTATTGCACCTTTAGTTAATGATGGTACTATTTTTTAGTTTGCGCAAAAGATGCACTACTTATCGAAGAGCTTGATACTTATCCGAGCAGCGCACATGACGACTTATTAGATGTGAGTGAAATGGCGTACCGAATTTTTAGAAGAGGTGGGAAAATTAATTACAAAGAAGTACGCCCCGTTATGGCAGAAATAGCCAATCAACTGCTCAATACCATTGGGGAACAAGCCCGTGGGGTAAACCATGGCAGCCATTGGCAGCATCAACACTCAAGTTTAAAAAGGCAAGCCTTTATATGAAAGCGGACGCTTACAAGAAACCACAGCAGCCATACACGACAACACGAATGTCACGATTGGCACTAATGCTCACGTCAACGGCTATCCGTATCCTGCCACGCACCAATTCGGTTCTGAAACAGCCTCAAAGCGTAGTTTTATGCCGTTTGACGACAAAGGCGATATACCCGCTGTTTTGCGAGATGATAAACAGACTGCTTTTTAACTTAAAACAAGCCCAAGCCTATGAAGTAGTCGGCAATACAGATGATATTGGCTTTGGCGGTAGAGACAGGCTTGGGTTTACAATCGTCTCTCAAAAAGCAAATACATTTGAGCAACTAGCACAAACTGCGATGAAAGCGGCTATTGATAAGCAAGGTGAAGCAGATGCAGAGGTTATTTACATCAAACTCTATTCAGACAGAAAGTCTGACTCAAAATTCTGACTATCTGTATGCAATGGCAGATTATGCACCTGATGGCGGTGGAAACTCAGGCGACCAAGGTTGGGAGTGGAAAGTAGAGGCTGTTGAATCACGAACATTTAAAGATACAAATCTAAAAGTAATGGCATTATTGAATGATAAAGAAGGTCTCATAAAAGGCATTACTGGTTTTGAGGAGAAGTTAACCCTAATCGCCAAAAAACTTAATATATCTTATGATGCTGCTAACAATGGTGTGATACGTAAAAAATATAACGTTGAAAAATAAAAGCGCGCAGGCAAGGGTTGTATTAATTGCTGCTTGTTTATCAATTATAAGCGCCACTCACGCAGCTCAAAAAATATATCGTACTTTTTAAGTTACCAAAGTTCTTAAAGTCTACGATGGCGATACCATTCGTGTTAATTTAGTCAACTGCACCGAGCCGATGCTGTACAATAACATTGGTATCCGTATCTATGGCATTGATACCCTTGAGATACGCAGCAAATGCCAAAGTGAAAAACGTCTTGCCAAGATTGCCCGTGACAAACCCAGAGCCACACTCAAAACCGCTAAAGTGATCACTTTAAAACAAACCGGCCAAGGTAAATGCTTCCCGCATTGTTGGGCGTTTATTTGCTGATGGTGTAGATGTTGCAGATGCACTTATTGACCAAAACCTCGCTTTTCGCTATTTTGGCGGCAAAAAACAATCATGGTGCGACAAGTAAACAAAGCAGCATTTTTTAACTAGTAAGTTGTTAAAGAGCTATCATTTAGAGATGGATACAGTCTTATTAATCATTTTTTACATATTTTGATAGACAGATAGTTTTATTCATCATAAATGAATGACAAAACAACTTATTTATTCTAACTACCAACTTTTAAAAAATTGATAGTTAGAATAAGGATAACCACCTAAACCCTTGTCAGTTAGTTGCTTTAGAGTATTTAAGCGTTATTAGTTCAACTCAATTGTCAGTGAGTCTTTTTTGTCAATTGCTTGTAGTTTGCGTAGCCTACAGATGTACTGATTATCAGATTCGCCGTTCCACTTTGTAGTTGGCAATAAGCCACGTCTTTTCTCTAAATAGCTCAATGAGGCTTTGATTTTTGTAACTTCGTTTATCTGCGTGTAATTTTCTGTAAGCTCACAAGACTGAAACAAGTAAACACCACGAGTATTTTTTCGCCCTTTGGTTGTTCTTTGAAGTTCAAATAATAACTCAAGCATCAAACTTAAAATTAAACCAAACACCTGCCACATCTGAGAGTAGAAAAACGGCAACGATCAATAAATCACCCTCTAAAAAACCTTTAATACCAAGCCCTGAGCTAACCAGCCAACTCAGCTGAATAAAGAAAGTGATCATCATGGACTTTGCAACCTTGCTGCTAATAATCACCCGCATGTTGAGGTGCTTGAGAAATACCAGCAGAAACTGGAAAAAACAAACAAGTGCAGCGGCATCAACTGTGCGCATAACTAATAGCTCGCAGCTTGCTTAGTAAGAACTGCAAGGGAGGCTTGTGTCTTTGCAATAAGTAGCTCATTTTCTAAAAAAATAGTTTCAGCTTTATAAGTACAGTTTTGAAAGCCTGTGGTCGACGCTAAATCTTTTTTTGTTCTTCAGTAATAAACGTTTCTGCTTCATGTTCTGAGCCAAAGATACAACTACCGCCCGCTGGTTTCCAACGGTCAAAGCCAGCTAACTTTTTCATAACACGATATTTGATAATTTCATCGGTCGTACAATTATTACTACTGCTACAACTGTTGTCTTTAAGTTGACAAGTGAACATACCTGCTTTTTTCTCACTCATCCAGTACGTGCCATCAAACTCGTCAAGCCATTTTTAGCGGTCTTGTCGTCCTTATTTCTACCCAATGCAGCGAGCAGTTTTGTTTTGTTGCATTTTCCCTTGGGCAAGTTTTGCGCTAACACCTTCTATGAAGGCATTTTTCTCGTCAGAAATGAGTGCTTTGCTCACATCGGTAACTTCAATATCCAGTGTTTTTGGGTCAATCACTAAGGCTTGGTCAGTATAATAGCGCAGCGCTCTTTTTTAACCTGAAGGTGGAGGTGTAGCCTGCCATCTTCACTGGGTAGTTTGCTTAATTGGTACATGTTGTCAACTGAGTTTCTAATGTTGTTGGATCCTTGGTAATTCTTGCCGTCTTTGTTAGAATGATGTGGTACTACCACGGTTGCGCCTGCCTCGCGTAAGTTCATTATTTGCGTGAAACACTGCATGGTAACATTATCATTATCATTATTGATATTTGTAAAGTTGCACAAGCTGTCAAATACAAACACGCAATTAGCATAAGCGTCACGAAAACAGCGTCATCACTTAAGCGCTCTAATAAGTCGGGCGGTGTTAGTACGCTTTTAGAGCGTTGTACGTATTGCAAGGTAGGATGGCTTGCAACTAATAGATCATTAATATTGCGTTCTTTAAGAGAACGCTCAGCGGATTGTCAAAATCAAGGTAAATGACTTGCTTTGATAGCTGTGTGCAGTGCTTTGCAATGGCAAAGCCTAGCCAACTTTTGCCATTGCCGCCATCGGCATAAAAAAGCGTGATTAAGCCTTCGGCAAGAAAATCACTAATGATGAAGTTAGTATTGGCGTTAAAGTCATCAACTACTAAGCTTGTGCCATTTAAAAAGTCTAGTGTGTTCATATAGTCCTCAGGGCTAGTTTAAGTAGCTCGTCTTGCATCGTAATGCCATTAGTGCTCATGTAATCAATAGTTTGATTATGCTTGGATCTTCTTTTTTCAATGGCATTGAAAGGCTTAAAAAGGTTCTGTGGCCGCTTTGTAGTCTGAACTCTTGTTGCATAGCTGCATGATTGTGTGGCGCTTACCACCTAATAAATACGTGCGCCTTTTTGACCTTTTCAATTCAAATTCAGATAATGTACACGCCCCTTACCTGTATTTTCTATGTGTAAAAGAAATACTACAATCAAACATCAAAGCCAATTGCTTCGCTGTATAGTCTTTATTGTTGATGGTTACCATGTTCATATTAAAAATCCTCTTTTCTAGTTACAAATTTAACAGCCCAGTGGTCGGTAATATAATTAAGATCAAAAAATGCAGGTAGTTTGAATGGTAAGGAGTCACACCACCACATTACATTGGATTTTTTGTGAAATCTATAAAATATGTTGATGATTTCTTTTTCCGTTTTCAAGCCTTGGCAATAAGGGTACTCTTGCCCATGAAACTCTGGCAATTTTGGGTGGTTCTGTAGTGTGAAATATCTCATAAGACCTCTTTTGTGAAATGGTTTGTCAATTAGCCCTATTGCTAGCTCTGCTTGCCAATATCTAGTGCTTAGTGGCTTTCTGCGCTGGACAAAAAACTACAATCCAACTCGTTAAACGCACCGTGTTGCTTAAAAGCACCACGCTTGTCTTTATCTGCTCGTGCACACTGGCTTGTGCGTGCATATTTTCGGTTATCACATAACAACATTAGCGCACCTCTTGTTTTATATCGCTAATGCCAGCCTCTTCAGCTAGCTCTAAAATCTCTTGCCATTCCAGTGTGAAAGCTTTACCTGTTTTCTGACTCTGCACGATGGGTGAGCCACTTGCTGCACTAGTGCTAAGAGCGTAAGTGTCGTTTTCACCCTGTGCTTTGCCACAATGGGAGTTTAAAAAATAGGCTGGCTTTTGGCGTATTCTTCCAATCATTAGAACATCTTCTGTTGTTTTGCGCCACGGTGGCTCTTTTTTAAAATTACCGCAACTTTAGCATCTGAGTACTGCGTATTTATTTTCCAAGTTGGGTCGGCTTTTAACCCTTTAATCGTCATAAAACCGTAACCACAAGCGGGGCATCTCCTATAACGCTCAACCACTACGTCATTAGTTGTGCCAGTGACTTTAGTTTTCTCATTTAAGCAACTAGGGTAAAATACGTAGCGCCGTCTTTTTTTTGTTTAGTTTTTGTTTGTTGACCACTCTTTGGACGCATTTTGTTCAGCGCAGCTAAAATACCGCTGACTTGTTGCTTACTTTAAGCTTTCAACGTTTAAAAAAGTTTCGCCTGTGTTATTGTTGATAAACCGTATTAGTGCAGGGATATTTTTCACGCGAGATACTTGCATCCAAGTGTGCTTGGTTGCTGGTTATTGCATCAAATAAGGCGTTAGTTTTACCCAGTAAAAAGTCCAATAAAGTAATTAATTAATGGTTAAATCCACAGCACTGTGCTTATTAAAGCTGTCTTGTAGCATTGTGCGATAAACATCCTCTCCGTTGGCTTTATAAAATGCTAAATAACGCTCAGACTGGTGTATCTTGCCCAGCAAGTTACGTCTAAACTATTGTTGTTTCTGTGTTAGTTTTGCCATTTTTTTAATCTCCATTTATCTTTTGTAGAGCACACTTGGGGGAGTCAAATGCACTCTACAAAAGCAAGCTGTTACCAGCCAACTTTTTGCTTATAAAGCGTTGTTTTTCATCATAAATGCTAGTGTTGTTGCGTGTTGTCCCACTTGCTGTCTAGCATTTCTTTAGCAACAAGCTCATAATTACCCGTTTTTAACGCAACAATCATCAACTTAAACTTTAGTAGTCTTGGCAAACCGAGGTTAAAACACATATCAACCAGCGCTACTTTACGAGCAACACTAAGCGTGTTAAACCATTTGTGCGCTTGTAGTTCACGACAAGTTTTGTCCACATCGTTCTCAAGCAGACTATTGGCCAACTCGGCGCTAATACCATTAGCATCTAGATTATGGCCATAGCCAATGGTTAACTTACCAACACTGCATTGGTAGGGCATTAATCGCAAACTTTCGTGTTTTTCAACAAGCGAGTGGCGTATAGCTTTGTGCTAGTGTTCATTATTTAATCACCGAGGCTTTTTCAATCTCGGTCTCAAAAGGCTCAACAAAAAACAACTCAACCCCTGAAGTGATACTAATGCCCGCTACGTCTGCTGCACGTTCGCTGTCTTTTAATATTGCCTCTTTATTTACGGTCTCTTTTGTGCGCACAAAACTTGTTAGCTTTAAGCGCTCAATCACATCAGCAACTTTACTAATGCGAACACTTGGCGGATTTTTGCGCCAGCCGATTTGCCCTGTGGCGATTGAAACGCTCTTTAGCCCTCATTTGCACAGTTGTTCACGATTAGCGCTTGCCCATGATTTAATACCTGAAAATAAGTCCTCTATCTCTTCATTAAGTGGCTTGGCTTGTTGCTCAAAGCTCTTTTTAGTTTGAGTGAGTTGCTCGTTCATGGCATCCTCAATACTTGATACTCGCCCTTGCTTGGTTGCTAATTCTTGCAACCACTGCTCTGCTTGCGTTTGAGTTTGTGGTGCATCTGTATTGCCGCTTTTTATTCTTGTTCTAGACATAATTACTCCTTATTTTTTGCTGTCATACTTTCTAGCACGTTGCTTTTGCACTTCCTCTTCAGCTTTTTGCATTTGTTCTCTTCTACCTATTTTTACTCCTTGTTTATTAAATATTCATAAAGCATTTGTAATAACTCGCCGCTACGTCCTTTAAGGTTCTACAGCAGTGTATATGTACCTATCAGTACGACAGGCACTTGGCTAAAGTCAAAAAGCCGCCTAATTAATTCTAAACTTTTCGTAGTCAAATTTTCAGCCTCATCAATAATAAGCACGTGCTCTGAGCGTTTGAAATTAGCCACGCGTTCATGAAACAACATCTTTCAGCAGAGCCAGACACATTTTTATTGCCTTGCTGGTCTAGTATTTGCTGTGTAGTAGGCTTTTACCACTAATCATTGGCGTGGTTTGAATTAAGATAGCCTCAGGATGTTTAGCAACATACGCTTTAACAGCCAATGTTTTGCCTGTGCCCGTTTTGCCATAAATAACACCCATCTGCTCTCTAATAACAACTTCGTCAATCGTCCAGTGGATAGACACCAAGTCCCTTGTTTGTATCAGTGTATCTGCTTTGATTGTTTTGGTTTGATAATTTGCAATATAAGTATCAACACGGGTTTTTAAGTCCTTTGTATTGCCCTTATAAACACCTTTTAAATATTGGAATAGAGCATCCAGTACTGGCACCAATGCTACACGCTACACTTGCTTGTGATAGACCCTTATCGTTGATAAAGGCCATGTTATTACTCCTTTGTTTTAATGGCTTAACCACAATATGCAACTATTGCATATTGTGGTTAAATCACTCGTTTGCAACCAATTCTAAAACCAACTTCTGAAAATCTGTTTGCTCTAAACTCTTTTGCTTTTCCTGTTTTGTTTGTTTGCGTAAATCAACCTGTGCTTGCTCAATATCTAAATACTCATCAGGCATAGCGTCTTGATGTTGTTTATAAGTTTTTTGTGCTTGTTTGGTGCGCTGCTTAACAGCCTTAACAACACGTTGTTTGTAAGCTTTTTTATTGGCTTTAATGTCCTCAACACTTAATCCAATCATTACGTGCATTACTTGTTTGTCTTGTATCTCACAGATAAATGCACCATCTTTGAATAAAAACAACTTATTACTGTCATTAATATTCTCGCGCACCTCAACCTCATCACCAATGGTGATTTGTTCCCACATCTCAAGTGATAAAAAGTGTGTGTTGCGATGGCGGATGCCTTCTTTTGATACGCGCTTATTTGATTTTTTGCCAAGTGTTCGATAGATAATGTCTAAATCAATATCTAACGCTGAGTGCTGTGCGTACTTTTCTTCGTCTTTGTGCATGAGATAGTTATCAATCCAGTTCTCAACTTTCCACCATCACATGAAGTTAGCTTTGATGTTGGTTTGTACGCCTGATAACCTTTCTAGTTTTGTAGAGGCTTCGTTTTCTAAATGCTGACGTTGGTTGACATTGTGGCCAACAAAACCTGCCAAACTTTCAAAAGCAGCACAGTGCCGCAAACTTCTAAATACACGCTCAATTTTGCCTTTTGGTCACCTTTAGCCTTGCCTGTGCGGATGTAGTTAATGCTTAAATATTCCAATACGCCCTGTATGTGTTCAGATACATAATCGGCACCATTGTCACCTTTAATAACCTCAGGAATACCCAATTTTTGAAAAGCTTTATAAAGTAGGCGTAAGTTAGAATAAGTGTTTGAACTTTGAAATACAGCCGACACTCTAGCGCCTGTTTTGTTGTCAACAATAGCAATGAGTTGCGGGTGCACCAAGTGATAGTTATCGCTTATAATCTTATTTGTATAATCACGTACACCGCCAATATGCGGCACTTTGCACATGATGTCCAGCGGTGTTGCATCTATTTTCCATTGCTCATTTGCATATGCCCACTTACGCCCAAAGCTTGGTTCGGCGTAAGTGAATGCATATTCCATGCTAAGATGCAAATAATCTTTTAAAAGAAGCTTGATTTTGAACGGATAATGGACACTGCGCTTAAAACTACTTTCACTAATATCAGCACCAAGATTTCGAAAATCAACATTTAAATCGTGTTTATCGGCATAAATAAGGCAATACTCACTAAAAGCATTTGTGTAATGCTTAGTGGCCATGGCCACTATAGCTTGTTCAACAAGGTTTAAGTCTGTTTTAAATTCTTTACTGCTGTGCTTATCATTTAGCGCACTAGCATCTTGTTTTTTGAATAACTTAACCCAGCGCTTAAATTTTGAACTTAGGCTAAGTGGCGAGGCAGTTGTGTCATATATTGAATAATAAAATTGAGCAATATGACTGATTGGGTGTCTGGTCGTATTGATAAATCGCACTAAATCTAAGCGCTCTGTGCTGGTTGGCTTATTAATATTTGAAAAGACTGGCAAGTCCCTAGGGTTAATGTTGAAACCAGAACTGACACGACGTTTAGGTTTGCATGATAGTGTTACTACTTTTTCATATTCATACACCTTGCCACACCCGCCGACTCCTTCTATTACAGCAATAGTGTAGCGCTTGTTACCATATTCAACCACATGGGTGCAACTATCTTTTGCTCGTGCAGTTAATTTCTGTACATGTCTGAGACCAACATTTAACTCTTTAACTAGTTGTTTACTATTCATCAAGCACACCTCACGTATGGTAAAAAACAAGCAACTGTCGTGTCGTGCGTATAGATAACAATGCCATTATTGTTTCGCGCTGAATATTCATTACTGCAGTAGGCACATTGAAAAGCAGACTGCTCTTGGTTTTCAAGAGCGTCCATATCTTGATAGCTGTAAAACGGACAAATAGGTGTTTGAGTGCAATTCATCCAATAATCACCCTCAAGAGCGCCATCATTGTAAACACAAGCACAACACACAAAAATATCACGCTCGGCGTAAAGTCAAGGTTAATAAAGAATATGGACAGTTCAGATAAGTACTGTTTCATACCACGCCCTTTCGTTTACGGTCATTAACCTTAACCGTCGTTCTACCGTCTACTTGAACATTAGCATATTGTAACTCTTCAACGCACTTTATAAAACCATCAGCCATCAGGGCTTCAACAACAAATCGACTTTTTTGAAGCCCATCAAGTACTTGCCTTAGGCTGTTATAGTTCACGTTGTTTTCCCTACAAAAGTGTCTTAGTGTGCTGTAAACATCCTTTATTTTCTCTCTTAAAGTCATAATGTATAATTACTTATATCGTTAAGTTGTTGTTATTATATATCCATTTTGAGAGAAAATAAACTATTATTTATAATATGAGAGAAATAAATCCAATAATAGAGAGAATGAAAAGTGCTACGAGCTGTAAAACAAATACAGAACTGGCTATATACCTAGGTTTAAAAAGCAGCGGTGCTATTAGTACGTGGAAAACTAGAGGTAGAGTTCCTTATCCTGAATGTGAGAAAATCTCTCAAAGTGAAAATATAGACATAGGTTATCTGCTGACTGGCAAACAAGTAGGAGAGTCAATATTCCCAAAAGCATTGCAAGGTAAGGCGGTAACAGCCCATTCCGACACTGTACAAATATCTCAGTACGATGTAACTTTGTCTGCTGGTATGGGTGCTTGTCCGTCAGAACATGCTTTAAGCATTGGCGCTCGTCCATTTGATAAACAATGGCTTGTCAAAAAAAGCTTAGATATTATCCAACTTAGCCTAGTGCGCATAATAGGTGATTCTATGGAGCCGCTACTCAAGGATAAAGATATTGTCATGATAGACGCAAGCAGAACAAAGCCTAGCGAAGGTATGCCATACGCTATTAGGTTAGACGGTGATTTGTTGGTTAAGAGTATCCAGCGAACGGGCGATGGTCTATGGTCTCTTGTTAGCCGCAACAAAGCCTATGACAACATAATGATCAACCCAGAAAAACCACCTACTGATTTCGCTATTTTAGGCGCTGTTGTTTGGCATGCACACAGTTGGATTTAAACCATCATTAAACACGATTTATAGCCTGTTTAAATCATTGTGAGCTAATCATATTTAGGGCGTTGGGGTGTCTTGGTGTGTTCTTATTTTTACTAAACTTGACATAAACCGCTATATAGTGCGGTTTTTAATGGGGCGTTGGTAGAGCGTTGGTCTATTTTTCGGCTTTTTTCAGCCAATTTCAAAAAGTAAAATTCTTTTAAAATCAATAACTTACAAATCCGAAAAAGCGAAGGTACATTTTAAACAGCGATTTATAGCAAGGGCTATGGTTTTGCTCCAATAGAAACTGGACTTGTTGGAGCTGGAAAAATATGGGACGACACTAAACATCCATATAATGAGTCCTTAACCTAATCTATCCCAATAACCAATACCCAATACAACAATCTAATAGACTTTATTTCCAAGTCTGAAGCTAACCCACCTAGTTACAACTTACTTTCAGGTGCACAATGAACTGTTATGGGCAGCACAAGCCCTTGGTAAGGCTAGCATCATTCCAAAAGCATTAACACCAGATACTGATATAGGATTAGGGGGGTTAGTTTAAATGCTAATGTACAACCCATATACACAAGCACTTGGGTTTTCTCTTAGGAAGGCGTATGACAATTATTTTAATAATCCAACAAAAAATAACTTGGAAACCTTTGACCAACAACTCGAAAAAGCCAAACAAGCCCACCAACAGCAAAATCCCAATACCAAATTAGGTGCCCTTGAACAAATCAAACACAACCTTGAGGAAAAACCTATGATGGTGAAGGCTATGACCAATGGAGCTATAAACAACAAGGCTTTGATAGTGAAGGCTTTGATGTTTATGGTTTTGATAAAAATGACATTGACGTCTTTGGCACTGCCAAGCCAGTTGTTAGTGGCGGTGGAGCTATATGGATAGATGAAGAGGTAAGGGCAGTATTGGTGGTAATAACCTAAAGGCTGGGGATTATCAGCAGTGGTTGGTAAACTATGATGATTGGACGAATGAGTATCATTGGAACGATCAACCAGTTGGTGGTGTACATATATAGATATGCAAGATGATGGGGTTACGGCACACAATCTTATTAGAGCTTCGGTTACAGCTTTTGCAACTTTGCAGTACTCTTTTGATGGCGGTATCACTTTTATTGATGCAAATAAAGATGATCATGCGTTTGGTTTTTTGTTGCCTACTGATGCCTATTTTGAGATTGGTGATATAGCGTTTAGGCAAACATATGGACATGGTTTTGCCATTCCATTTAAAAATGAAGTGGCTTTCACTACTAGTAGTTTGGGGTTGGGGGTTAGTTCTCAGGCTATTCGACAAATATTGTTGTAAAAATGGTTGTGAATGTTGTTGCTAGTGATGATGTTAGTTGGTTGTACTCAATTAATAAAGGCGCTACTTGGCATGCAGGTGAGACTGGCGATGGCGCTTTTAAACTCCCTTTTGGAAAAATAAACTTATCTGATGTTCAGGCTAAAGAGGTTGGTGCCACTAATATTGTTTCTTTGTTGGGGTGGTATCATAGCATAACAATAATTGAAACCATGAAAGAAGCTTTGGGTTATTTTGAATCAGGTAGCCCATATTTCGATAGTTATGCTGATTTTTCACAGTGGGTATTTGATTTAGTGTTTGGAGATTATGAGTATACACCAGTTAATATTGATTTTCCAAATGGCTTTTATTATGTTTACGCATCTAAAACTAAAGAAGAATGGCTTGAAGAACAACTTGTATGGACAGAAGAGGAAAACACTTGGATTGTGGAGGCATCTGAGTACTTAGTTCAAAAGCAAAACTGGAGCGAGTACTTTACCAATGCCAACCCCATTATTTTAGACCTTGATGGCGACGGTATTGAAATCACCACAAGAGACAACTCTAACTACTTATGTTGATTTGGATGAGACGGGCAATGCAGGTGCTGATGGGAAAATATCAAGCACCAAAGAGTTTGTGTTTAGCAATTGGTCTGAGGCGGCTAATACTGATTTAGAAGGGCTAAAAGATGCCTTTGATAGTAATAAGGATGGGGTGTTTGATAATCAAGACACTTGCTTTAGTGAGTTTCGCATTTGGTAGGATAAAAATACCAATGGTGTGGTGGATGATGGGGAGTTACAAACACTTACCTCATTAGGCATCAGCTCGATTAATCTTACTACTGATGGTGCACAGCAAACCCTGAGTGATGGCAATATTGTTTATGGGCAAACCCAATATAGCAAAACAGATGGCACTTCAGGTATTGTGGCAGATGTTAGTTTTAGCTATAAAACTCATGGCTATAAAATGATACAAACTCAGTATGGTTTTAAATTTGTCTTAGAGCCAGGCAGTACTGAACGAACAAGCTATTTTCATAATAGCAATACCAAACCCATGCACCTTGACCTTGTTCAAGGCAATTATGACATTGCCACAGGCAATAATGGCGATGATACACAAGATGCCAGCCAAGCAGATTATGCAGTATTGCTTTCAGGCGGTGCGGATGATGATGTTTTATCGGTTGATAATGAAGATATGCTAGACAGCATGCATATTCAAGGTGGCAGTGGTTATGATAAGCTGGTGATTGTTGGAGGTGGTGCAAGGGATATTGATGCTGATGCACTGGGTATTGAATCGGTTGTGGTGGTAAAGACGTTATCTATGCTACATATAATGGGGGGTGATGACGTGATTAATAGTGGTGCTGGGTAGGTTATATTGATGGTGGTGCAGATGTTTTTAAATTAGCCACTCACCAAGCGAGTAGTAATACAGGCCTGACAAACTTGATTAAGGATTTTGAGACAGGGCTTGATACGCTTGATTTAAGCAATTTTAAAAGCATTCGCGCCTTGCGTGATACCACCATTAGTGAGTATGATGACAATGGTGTTTCTTATAGTAAGGTTCAAACCACTGATGGGGTGAATGCAATTTATTTAGAAGGTGTGAGTACTGCAGATTTAAATATTGATGATTTAAGTATCGTGCAACTTAGTATTGTGGGTAATAATGGCGTTTTAACCAAACATGATGATGCCACATGGATATTTACGCCAAATGTCAATTTTCGTGGCGGCATTGTACTTGAATATAAAATTAGTGACGGGCATGAATTAAGCAATGCAAGGGCTAATATTAATGTGAAAGTTTCGGATAATTTAGCAATAAATGGCGGTTTTGAACAAGGTAATCAAGCCTTCCAAACAGATTATCAAATCCTTACTCAGGCATGAGGGCATGACACCTTAGCGATTGTTGACACACCACCTAATTGGGGCTTGGGCGATACTTTTGGCTTAGGAGGTTTTGGTAAGTTTTTAATGGTTGATGGCTCTACCTTAGGAGAGGCTAAAGCTTTTTAGCAACAAGAAATTAAGTTAGATACTAATCAGCAATATCAATTTGATTATTGGGTTAATGCAAATCGTAAAGTTGAAACACAGCTTTATATTGACGGAGAAAAGGCAGGCGCAGTTTATTTAGCACAGGCAGGCGGCGCAGGATGGCTTTAAGAAAGTGTTGGCTTTATGAGTGAATCTAGTGGCGCACATATTTTTGAGCTAAAAAGCTTAGGAACTAGTGCAAGACAAAATGATTTTGGGATTGATGGCATTGTATTAAATTAAGCAGTTTTTAATAGTAATACTAATAGCCATGCAAACCATGGTTTTTTTAACTATGCTCTTAGTGTTAACAAATTAAAGGCAATGATTACATATCAGCTACAAATGGTTTTTAATATTAGCTAATACTTGTTTTCAAGTATCTATAAAAGGCCGCTATGGGCTATTGCTTTTTTTCTAAATAATTTCTATAATCAGGTGATGCATGGCAATGAAAATTGCATGATGATTTAGATTAATGACGAAAATAGGAGAGAAATATGAAGTTTGTGACAGCAATTTTAAGACCACATAAATTAGACGATGTTAGAGAGGCGTTATCTGAGGTTGGTGTGTCTGGCGTAACGGTCACTGAGGTGAAAGGTTTTGGTCGTCAAAAAGGACACACTGAGTTGTATCGAGGGGCGGAGTATCAAATTGACTTTTTGCCTAAAATTAAATTAGAAATTGCAATTGAGGCTTCAAGACTTGATGAAGTGATTGAGGTGATTAGTAATGTGGCTAATTCTGGCAAGGTGGGTGATGGTAAAATTTTTGTGACCAATTTAGACAAAGTGGTTCGTATTCGCACAGGCGAAACCGATAAAGACGCGCTTTAAGGAGTTGGCAGTGAAGAAAATATTAGCAATATTGGCGTGCTTGCCAATGGGTGTGTTTGCACAAGAGATTAACGGTGCTGATACGGCTTGGATAATGACATCAACGGCTTTGGTGTTGTTTATGACATTGCCAGGTTTGGCGTTATTTTATGGTGGGCTGGTTCGCACTAAAAATATCTTATCAATACTAATGCAGTGTTTTGCCATTGCGGGTATTGTCAGTATTTTGTGGTTTGTGGTGGGTTATTCTATTGCTTTTTCAGGTGAAAATCCTTACTTTGGTGATTTTTCTAACGTGCTTTTGGCGCAAGTCAATATCAATACGGTCAATGGCTCAATTCCAGAATCTTTGTTTGCCATGTTTCAAATGACATTTGCCATTATTACCCCAGCTTTGATTATTGGTGGTTATGCAGAAAGAATGAAATTTTCAGCGGTGTTATTATTTAGCTCTATTTGGTTATTAGTGGTTTATGCACCTATTACGCATTGGGTGTGGGGTGGTGGCTGGCTAGGCAATGTGCTTGATTATGCTGGTGGTACAGTTGTTCATATTACTGCGGGTATTGCGGCATTAGTAGCGGCTATTGTTTTAGGGCCTAGAAAGGGTTTTTTAAAAAACCCCATGCCACCGCACAACATGACCATGACCATTACGGGTGCGGCGATGTTGTGGGTTGGTTGGTTTGGTTTTAATGGTGGTTCTGCTTTGGCAGCAGGCGGGGATGCGGCGATGGCTATTTTGGTGACGCACATCTCAGCGGCAACGGGCGCGGTTACGTGGATGTTTTACGAGTGGATTAAATTTGGTAAACCAACTGCATTAGGCACAGTAACAGGCATGGTTGCAGGTTTGGGGACAATCACACCAGCCTCAGGTTTTGTAGGTCCTGCAGGTGCTTTAGTGATTGGCTTTATTGCGGGTATTGTGTGTTTTAATGCGGTGATTATCATCAAGCAAAAATTTAAAATTGATGATTCATTAGATGTATTTCCTGTGCATGGCGTGGGCGGTATTATTGGCACCTTAATGGCAGGTTTTTTTGCCTCTAAAGAGTTGGGTATTCTTTCTGGACAAGGCGGCTGGGATCGTGAGGCAATTGTGATTGCTGAACAATTACAAATTCAATTCACAGGTGTAGTGGCAACGGTTATTTACACGGCTGTTGCCACTTACCTTATTCTTAAAGTGGTGGATGTTATAACGGGCTTAAGAGTGAGTGAAGAGGAAGAACAACAAGGCTTGGACATTGTTTCTCATGAAGAAAAAGGCTACGATTTGTAAGCCAAACTAAGCTTAATTGAACCTGCTTATTGTTAGACCATTAGCAGGTTTTTTTATGTTGATAAAAACGGATTCGTATATAATTCACACTAATTAGTTTTATTAAGTAATCAAAGTGCGCATAAATCACCCACTAACTGGCTCAATGGTCGCCCTAATCACCCCAATGTTTGATGATGGGTCGATAGATTTTGGCGTACTAAAATCATTGGTGGCGTTTCATATTGACGCTGGCACTAAAGCGATCGTCTCGATGGGTACTACAGGCGAGAGCGCAACGCTTAATCAGGATGAGCATATTGAGGTAATGCGGGCAACGGTTGAGTTTGCCAATTCGCGCATTCCAGTCATTGCTGGCACGGGTGCAAATTCGACTTCTGAAGCTATTGAGCTTACTAAAGCTGCTAAAGCAATTGGTGCGGATGCTTGTCTTTTGGTCACACCATATTACAATAAGCCGACCCAAGAGGGGTTGTATCAGCATTATAAGTTGATTGCTGAAGCAGTAGATATTGACCAAATTTTATATAATGTGCCTAGTAGAACGGCGGTTGATCTCTGCGTAGAAACAGCACTTCGTTTGTCCAGCATTGATAATATTATTGGCATTAAAGACGCAACAGGTGATTTGAATGTTGCAAAGGCATTGATTGAACAATGCGCGGATGATTTTTTGCTTTATAGTGGCGATGATGCAACAGCAGTTGAATTTATTTTAATGGGTGGGCATGGCGGTATTTCTGTGACGGCTAATGTTGTACCAAAGCAGGTGGCTTGTGCTTATCAATTTGCGCTTGAGAGCAACAGAGAATCAGCAGAATCAACCAATGCACCACTGGCTAATTTGCATCAACATTTGTTCATTGAATCCAATCCAATCCCTGTTAAATGGGCAATGTTTAAAATGGGCAAGTACAATCATGGCATTCGCTTACCTTTAACGACATTATCACAACAAGCTCAAGCAATGCTAGAGCAAGATTTATCCAATTTAGGAGTTATATAATAATGGTAATCAGAAAATTAACAACACTGCTTTTGGTGTTTTCTTTAAGTGGTTGTATTTCTTTAGGCGGTAAAGAAAAACAAAAACAAGATGGACTTGGCGAAAGAGACATTAAATATTATTCAAATAAAACATTAACTTCTTTAGAAATTCCGCCAGATTTAACCAAACCCAGTGCCCAAAACGCCTTAAAGTTAAGTGAGTATGTTGCCAATATTCAAGAGGACTTGATTAGTTTTTCTGAAAAAGACAGTACAATCAAGGAAGCTTCAAATGTTTTAAGAACACCTTCTAATGTTGAGGTGATGAAATCTGGCAGTCTTCGTTGGCTGGTGGTTGATAAAAATCCAGATGTAGTGTGGGGTTTGGCTAAAGGTTTCTTTAAGTCTCATGGCTTTATTATCAAGAAAGCTAATAAAAAAATTGGAGTGATGGAGACTGATTTTTTAGAAAATCACCCAGAAATTCCTGACCAATCTTTGGGTCTTATTCGTTCTATGCTCAGAAAGGCGACAAAAACTAGATACACACTACCGATTGCTGATAAATATCGACTTCGTATCGAACCCACTGACAATGGCAACAAGACTGAGGTTTATTTATCACTCACTTCAATGCAAGAAGTATTAACCAACAAGGGTAGTGATGATGAGAATACCATTTGGCAATCTCAAGCTAAAGACCACACGCTTGAAACAGAAATGTTATACCGATTAATGACCTTTTTAGGTAGTGACCACGCACTTGCTAGAGAGAAAATTATGGCCGCTAGAGAGCAACAAGAGTTAACGGTGAAAGTTGCTAAAAGTATTGGTGGTTATGCCAAGCTGGTGTTCTCATTAACGCAATATGAAACTTGGAATAATATCGGCTGGGCGTTGGACCAACTTGGTATTGATGTTGAGGATAAAGACGTTAAAGAAGGTAGTTTTTATATCAATATTGCTAAAGAAGAGGATAAGGGTATATTCTCAAGAATGTTTGGCGATGACGCGATTAAAAAGTCTTTTCAAATTGTTGTTAGGCAAGTTGACAGCAATATAACAGAAGTTTACTTTAATGATTTATCTGAAGAGAATAAGCAAGCAACAATTGACTTTAGTTATCAATTCTTAGGCGATATTGCCAAGCAGTTTTAGTTAAATAAAGGGTGATGCTGTCACAAGACATTGTTGATAAACTCATCCATCAAGAGGTATTGGTGGATGAGTTATCAGATGAAGAATTAGCACAATTTTGCCAAATAGCCAATCTAGCTTATCGAGCTGGAAAACCTATTATTAGTGACCAAGATTATGATTTTATTTATCTTGCTGCACTTAAAGATAGAGACCCTAACAATCCGCTACTCAAATCTATAGAGCCAGAAGGGCAAGTCTTTTCTGAGGAAAAAGTCTTATTACCAGAGGTAATGCTTTCTATTGATAAGGCATACTTATGGGATAAAGTGAGTAAATGGATAGAACGCTTAGAAAAATCAGCCATGCAAATTGGACTAGATTTGAGCAATATTCAAATCAAAGCCACACCTAAACTAGACGGTTTTGCTGGATTTGATGATGGTAACCGACTTTATACGCGAGGTGATGGTAAAAAAGGCAGCGATATTTCCCGAGTATTTGAGCGAGGTTTGTGTGTTTTTAACGATGCTGAGCGTGGACTTGGTGCGGGTGAAATTGTAATTAAAAAAAGCTATTTTGAAAAATATTTAGCACACAGTTTTGAATATCCACGTAATTTTCAAGCCAGTCTTATTAAAGAAAAAACCTTAGATAAGCAAGCCCAAAAGGCCATTATAAATAAAGCCGCTTTATTTGTTCCGTTTGTTCAATTGCCCACTTGGTCAGGTCTTGTAGCTGAATTAGTTGCTAAATTTGACCAAATTGTTGCTCAGGTGTTGGTGATGGTAGATTTTGATGTAGATGGCGTGGTTTTTGAGGTAATTAATGCTGATTTAAAAACTCAAATGGGTGCTAATCGAAAATTCCATCGCTGGCAAATTGCCTTTAAAGAAAACAAAGACAAAGCACAAGTCCAAGTGCTCAGCGTGACACCTCAAGTAGGGCGTAGTGGAAAAATAACCCCAGTAGCAGAGCTAGAACCTACCTTGTTGAGTGGTGCAACCATTGTACGTGCAACAGGGCATCATTACGGGTTGGTGAAAGAGCAAGGCTTGGGTGCGGGCAGTGTGGTTGAGCTAACTCGCTCTGGGTTGGTTATTCCTAAAATTATATCGGTATTAAAACCTATGCCTGTTGACATTCCTGATAATTGTCCAAGTTGCGACAAGCCACTTGTCTGGGAATCAGACTTTCTAATGTGTACTAATCGTAAAAGTTGCCCCGCTCAAATTGTTGGAAAAATGACCTATTTTTTTAAGATATTGGCCAATAATGACGGTTTTGGTATTGCTACTATTGAAAAGCTATATGCGCATGATATTAGGTCAGTTTCACAAATTTATGCCTTAAATGTAGAGTATTTAGTGGCAATGGGGTTTGGCGAAAAAACCAGTATGAATCTTATTAGCCAACTAAACCGCTCTGTTAGTGAGCAGGTTGAAGACTGGCGTTTTTTAGCAGCATTTGGCGTGCATCGAATGGGCTTGGGTAATTGTGAAAACCTTTTAAAGTCCCATCATTTGAATGATATTTTTGATTTAAATTTAGAACAAGTAGCTAATATTGATGGCTTTGCTGAGTTAACAGCGCAAATAATTGTACAAGGGTTGGCTTCTATTGCTGATGAATTTAATCAATTATATCAATATGGTTTTAATTTGGAAACAACCATACTAACCAAAGATTTGCAAACATTAACACATGAACTATTTAATAAAAAGGTTGTTTTTACTGGCAAAATGAGCCATTCAAGAGGCGACATGAAAAAACACGCTAAGTCAATTGGTATTAAAGTTTCAACTTCCATTAGTGCCAAAATAGATTACTTAGTTATTGGTGATAAAGTTGGACAAAATAAAATCCAAGATGCTGAAAATCTTGGCGTAGTAGTGATGACTGAAGCTGATTATTTATCTAAAATTTAACTATGTAATAAATAGTACTCATAAAAAAAATAGCATTGCTTTGTTTTTATGGTTATAATTACCAGCAGTTAATACCTAAAGGCGGGTATTTAGCAAAGAACACAGACGTTTATTTAGATTTCTTGCGAAAGGAGTTTTAAATAAACGTATTTTTTTGTCAGTTTCATGACGGAGTTGAAAATAAGGTATTGAAGCCAGTCGTTAAGTTTGTATTTTTTTACAAGCATAACGACTGGCTTTTTTTGTTTTTAAAAAAGGAGAAGTTAAATGAAAATGGTAACAGCAATTATTAAGCCGTTTAAGCTTGATGATGTTAGAGAGGCACTTTCTGAAATTGGTGTTTCAGGCATTACAGCCACAGAAGTCAAAGGCTTTGGTCGTCAAAAAGGACATACAGAACTTTATCGTGGTGCAGAATATACGGTGGATTTTTTACCTAAAGTTAAACTAGAAATTGCCATTGCAGTAGATCAAGTCGATGGCGTGGTTGAAGCTATTAGCACCGCTGCTAAATCAGAAGGTGAAGGAAAAATTGGAGATGGAAAGATATTTGTTTCATCATTAGAGCAAGTACTTCGTATTCGTACGGGTGAAACTGGCTCAGTAGCACTATAAGGAGGCAACATGGAAAATACATTAATTGAAATGCAATTCGCCCTAGATACTTTTTAGTAATGGGCGCATTAGTTATGTGGATGGCTGCTGGTTTTTCGATGCTAGAAGCGGGGTTGGTTCGTAGTAAAAACACAGCTGAAATTTTGACCAAAAATATTGGGCTGTTTGCGATTGCTTGTATGATGTATATGGTGGTTGGTTATGACATTATGTATGGGGCGGTATTCTGCTAGATGGTATTAACGGTACGGGCGATAAATATTCAAATGCAGCAGATTTTTACTTTCAAGTCGTCTTTGTTGCAACAGCAATGTCAATTGTTTCAGGTGCAGTGGCAGAAAGAATGAAGTTATTTGCTTTTTTTGCTTTTGCTGTTGTATTCACAGCAGTGATTTATCCAATGGAAGGCGCTTGGACTTGGAATGGCGATGTAGTTTTTGGTTTGTTTAAATTGGCTGATTTGGGTTTTGCTGATTTTGCAGGTTCAGGTATTGTGCATATGGCAGGTGCAGCAGCAGTTTTGGCTGGTGTATTAGTTTAGGTATTCGTAAGGGTAAATATGATGCTCAAGGTAATTCTAGAGCGATTCCTGGTGCTAATATGCCAATGGCAAGCAAGGAGAAGAGAGTGTTAATGCAGTAGTAATGGTATTTTTAAACACCAACGCAGCAGCCAGCAGGTGGCGTAATCTCAGCATTGTTATTGGGTAAATTACTTTTATGGGGTAAGGCAGATTTAACTATGGCACTTAATGGCGCATTGGCTGGATTGGCGGCCATTACCGCGGGTCCAGACACGTCGAGCACTTTAGGAGCGACATTAATTGGCGGTATTTTGGCGGTATTTTCGATTAATGCTCTAGATAAAGTATTCAAAATTGACGATCCAGTGGGTGCAATTTCTGTTCATGGTGTGGTTGGCTTATGGGGTCTATTAGCAGTGCCATTAACCAATATTGGCGTGTCATTTAGTGGCCAGTTGGGGGGCAAAAGGAGCAGGAGCAATCTTTATCTGGGTATTTGGCACTTCAATAGTGTTGTGGTTAATACTTAAAAGTGATGGGTATTCGAGTTTCTGAAGAAGAAGAATTCTCAGGTGTTGATATTTCAGAATGTGGCTTGGAGGCTTACCCTGAATTTACCAAATAAAAGATAATAAGTAATACAAAAAAGTAAGCGTTTTTGGCGCTTACTTTAAATAAAATTTTTAAAATTAAAACAAGGAAAAATATGAAAAACAAGACAAAAAAGATATTATTAGCAATTGGTTTAACCTCAACAATGAGTTTTTCATCTTTAGCTGAAGAAGTACAATCATCCATTAGTGGCAATATTACTATTGCTAATGACTACATTTGGAGAGGACTGGCACAACATGTTGATAGTGCAAGCAATCATGAGAAAGAAGTGACTATCTCAGGTGGATTGGATTATGATTTTAACAATGGATTTGCACTTGGGGTATGGGGTTCAAATGTTAGTTTTAAAGACACTAATGGAAAAGATACCTCTATTGAAATGGATTTATATGGTTCATATGCCATGAATTATAAGCAGGTTGCTTATGAAGTTGGCTATATCAGTTATCAATATCCGAATGCAACCGCTGCTAGTTTTGAGGAAGTTTATGTGAGCGCATCTTACAAGGGCTTTGGATTGACTCAGTACAAGGGTATTGATGGCGCAAATGATAATTTAGAATTGTCTTATAATTTAGAATTGTCAGGCATAGATACCACATTAGTATATGGCGATTATAAAGATAGTAACAAATACCATTCTATAACACTTGCCAAATCTATGGGCGAACTTGATTATGTCATTGCTTGGAATAAATCCAAACCAACAGATGATGATAGCGAGAACCATGTTGTTTTTAGTATTGGCAAAAGTTTTTAATGTATTAAAGGATTCTGTGTTACTAGTCAAGTTTGGTTTTATATAAAAAAATTGTTATAACTTTTATCAATAAAACATAAGGCAGAATGCCTTATGTTTTTTTTTGAATTTAGAAGAAATCAGGTAGAATGAAAGTTTTAATAAAAGATACTGAGGTATAAACATGCAAGTTCAAGATATTATGTCAACCAATGTAAAAACAGTCACTCCTGATCAGCTGGTCAAAGACGTTGCTATTATTATGGTGATGGATCACATTAGTGGCGCGCCAGTGGTGGATGATGATAACAATTTAGTCGGCATTATCTCTGAAAAAGATATTCTACAACATATGTTTCCAAAATTAGACGAGGTGATGAGCGATACGCATTTTGACTTTGAAAATATGGAGCGTAATTACAAAGATACCATGAATGTTAAAGTGGGCGAATTGATGACTAAAGCTGTTGCTAGCATTGATTTAAGTATGCCATGCCTTAAAGCAGCATCCACTATGTGGCTTAGAAATTTTAGAAGAATTCCAGTGACTCACAACAATAAATTAGTTGGTATTGTGAGTATTGGTGATGTGCATAGAGCTATTTTTAAATCACGTATTAAGTGAATACCGCTTTAAAAATTATCTTAGTTGATAAAAATACAGGGCGTTCAGCCATGTTACGTAGAGCCTTGCAAGATAAGGGTCATGAAGTGATTTGTCGCATGAGTGACAGCTCAAACTTACAAGATAGTAATGAAATGACGCATGCGGATGTGGTGATTGTTAATGCAGATATTCCTGATGAACAAGTATTTGCAAATTTGACAGACATTAATAAAACCAAACCTAAACCTATTGTTATGTTTACTAAAGAATCAGGTCCTGGAATGGCAAGCTCTGCTATTAAATCTGGCGTTCATGCTTATATTGTTGATGGACTTGAAGAGAATAGAGTGCAACCCATTATTGATGTAGCGATTGCTAGATTTAGAGAGTTTCAAGCACTTAAAGACGAGCTGGATGCGATACGTAATCAGCTTTCAGAGCGTAAAGCAGTTGAAAAAGCCAAAGGCTTGTTAATACAACACAAGGGTGTTAATGAAGAAGAGGCCTACCAGTCGTTACGTAAAATGGCTATGAATAAAAATAAGCGTATTGTTGATGTGGCTGAAAGTGTGATTAATGCTTTTGAATTGCTAGAGTAGGGTTTTATTCTTTATCTAATTTTTTTCATTTCAGCATCAATTTTCTCCATCTCTGCCTCCATTTCATCATCACTCCAATCGTCATCATCTGAAGCCGCTTCTTTTTCTGAAGAATTTTTGCCAGGGTTTGGAGAGGGTCCATCAGGCGTTTCTTGCTTGTTTTGTTTGAATAATGGTGCAAAAATCAGACCTGCTTCAAATAACAACCACATTGGAATTGCAATTAAGGTTTGAGAGATGATATCAGGTGGTGTTAACAACATACCTAAAACAAAAGCACCAATAATGACATAAGGTCGGTTGCTCTTTAGTTTTTCGACCGTTGTTATGCCAAACATAATCAACAATATGGTGGCAATGGGTACTTCAAAAGCCACACCAAAGGCAAAAGAAACTTTGAGTACAAAGTCTAGATAATATTGAATATCTGGGGTAAAGTCAACAATATTAGGACCAACACTAGACAGAAAACCAAATATAACAGGAAAAACCACATAAAAAGAAAACAACAGTCCTGTGTAAAATAAAATGGTCGATGAGACAACCAATGGCAAAATCATTTGCTTTTCGTGCTTGTAAAGTGCAGGTGCAATAAACGACCAGATTTGGTATAAAAGATAGGGCATGGCCACGTAGACAGCAATAATGAGCGCCATTTTTAATGGTGTTAAAAATGGTGATATGACACCAATGGCAATAATGTTGGTATCTTCAGGTAGTACGTTGATAATGGGTGCTGCAATAAAACCATAAACTTCATTAGCAAAAGGGAAGATGCCAATAAAAATAATCAAAATAGCAATAACCGAGTGCAATAAAACATTGCGAAGTTCAACCAAATGCTGAACAAAAGTCATTTCTTTATTGGTCATTATTTTTGATCAGGGTTGTTTTTAATATCATTAAAGGTGTTTCTAGTGTCACTCAAAGTATTTTTCGTGTCATCAAAAATCTCTAAAATATTAGATTTTTTATCCACAGTATTTAGATGCTCTTTGAGTTTGTCAATCTCAAGTTCATCACTAATATCATCCTGAATATTGGCAATAAAACGCTTGGCTTTACCAACATAAGTGCCTGCTTTTCTAGCAATTGCGGGCATGCGTTCTGGCCCAACTATAATGAGTGCAATAATACCAATTAAGGTAAATTCCCAAAAGCCAACATCAAACATGGTTTATTTTTCTTGTTTTGTATCTTCTTTAATGATTTTGGCTTCAACAATATCATCTTTTGTGTCAATTTGGTCGGCTGGCTCTTCTTTTATAGATTTTTTAAAACCTTTAATGGCATTGCCCAAATCACCACCAATGTTTTTTAAGCGTTTTCCGCCAAAAAGAAGTAGTACGATTACTAAAATGATAATCAGTTCAAACGGTCCTGGCAGCATGGTTTTTTCTCCTATTGTTTAGTTGTTTCTATTGGCTTTTTCTTGTAAACCAGACAGACCAAATCGTCTGGATAATTCATTCGTTATTTGTTCTACTTTTATCTCTTTAGAACGAAGCAGTACAAGCGTGTGAAACCAAAGGTCAGCCACTTCATAGATGATTTTATCATTGGCACCATCTTTAGCTGCCATAATCACCTCAGCAGACTCCTCAGCAATTTTTTTTAAAATTTCATCCATGCCTTTATTGTATAAAGATGAGACATACGATTCATCTGCTTTAGCAGATTTTCTTTGTTCTAAAACCTGTTCTAATTTTGTTAGTATATCATCCATAAATATCTTTCGGATATTTTAATATGTTAGCAATGGTTTTCCAGTTATTTTCATCTAACTTTTGGAAAAAACAAGATTTTCTACCTGTATGGCAAGCAATCCCTCCAACTTGTTCAACCTTGAGTAGGATAACGTCATTGTCGCAATCTGTAAAGATTTCTTTAATGAGTTGTGTGTGTTCTGACTGCTCACCTTTAAACCAAAGCTTTTGACGTGATCGGGAGTAATATACCACCTGTTGTCTTTCAACACTCAGCGCTAAAGATTCTTGATTCATCCAAGCAAACATCAAAATCTCCCCTGTTTGAAAGTCTTGAGCGATTGCTGGAATTAAACCTTTGTCATCAAATCTAACTTGTTCCAATGCATTCATTGTAGTGTTACTACGCTATAAAATAGCTAATTTTACCGCTTTAATTCTATGAAATTAGTTATTTTCTATTTGTTACTAATAGGCAGAGTCTTTGCTATTGATGACTTTGTACTAAATAGTGAAAAAACCTTGTATATCGTTGATAGTGATAGTTTGAAAATGCGTATTAAAGGTATTGACACACCAGAAATTACACAAACTTGCAAGAAAATACAACACCAAACTACTGACTGTGGTCAATTATCCAAAGGGTATTTGAAAAAACTGTTAAGAAAAACACCCGGAAGATTATTAATTACCCCTATCGAGATTGACCATTATCATCGTGTTTTAGTACGTGTTTATAAAGGAGATATTAATATTGGCAAGTTAATGGTTGAGTCGGGTATGGCGTATTCTTACAAAAACACCTATCAAGCCCTATGAGTGGCGCAAGTCTAATCCCTATTAGTTTCTTATTTGAAACCGTTATACCAGCAGGGTTTTATTTTTTTATTCCTATTTTTGGATTAGGAAATAAGTATGGCAAATTAATTGATTTTTGATATCAAAAGTAGTATTATAACAATGTGAAAAAAGCTAATGAAGCAATTCCTGAGCCTTTATCAACTAAGCAGTATAGTGGTAAGTTTATGGTTAGAGTTTTGCCTGAAGTTCATAGGGGTTTATCAATACTGGCAAGTGAAAATCATATTAGTCTTAAGAATAATTAGGGTCAGAGTGTAATTTACTCATCAATTTTTTTTATTATGACCCTAATTATTAAAGATATGTCAGGGGCATATGCCATAGCTAATATCGTTCCATCTAAAATATTACTAACATCAAACAAAAAAAATCAATTTCTGTCACTACAGATAGTCCACTTACAATACTTAGTATAGTAAGTGTAATAGTTAAAAATAAAAAAACCAATCTTGAAAAATATATAAAATAATACATTCCTATTAATGTTAAAGACCAAGCTATTAAAATGAACCAATTAGTCACTAATGGCAACTCAATTATTGCTCCAATAACCCATCCAAGAAAGTACATCTAAATCTTTTTGAGGAAGCCACATATCATCAAAAAAAGGTATCAATAAAGCGATTAAATACAAAATAATTAACACTCTAAAAAATTAGGATTGTATTTTTTTGTTATATCGGCCATAATGATTTTTTTAGTTATTAGAAGTTAAAGGACTACAAGAGTTCTTATTATCCTTGTACGGCGGTAAATTTGAAGGGAGTTTTAGGCATAAAGTAGGTATCAAATCACATTTTTCTTGATCTCATAAATCTGCAAGAGCAGCTATAGGTTCTTTTATTTGGCTATGGCTGACTTTAGGTGCGCCGAATTCTGTGTCGAAGTATTGCCCTGGGAGGCGGATGTTGTTGGTGATTTGCTCTGTTGTTATATTTGCTGTGCCAAAAGGGTGTAGTTGGCTTGCCAAACGATGGTTTGGTCTTTATCGGTTAATGCTTGTGGTGTGCCTAGGTGGTTGTTATGATAGTAATATACTTGGATACTAGTATGTAACATTATCTGATGTCCAAACACCCTGTGTAAAAGTCCATGAGGTTTTATCGCCTTTTTTTAGGTTGTGTGTCTGAATGCCGTCATTAAGTTTAACACCCCAAGAAGACTTCACTTCAAATGTTAGCTTTTTGCCTTCATCAACACCACTAGGCAAAACAATATTTTTTGTCCAAGCGCCATTTCTAGTTTTGAGATGAACATGTTGATGTTCATTTATGTAGTCTTTGAGTTTTTCAGGATTGTTGTTAAGTGACTTCAAGGTTGCGTTGTCACGAATTGTAATACCAGCAAATGCAATGCTAAATAAACTAGCAAATAAAAGAAAGCTAAAAGACAGTAATGTTTTTTGTTAATATGCACATGATTTATTATTTAAATATCCATGTTTATTTGTTTGTCTTAGTAATGACTAATCTAGCAAGAATTGTGTCTCGTAAGTAAACATAATGTGTATAGCTTGCATTCTGAGTATTAAACTCCCAAGGCAATAAGCCATCAAGGTTGTAGTGATAATAATAAGTTTGATTGCCTAGGGTTTTCTTAATACGCTCGCCAGTAGCATTGTAAGTGTAGCTTGCCACTACACCATCTTGAGTGCTAACAGTGCTTAGTCTGTTATTATCAGCATAATCAAAGCTAAACTCGCTTATTGTTAATGACATTACCAAGGGCGTCATATTGATAAGTGCTGAGCGTTGGTGCGGTACTATTGGTTATTGATACTGTATCAATGTGATTATTCGTGCTTTGATAGTTGAGTGTTTGTTCTTTGCTGTTGTCAGTGAGAATAGATTTGGTTAGGCGATTATGGTTGGCATCATAGCCATAACTGATATCACCATAGTCGCCATTTGCACTAATCAGTCTATCCAGTGTGTCACAATTAAAGCTTTCAAGTGTTAGGCTTGTAGCACTGATGCTCTCAACATTGGCATTTAAATCATAGCTGTAGCTTTTATCAAATATGTTTTGGGTGGTTGGTGTGTTGAGTTTATAGCCTAAATCAAAGGTGTTGGTTTGCACAAGTCCATTACTTAAAGTATAGGACTTTACTGGACAAAATGGTTAGTGGGTAATATTTATGGCTAATATTTCTCTAGAGTTATTTGTATTGGTTAAACCAACTTCAATCACTTCCCCAATGTTGTTGTAAACATAATCAACAATCACGCCACTTTGGTAGGTGGTATGAGTGATATCATTATTGGCGTTATACTGATAATGGGTGATAAAGTTATAACCGTCAATTGTATGAGTGGTGTTTGTAATATTGCCATACTTGTCATAACGATAATTTGTTGTACCACTACTATCTACGCTACGGTTAAGCCTGCCAATTGCATTGACCCCATCAGTATTATCATCATAGTTAAAGTTGGTATTCAGCGTTGTATTGAGGTGACTAATACTGGTTAAGTGGTTAAGTGGTTAAGTGCATCATAGCTGTAGGTGATGGTAATGCTTCTAGCATCAGTTTGAGTGAGTTGATTGGCCTGCCCATTGTCATAGGTATAAGTCGTTGTACCCGTATCTGGGCTAATTTGCGTGTTGAGGTTGCCCAAGTCATCATAGGTGTAAGTAGCGGTATTATCGTTGAAGTCAGTTACTTGTGCTAAATTATCGTGAGTGTTACGCATTAGGACATCATGGGTAAAACTTTGACTGTTGCTTTTGCCATTCGTTGCTTGGGTTAGCTGGCCAATGGCATTATGAGTAAGATTGGTGATGATGCCACCACTATTAATTCGGCTAACCTTGTCACGCATATCATAGTTGTGTTGTAGTTGCCTTGTTAGCGTATTGCTTGGGTTGTAGGTGTTTTGTGTGATTTGATTGCGTTTGGCATCATAACTATAACTGATAGTTTGTGTAGTTGCGCCATCAGTAGCATTGATATTTACTAAGCGGGCATTACCATCATAACCATAGGTAGTGACAAGTCCATTTGCGTTTGTTTGCTCAGTTGTTTACGTTGGTTGGTTGTTGGTATTGTGGCTAATCAACACTTCTTTATTAGCAGAGCTGTAAATGGAAGGCGTGGTAATTTTGGTGTAAAGATTTTTGGTGGCGGTATTTAAGTATTCATAAGCCGTGATGCGTGCGTTATCAGTGCCAAAGTCCCCAGTCTTTTGCAGCTTTTATTGTCAATTTAGTTGATTTTGCTAATAGGTTTTTTGCTGTTGTGTTGCTCAATAAAGGTAATAACTTCTTGTATGCCTTTAGCATCAGTGAGGGTGGTTTTGGTTTCACTGTTATAATTGAATGTGATTTTTTCTTGGGCAGTAGGGTTGGTGGTGGTAGCGTGCTGCGTAGTAATGGCAAGCCCATTACTACTATAAGCATAAGTCGCAAAGCGTACACCATTGCTACTGGTAATGCCTGTTAAATGATGTGGGAAGTTGGTATTTTCATAGTGATAAGTTTTTATTGGGCTGTTAGGGTAAGCAACACTCAGAAAATTATTATTTGCATCGTAAGCATAAATATAAACTCGGCTATTAGGCGTGATCAGTGTAGTAAGTTGGTTGTTGTCATTATAACTAAACTCAAGTGTATGTCCATAATGTCCAGTGACATTCTCCATTAAGTTACCACTATTATAAGCATAGGTTGTGGCTTTGCCAGTTTTTTGGCGGTAATTTGTAATAATTGTCCAGTTAGCCCGTAACCCTTAGTTGTGCCATCTACATCGGTAAACAAGTAGCCATCACTATTCCCAACAAGGCTGAGTGTGATATCTGTATCTGCATTCCAGTTATTACTATCATTTTTACTAAAAACAAAGCCTTTGTTATCACCACGCATAGCATAAATAGTGTTATTTTCAATATCAAGCTCTAAAGAGCGACTGATAATATTAGCACTCCAGCCATGTCCTAGATTAAAGTTTGCCTGATATACCCCAGTGCCATCATCGGCTTTATAAGAGGCTATCTAAACTGTTGTAATAGCGCGTAAAACTTGGTATATGTTCAATACTTAAGTCAAAATCAACCTTAGTTTGATATTTATTACCACTAGTGTATCACAAGGATTGCCAGCAGGGCAGATAGGCTTACCTTTTTGTTTTTCAGTTTGCTTTTGATGTTGGCCTAAGTCTTTGTTAGAGCATTTATTTAATCTTGATGAATAAAAATAATCATCTGGGCAAGCTCTAGAATAGTTAGACGAAAAAAATTGTTGTATGTTACCTTTTTGATTATTACTTGTTCCTCCTGTTCCTCTTAAACAGACAAGACTCATCCAAGCACCATCGGGAAATACAGTAAAACTCGATTTACAACTGGTACCAGCGACGGAACAACCGTACACACCAGAATAACTAGAGGTAACACAAGAAACATAATGAGGTGTTTGAGAAAGTATATTGTCAACATAATCTGGAAGAGGAACGGAATAAGAATTAAAAGAGAATAATCCTAATAACAAAAATGCAAAAAATCTGATTTTCATAGTGCTTTAGTTGAATTGCTCTAGATCAACAATTTTTTATTTTAAGTTAAAAAAAATAGCATTTTATAGCAGCTTATTGACAAGGTTCGACCTTGTCAAATGATAACTATCTTAAAGTTACTAATTCTTCGGCACTAGTCGGATGAATAGCAACAGTATCATCAAACTGCTTTTTAGTCGCCCCCATTTTGATGGCGACCGCAAATCCTTGCAACATTTCATCAGCACCGTGTCCCATAATATGACAGCCGACGACTTTTTCATCATCACCCACACAGACTAATTTAAGTGCTGTGGTGGTTTTGTGGTTAAGTAAAGCATCTGCCATTGGGGTGAATTCTGATTTGTAAATTTTGACTTTATCAAATTCTTTATTGGCTTCAATCTCCGTGAGACCGATAGTGCCAATCGGTGGGTGTGAGAAAACCACAGTGGAAATGTTACTGCAATCTAAATGCCTATCGGTCATATTGTTATACAGCCTATCAGATAATCTTCTGCCTGCTGCAATCGCCACAGGTGTGAGCGGTGTTCTGCCTGTGGCATCGCCGAGTGCAAAAATATTATCCACATTGGTCACTTGAAATTTATCTGTTGGAATAAAACCGTGCTGGTCAGACTTAACGCCAGTATTTTCTAAACCAAGGTGTTGCGTCATTGGGTCTCTACCAACTGCCCAAATGATTTGGTCAAAACCACTGAATTCACCGTGATTAGTAAATATCGTTTTATCGGCTGAAACTTCATCAATCGTAGTGCTGTGATGAAGGGTAATACCGTGAGCGGTATAGTCTTTATCCAAGGCTTGTTGAATCATCGGGTCAAAACCACGCAATAAGGTATCGGCTCTGCCGAAAATCTCAACTTCGCTGCCGAGTGCATTCAATACGCCAGCTAGTTCAACGCCGATATAGCCACCACCGATAACCGCTACTTTTTTGGGTAATGCTTCTAATTCAAAAAAACCATCTGAAGTAATGCCATATTTGGCACCTTCAATATTCGGAATAGATGGCTCACCACCTGGAGAAAGCACGATATGGTCAGCGGTATATTCTTCACCATTGACAGACACCGTGTTTTTATCCACTAATTTGCCAAAGCCATGAATATAATCAATCCCTAATTTTTCTAAATAGCAGTCATACCAGTTGGTAATACCTTTGATATAGTTATCGCGCCCTTGTTTGAGTTTTTTCCATGAGAAATTTTTAACCTCAATATCAAAACCAAAGCCTTGGGCGCTGTTAATCTGTGTTGCAGTATTGGCGGCAAACCACATCACTTTTTTAGGCACACAACCGACATTCACACAAGTGCCACCAATGGTTTTTACCTCAATGACTAAGCATTTTTTGCCGTATTCACTGGCGCGTTCAACGGCTGAAAGACCACCGGAACCTGCACCAATTGCAATCATATCATAATTTTTTGTCATTTTTTTTCTCCAATAAATAAAAAGGGGCTCCGGCCCCTTAATCTCTAACCTGTTGGGTTTAGTGTGCAATCGGCTTGTCAGTAAAAAGACAGTCTTTGAGCTCTTTATCAAAAGCCTTATCCTTGCGTCTAATCCACTCTAGCACCATTACCGCATGTTCTTTTTCTTCATCACGATTATGTGCCAAAATTGCTGATAATTCGCTGTCTCGACACGCGTCAATGCGCTGATTATACCAATCAATTGCCTCTAATTCCTCCATCAAAGACACAATTGCTTTGTGCATGTCCTTGGTTTCTTGTGTTAAATTTTCTTCTGCTTCGTAGCCTTCATTTGCCATGATTTTCTCCTTGTAAATTTTTCATGATACTATTAATTATATTTGCATAATCAACATCTGCTTTTTTAAATTGCACAAGCATTTGTTGCTGTGTTGGCTGGCTTGTGCTAAACCTTCAGCAATCGTAGTAGTTAATTGTGTTTTTTGTAATTCGTTCATCAGTTTAAATAGATCACCTGCTTGTTGATAATAATCTTGCGCATCTATTGTATCAAAACGCTCTATCCAGGCATTTTCTTCTATGAGCATAGGCAGTTTTCTGCAACTGTTGATATTGGTGCTGGGGTGCTATTATTAATTTAATTATTAAGTAAAACGAATAATATTGATTATAATAATCGATAAAAACGATTATAAATATTATGACACCTCTACTTAAGAACTTAAAATACCTATTAGCGCTTAAACAGTACCTGTATTTTTCCAAAGCAGCAAAAACCTGTTTTGTTAGTCAATCAACTTTAAGTGCAGGCATTAATAAATTAGAACAGGATTTAAATGTTAAGTTAGTTGAGAGAACCAATAAGTCTGTTTTATTCACTCTGTTGGGCGAAAAAGTTGCCAAATATGGCGAAAAAGTTATATTTTCAATGCAAGATTTGGTTGTTATTGCTAATTTAAGTTTTTTTGAATCTACCATCACCATTTCAGCCTATTTATTGCCAAACTTTGTCGCTAGAATCCCCTAAGCTTAAACTCATTATTATTGAAGATACCAGTCAAAATCTTTTACTGAAAGTTGAGCAATTAAAATTAGATTTTGCCATTTTTGCCTTTCCGTTTGAAGAAGAAATCAACATTATTCAAACCCCTATTTTAAAAGATGATTTGGTTTTGGTTAAACACAAGAATACGCAAAACAACGAATTGCTATTATTAGAACAAGGGCATTGTCTGCGAAGCCATATTTTAGATAATAGCCATATTGATAAAACCAAAGTATCGTAATATGCTGTTTCAGCCTAGAAACCCTAGTAACCATGATTAATATGGAAATTGGCGTGAGTTTTTTACCAAAAATTGCTATAGATAGTGGTATTTTAGATAAATATCCAGCACTAGTTATTGACAAAAAACAAAAAAAATTATCTTGTCATATAGGTATTATTTATCGTAAAAACAACCCAAATCAAGAAAATATTTTAGCGTTAAGTTTATTTTTATAATCAAA
Organism: Abyssogena phaseoliformis symbiont OG214; assembly: GCF_016592595.1. NCBI lineage: Bacteria > Pseudomonadati > Pseudomonadota > Gammaproteobacteria > Abyssogena phaseoliformis symbiont. The sequence goes on from NZ_AP012977.1 coordinate 225,000, forward strand.
CTCTAAAGATATTTATCAAGATGTTTAATATAGTCTTTTTCAATCCAATTGGTGTCACCTGCAATCACATTATCTGCATGAAAAGCCGGGACTTGGTTGCGAATGCTTAAATAATGGTTGGTCATTATTAGAAGTTGTAACAAGTCATCAATATGCGGAGCATTTTTTAGTACAAAGCCTTTACCCAAATCACTACTTTTCATATTAGAAGTGGTTACAATCATAAATTTATCAGCTGGAACTTGACCGCCTTCGCCATATTCATCTGTGATAATAAATATTTTTTGATATGAAAGAACTTCGCCCAGTCATTTGATCATAGGTGTTGGCATATTAAACCACATAATTGGCGTAATATAAATAATCACATCTGTCTATAAGAGTTTATCAACTTCTCTATCTACATTCCAAGTATCTTTAGTCACATCTGAAACTTTAACTTTATGGCCTTTTTTGCTAAGATGATTATTAGTTAAATAACTTAAATAACCGTTTAGTTGTCCTTTGGCATCAAAAATTGAATAGCCTGCTGTTACTAGTAATATTTTCATTTTATCTCCCATGAATTAGATAATAAAACCATGTTAGAATTAAAGTATATTATTGTCAAGTAGGAACATAATTGGTATATAGTATCATTTAATAGATGATAAAAAGCGTTTTTGGAGAGTTAAGAAAATTTATGCCAAATATTACACAAAGAATGCTTACCAAGCAATTAAGAGAACTTGAAAGTGATGACTTGATTCATCGAAAAGTATATAAAGTTGTACCACCTAAAGTCGAGTATAGCCTTACGGAATAGGGAGAGTCACTTAAAAATACGATTTTATCGTTAGAAAAATGGGGTAAAAATTACCAAAAAACAAAAACAAAAACAAAAACAACTACAACCCAGCCTTTAAACTCGCTTCAATAAATTGATCTAAATTACCGTCTAAAACATCTTGTGTATTAGAAGATTCAACACCAGTACGTAAATCTTTAATTCTTGATTGATCTAGTACATAAGAGCGAATCTGATGTCCCCAGCCAATGTCAGATTTAGTCTCTTCTAAACTTTGTTTTTCAGCATTACGCTTTTGCATTTCTAATTCATAAAGTTTAGATTTTAATTGCTTCATGGCTTGGTCTTTGTTGGTGTGTTGTGAGCGACCATCTTGGCATTGTACAACGGTGTTAGTGGACAAGTGAGTGATGCGTACGGCTGATTCAGTCTTATTAACGTGTTGGCCGCCTGCACCACTAGCACGATAAGTGTCAATGCGTAAATCCGATGGGTTGATATCAATGTCAATATCAGCATCTACTTCAGGGGATACAAATACAGAGCAAAATGAAGTATGGCGTTTACCATTGGCATTAAAGGGGGATTTTCTAACTAGGCGATGAATGCCAATTTCTGTGCGTAGCCAGCCAAATGCGTATTCGCCCTCAAAGTGAATAGTGGCAGATTTGATACCAGCCACTTCCCCTGCTGAGACCTCTATGAGTTTAACTTTAAAATTGTGTTTTTCACCCCAGCGTAAGTACATACGCAGCAACATCTCTGCCCAATCTTGGGCTTCTGTGCCGCCTGAGCCAGATTGAATGTCTAAATAAGCAGAGTTGGCATCTAAATCGCCACTAAACATGCGTTCAAATTCAAGTTTTTCAATGGCAAATTGGGCGACATCTAAATCATCAATGACGCCATTTGCTGTGTCTTCATCATTTTCTGCTTGAGCCATGTTTAACAACTCTTTCGCATCTTCTAAAATAGCATTCACCTGCTCAAAGGTTTGGCAAATTGATGTTAGTCTTGATTTTTCTTGCCCTAGGGCTTGTGCTTGGTTAGGGTTTGCCCAGATGTTTGGGTTCTCCATGTCCAATAAAACCTCTTCTAGGCAGGCTTGTTTTTCTTCTAAACTAATGTGTATTGATAGAGCAATTGTGCGTTGCTTTAAATCTTGGATTTTTTGATAAGTGGGTGAAAGTTCCATGGCATTATTTTAGGTGTAAAAAAAAGCCCCAAACGGGGCTTTTATAAAAATGGGTTAACTTATTTTCTAAGTCCTAGACGAGTAATCAAGTTTGAATAAGCAGTTGCATTAGTACCTCTAAGATAGGTTAGTAATTTCTTGCGCTGAGAAACTAAACGTAGTAGTCCTCTTCTTGAATGGTGGTCTTTTTTATGAGTTTTAAAATGCTCAGTTAGGTGTTTGATGCGAGCTGTTAATAAGGCAACTTGTACATTGGTTGAACCAGTATCACTAGTTTTGCTTTGATATTCTTTAATAATTGTTTGGGTATCAATCGACATAATAAACCTGTAATCAAAAATAATAAAAAAAGATGAATTATACGCTAATTGCTTTATTGTTCTTAAAAAGAAGTTAATAAAAAGATGGCTCATTATTTGGCCTGGTTTTAAAGCGTCTGTGAATCCATAAATATTGTTCTGGTGCTTTTAAAATTTGTTGTTGTAATATTTGGTTGGTTAGTTGTGTATTTTGTTGGGATTTGTTATTAGGGTAACCCGCCAAAGCAGGAGAAAATTCTAGTATGTAAGTCGTGTGTTGACGAGTAAAGGATAAGGGAATAACGACCGTATTATCAATACAGGCTAGTTTCTCTGTGGCTTTTATGGTGGCAGTTTGTATGTCAAAAAAAGGTGTAAATGTGCTGATTTTAGCACCTAAATCTTGGTCGTGCGTGTACCAAATAGGCAGGCCTGATTTTAGAGTTCGAATTAGAGTTTTTGTGTCTTTCGCCTTAATCATCAAACTACCATGTTGGGTGAATATTTTTTGCATTTGATTGTCAAATAAGGCGTTATTTTGTGGGCGGTAAACATCAGCAAAATCAAAGTTTTGTAATAGCATTCTGCCAGCAAGCATCATGGTTGTAAAATGTCCAACGAGTAAAATGATATTTTGTTGCTTATCTAAGGCATTTTGTAAAATCTCAGCGCCTTCAATGTGATAGCGTTGCTTGAGTCTTTTGTCGCTCAAATAAAAGCAATTTGATATTTCAAACAGTCCAATGCCTAGTGCTTCAAAATGTTGTTTAACTAAATGAGTTACTTGAACTTTGTTTTTATTAGGAAAGCATTTAGAGATATTCACAAAAGCAATTTTCCTGAATCTGCTTAATAGTGGATATAGTATTCTGCCTATTATTTTGCCCATCATTAACTGGATTTTAAGCGGTAACTTAGCGCTTAGTTTCATCAAGCCAATTAAAGTCCAAGTGGGTATAAATCTAGGATGATAGAACTTTGTTTTTGCCATTAAAATATAATTTTAAATGTCTTAAATATTGATTATAGAAAATGCCGTTTGTTAATACAGATTTTAAAGATGATTTACCTAACCGTGTAGATATTGTTGACATAATTAATCGGCGTGTGTCACTTAAAAAGGCAGGCAAAGAGTACAAAGCATGTTGTCCATTTCATCATGAAAAAACCCCATCATTTAGCGTTTCAGCCGAAAAACAAGTGTATATATGTTTTGGTTGTGGAGAGGGCGGTGGTGTAATTAACTTTGTTATGAAGTTTGATAACTTAGGCTTAGTTGAGGCGATAGAGACCATTGCCGGCGAATCAGGAATCAGTGTGGTATATGATGAGAATACCAAGCCTGTAGATTCAAGATTAGCTCGTTATCGAGATTTAATGCAACGAGTTGGTCAGTTTTATATTCAGCAATTAAAACAATCTCCTGCAAAAGACAAAGCGGTTAATTACGCTAAAAATAGAGACATTAGCGGCGAAATTGCCAAACGTTTTGAACTGGGTTTTGCACCACCTAGTAGCAACTTACTATCTGAATTTGAAAAAAATGATCAAAATATTGCCGATTTAAAAGCGATGGGATTGTTGGGTGATGACCAATATCGTTCAGGGCAATATTACGATTTTTTTAAAGACCGCCTTATGTTTCCCATTCACAATGCCAAAGGCAATATTATTGCCTTTGGCGGTCGGGCGTTTGATAATAATGCCAAGGCAAAATATTTAAATTCACCTGAAACGCCTATTTTTTCAAAATCAAAAGAGCTTTATGGCTTGTATCATGCGCGTAAATATTCACGCTCGATTGATTATATTTTGGTAGTAGAAGGTTATATGGATGTGGTTGCTCTTCATCAAGCAGGCATATCACAAGTGGTTGCTGCGTTAGGCACAGCAACTACAATAGAGCATTTAAATATTTTATCGCGCACAACAAACACCATTATTTTTTGTTTTGATGGCGATAAGGCAGGAAAAAAAGCCGCTTGGCAGGCGTTAAATATTACTTTGCCAGTAATTAAAGCTGGCATGATTGTTAAATTTTTATTTTTGCCAGATGGCGAAGACCCAGATACTTTGGTTAAAAAAGAACCGAGCAAAGTATTTGTAAAACGTGTTGAAAATGCACAACTCTTGAGTCAATTTTTATTTAGCCATATCAAGGCAGAGGTAGATTTTGGCACGATTGAAGGTAAAACTTTATTTTTAGAAAAAGTATCGGCGTTACTGGGAAAAATAAATTATGAAACTTACCAGCAACAGCTATTAGAAGGGTTAGCAGACGAAGTCAAGCAAAGTGTTGAACAGGTTAAATCCATATTAGATCGGCAAGATGCACCCGCTCAAACTAATACATTTGATATGCCGCCAAATTATGAAGAGCCGCCCATGGCTGATTTTTATGATAGTGATGAAAATTATCAAGCATTAACACCAATACCCACCAAGAGTAGTAATTCATTAATTGATCAAATGATTGGCTTGTTACTAAACCATCCTTCTATGGTTGATGAAACGATAGAACTCAGGGTGAGAGAAATTAATGATGCAGATGTGTTGCAAGAGTTGGCTAATTCGGCTTTGTTACAAGAGGATATTGCTTTGGAGGGTATGATAGAGCCATTCCCTCAGAAAAAACAACAATTGCTTAATCTATACAATAAGAAAAAAGTATTAAAAAATTACGACTATAAGGGTGAATTTTTGGATGCTTTGTTAAAGATTGAAGAAAAACAAAAACAAGAAAGTGCTTTATTAATTACAAATGAAGCAGAATATACAAAAAGTTTACAGGCAAGAAAAGGCAAACTCAAGAGTTAGTTTTTCATGCTTAATTTGATTGAAGTGTCATTGGTTAAAATGTGTCCCATTGCCTCTTTAAATACCATTGCTGCTGAGTTTGACCCTTCGCATTTACTACGAAGATTAGGGTTCCAAGAGGTATAGCATTTTTTAGGATAATCAAGCCTTACTGCCATAATATATTTAGGTTTTTTAACAGGCACAAAGCCGGTAAAGAAAGTGCGCTTAGCGCCTTTTTTATTATATGATCCATTAACCACCATCTCTGCTGTTCCTGTTTTTCCAGCCACGTTGTAGCCTTTGATTTGTGCTCGATATCCAGACCCTTGATTTGAAGTGACTGCGCTTAATAATTGAGCAATTTTTGCAATAGATTGTTTGTTAAATACTTGAGTTGTGTCCTCATAGGTACTGGTATTTTTAACCAGTTTTAATGGCGGCATAGCACCTTCATTGGCAAATACCAAATAAGCTCTAGCCAATTGCGCCAGATTAGTCTCCATTGGCCCATGACCAAATGATAAGGTGCGTTTGTCACTTAATGCCCATGAACTAAAGTGTCTCAATGAGCCAGAATTTTCAATGCTTGGTATAAGGCCTAGTTGATGGCCAAATCCCAGCTTGTTCCAAGTGTTGTACATGGCTTCTGGCTCAAGCCTTTCGGAGACATTAACAGTACCAAGATTGTGAGATTTTTGCAATATTTTTTTAATTGTCATTTGCTTGTATTTGCCATCTGGCTTGATATGACCAATGCGTTTTGAAACATCAATAAGTTCATCTTCAGTGGCTGTTATTTGGTTTTTATCCAATGCCAAAAGCATGGTGAATGGTTTCATGGTTGAGCCTGGCTCTACTTTATCAGACAGTACTCTATTACGATAATGTTCAGCATTATAAGTGCTATTATCATTTGGATTATCAGCAGGGTAATTGACCATCGCCAGCACTTCACCATTTGGTGCAAGAATAATGGCTGAGCCTGAATCTGCCTCATGCTTTTGAACCGATTTTTTAATGGCTTCATAAGTATGGTATTGAATGTCAGTATCAATAGTCAGCATTATGTTTTGCCCTTGTTGTTTTTGAGTGATTGTTTTAGAATTGAAATACGCTTCATCGGTGCCAACTTTAAAATTAATCAGCGTTTGTCCATTACGCCCAGCAAGGCTATTTTCAAATTCTCCCTCAATGCCAGAAGTGCCTTTTTTGTTGGCATTAACTCGACCTAATAGTGGTGCTAACGAGGCAGATTTTGGATAGTATCTTTTCGTATCTTGTTGTAATGCTACGCCAGCAATTCTTGCTTTTTTGCATCGTTTAACAAGGACGTAGGTTGTTTTTGTCTTTTGTAAGTTTAAGGTGTTTAAGGCGTGTTCAATGAAACTTAATTTATTAGCCATCTTTTTATTTGTACAGACTGAAATTCTCATTAATTTTAATTGCTTTAATTTGTTAATAATAGGGTCGGTGAGTGTGATATTATTCTTAATAATCAAATATCTTGAACCAATTTTTCGTTTTGATACGAGTAACTTACTGAGCGTTTGAACTTTTATATCTAGGACGTGCGCTAATTTGGGAATAAATTCGACCTGAATCAGTGTTGGGTCTAAATTAAGGCGTTTTAACAGTAAATTACTGGCAAGGATATGTCCGTTTCTATCTAGAATATCACCTCGTTGGGCAATTTTTGTCTCTAAATTAACGGCTTGATAATCAGCCCTGTCTTGTATTGACAAACTTGTGATATTAGATTGTGATATAGAGGCGGTTTGATAAGCAAAAACACTAAAAAGAAATACAAAAAAATATTTAACTGCACCTTGTCTGCGCCAGTAATTTTGCACCCGTCCTAGCATCAATGTTTTTGAAATGGTTGATATTTTTCCACTCATAATGACAATTCTCTTTGTCTTTTAGGCGCTTGCATTTTTAATATTTTTAAAGCTTTGGCTTTAATGGCGCTACCACTGGTTGTTTGTGATTGTTCAATTAATAATTGCTTATGCAGAGCGATTAATTGGTGGTTTCGTGTCTCTATACGTTTTGATTGAGTATATAAAAGATATATTTGATGATGCCAAGAGATGGTTAAAATACTCAACACAACCACACCTAATATTAGTGCAATATTAAGCTTGGTTTTGTTGATATTTAAGGACATTTTAATTTTTGCTTGCTACTCGTAAAATTGCACTTCGAGCACGGGAATTGCTACTAATTTCTGCCTTACTAGCAAAGTGCTTGCCTAAATCTTTCAGGCAAGTTTTTTCAATTTTATAGTCAATAATAGGCAAGCCTTTTGGTAGGGTTTTTTGTCGTGAATTTTTTTGAATAAAACGCTTAACAATACGATCTTCAATCGAGTGAAAACTAATAATAGACAGCCTACCATGCTTGCTTAAAACATCTTTGGACTGTTCCAATACAGCTTCAAGCTGTTTAAGTTCTTGGTTGATAAAGATACGTATGGCTTGAAAAGTTCGTGTGGCAGGGTGTTTGTTTTTTTGCCCTTTTACTACTTCACTAACAATATTGGCAAGCACTAAAGTGGTTTCTAATGTGTGGTTTTGTTGGTATTTTTTGATTCTAGTAGCAATATGTCGTGATTTTTTTTCATCACCAAATTGATAAATAACATTGGCAATCTCTTCCTCATTGGCCGACTTTAGCCATTGTGTGGCACTGACGCCTGTGGTTTGGTTCATACGCATATCTAGTGGGCCATCAGCCTTAAAGCTAAAACCACGTTGTGCATTGTCCAACTGAGGTGATGAGACACCAAGATCCATTAAAACACCATCAATCTTACCTATTAATCCTTGCTGAGTTATGATACTTAGCATATTTGAAAATGCGCTGTGAATAAGGGTTAGGCGATTATCAGTAAAATTTTTATGGGCGTATTCAATCGCACTAATATCTTGGTCAAAGGCGATTAATTTTCCTTGCTTATCTAACTTGTTCAATACGCCTTGAGCATGACCACCACGACCAAAAGTTGCATCAATATAAATGCCATCAGTTTTTATATTAAGTGCATCAATTGATGCATTAAACATCACAGATTGGTGGTGATTAGACATCATAGCGATAATTGGGCAATTTCTATTGGGATTTGGGTTTGTTTACTGAGTGTGTCAAGATTGTCAAATTGTTTATGCCAAGTATTCTCATCCCATAATTCAAAATTATGCCCTTGACCACTCATGATAATTTTCTTATCTATATGGGCATAATGTTTAAGTGTTGAAGGAATTAGAATGCGCGCCGCCTTGTCCAATTCACAATCAGTAGCATGACCAATGAGTTTGCGTTTTAGTCGTTTTGTGTGGATATTTAACGAAGGCAAGGCACTGATTTTTTCTTCCAATATTTGCCAATCTTTTAAAGGATACAACAACAAACATTCATCCTCTGGATGAATACTCAGTACCATCTTACCTGAACAAATTTCATCAATTTGCGTTTGGTGGCGTGTTGGCATTTTTACCCTTCCCTTGGTGTCAACGCTTAAATTGTGCACCCCTCTGAACATTAGCGATGTTGCTGATATTTTTGCATATAAGCCATGACACCTAATATTAAAGCCACAATGGTGATAATTAAAAATGGTTTGGTATTATTTATTTGGTTTTGTTGTGCACCTATCAGAGCTAAAACACTGAGTACAAGCTTCAATTTTTTTTTCATACAAGAACTCCTTTTAATATAACTTTATGGAAAATTTTAGACACTTTTAGACACTTTATTCCACTTTTATTTAAAACAATTTAAAAATTTGTCTTTGTAGTAAAAAAGTTGTTAACGATAGTTTTGACTTGGGTTTTTTATCTAAGTGAGAAGTTTAGAAATTCATTCTTTTCTTATATAGTGTGATTGTGTTGTTTTGCTATTGATACAATAGCAAATATTTTACACCTTCCAAAATTATACTAACTAGCCACCTATGACTTCTGGACCCATTAACAAGGTGGGTAAATAGATAGATATTTGGGGAATAAAGGTAATCATTATTAGAAATAGTAGCATCAATAACAACCATGGCAGTGTTGATTTAATGACGCTTATTAAAGGCATGCCTGTAAATGCTTGAGGTAACAAATAAGTTAAGCTCCACAGGCGGCGTTAGCATGCCAATTTCCATATTAACAACCATAATAATACCAAGGTGAATTGGATCAATACCAAGTTCTATTGCGATTGGAAACAAGATGGGTGCCATGATGAGCAGTACTGCTGATAGTTCCATAAAATTACCTGCAATGAGTAATATTAAGTTAACAATGAGTAGGAACCCCCCAAACAGGCAAACCAAAAGAAATAATCGCTTCTACAATCTCATGAGGAATGCGCTCGTTAGTTAATACAAAAGCAAATAGCATTGCATTTGTAATAATGCACATCAGTATAATTGAAGTTTTTGCTGAGTCTATAATGACCCAAGAAATATCTTTTATTTTTATATCTTTATAAACAAAAACGCCTAAAATAAAGGCTATACTGCAGCCACTGCCGCTGCTTCAGTGGGTGTAAACACACCGCCGTAGATGCCACCCATGATAATAACAACTAAGAATAATCCACCTGAGGCCTTGGTGAAAGACCTTGCTAAATTCTTCATACCCTTAATAAGATACACTTGGATAGCCTTTGATTCTAGCGGTGAAGTAAATGGCAATCATCATCATTGAACCGATAATCAACCCTGGAATAACACCAGATAAAAACATCCTACCCACCGATACTTCAGTAACAGTTGCATAAACCATCATAACAATTGAAGGTGGAATTAAGATGCCCATAGTGCCAGCAGAACTAATCACGCCTGCAGCATAAGATTGTGGGTAACCTTCTTTAACTATGCCAGCAATAACATAGAGCCAATGGCAATAACAGTGGCAGGTGATGAGCCTGATACAGCAGTAAACATCATGCAAGCCAGTACTGATGCCATTGGTAAGCCATCTTTAATCCAGCCAATACTATCAATCGCAAAGTCAACCAAGCGTTGTGCCGCGCCACCTTTTGACAAAAAGGAGGACGTTAATATAAAAAATGGAATGGCTATTAAAGTATAGTGCTCCATTGAGCTAAATATATGCCCAGCAAGAGAGGCTAGAGATTCATCTCCAAATAATAAAATCACACTAACGCTGGATAAGCCTAGGGAAAAAGCCACAGGCACGCCTAATGCTATTAGACCAAAAAGCATGAAAAACAAGACAAAAATTACCATTATTTTTGACTACTCTTGATAATCATTAGTGTGCATAGTGTGCAAATCAGCAAAGTACATGAGCAGGGTTTTGTCTTTAATAACATTAATCATAACTTCCACAAAAGCCGATAAAACATCAGTGCAAAACTAAGAGGTAAGATGATTTTTGCTTGCCATCCAAGTATTGGCAAATCTCCCATTTTAATTTCAATTGCTTTTAGCAATGAAATGTATTCATAACTACCTATGAACATAATAATGACAAATACCATGCAAGCAGATATGGAAAAAGTGTTATTTTTTTCGATTTTTCTCAGAAAAAAGATTGACCGCGCTGTCAACAGCAATATGCGCGCCACATTTAATAACATAGGATGCGGCCTAGTAAGATTAGCCAAGCTAAATAAATAAGTAGTGACTTCTAACGCCCAAATTGTACCTGAGTTAAATACATATCGGGCAACAACTTGTGAAAAGGTTAATAGTGTCATTGTGACTAATAATAATGTAATCAGCCACTGCTCAACGTGATTAAGAATTTTGGACAATTTCATCATAAGTGGCACAACTCATTTTGCACAAACTGTTGTATCATTTTTTTAGTTTTTAACATTACATTACATTGCTGAACTGCAGTGATGTTATCTTTACCAACTTGGTTTTCAAATTTAGTCCAAACTGGTTTCATTGCCACAACCCATCGTTGTTTTTTGTTCAGGGGTTAGAATGTGAATATTGGTTTTGCCAGAATCTGCAATAGTTTTCATGTCTTTTATTGCAGCGTCAAGTGCAAATTGGGTGACTTTAGCCGCCACTTCTTTGATGATTTTTTCTAGCTCAAGACGGATATCGTCAGGCAAAGAACTCCAAAAACGTTTATTGGTTATTAAGGCGTATTCTAAAACGCCATGGTCGGATATAGTTGTATCTTTTTGCACTTCAAAGAATTTTTTTGATCGAATATTTGACTAGGTGTTTTCTTGACCATCAATAACGCCTGTTACCAAAGCATTGTAAGCTTCAGAAAAAGATATTTTTTGTGGGTTTGCATCAACGGTTTCAAACTGTACTTTGAGTACATCAGAGCTCATATTTAGGCGTAATCAATGGATGGTTGGCAGAAATTTGTTTCATACCGTTAAGCCAATAACCCAAGCCTTTAAGTCCTTTTCTATCGATAGCATTTAATAATTCTTGCCCTTTTTTTGAATCTGTAAAGCAATTTAATGTTTGTGTATTTTTAAACAGGAAGGGCAAATCAAACAGTGCCCATTTTTTGGTATTTTTGCTAAATTTAGACAGTGGGGGCGCTGCCCAACTGCACATCGTTTAGTAGTAGTGCTTTAAGCACAGCTTTATCGTCATATAATTGTGAACTGGGATAGACTTCAATGCGCATTTTGCCATTTAAACGTTCATGCACCATTTTTTTAAAAAGCATCGCGCCTTTGCCTTTAGAAGCGGCTTCGGTGGTAACGTGAGAAAATTTAATCACAATTTCTTTGACCAAGACTATGGATGACATTGTAAGTCCAATTGTAAGTATGATTGGCGTTACTAATTTGATATTTTTATTCATCTTTTACTCTCTTCAAGTGTATAGATTAATGAGCATAACAGTCTTAAAATAACCAGGTGTCAATCGTCTTTGATATTACTGATAGTAGTGCACTATATAAGCACTTATCCAGATGCCGTAAAAACCACCTTTAATTTTATCTTTTTACTATTAAGAGTTGAATTAAAATACAGTCTAATTTTAGTCATCCTTAGCGTTATTAAATGAATCAGATTAGTCTTGAACAACAAAGTGTTGCCGAGTTTAGTGAGCGTGCTTATCTTGATTATTCAATGTATGTTATTCTTGATCGCGCATTGCCTTTTGTTGGTGATGGTCTAAAGCCAGTACAAAGGCGTATTGTTTATGCGATGAGTGAACTTGGTTTGAAATCTACAGCAAAGTTTAAAAAATCAGCCCGTACGGTGGGCGATGTGCTTGGTAAATTCCATCCACATGGTGATAGTGCTTGCTATGAGGCGATGGTGCTGATGGCACAGCCATTTTCTTATCGTTATCCATTTATTGACGGGCAAGGAAACTGGGGTGCGCCAGATGATCCTAAATCATTTGCAGCGATGCGTTATACCGAAAGTAAACTTTCTCGTTATGCAGATTTATTGCTTAGCGAAATTAATCAAGGTACGGTTAATTGGGTAGATAATTTTGACAGCTCACTTCAAGAGCCTAAAAATCTGCCTGCACAAGTACCTAACTTATTACTAAACGGTACCTCGGGTATTGCTGTGGGCATGGCAACTGATGTGCCACCGCATAATTTGACCGAAGTGGTGAGCGTTTGTATTGCGCTATTGGACAAGCCATCTATGGATTTAGACAGCATCATGCGAATTATTCGAGCACCTGACTATCCCACTGATGCTGATATTGTATCCTCACCTGCAGACCTTAGACAAATTTATGAAACAGGTCATGGGTCGGTGAAGATGCGTGCTATTTATCAGAAAGAAAAAGGTAATATTGTGATTGAGGCACTGCCTTTCCAAACTTCTGGTGCCAAGGTAATCACCCAAATTGCAGCGCAAATGCGCGCAAAAAAACTACCTTTGGTGGATGATATTCGAGATGAGTCGGACCATGAAAACCCAACGCGTATTGTTATTGTTCCACGTTCTAATCGAGTTGATGTAGATGCATTAATGCTACACTTATTTGCCACAACTGAGCTTGAAAAAAGCTACCGTGTTAATATGAATGTGATTGGTTTGAACGGTAAGCCAAGCGTTTTGCCACTCATTCCGATGCTTAAAGAATGGTTAAGCTATAGAATGCAAGTTGTGACTAATCGTTTAAGCTATTGCCTTGATAAAATTCTTGCGCGTTTGTATATTTTAGAAGGCTTGCTCGTTGCTTTTTTAAACATTGATAAAGTGATTGCCATTATTCGTGAGCACGATAAGCCTAAGCCAGTATTGATTGATCATTTTAAATTGAGTGATATTCAAGCAGAAGCAATTTTAGAGCTAAAATTGCGCCATCTTGTAAAATTAGAAGAAGTTAAAATTCAAGCCGAACAACAAGAATTAGCATTAGAGAAAGAAAAATTAGAGTTGTTACTTTCAAGTGACTTGCGCCTTAAAACCTTGATTAAAAAAGAGCTAAAAGCGATTATCAAAGATTTTGGTGATGAGCGTAGATCTAACATTAAAAGCAATGTAAATACTGCTCAAGCCTTTAGTGAGGATGATTTGGCACCTGCTGAAAATGTCACCGTCGTGCTTAGCGATAAAGGCTGGGTGCGCAGTGCTAAAGGTCATGATATTGACCCAACAACACTTAATTATAAAGCAGGCGATGGTTATTTAATCAGCGTCAAAGGCAAAAGCAACAAACCTGTAATTTTTATTGATTCAACAGGTAGGTCATATTCACTACTGGCTAATTCATTGCTCAGTGCGCGAGGGCAGGGCGAGCCATTAACAGGCAAACTAAGTCCGCCTTCAGAGGCACGATTTGTCGATGTAGTGATGGGTAAGACGAGTCAAAATATCCTATTGGCTTCTGATGCAGGGTATGGTTTTATTGCCACTATTGGTGATTTGCTATCTTCAAGACAAGCAGGAAAAGCATCTCTTTCGTTGCCTAAAGGTGCACAAGTGATGAAAATTATTAATGTAGATGATTTGGATAATCAGTTTATTGCATTGGCAACAAATCGTGGGCGTTTATTGGTATTTCCAATATCTGAATTGCCAATATTATCCAAAGGTAAAGGTAACAAGCTTATTCAAATTCCCACCAAAGATGTTAAGACTAGACAAGAGTTTGTAATGAGTGTTTGTATTTTGCTAGAAACTCAACATTTAAAAGTCATTGCAGGCAAGCGTCATTTAACCATCAAGTTCCAAGATTTAAGCAATTACATAAGTGCCAGAGCGCGTCGTGGTAACCTTTTGCCTAAAGGCTATCAAAATGTTTCTTTCATTGAGGCAATTGATTAAATCAAAATATTTGAGACAAGCCAATAATCTACCCATTAATTCAGGGTGTAATTTTTAGCAGGTCATAGGTATAATTAATAATTTTACCAATTTTTCCGAAAATGTTCGTCCTAAAAATTGTTACCGATTTCGCATCGGCTCATTCACTCAGGGAATATCCAGGTGATTGTTCACGTCTGCATGGGCATAACTGGCAAGTGGAAATGATGGTTGCTGCTAGAAAATTAAATAGCAATGGTATTGCTATTGATTTTCGAGAAATTAAAAAACAAACCAAGGTTGTTGTAAAGCGTCTAGATCATCAATATTTGAATGAAATAGCACCTTTTGATAAACTTAATCCTACCGCAGAAAATATTGCCAAGTATTTTTTTGATGAAGTGGGCCAGCTAATTAATACTAATGATGTTAAGGTCAAGAAAGTGACTATTTGGGAAACACCTAGAGCATCTGTAACTTATTCCCAAGGAGACCTATGAGTGCAACTCATTTACCTGACACGCAAAATAGTGTAGATACTCGTCAAATTATCATTGATAAAGTAGGCATTAAAGATATCACCCATCCTATTACTTATATTGATTGTGATGGCAATAAAATGCCTACAATAGGCATTTTTACCATGACAGTATCCTTGCCAGAGCATGTTAAAGGCACGCACATGTCACGCTTTATTGAGATTTTAAACGAAGGTCCTTGTGAGTTTAGTGCACACAATTTTGATAGAATTATTAACAAAGTAAGAGAAAGACTTAAATCAGACACTGCACATATTACGCTTAATTTTCCTTTCTTTAGAAAGAAAAAAGCCCCATCTTCAGGTGTTGAATCAATCATGGATTATCAAGTGACTTTATATGGCACATTAAATAAAGGTGAGGCACAAGTGATGATGAAAGTCGTGGTTCCTGTGACCAGTCTATGTCCTTGTTCAAAAAGTATTTCTAAATATGGGGCGCATAATCAACGCTCGCATATTACTATTAAAGCCAAGGTAGCTAAAGGAAAAACTTTACACATTGAAGATTTGATTGATTTAGCCGAACGCAAAGCTTCGTGTGAACTTTATGCCATTCTTAAACGCGATGATGAAAAAGTGGTGACTGAAAGAGCGTATGATAACCCTGCATTTGTTGAGGACTTAGTGCGTGATATTGCAGTCGATTTAAATGCGGATGATAAAATTAGTTATTACCGTCTTGAGTCTGAAAATTTTGAATCGATTCATAATCATTCAGCTTATGCACTTATTGAAAATCAAAAATGCTAAAAAAAATCTTAAATAAAATTAGTAACATTCGCATCACCAAGGCAGAATCCATTACCCCGCCAATAGGCTTTATTAAAAAATACCCAGTCAAAAAGACACAGTCTGATTTTATTATCCACTCAAGAAAAGCCATTGCCGATATCATCTCTGGCAAGGATAAGCGTTTATTGGTTGTGGTTGGGCCTTGCTCCATTCATGATCCAAAAGCTGCTAGAGATTATGCGCAACGATTGTTAAAAATAAAGCAAGAATTAGAGCAAGATTTATTTATTGTTATGCGTGTTTATTTTGAAAAACCACGCACCACAATTGGCTGGAAAGGGCTTATTTATGATCCTGATTTAGACAACAGTTTTGACATGGAAAAAGGTTTTGATTTGGCTCGTAGTTTGTTACTAGATTTGTCAAAAATGGGCATGCCAAGTGCCACAGAATATCTTGATTTAATCACCCCACAATACATCTCTGATTTGATTTCATGGGGGGCAATTGGCGCACGAACAACCGAAAGTCAAACTCACCGAGAATTGGCGTCTGGCTTGTCTTGTCCAGTGGGTTTTAAAAATGGCACAAACGGCAACATCCAAATTGCCATTGATGCGATTGTATCGGCTTCAAATTCACATATGTTTTGGTCGATTAGTAAAAAAGGCGTGGCAAATCGTTACACCACAACAGGCAATCCAAATTGCCATATTATCCTTCGTGGCGCTGCTGATGGACCCAACTATAGTAAAGAAAACGTTGACAATGCGGTTAAGCAATTAATAAAAGATGGTTTATTAGGTAGAGTTATGGTTGATTTTTCCCACGCTAATAGTGAGAAAAATTTTAAAAACCAGTTGCTAGTGGGTGATGAAATTGCCAAACAAGTGAGTTTAGGCTCAGATAAAATTTTTGGGGTGATGATTGAGTCCAATATCAATGAAGGCGCTCAAGCAGTAGATGAATTAAAATCATTAGAGTACGGTATTAGTATTACCGACGGTTGTCTTGGCTGGCAAGATACTGAAAATCTGCTCAAAACACTAGCATTATCAGCGCAAGCAAGAAATACATAGTTTTAAACTAAAAGACCTTACTTTCTAATAAAAGATTTATCAAAAAAGCAAGGTTTTAGCTTGAAATAAAATCAATACTTGCACTCAAATTAGGTAAAATAAAAGGCAATTCAAATCAAGTCTTTTTATCATGTCTGAGCATACTGAAAATTCCACCCATTTCGAGCCAAATATCCCGATAGTTACCATTGAAGACGAGATGCGTAATTCCTACTTGGAATACGCAATGAGTGTTATTGTTGGACGTGCATTGCCTGATGTTCGAGACGGGCTTAAGCCCGTGCATCGTCGCGTACTTTACGCCATGGAGGTCTTGGGTAATGATTACAATAAATCTTATAAAAAATCAGCCCGTATTGTTGGTGATGTGATTGGTAAATACCATCCGCATGGCGATACAGCCGTGTATGACACCATTGTGCGCATGGCACAACCATTTTCAATGCGTAATATTTTAATTGATGGTCAGGGTAACTTTGGCTCGGTTGATGGTGATTCAGCTGCTGCTATGCGTTATACAGAAATTCGCATGGCCAAACTTTCGCATGAGTTGTTGCGAGATTTAGAAAAAGACACTGTTGATTTTATTGAAAATTACGACGGCTCAGAATCAGAACCTTCAGTACTACCAACACGTGTACCTAATCTTTTGGCCAATGGCTCATCAGGAATTGCAGTAGGTATGGCAACCAATATTCCACCTCACAATTTAGGTGAAGTGATTGAGGCTTGTTTGAAAACCATTGACAATGAAGATATTACTATTGATGAATTGTTGGAAATCATGCCAGGCCCAGATTTTCCAACGGCAGGTATTATTAATGGTGCAAGTGGCATTCGCCAGGCCTATGAGACTGGCAAAGGCAAAATTTACTTGCGCTCAGTATCCCATACTGAAGGCGAAGACAAACAAAGTATTGTTGTGACCGAGCTGCCTTATCAAGTTAATAAGGCCAAGCTAATTGGTAAAATTGCAGAACTTGTTAAAGATAAGCGCATTGATGGCATCACTGGACTTCGTGATGAGTCTGATAAAGATGGTATGCGCATGGTAATTGAATTGCGTCGTGGCGAAGTGCCAGAAGTGATGCTTAATAATTTGTATAAGCTGACTGAAATGCAAACCGTATTCGGTATTAATATGGTGGCGATTGACAAGGGCATGCCAAAGTTAATGACACTAAAAGGTATCCTAGAGGCGTTCATCGCTCATAGACGTGATGTGGTAACACGCCGCTCTATTTTTGATTTAAACAAAGCCAGAAATCGTGCACACTTATTAGAAGGTTTATCAGTTGCACTATATAACATTGATGACATTATTGAGCTGATTAAATCTGCTTCAAACCCAGCAGATGCAAAAGAAGCATTAATGGCTAAAACTTGGCAAGGCTCAGTGATTAAAGAGCTGATTGGCGATCGTGACATGGTGATGTTCAAGCCAGAAGATTTGTCAAAAGAGTTAGGCTTACAAATGAATGGCAATTATCAATTATCACAAAAACAAGCGCAAGCCATTTTAGATTTAAAACTTCATCGCTTAACAGGGCTTGAAAAAGACAAGATTTTTGATGAATTTAATGAACTATTAGAGCGCATTAAATATCTACTAGATATTTTACAAACCCCTGAAAGGCTTATGCAGGTTATCCGTGAAGAGTTAATAGACATTCAAAGTAACTATGCTAATGCTCGTATGACGCAAATTTTAGAACACAAAATTGATTTAACCCTTGAGGATTTAATTGTTCAAGAAGAGCGTGTGGTCACCTTGTCTCATGGCGGGTATGTGAAAGCACAATCTTTAAGTGATTACCAAGCACAGCGCCGTGGCGGTAAAGGCAAAGCAGCCACTAAAGTAAAAGATGAAGATTTTGTTGATCAATTATTTATTGCTAATTCTCACGATACAGTTTTGTGCTTCTCTTCCTTAGGAAGAGTGCACTGGCTCCAGGTTTATGAGTTGCCAATGGCATCACGCATAGCGTGTGGTAAGCCGATTGTTAACTTATTACCACTAGAAAAAGAAGAAGTCATTAACGCTATTTTGCCAGTATCAGAATTTGATGAAAATCATTTTGTCTTTATGGTAACCAGTAGTGGTACGTGTAAAAAAACAGCGCTCACTAACTTCTCAAAACCACGCAAAGGCGGTATTATTGCCATCGAATTAAGAGATAACGACCAACTTGTTGGTGTAGAAATCACCTCAGGTGAGCATGATATTATGCTATTCTCAGCCAATGGTAAATCCATTCGATTTAAAGAATCAGATGTGCGTGTCGTAGGGCGTACAGCCATTGGTGTACGTGGCATTAAATTAGCAGATGCTGATAAAGTGGTATCTCTTATTGTTGCCAATCAAGACAGTCCAGTTCTGACAGCAACTGAAAAAGGCTTTGGCAAGCGTACGCAGCTTGATGAGTATCGCACTCAAGCACGAGGCGGCTCAGGTGTTATTTCCATTAAAACTTCAGATAGAAATGGCAAAGTTGTTGGCGCTATTCAGGTAACTGATGAAGATGAGATGATGTTAATTTCTAACAAAGGCACTTTGGTTCGCGCTAGAGCAGTTGATGTTTCTATCATTGGCCGTAACACTCAAGGCGTAACTTTGATTAATATCGTTAAAAATGAAAAATTAGTCTCTGTTGCAAAAATTGCTGAAACAAGAGATGAAGAGTCTGAAAATGAAAATAATACAGGAGAGTAGATAAGGCTTCTTTTGTTAACAAAAGAAATCCACTTAAGGCAAATTTAAGTTTTTTTTGAATGATTGGGGTAAATATAATGAATAAAGATACGAAACAAGAATTATCTGGTTTTAACAGTACTGTTGCGTTGGGTAGTTGGTTTAGTAATCATTGCTTTGGCAGTAATAGGTGTTTATATGGGCGAGAATGAAGTGTTTGCACTTTATCCTATTCATAAGTCAATCGGTGTTTTGATTTTTGCCGTAATTGTCATTAGAGTTTATTGACGTTTTGTTAATAAACTGGTTGCAGCCTGCGGCTAATTATACAAAGATTGAATATAATTTATCAAAAATTGTACACTGGGTGTTAATTATTGCAACGGTTATTATGCCAATTTCAGGATTCATTATGTCGGGTGCAGGCGGTTATGGAGTTTCGATGTTTGGTTTGGAATTTGTTGCCGCTAATTTTGATCCAGTGGCTAAAAAAGCAATTGCGCATAATGTCGCTCTTGCTGGTTTTATGAGTAGCACTCATGCGCCAATGCTGTTTGGGCTATGATTATCGCTATTTTTCTACATTTATCAGGGTGCTATTAAGCATCACTTTATGGGATAAAAGACAGTACTTTGAAAAGGATGCTGGGCAAGAGAATTTAAGGGTAAATGGCGTGGTGAAAGCCTTATATCGTTCAAATGAATTTTTTTTGATTAATGCTCTCGGGTTGTTGAAAAAACCAAGTTAGGGTGGCGCTCTATGGTTAATTGCAAGTTAACACTAGATGGTGCAAGATAAGTAAGCATGCCCTTTGCATCAATTGCAACATTATTACCTGCTTTGATTTTAAGTTGTTCGATATCTTTGTCACTACCTGTCACCCAGCGCGCTGTTGCGATGTTAATGGTTTCAAATTGACAATCAACGCCGTATTCATATTTTAAGCGGTGCACCACCACATCAAATTGTAAAACACCGACAGCACCTAAAATTTGCGATGAGTTGATAATTGGACGAAATACTTGGGTTGCACCTTCTTCTGAAAGTTGGTTTAAGCCTTTTTGTAAGGCTTTAGCTTTGAGTGGATCTTTAAGTTGGGCGCGACGGAAAAGCTCTGGTGCAAAGTTTGGAATGCCCTGAAAAGTGAGTTTTTCGCCTTGAGTAAAGGTATCGCCAATACTAATGCCACCATGGTTATGAATGCCAATCACATCGCCAGCATAAGCCACCTCTGTTGAGGTACGTTCACGCGACATAAAAGTCACTGCGTTACTGATTTTAATTTGTTTGTTGGTTGATACTTGTAGGACTTTCATGCCTTTTTTATATTGCCCGCTAACGATACGCATAAAAGCAAGACGGTCATGGTGTTTTGGGTCCATATTAGCTTGAATCTTGAAAACAAAGCCAGTCAGTTTGTCTTCATCAGGCTTGACTTCTCGTGTGTCTGATTCGCGGTTTTTTGGTGTGGGTGCGTACTGGATAAAGCCATCAAGCAGATTTTGAATACCAAAGTTTGAAATGGCCGAGCCAAAAAATACTGGGGTTTGTTTGCCAGCTAGAAACTCATCTAAACTAAATGGTGTGGTTGTTTCGCGAATAAGCTCCACTTCTTCACGCATTTTAAGAGTGACATCTTTGCCTAAAATTTCATCAAGCTGAGAGTTATTAACGCCGTCAATAATAATGTGTTCACCAATTTCAGAATTCTTGCCAGTTTCATATAAATAAACTTTATCTTCAAGCAGATGGACAACGCCTTTGAAACGTTTACCCATGCCAATTGGCCAAGTAATGGGCGCGCATTCAATATTAAGCATGGTTTCTACTTCATCTAGTAAATCAATTGGCTCTTTGCCTTCGCGGTCCAGTTTATTAATAAAAGTTAAAATTGGCGTGTCACGCAAACGACACACCTCCATAAGCTTAACAGTCCGTATTTCTACGCCTTTAGCAACGTCAATAACCATAAGTGCTGAATCCACTGCCGTGAGAGTGCGATAGGTATCTTCAGAAAAATCCTCATGCCCTGGTGTGTCTAATAAATTAATCACATGATTGTCATATTCAAACTGCATGATGGATGAAGTGATAGAAATTCCTCTTTCTTTTTCCATTTCCATCCAATCAGATGTCGCATGTGTGTTGGCTTTTCGTGCCTTAACACTACCCGCTGTTTTAATTGCACCTGCATACAATAGCAATTTTTCGGTGACTGTGGTTTTGCCGGCATCAGGGTGAGAAATAATCGCAAAAGTGCGGCGTTTGGGTATCTTGTTCATTAGTCTTTAATCACCAATTCAACGCCAGCCTCAATAAACATTTCTTGTGAGAGTTCAACGCTTTGGTTCCAATTGTCTAGTTCTTTTGATTTTTCTATAACCACTCTTTTAATGCCAACTTGAATAATACCTTTGGCACATTCTGAGCAAATAGGCAGTCCGTAAACATACAAAGTTGCACCATCAAGAGAGGTGCCAGAATAAGTGGCATTATAAATGGCGTTCATTTCTGCATGGACCACAAATTGATATTTGGTTTCCCGATGGTTATAACGCTCATCAGTATCATGAATCCCTCTTGGGAAGCCATTAAATCCTTGGGATAAAACCTCTTTTTTGCGACCTACGGTAATGGCACCCACTTGTGTAGAAGGGTCTTTTGACCAAGTAGAAACCTCTTTTGCTAGTGATAAGTAGCGCTCATCCCATTTGTCTAATATGTTCATAATTAGCGTATTTTAATAGATGCCAAACTAGCCAGCACTAAGATTAAAGTCACCATCCAAAAGCGCACGATAATTTTTGGCTCAGACATGCCTTTTTTTTCAAAGTGGTGGTGAAGAGGCGCCATTAGGAAAATACGTTTTTTATATCGCTTATAATAGCCCACTTGAATAATCACAGATAAGGTTTCAGCCACAAACACACCACCCATAATAAATAATAAAATTTCTTGGCGAATTAAAATAGCAATGACTGCCAAAATAGCACCTAAAGACAATGAACCCACATCGCCCATAAAAATTTCAGCAGGATAGGTGTTAAACCATAAAAACCCTAATCCGGCTCCAATAAGCGCCGTACAAATAACAAACAATTCGCCAGTGCCTGGCATGAAGGGCATATTAAGGTAACTTGAAAAATTATAGTGACCACTAAGATAAGCAAAAATAGCCAACGCACTCGATATAAGTATGACTGGCATAATGGCAAGGCCGTCTAAACCGTCAGTTAAATTAACCGCATTAGAACTCCCAACAATGACAAAATATGATAATAGTAAAAAACCGGCAATGCCTAATGGCAGCATTGCATCTTTAAAAAATGGGATAAGTAACTGTGTTTGAATAGAATCTTGAGAGATCAGCACAATCCAAGTGCTAATCACAATAGCACCCAATGATTGAGTTAGAAGTTTTATTGAAGAACTTAAACCATTTGATGATTTATGTTTGATTTTGAGATAATCATCCGTAAAACCAATAGCGCCAAATATAATAGAAGTGACAATAACAATCCATAGATAGGTATTAGACCAATCGCCCCAAATTAAAACACTAACCATAAATGCAAATAAAATCAGTATACCACCCATGGTTGGTGTGCCTACTTTGATTAGATGTGATTCAGGGCCGTCAGTTCTGATGACTTGGCCAATTTGGTATTGTTGCAGTTGATTAATAAAAACACGTCCTAGCATAAGGCTGATAAACAAGGCGCTTAGCATGGCCAGTACAGCCCGGACAGTTAAGTAGTTTAAGACGCTAAATCCAGCGTCAAACTGAGCAAGAAAGTTGATTAATTCCAAAAACATAGAGTTTAGCGAATGTCGTTAATTGATAATAACTCTAACTTAAAGATTAAAATAGAGTCTTGAGAGAGATTACCACGCTTGCTGTTGCCATAAATTTGGTTGAAAGGGGTAATGGTGATACGCCTTTCACCAGGTGTCATTTGCAGTACTTCATCATCAATAAGTTTGATAATAGTGCCAGAGCCTGCAGCGAATGGCAATGGTGTTTCGGCTTTTCGCATACTTGTTCCATCGCCTAAATCAATGGATAAATTCACCTTAACTAAATCCCTTTTTTTTGGTTGATTACCTTTACCTGTTTGGTTAATTTCAACAAAATGTCCTACTGTCATCAGTTTAGCATTTGGATAGTTTTGGTTGACAAATTTGACTAAGCTCTGTCTTTCCTGAGTCAGTTGTTGCTCTTCTTTGCTTGTGTATTTTGCATTAGTCGCTTGAAATGCTGCTTCGTCAGTTTGAAAGTTTTTTGCCTTGTCGCCAATACGAATAATATTAACTTTGCGAATAAAGTCATCTTGTTTAATACGATTAACCACATTCATACCTTTAATAACACGACCAAAGACAGTGTGCTTGCCGTCTAGCCAAGGTGTGGCTTTATGAGTGATAAAAAATTGCGAGCCATTAGTATTAGGGCCAGAATTTGCCATGGATAAAATACCACCATCATCATGCTTCAAATCGGTAATTTCATCCATAAATTGATAACCTGGACTGGCCAGTACCATTGACTTTTGGATCGCCCCCTTGAACCATAAAATTATCAATCACTCGATGAAATTTTAAGCCATTGTAAAAAGGTTTTCCGATTTGAGTGTTTGAATGCTTTTTGCCTTGCGCTAAACCCACAAAATTAATCACGGTTAGTGGTGTTTTTTCAAACTCAAGGTTGACAATAATATCCCCTTGATTGGTATGTAAATTGGCGTATAAACCCTCTTCTAATTTGGCTTGTGACGGTAGTGAAATAATCAATGTTAACAGTAAGGATAAGCGATATATCATGTCAATAATATGGTTGATGAAAACCAATTATGATACCTAAAAACTGATTAGAAAAGATACCAACAATACGGTAAAATTTAGCTTAAATTTATTGTTACAACAGACTAGGAGAAGACCATGTCTTTATTGATTACAGACGAGTGTATTAATTGTGATGTTTGTGAGCCAGAATGCCCTAATGATGCCATTTATATGGGCGATGAAATTTATGAAATTGATGGCGATAAGTGTACCGAATGCAAAGGTCATTTTGACGAGCCACAATGTGTTGAAGTCTGCCCAGTTGATTGTTGCTTGTCTGATCCTGATCGTGTTGAAACTGAAGAGGAGTTATTGGCAAAGATAAAGTAGTCAAAACAACCTGCACTTGATTTATCTATCATAAAAACTCGATACACGAGTTAATCAAACGACTTAATCTTTTCTTCACAAAGCCGTTTGGTTAAAGTTTGCAAGTAAGTCACTCTGTCACTTAAATAGTTTAATTCTTCTTCTGTGATTTTATAATGCTCCGGGTAGCGCGCTTTAACATAAGCTTGTTTAAGTAACTGGAAACAACGACGTTTAGATTTGTTATCTTGTAGAAAGATATCAATTAATACTTCATTTTGAAGGATTGCCATTGAACCAAGTTGTTGTAAATTATGAGTATAGGGTTTGTATTGGGTCAGCACTAAAGATAAGTAAGAATAATAGTGTTCAGTAGTTTGATGGAGTTCAAAGGCTGCTACATTTAACTTTTTGCGTTTGAATGCGTGTTGGTATTGTTCAAAAAAATCACTAAAACATCATAATCACTGATATAACCAGTCTGTGGTTTGTTTACCCACTTGCCTGTAGCATGTGAACCATAAAGAATGACCTTAATGAGTTTGCCTGTTTTTTTGCCTGAGGCGAAACTAATAACCTCATTAAACTCTTCACGAATGACTTGGACAATTTGCCTTAGGTGCGTTTTCTTGTTGTTAGGCAAGTGGTCTAGGGAGTCTTTCGTTTAGTTTTTAGTTTAAAGAATGCTTGTTGTTGATATGGATTATACAGGGACAATTAAGGACATATGGCGTGGGACTGGTTTTAGTTTTAGGCGATGACGCGCTTGAGTTCAAGCGATGCTTTAGTGCTCAGTTGGGATGATTTGTTAACTTTTATGTTTTTCACACCGCACTAAGAGTTAGTGTGAAGAAATACAACTATTATTTGCTTGCTAAAATTTCCTCAAGTGCTGATAGGCATAAAACGATATTTTCTTTTCTTGAAGCATAACCCATTAAACCAATACGCCAAACTTTGCCAGCATAAGCACCAAGACCTGCACCAATTTCAAGGTTGTAATCATTCAGTAGAGTGGTACGAACTTGTGCATCATCAACACCTTCAGGGATAAACACAGAATTTAATTGTGGTAAGCGGTCTTTTTTATTCACTAAGAAGTTAATACCCATTGCCTCTAAACCATCTCTTAATAGCTCGTGGTTTTTTTGATGACGCGCCCAAGAGTTCTCAATACCTTCTTCTAATATCATGACCAATGATTCGTGTAAACCGTATAGTGTATTCACAGGTACGGTGTGGTGATAGGTGCGTTTAGCGCCTTCACCCCAATATCCCATGACTAAATTAAGGTCTAAAAACCAACTGCTAACAGGTGTTTTTCGTGTATTGAGTTTTTTAATAGCACGCTCGCCAAAGCTAATGGGCGAAATACCTGGCATGGCAGATAAACATTTTTGTGTGCCTGAATAAATCGCATCAATTTTCCATTCGTCAACACGCAATTCAGTACCACCTAAAGAAGTAACCGTGTCAATAATAGTAATACAATCATACTGGCGTGCAAGTTTGCATGAGGCTTTAGCGTCAGATTGCGCACCTGTTGAAGTCCTCAGCATGCACAAAAGCAACAATATTGGCATCTGGGTTATTTTTAAAGCTCCTTCTAGCTTGTCAACACTGACCGCCTCGCCCCAATTATCCTCAACAATAATTGCTTCACCTCCCAAACGAGTTATATTTTCTTTCATACTCATGCTAAATACGCCATCAATACACACAATAACTTTATCACCAGGCTCAACTAAATTGGCAAAACAAGTCTCCATGCCCGAAGAACCAGGTCCTGATACAGGCATGGTTAACTCGTTTTCAGTTTTAAAAATAGTTTTTAAACCTTCTTTAGTCTCATCCATCATGCCCACAAAAGCAGGGTCTAGATGACCAATGGTAGGCCTTCCATGGCGGATAAAATTCTTGGATGTACATCAAGAAGGACCTGGTCCCATTAACGTTCTTACTGGCGGATTAAATGATTGCATAATACTATAGGATTAAAATAAATAAAAAAACCATTATAATAGTTTAGATGTCAATTATTTATGAATTATCACTTTCTTTATATGAGGGTATTGCGGGTGATTATTGAGAGAACATCATCAATCACCTTCAAAAAAATAAAAATAATGAGCCATATTTAGACCAAGATTTAAAAGTATTTATTGAAGAGATGATTATATAATCAGAAATAATAGACAATGATATGTCAAAATACAGTTAACAATGATTTTTACAGTTAATTGGAGAAAATAATATGATTACAATATCGCCTAAAGATATGACAATGGCAGAGAAGTTATCTACTATGGAGATACTTTGGAACGACTTGTGCCAACATAGTTCGTTTGAATCGCCCAATTGGCATGAGTCTGTGCTAAATTCGCGCGAACAACAATATGCAGGTGGTGCTCAGCTTCCTATGGACTGGGAGAAGGCTAAGCAACAAATACGCAATAAGACTGAATGAACATAAAAATATTGCCGATAGCTAATGACGATTTGCTTAATGGTTATCAATTTTATGAACAGCAGAAAAAAGGTTTAGGCAGTTATTTCCTTGATAGTTTGTTTTCAGATGTTGATTCACTGCTTATTTATCATGGGACGCATTTAATTCTTTTTGGGAAGTATTATCGCTTACTTTCAAAGCGTTTTCCTTTTGCTATTTACTATACAGTTAAAGACGGGGAAATTATTATTTATGCAGTACTTGATTGTCGAAAAGAGCCAGCTTGGATAGAAAGCAGATTTGATTAATGGAAGTCATACAGCGACTTTTAACACAATTACCTAAGGGTAATGTCCTCACGGGCAAGGAAAACACTCGTCCGTTTGAGTGCGATGGTTTGAGTGTATACAGGCAAAAGCCTTTGGCAGTGGTGTTGCCAGAAAATGTTGAGCAAATTAAACAAATATTGAAAATTTGTAAGGCTAACAACACGCCAATGGTAACAAGGGGTGCAGGGACGGGTTTAGCAGGTGGGGCAATGCCGCTTGAAAATTCAGTTGTGTTAGGTTTGTCTAAGTTAAATCAAGTGAAATCAATTGATGTGAAAAATCGACTGGCTGTGGTTGAGAATTCTGGCGGGGTGCATTGTTTGAAATACGGGCTAACCATGCATAATGTTGAGGCAATTAAAATGTTAACCATTGATGGTGATGAGTTAATACTGTTTCGTCAGGATGATGGATTGGGGTTATTGGCGTTGATGAATGGTTCAGAGGGTTTGCTAAAGTTGGTTATCCGCTAGATGCTAAGGCGTTATTACTTTGCGAACTTGATGGTACGCAGATGCAAGTGCAAGCAGAACTTGACAGTGTATTAAAAGTCTTATCAGGCGCATCGACTTTGAAAGTATCTGAAAGTGAAGAAGAGCGACTCAATTTTTGGAAAGGACGCAAGTCTGCTTTTCCTGCAGTAGGTAGATTGTCTCCTGATTATTATTGTATGGATGGCACAATTCCAAGGCGACATTTGGCAGATATGTTGGAAAAAATTAACGAATTAAGCCAAAAATATCAACTCAGAGTCGCCAATGTGTTCCATGCAGGTGATGGAAATCTACATCCGCTTATTTTGTACGATGCAAATATAGAGGGTGAATTAGAAAAAGTGGAAGAATTCGGTACTGAGATTTTAAAACTTAGTGTAGATATGGGCGGTACTATCACAGGGGAGCATGGTGTGGGTATTGAGAAATTAAACGCTATGTATCATCAATTCAATGCAAAAGAATTGGCAATTTTTCACAAAATTAAAGCTATATTTGACCCTAAATCTTTGCTCAATCCTGGAAAAGCCGTACCAGAATTACACCGCTGTGCAGAATTAGGTGCAATGTATGTACATCATGGCAAATTGCCTCATCCTGAATTGGAGCGCTTTTAATGTCAAATCGAATTATTCAATTGCAACAACTGATTAAAAACGCTAACAATTTACACATTAATAGTGAGCGGCTAGCACATACAGGTGTGATTGAATATTTTCCAGAAGAGTTGGTTATTACAATCAAAGCTGGCACCAAAATTAGTAACATTCAGACGGAACTGGCTAAGCATAACCAAACGTTGCCGTTTTTTATAAAAACGGCTGATATGAGTATTTAAATTTTGGTGGTCAAATGATGAAAAATATAGCAGGCTATGATGTAGCACGTTTATTAGTTGGCTCAAAAGGTAAGTTGGTTGTCATTACACAAATTAGTTTTAAGGTCATGCCAATCTCTAATATGACCCAATTATCAGCACCCATTAAGCGAGTAACTACCTCACAGCTGCGCCAAACAAATTGAGCAAAAATTAAAACAAGTGTTTGACCCTAGGGGTGTTTTTAACTAGTGCAAACCATCGACATTCAAAATCTCAAAGCCAACGACATAATTCGTAAATGCGTGCATTGCGGATTTTGCCTAGCTACTTGTCCGACTTATCAATTATTAGGTGATGAATTAGATTCACCCCTCGGGCGTATTTATTTGATTAAATCGGCTTTAGAAAATCATCATTTTTCCAAGCAAAGTATTATTCATTTGGATCGTTGTTTAACGTGCAGGTCATGTGAAACCACTTGTCCATCAGGTGTTGAATATGGTCAATTAGTAGATATTGGGCGTGAATTTGTAGAACAAAAACGCCCACTTTGGCAAAAGGCGTATCGATACTTTGTTCGTCAATTTTTAACCACGCCTATCTTATTCAACCCAATTGGGCTTATGTTTAGGCATTTTAAAATCAAAGGAAGACCTATTAAATCCATTGTAAAAATTGGCAAAGTTTTGTTGTTAGGTGGCTGTGTGCAACTTGTACTTGCGCCTAATATTAACCATAGTATTAAAAACATTCTAGCAAAATTAGGCTATGAAACTGTAGAAACGCCACAAAAACAATGCTGCGGCGCGGTTTGACCAATATTTAAGTGCTAGTCACGACGGCCTTGGCTAAAATTAAGCAAAATATTGACACTTGGCTTAAAATTGAGGCTGAGGTAATTATTTCTAGTGCCAGTGGCTGTGGATTAATGGTTAAAGACTATGCATCTATGTTTGAAGCATCAGACCCTTATTATCAAAAAGCGCAACTCATTGTTAATAAAACCAAAGACATTGCTGAGTTTTTAGCTGACCAAAGATTTAAGCCAGCTTAATTTAGAAAAAGTTGATATGTCTTATCATGAGCCTTGTACATTGCAACATGGTCAGCAATTAGGCGGATTGGTTGATTCTATTTTGAATTCACTAGGTTATCAGCAAATGCCTGTTGTTGATTCACATTTATGCTGTGGCTCTGCAGGCACGTATTCCATTTTTCAGCCAAAATTATCACAACAATTAAGAGCCAATAAACTCAAACATTTACAAGCAAGTAATCCACAAATGATTGTAACTACGAATATAGGTTGTTTAATGTATCTGCAAAAATAGGCAAAAATCCCTGTCAAACATTGGGTTGAATTATTGGATAATCAGGCTTAGTTAATTTATATAAACATCTATGAGTAGAAGAAGAAAGCTAAAAGCTAAAACTTACGAGTTAAATATAGAGTCACTTTCTCACGAAGGGCGGGGGATTGCACGTTTTGAAGATAAGGTTATTTTTGTGAGCGGTGCGTTATCAGGCGAACTTGTGATTGTTGATCGCACATTTTCACGTGCTAAATTTGAAGAGGCTGATGTTAAGCAAGTATTAAAGCCTGCGGCTAATCGAATCACACCTAAATGTGACGTATTTGGTATTTGTGGCGGTTGTTCGTTTCAACATTTATCCAGTGAAGATCAAATACAGGCTAAGGGTAATTGGCTAAAAGATGTGTTTGCTAATCAGGTAAAAATTGAGCCTAAGACTTGGTTAAAGCCACTTCAAGTTCAAAGTTGGGGCTATCGGCGTAAGGCTAGATTGGGTATTCGATATGTGGCTAAAAAAGACAAAGTATTGGTTGGGTTTAGAGAAAAAAAATCTTCATTTATCACCAATATGAGTCGCTGCGAGATTTTGCATCCATCCATAGGTGAGCATCTTGAAGTACTTGCTGATTGTATTGAAAGGCTTAGTATTAAGTCCAGTATTCCACAGTTTGAAGTGGCAATTGCTGAAAATAATACGGTTCTTATTTTAAAACACCTTGAACCTTTGAGTGTAAAAGATGAGCAAATATTAGTAGATTGTGCCCAACAATTAAACATTGCCTTTTATACCCAAAGCGGTGGTTTAGACAGTGTTAAGCCATTAGGAAAGCCTGTTATGCTAACATATTCACACCCTAATCATGATATTATCATGGAATTTTTACCCACTGATTTTGTTCAAGTGAACTTTAAACTTAATCAGAAAATGGTTGATTTAGCATTAGAATTACTTGAACTTAATGAGTTTGATGAGGTGATTGATTTATTCTGCGGTCTGGGTAACTTTACCTTGCCAATTGCAAGACATGCTAAGCATGTGGCGGGTATTGAAGGTGATTTAGGATTGGTTGAAAGGGCAAAGTACAATGCTGAAAAAAACAGCATTACCAATGTTGATTTTTATAAGGCAGATTTATTTAAAGAAGTGGCAGGCTTTGAGTGGTTTAGAGGTAAGACTTACAACAAAGCACTTATTGACCCAGCTAGATCTGGTGCAATTGAAATTGTAGAGTTACTGCCTAAATTAGGCGTAACAAGATTGGTGTATGTGTCATGTAATCCTGCGACATTGGCTCGCGATACCATCAAGTTAATTGAGCTTGGGTTTACGCTTGAAACTGCAGGGGTGATGGATATGTTCCCTCAAACTGCTCATGTAGAATCCATTGCTTTATTTACTCGATGATAAACATCAATATCAGCACCTAAACTTTGGATTATTATCAAGATAACGTCTTGCAAAAATCTTATCCAATTTCAAGTTCAATCAATGGTGTGGGCGAGGTAAAGGATTCATTTTGTACGCCAACTGGGCGATTTAAAATCAGTGAAAAAATTGGCGATAATGTAAAATTAGGCACTGTATTTATTGCTAGAATACTAACAGGTGAGATTTATTCAAAACAATTATTTGATGAACAAGCTGATAAAGATTGGATATTAACTCGAATTTTATGGCTTGTGATGGGGTTGAAAAGCATAATAAAAACACGTATGAGCGTTATATTTATATTCACGGTTCACCCGATGAACTTATGATGGGCATTCCTAAGTCAAAAGGCTGTATTCGTATGCGAAATCAAGATATTGTTGAATTATTTGAAAGGGTTCACATAGGGGAAGATATTGCTATAATTGAGCGATGAATCAGTTAATACAATACCTGCCCAAAAAAGCCTTTGAACGCCTACAGGCCAATAAAAATGCCGTTTTGATTGACGTGCGTTGCGAAGCAGAAAATAAATTTGTTGGTAGGCCTATTGAATGTATTTTTGTACCTTGGCTTGATGACCCTGATTGGGAGCCTAATGAGGGTGAATTTATTGCCGTTATTAAACGTTTTATTGGTGAGAAAAATAACTTCTTAGAACGTGAGATTATTTTAATTTGTCGTAGTGGTTATCGTTCAAATGATGCAGGGAAATGCTTAATTGAGCATGGCTTTACCAGTGTGGCACATGTGGTGAGTGGCTTTGAAGGGGATCTTGATGAAAATGACCAGCGAGGTAACTTAAATGGTTGGCGCCATAACGGCATGCCTTGGTTGCAATGTTAGGTGAGTAAAATACTAAATATCTATTTGGATAAACGCATGTTGTTTATCTTTTTGAATGGCGTTGCCAGCGGTTTTCCGTGGGTGATTATCGGTTCAGCAATGACCTTGTGGCTTAAAGATGCCGGACTAACACGCACGGCAATTGGTTTTTTTGGTTCCATTTTTTTTGTTTATTCTATCAATTGGCTGTGGGCACCATTACTTGATAGAGTTAAAATCCCATTTTTAAAAACACTTGGTTTTAGACGCAGTTGGTTGCTATTTTTACAAGCCTTATTGTTTTTTTTAATCATCGCCATATCATGGACAGATCCTAAAATAAGTATTGTTTGGGTGTCGTTACTCGCATTATTAATTGCCACCATCTCAGCTACTCAAGACATTATTATTGATGCTTATCGCATTGAAATAATTAGTGAAAGCAAGGATGGCAAAATTGCCGCTGCCGCTGCCGCTGCAACAAGTGGCTGGTGGTTTGGTTTTGGATTTTTAGGCGCATTTGCGCTTTACTTGGCAGGTTATTCTAACAATTGGTCAATGGTGTATTTTGTCATGAGTTTTTTTGTGCTAGGCTTTATGCTAACAACGCTACTCATGCCAAAGGAGGCGCATTTAAGTCAAACAACCACTGACACCCCAGAACAATGGTTAGGTGAAACTTTCTTTAGCCCGCTTAAAGACTTCTTTAACCGCTTTGGTATAACAGCCATTTTAATTTTATTATTTATTATGTTTTTTAAAATCGGCGAGGCATTTCTTGGAAAAATGTCGTTGATTTTTTATGATGATATTGGCTTTTCTAAGACTGATATAGCCATTTATTCAAAACTTCTAGGCTCAACTTTGACCATTATTTTTTCAATCATTGCAAGTTTTGTTAGCATTCATTTTGGACTTCTTAAGGGCTTGGTTATTGGTGGCGTATCAATGGCACTTACTAATTTGATGTATAGTTATCTAGCAATAATTGGCGCAGATAAGGAGTTTCTAGCATTAACCATATTTTTAGACAATTTCACTTCCGCCTTTTCAACCGTGGCATTTGTGGCGTTCATTTCCTATTTGGTTAATAAAACTTACACCGCTACACAATATGCCTTAATGTCTTCTATGGGTAATTTAGGCAAAATTTTATTTGCCAGTAGCAGTGGATTGTTGGTAGACAGCTTAGAAGGCAGAGATTGGGTCATTGCTTTTGGTGGCGAATGGGCAGTATTTTTTGCCATTACGGCACTCATGGTAATCCCTAGCCTTGCTATGCTTTTTTGGATTGGTAAAAAATTTAAACATTTATTTATATGACGGGTCCTATTATGATGGATTTGTCAGGATTGACACTAACTACACAAGAAAAACAACAATTGAAGAAGTCTTCTATTGGTGGTATTATTCTGTTTGGACGTAATTTTGAATCTATTGAACAGGTGGCGTTATTAATTAAAAACATCCGCCAAGTTAATAAAAACTTACTGATTGCTGTTGATCACGAAGGTGGGCGAGTGCAGCGTTTTCGATATGGATTTACCCATCTACCAGCCATGGAAAAATTAGGTGCGTTGTATGATAAAAATCCAGATATGGCAGTGGATAAAGCTTTTTCTTGTGGTTTTGTCTTGGCATATGAGTTGTTGGATATTGGCGTGGATTTTTCTTTTGCACCTGTATTGGATGTTAACTATGACACTTCTCAAGTAATTGGTGACAGAGCCTTTCATTCTAATCCTGATGTGATTGTAAAATTAGCAGGTAGTTTAATTAATGGCATGTACAAAGCGGGTATGAAGTGTGTTGGTAAGCACTTTCCAGGGCATGGATTTGTCACAGCGGATTCACACCTTGACTTGCCAATAGATGACAGGCCAATGAGTGATTTATTACAAGATATGAAATCTTTTAAGGGATTAATAAACCATGGACTTGATGCGCTTATGCCTGCCCATATTGTTTATACTCAAGTAGATGATAAACCAGCAGGGTTCTCCTCTAAGTGGATTAAAGATATTTTGCAAAACCAACTCAAATTTAGAGGTGTTATTTTTAGTGATGATTTGTCTATGCAAGGTGCACACTTTATTAAAGACATAACCAGTAGAGTGAAAGCATCATTAGATAGCGGCTGTGATACGGTGCTTATATGCAATCACCCTGAGTTGGTCACACAAATAATTGACAAGGATTGGGGTGTGAGTGAAAAATTACAATCAATGCAAGGTTTTTATGGGTTTAAATCCGATAAAATCAACCATCAACAACATTTAGCAACTATTAGAGATTTACTATGAATAATAATAACACACAAAATTTTGAAACTAGGCTTCTAGGTGCAGTCAGAAAGACCCTTATTGCCGTTGCTAGAGACACCATGACCCAACCAGGATTAAAGCACCCACTTAGTCAAGCAACACAAAAAATGATCACCGATTGTTTAGATATCGTAACCAGCAGACAAATCGTCATTGAAAAATCCTCAGGTGCACACACTAGGATGAAGCCTGTTTATACTGATGAACAAACCGTGCAAAGTTTTTCAATTGATGATTTAAAGAAAACTTTGAATTAAAAAAAAGCTTATATTGGGATATTAATATAAGCTTTGCTTTGTTAAACCATATAAACCATATAAACCATATAAACCATATAAACCATATAAACCATATAAACCTTGCTAAAGTTTTTATCTAGAAAAAACTAAGAAGACTTGTACTATAACTAACCAGTAAGCTTTTGGTTTGTTGATAGTGATTTAACATTATTTTACGATTTTCTCTACCTATGCCAGATTTTTTATAACCACCAAATGCAGCGTGGGCTGGGTAAAGATGGTAACAATTTGTCCACACTCTACCTGCTTTAATGGCACGTCCAACTTTATAAGAGCGGTTCATATCCCCCTAGTCCAAAGACCTGCACCTAGTCCATAAATAGTGTCATTAGCAATTTCAATTGCCTTTTCTTCTGTTTTAAAAGTAGTTATTCCCACCACTGGTCCAAAAATTTCTTCTTAGAAAACAGCCGTATCATTATCACCTTTTAGTAGCGTTAGCTGGATGTAAAAACTATCATTTAAATCGCTACTAAGTTGTTCTTTTTCGCCACCAATTAGAACCTCTGCACTTTCTTTTCGACTAATTTTGATATAAGATAGTGTTTTTATCAAATTGTTCTAGACTAACTTGCGCACCTAATTGACATTCTGTATCTAGAGGATTTCTTTGGATGATTTTTTTGTACGGGCAATGAATTTTTCAACAAATTTGTCATAAATGGATTCATGCAGACTTCACCTTGATTAAAAAATTTCAAAACCGCACCTTCAAGACATTTGTCTAAGTAATCGTCTTCATAATCAAAAATATCAGAAAAAAATACATTAGGAGATTTTCCTCCTAGTTCTACCGTTGCAGGAATCATACTAACAGCAACATTTTTTAATACAATTTCACCCATTGCACTGGAGCCTGTAAATGCAAGTTTAGCAATGTGTCAAAGCCGAACCTGTCTCAGCACCATATCCATGGACGACGTTTAAAACACGAGGAGGCGGCAAATCTCCTACCAATTCTAAAAATAAACAAATCGATAATGGCGTCTGTTCTGCAGGTTTTAATACAACGCAGTTACCAGTTACCAGTTACTAAAGCGGGCGGTATTTTCCAAGCCGACATGAGCAGTGGAAAGTTCCAAGGAATAATTTGTCCAACCACGTCCGAAGGTTCATTAAAATGATAAGCAACAGTAGTACTGTCAATTTCGCTATGAGTGTTTTCTTGGGCGCGAATACAACCTGAAAAGTAGCGATAGTGATCAACAACCAGTGGTAAATCAGCAGCTAAAGTTTCACGTATTGGTTTACCGTTATCCCATGTTTCAGCCAAAGCTAGCATTTCTAAATTTTGCTCAACAATATCAGCAATTTTTAGTAAGATATTTGAACGTTCAGCAACTGAGTTTTACCCCCACTTTCAGTTGCCGTTTGGGCAGCATCAATAGCTAAATTAATATCTTCTTCAGTTGATCTTGGAATTTTACAAAAAGCTTTACCGTTGACTGGTGATATATTGTCAAAATATTTCACTTTAGTAGGCGCTACCTATTTTCCGTTAATATAGTTTTCGTATTGAGGGCTAAATGTCGGTCTTTCGTAAATCATAATTTACTCCTTGTTATTATTTTATGTGTTTAATTTGTGAGATTTTCATGGTTGATTTTAAGCAGGCAATGCCAAATATTATTGTCTTACAATCCAAAACATTTGACTTATGGTTTATAAAACTAATAATTATCTTGAATATTTTTTTGTGATTCGTTATGAGGCAAAATTACAACATATCTATTTTAGCAAGACGAAAAAATAGGCGACTTCTCATTGAGAACAAAACCTCATTTTTGGGTCCGGAAAGTGAGCTGAGTATTTAAGATATTTACAAAAAAGCCAGTAAGGTTGGTTTGGCTGCTGATCAAATGATGTATTGTGGCATGATAACAGGTAAAAAAGTTATGCATGATACTTGATGGTAAAAGGTCAAAAGTATTTTTGCCACATCACAGTCTTATATAATAAAACCAAAGGGCTATGTTGAAATTGACTCTCCAGAAGCGAAAGAAAACCAACCAACCACTTGTGTAACCATAGAAATTTCCAAAGAACATGTTAATGAAATACTCACTAAAATGGAAAACTTAGGACACATACAAAGTATGGATCAAAATTGGGAGTGTTGTGGCCAAAATATTCATTTCCATCATTCAGCTGGCACACAAATGTTACTAGGTAAATTAGTGGACTTATTTACGCACAACCATCCTGATAAAAAAAGTGTTGTTAAATTTGTGAATTTCTGAACTTATCGTGCGTTTACTAAGAAAACAAGGTAGAGACTTACTGCTTGATTATGCACGTAAAGAGCCAGATGTAAGTGGTATTAGTGCTATGATTGATTATCTTAAAAACAATATTGATCAATCTTTTGATATAGACAAACTCACCCGCAAAGCTTGCGTGAGTCGCAGCTCGTTATATACAGAATTTAAAAATAAATTAGGTTGTACACCTTGTGAGTTCTATTGGAAGTTACGTTTGTATTTGGCAGAAAAAATGCTACAAAACGGTAAATCTGTTACTTATGTTTGCTACAGCGTTGGCTTTAAAGATCTTGGGTATTTTAGTCAGTTGTTTGGTTATACGGCCTTAGAGAGTATCAAAAGAGTTACAGTGTAATAAAGTAAGCCTACCGCTATATAACTTATAAGCTTGCATACGAACTAATCAGCTATTTTGTGTCTGCTTGTTTAAATTTTATTTGTACCCCTATCAGAATCGCCTTGCCCTTTAAAATTTAGCACCATACCCACGCCAAATTTGGCGTGTTTAACCAAAGCACTAATGGATAATTGACCATCGGATTTGGGTGTAATACCTTGATTAAAAGTGTCATCATCATTGTAATTTTGTATTGTTGCACCAAATTTAGCCTTAATTTTATTTAAATATTCACTTAGAATTTCGTCTAAAAAACGTGAAGGATAAGCGTATAAAGACTGTCCGTGTAAAAAGCGTTTAATAGCATAAGAGAGTGGTAGTTTTTTCATAGCACGAGTCATACCCACGTAGCATAATCGTCTTTCTTCATCCATTAAATGAGGCTCATCCTTGCTTTGTCTAGAGGGGAATAAGTCCTCTTCCGTATCAACCAAAAACACATAAGGAAAATCTAACCCTTTGGCTGAATGTATGGTCATGAGTTGTATATTTTGGTTAATAGGTGCATTGGTGTCACCACTAGAATCCAGCGATGCTAAAGAGATAAACCCCACCACCTCGTTCATCTCGCTATCTTGTTCATGGTTGTATGGTTGTATGGTTGTGCTGCGGTGATTAACTCTTCTAGATTTTCTTTTTTACTGCCGGCCTTATCGGTTTTATCATTAGAATAATGCATCATTAATCCTGATGTGTTAAGCAAGTTAGCTACTTTTTCAGATAAATCTAGGTGCTTTGTGTCATCTGTCATTTGTTCAATTAGGTTGGTAAATCCATTTAATACATTGGCAGCAAGAGTTGGTAGGGTGGATGATATTTGTATGGCTGCTTGAAAAAGACTGGTATGGTTGTCTTGTGTAAATGTGCGTATTTTTTCAACCGTTGCATTGCCAATACTGCGAGTCTGGAAATTAACTACACGCTCAAAAGCAACATTATCAGCTGAATTTTCTATCAAACGCAAATAGCCTAAAGCGTCTTTAATCTCAGAATGCTCGAAAAATCTTAAACTGCCATAGATAATATAAGGAATGTTGTATTTTATTAGCGCCTCTTTAAAGATGCGAGATTGAGCATTAGACCGGTACAAAATCGAGCAATCACTAGGTGATGCACCATCAGTGATTAATTTTTGAATACTACTGGTGACATAGTCTACCTCATCTGTTTCAGTTTGCGCTTCATAGACATCAATCAATTCACCATTGCCAGCATCAGTCCAAAGAGACTTACCCATACGATTGGCGTTATGGGCAATCAAGGCGTTAGAGGCGTTTAGAATATTAGCAGTTGAGCGATAATTTTGTTCTAAGCGGATGATTTCAATAGGGGCAAAATCAATTAAGTCATTTGCTTGGTAGTGAGTCTCATAAAGTTCAAATACCTCAAGGCTTTTCTTAATAAAATAGTTATAACCAGGATCAACATCCTGTACGCGAATACCCTCATCTTTTTGATTGTTAATAAACCACTGAACCTTTCTAATGGGAAACTTAGATTTATCAATGCGAAACTGGTCTTGTGCATCTAGGATTTTAAAGCCAGAAGTTAGCCCTGCTTTCTCATAATGAGTGCGTAATAATCGGGGTGTGCCAAGCCATGAAATGTTCCCACCCACATACTTTAAATAGGGCGCCTTAATAGAATGCTTAATCTTTCGCGCATTTCAGCAGCAGCTTTATTGGTAAAAGTAAGCGCCAGAATGGCATCAATGCGAATATCTTTTTGTGTGACTAAATAAGCAATTCTATGGGTTAAAACTCTGGTCTTGCCACTACCCTGCACCTGCTAGTATTAAAGCATTTTTTTCATTATTGAGTGTGACTAATTGGCATTGTTTGGCGTTTAGGCCGTTCGTTATTTCAGATAAATTCATTATTATTTTTCTTGTCTTATGGCATTAAATGGTTATAATATTACCTTTCTCTTATGTCGATTGAAAGATGAGTTGATATAAGTAAACACTATTAGGAGTATCAGTAATGACTTATTATGAAGGCGTTAAAAAAATGGAAGAAATGGGTGTAAATGATAACTATATTCAAGGTTGGGTTGCAGGCTTTTTAAACAATCCTGAAATCGAAGAGCAAAGAATTACTGACGAGTGGGAATCAGGCTATGAAGATGGCAAAGAGCACACAGATACTAACTTTACAAACTTCTGCTAGACATTTAAAAGAATTTTATAAGAAAAACCCCGTTATCGGGGTTTTTTATGCGTTAACTATGGGGCATCCCTAAAAACCCATGATAATTTCTACAAAACGACTTTTCATTCATTTGTTGGTTTTAATAAGACCTGTCTTAACCTTGCTAGGACTGGATTCATTACTAAACAAAAATCCATATTTTATAAGCCACCATGGGTTTTAGAGGCACCCTATGATGGAAAATAATTGGCAATATCATGCAAGATATGCGCTTAAAGGCGCTAATCAAAGTAACGATTTTTTCAAAACGAAGGCGTTCAAAGACC
Organism: Abyssogena phaseoliformis symbiont OG214; assembly: GCF_016592595.1. Lineage (NCBI taxonomy): Bacteria > Pseudomonadati > Pseudomonadota > Gammaproteobacteria > Abyssogena phaseoliformis symbiont. The sequence continues at coordinate 264,915 of NZ_AP012977.1, forward strand.
AAACCTTTCCCATTAAAATTCCCTTAGAGTTTGCGCAATTGATTGATAAAAGCAACAAGAATGACCCCTTGTTAAAGCAAGTTATCAGCGCTAAAGTTTTATCAAAAAGTGCAAGTTTTAGTTTGTCGCCACTAGAAGATGAAAAGCATTCCCCTGTGGTTGGACTTATTCATAAATATCCAAATAGAGTATTGCTCATTACCTCACAAGTTTGTGCCATTCATTGTCAATATTGTTTTAGGCAAAACTTTAACTATGCTGAGCATGATGCCATCAGCAATTGGGTTGAAGTGCAAAATTATATTGTTAATAATACAAAAATTAATGAAGTGATATTAAGTGGCGGTGACCCGCTAAGTTTGAGTGACGATAAACTTAGCGTATTGATTGATAATATTGCAAATATTGCACACATAAGAACACTACGCATTCACACGCGCAGTGCTGTTGTGACACCTAGTAGAATAACCAATAAATTAGTAGATATGTTTAACCATTCAAGATTAAATGTTGTTTTGGTGTTACACACAAACCACGTACAAGAGTTATCCGCCCAATTTACACAAAAAATCACCAAACTAAGTGGTGTTACTTTGCTCAATCAATCAGTATTATTAAAAGGCGTGAATGATTCAATAGAGGTATTGACAGAACTTTGTTTGAAGTTGTTTGATTTGGGTATATTGCCCTATTATTTACACATGTTAGATAAAGTGCAGGGTACACAAGATTTTTTAGTTAAAGATGATTATGCCATTCAACTGCACCAACAATTAAAAAATAACTTAAGTGGATATTTAGTACCTAAGTTGGTGCGTGATAATGGCAACCATTCTAAAGATTGGTTACTTTGAAGTGGCTTTTTCTAAAGCCGTCATGTCCATCTCGCCCATCTGATAATCAACCAAATTGCCATTTGGTCCATAAATATAAGTCGTCGGCATGCCAAGCACTTCGCCAAATTTTGTGAATTGAGCACCGTTTTTATCATCAAAAAGGATGATGGGATAATTCACCATAAATATATCAGTAAATTCAATAATAGCTGCTTTATTAGCTTGTTCATAATCAAGTCCTAGAATAAGAACTTTGCCCTTATTTTTTTCATAAAATTCAACAAAAGCCGGAATTTCTTTTAAGCAAGGTGGGCACCAAGTTGCCCAAAAATTAACCACTAAGTATTTACCCTGAGTGGATTTATTGTTATGTACATTGCCATTAAGGTCGGTTAGAGAAAAATCAGGCACTTTGATTTTTCTCTCCTCTTGCCATATATCATTAGCAGATTTGACAATGTCATCAATGCTGATTGCCTGAGCAACATTCAAAGCTAAAAATAGCGAACACATAAAGCCAAATTTGGCAATTTTATTGCCAAATTGAAATACGTGCCTTGTGGGTATAATGGGATTTTTTGTCATATTTATTTAGTCATGAGTACAATCATTTATCACAATCCAAAATGATTCTAAATCAAGAATCAACATTAGGCATTTTAGAACAAAAAAAATGTTGATTTTGAGATAATTAAATATTTAGAAAACCCACCCACTAATAATGAACTCAAGCAATTATTAACTGATTTGAACCTTGTGAGGCTAGATTGCTTATGCGAAAAGGCGAGCCTAAATATAAAAAAGGCTTGGACAATGAGGCTTTAACTGAAGAGCAATTAATTAATGCCATAGTCAAAACACCTTAATTAATTGAACACCCTATTGTAAGGACAAGCAAAGGTGTTGTTATTGGTCGTTCACCTGAAAATGTTTTGTCTATTCTCTAAAATAAATCTTGCTCATTTAGAAGGCTTTAGTCAATAAGCAGGGTTGATAAATGACCTTCACGTGCTTTAATGTTGGAATAATAAGCATCATCCAGCCCTTCAACCACTGAATTTTTAACCACATCCACTTGTAACAGCTCTTTACTCCACGTGTTTAGATGTTTAAACTCATCAAGTGATAAAGCATTGTTGGTAAATTCATTAATCCAACTTAGACGCATAAATATAGGTGCAAAGGCGGCATCAATCATGTTGAAATCGTTGCCATTAAAAAACTTAGCCGCACTTTTAATTGTTTCAATTTTTGCTAATTTAGTAAATAATGCTATTTTTGATTGATTAAATTTTTCCTCATCGCCTGTGATAATACCAAATAAATCACTAAGAATGTCTGATGAAAATACAATCCAAGAGCGATTATTGGCTCTTTGAATGGAGTTACTAGGGTGAAAGCTATCATTGCTTATTTCATTAATAAATTCAGTAATAACCAAAGACTCAAACACCACTTGGTCGTCCACTCTTAATAAAGGGACTTGTCCAGTGGGGGAAATATCTTTAAACCAATCTGGTGGATTCATGGGATTGATATAAGTCATTTTAAAATCAAGTTTTTGCGTATTAAGCGAAATAATAGCACGCTGTGCAAATGGACAAAGTTTAAAGCTGATCAGTTCTAGTTTCATAATTCCTCGATTGATTGTTGTATTATTCTCTATGAGAAGGGTGATTGGTAAGCAATGAATGAGCATGATAAATTGGCTCCACTGCCAGTAGTCTTGTAAATGCGTGCGGCACTGTTAAATTTGACAAACCCCATAATTGATGTGTAGTATTTTTGACTGACTTGCTTAATCCATCAAACACCGCCAATTAGCAAGGCAATGTTATCGCCATTTTTTTGCCAATTTGATAAAAAATGAGTCATAGATTTGGTACTATGTTGCTTGCTACGTTCATCAAATGCAATGGTTAAATTAGAACCTTTTGTGGCTTTAATAAGCAACTCGCCTTCTAATTCTTTAATTTGCTCGTTATTTTTTCCTTTGCGTTTTTGCGCCTCAAGAGCAATCAAGTTAAAGTTAAGTGAAGCAGGTAATTGCTTTTGATAATGATGAATGCCTGTTTGTATCCAGTCCGGCATTTTTTTACCAACGGCAATCAGGTTTATTTTCATATTAGGTGTTTTCTAATCCTGACCAAAGTTTTTCTAATTTGTAAAATTTTCTGGTTTTTTCCGTCATCACATGCACCACAACTTCTGCTAAGTCTATCAACATCCAATGCCCAGTTTCAATGCCTTCAATGCCTAGCATTTTCATATTAAGGCGCTTGGCCTCAATTTTAAGATTATTAGCGATACCGCGCACATGTTGAACGGATCGACCTGTGGCAATAACAATGGCTTCAATATCAGCACTTTGTTCTAAAATTTTTAAGGTGACGATGTCCTCACCTTTTAATTCTTCAATGGTGTTAGTAACGGTCTTTAATTGTTGTTCTAAATTCATAAGGTATTAATATAATTAATAATAGATTCTGGCAATAGCCCAGATAAGTTTTTATGGTTGCGCATCTTACCGTGAATAGCGCTTGAAGAAATATCAAGCATTTGATTATTTGCAAAAAAGACAAACCCAGTCTTTTGTTTTGCTAAATCATTAACCACATTGGTTAATTTAAAACCATATTTTTCTTGATGTATTAAAGCACCAGATCTAGCAATGACCACTAGGTGGCAATATTGGTAAAAATCTTGATATTCTTTCCAACTGCTCAGCGTATTAAAATTATCCATCCCCATGATTAAACAAATAGAGTCATTTTGATAGTCTGATTGAATGTGTTTGAGCGAGTCAATGGTGTAGGAGTCTCTATTTTGTTCAATTTCTCTAGCATCTATCGAGAGTGTGTTAAATTCTTCAACGACCAAGTGCAACATATCCATACGCTGATTAACACTAAAATTGAGCCGTTTTTTATGTACAGATTCAGCGCAAGGCATTAAAAATAATTTTGATAATCCAAGCTTTGTTTTGAGCTGGGCGGCATTTTTTAAATGCCCATAATGAACGGGGTCAAACGAGCCACCAAAAAAGCCAATCATTTTAAACAATTTAAAACCTAGACTCTTTTGCAGTACTCATAACATAGCCTTAATTTCTGTTTGGGTGACAGCATCTGCAGGATAAGGGATTTTTCCTTGTTGCATACCGTTAACATAATTAACAAAATCAGCCTTGTTATCAAGCAATAAAAAAGCATTCCCTTGTTTTTGTTCACCCATTGTTGTGTTAACTTTTGCGCCGTAGTCATGCCCACAATGTAGCATTACGTCATTATCAATACGTTTGAGTTTTTGCATAGAATGAAACAATTCGTTAATATTACCACCAGGCAATGAACAATGTCCCGCCCCATAAACAAACAAAGTATCACCAGCAATAATATGCCCATCTAACAAATAACAAATACCACCAGCGCTGTGTCCTGGTGTGTTGATAATTTTAGCTGGTGTATTGCCGATAAAAACAGTGTCGTTGTCTTCAACAGTTCCAGGCGGGCTGTTAATTTGCAAATAAGGCACTTCATTAACACCCACTGTTATTTTAGCGCCTGTCGCTTCTACAATTTCATCAACGGCATTGGTGTGGTCAAAGTGCCAATGAGTTAGCCAAATATTAGTGAGCGTGTAACCTTTATCGTGTATCCGCTGAAGAAACAAGGGTGCGTCCCATGCCGGGTCAACAATGGCGCAGGTTTTTGTGCTATGGTCAAAGATAAAGTGAATGGAGTCTTCTAAAGCGCCGATGTGGTAGAGTATTTCTAGTGTGTAAGTTTTTTCTTTAAAAGTTCGCATGTCCATGTCATTATTTTACCAATTATCTCTTGACTAATTCAACTTAGAGATTATAATTTACATTTTTTGCTGATAAGTCAGTAATTTGGTGGTGTTTTGGGGCTATAGCTCAGCTGGGAGAGCACGACACTGGCAGTGTCGGGGTCAGCGGTTCGATCCCGCTTGGCTCCACCACAAGTAAAAGAAAACGTTATGTCGCCTTCGTCTATCGGTTAGGACCCCAGGTTTTCATCCTGGTAAGAGGAGTTCGATTCTCCTAGGCGATGCCATTTTTTTGTCTACTTGAAAAATATTTAGTTTATTTGTCTAAAGTTCTCAATTAAAATACCTTTGTCGCGTTCGTCTAGTCTGGCCCAGGACCCTAGGATTTCATCCTAGTAACAGGAGTTCAAATCTCTTACGCGACGCCATTTTATGTTCATATGAGTGCTAATTATTGTTATGAGTTTGTTAAGTGTTATTATCCCAAATCGACTCATTGGGCAGCGTATTGATGCTGCAATGGCGCAAATGTTGCCTAACTATTCACGTGCTAAAATCACCTACTGGATAAGGTCTGGTGATGCCTTAATTCATCATAAAACTTTCAAACCTAAAGAAAAAGTCTTAGGTGGTGAGGTGGTTGCCTTATCAATAAAAACTGAAAAAACCAACGCGTGGTTGGCAGAAGATATTGCCATTGACGTGGTGTATGAGGATGAGGCAATTATTATTATTAATAAACCAGTAGGCTTAGTCACACATCCTGGTGCAGGTAATTGGACAGGAACGCTTGCCAATGCATTATTACATTATGATTCATCTTTAGCCAATCTTGGCCGAGCTGGCATTGTTCATCGCTTGGATAAAAATACCTCAGGATTAATGGTCGTTGCGCGCAGTGAGTATGCACAAAAATATTTAACCGAGCAACTACAAACCCATAGCATTTCAAGAGAATATTCAGCCATTATCTACGGTCATATGATTTCTGGTGGCACGATTGACGAGCCAATAGGGCGCGACCCTAAAGATAGAATTAGACAAGCCGTGGTTGAAGATGGCAAAGAGGCACTGACTCATTATCGCGTTATTGAGCGCTTTGCGCACCACACCCACGTTAAGGCAATTTTAGAAACAGGGCGCACTCATCAAATTCGAGTACACCTATCATTTATTGGATATCCGCTGATTGCTGATCCGATGTATGGCGGCAAAATTCGTTTTCCCAAAAAAGCAGATGAGCAATTAAAAAATGCACTTAAAAATTTCAATCGTCAGACCCTTCATGCCAAAAAACTCACCCTCATCCACCCAACATCTGGTGAATTAATGTCATTCAAAGCGCCATTAGCGCAAGACATGCAAGATTTATTGCAAGTATTGGCCAAATTTGATGCAAACTAAGCCAAACTTTCCAAGCAGTGGTAAATTACTTTCAACCCCACGATACTTAGAAGGCGGCGTGAGTGTTGGTAATTATGATAATTTTAATCTTGTAACGCACACAAGCGACACTCCTGGTGCTGTTATCCCATAATCGTAAACTATTGGATTACTGATTACGCATTTTGACTTACTCAGTGCGCCAAAACGGCTGAACCAAACGTATTCTAATATTTGCTTAGATGCTCAGTCTAATTGATTGTGAGGCAGACACTGTTATTACTCGTGAAAAAGGCGTGGTTTGCGTGGTGATGGTAGCAGATTACTTGCCAATTTTTGCCGCTAATCAATCCGGGGCCACACAAGTTGGCATTGCTCATGCGGGTTGGCAAGGGATTTTAAATGGCGTAATTGAGTCGTTTATACGCAATTTTATGAACGTGATCTATTAATACATTTTGGTGCAGCGATTTCATCAAAAAACCTTGAAGTAGGTAAGGAAGTATTTGAACAATTTATTACCAAGGATGAAAAATTGAGCGCAGTACTCACCCAAACAGGCAAAAAATATCATCTGGACATCTATCAAGCTGCACGCATTATCCTTAATGATTTAGGTATTAAGACAATCAGTGGCGGTAATCAATGTACCGTTGAGCAGGAAAAAGATTATTTCTCTTATCGCCGAGATGGCGCACCTTATTTGGATAGCGATTTAATAATAATTTTTTAAATATTGGCGAAAAAATATACAACAGTGGAAAGGCCACAACCCAAGCAATAGCAAAACTAGATAACCACTTGTCAATGGTTTACTCAGTCCAGCCAATATTAAGATAAATCACCATAAAAAGACATGATACTGACCATAAACAGTGACATAACAATGCTAAATCTTAAGTGTATTTTCTTTTCCATGGTTATTTTTCCTTGCTATCTTTGAGCTTGCCACTTGCGTAAAAATCCATCTCTTTAGTAAATGGATTAAGGTGGTAATAGTGCCGTGGTTTTTGTTTGCGTTGTTTTTGTTGCACCACACAGCCCACAACTTCAAACTCGCCTTTGAGTTCAATATCATCATGTTGGGTATTTAAGCAGACCAAAAATTTACTTGAACCACGCTCAATATACTGGCGAAAATATAACTCACTATCAAAACGTACAACAGCGTAAGCACGATTATGAATTTGCATGCCAGGGTCAATAATGACAATGCAATTTTCACTAAATTCTGGCGTCATATAGTTGCCTAAATTTTGCAGTGCGAATGGCTCAGAGTTGGTTGAGCAATTTGTTTGAAATAGTTCTTGTGGTGTATCTAAGTCTGACATTTTTTACAATAGAATGTGGATCGTTGGTTTTGTATAATTCTAATTATTTTACCCTTGCAAAGACAGCATGTCTTATTTTCACAACCGTACACAGACAAAATCTGGGTGAAATATCCAGGATTGCCATCAACTTGAGAAAAATCTTGCAAGGTTGTGCCACCTGCCTTAATAGCTTGAGTCAAGATGACTTTAATACACCGAGTTAAAATATTATACCGAGTCTTAGATATACTTCCAGCCTTGCGTTGTGGATTAATACCTGCCATAAACAAACTCTCGCAAGCATAGATATTACCCACACCAACCACGATTTTGCTATCCATAATAAAGGCCTTGATGTTTTGCTGTTTGTTTCGTGATTTTTGATATAAATACCCGTCATTAAATGATGCCTCCAAAGGTTCAACTCCTAATGAATCCAGTAATTTGTGTGAGCCATCTTTTGAAAATAATACTGCACCAAAACGCCTTGGGTCATTCAAGCGCATATTTGTGCCATTATTAAATTGCAATTCAAAATGCTCATGCTTGAGTAGTGGCGTTTCAATATTAACCACCTTAATTGAGCCACTCATACCTAAATGGATAATTAACGTACCTACCTTAAACCTAATCAATAAGTATTTACTACGACGCTCAATTGTATTAATTTTTTGATTAGCCAATGTTGTTATCAAATGTTTAGGCATAGCCCAACGCAAATTTTCTCGATGCAGTATTACTCGATTCACTTTTTGATTAACAATTAAAGGCATAAGTCCACGCTTAGTAGTTTCGACTTCTGGAAGTTCAGGCATATAAAAAGGTTAAAAATTAACACACATCAAGAAAAATACCTTATTATAATAATCAACTTTAACAACGACGGAGGGAAATATGTTTAATCGCATCAATTTGGTTCAGTGCAAAATAGCACTTGGTTTTGTTACTACTGCAATTATGGTTTATTTGGTAGGCATGGACGTTATCATTAATCAGCATTATGCTTTTAGTGTGTGGCTACATGTATTGGCAGGCATTGTTTGGATTGGTTTGCTTTATTACTTTAACTTTGTTCAAGTACCAGGCATGGGTCAAGCGTTAGCCGACACTGATGGCCCTGGCCCAGCAGCCATTGGTAAATATATTGCTCCTCGCGCATTATTGTGGTTTCGCATGGCAGCAGTAACCACTTGGATTTTAGGCTTGGTATTGTTAGCACTGCAATCTCGTGGTATGGACGGTATTATTGGCGCATTTACCCTTGCACAAGGCTATCAAGTGATTGGTATCGGCGCATGGATGGGCACCATCATGGCATTTAATGTTTGGTTTATCATTTGGCCAAATCAGCAAAAGATTTTAGGCATGAAAGAGGCAACTGCAGAAGAAATTGCAACAGCAAAGAAAAATGCAGCATTGGCATCAAGTGTTAATGTTATTTTATCCATTCCGATGTTATTAACCATGCTTGCATGGCACTAAAGTAAGCTGTAATATCCACAAAAAACCGAGGCAAGCCTCAGTTTTATTATAATCTTAAGTCAAAAAGACTAAGGAATCAAATGAATGCACTAACATTATCGCACACACTACAAGAGGCTGGACTTAGCGTTAAACAAGCTGATGCCATTGCTCAAGCCATTGATGAGAAAAATAATGAAATAGTTACCAAAGATTATTTTGACCAAGGACTTAAAGGCATCAAGGAAATGATGTACTTAGCTTTTGCCTTGGTAGGTGCAGGCATCGGTTATCTAGCAACTTTAATTCACACCGTCATTAGTAAACTTTAAATAAAAGAATGATGGTATTATGATTTCTAATCAAGATAGAAGATTGACTCGTATTGAGCTATTAATAACTAGATTATCAGGTGCAGGTGCTTATACATTTAGTTTGTTAAACATGATTCTTGGTAAATTGTAACCTTGGTTTTAACTTGATGTTGTATTTTTAACAAATCGAATTTAAACCCATCTGCAAAGGGATTTAAAGCATTTTAAAACAAACAAAATTCATATTTTTGTAGTATTTTTACATTTTTTGTATCTTTTTTACAAAAAAAACTTGACTATTTAAAACAGATACGTATAATTCATTACATCTTTGTAGTAATACAAAGTAACGCAAGTTAAAAGGTTGGAAATTTCTTTTAGCATAACTTTTAAATTTTTGGAGACAAAAAATGAAAAAACAATTATTAATTGCTGCTGTTGCAGCAACAATGTCAGTAGCTGCGACAGCGGACATTTCAATCACAGGTGATGCTTATATATCTTTTGCTACACAAAAAGCCGGGGCAAATTATAGTATTAACACTAATAAGAATACACAACGTGTTCGTTTAAAATTAGTTGGCTCTACAGGCGATACTAAAGTGGTTGCTGTTATTCGTAATGATAGCACTACCCGTGTTGATAACGATGGTGATAGAGCTTCTGGTAATGGTTCTTTACATACAGATAGCTTATATATAACTACTAAAGCAGGCCCTGTTAGTATTAAAGTTGGTGATTATTGGGACACAATTGGTTTAGGTGCACGCTCTAAAGGTGCAGGTAAGAAAAACGCACTTTCTGTATCAACTAAAGTAGGTGGTTGGACGTTAGGCATGTTTACTTCTAATGCTTCTGCTGCTGATGGGTCTGATTCAACCAATGTAAGCGCTTCTGGTAAAATTGGTCCAGTGTCAGTTGGTTTAGTACACAATCCTAATTCTTTTACAGACCTTACTGCTAAAGCTACATTTGGTGGTATTTCAGTTGCTGTTGAAAGATGGGATGATAAAAGAACAGACATTATTGATAGCGACACAACTTTAATTCATGTTGGCGGTAAATCGGGTAACTTTAAGTGGGATATAGCACAGATTAAAAATGATGTAGCTGCTGCTTTAGGTGCGCGTAACAATGCTTCTACTGGTAAACTTGCACCATTAGGCTCTATGTTAATTGGTACAGCTGCTCGTGGCGGTACAGCAACTGCTGCTGCTGATGTTAGTAACTTTACTAGGATCTTAGGTATTGCAGTTAGTACTAAGTTAGCAGGTAACACAGTTAAAGTTATCTATACTAAAAACACTATGGGGGCTGATGATAAGGTGACAGGTGCGGAGTTGATTGTTAGTCGTCCTTTAAGTGGCGCTACTTTAACAGCTAACGTTGCTAAGCTTTCTGGTGTTGAGGACAGCACTCTACCTTATGGTAATGTTACTAACATGGGTATTAGACTTGATGTTAAATTTTAAACTTAAAGTTGTAAAAGTCTAAGTTGAGTTTTAAAAACCCCTGGTCTTATTTTCAAGGCTGGGGGTTTTTTTGTCTCAATTATAAAAGAGAAGCTCGGTTTCTTGATAACTCCATAATAAAATTCAAGCAATCAGTAGGCAAGGCTTTCTAGTTGATAAAGGCTAAATATAAGGATTATGAAAAATAGAATAACTTTAAAAATAAGTGGTGTAGATGCGCAGAGTTTTTTACAGGGGCAGTTGAGTAATGATATTGTTGTTATTGGAGAGAATGAGTGGCAGTTAAATGCTTATTGTCAGCATCAAGGTAAGGTAATTGCTTTGTTTTGGGTGACTAAATATAAGGATGATTTTTACCTGAATTTTCCTGATAGTTTACAAGACAAGGTACTAAAACGTCTTAATATATTCGTATTAATGGCAAATGTTGAAATAAAACAAGCTGCTTTGAATGTTAATCCACCTATTGATGCGATGAAACATCCCGAAATATATTTAATAACCAGTGAAAAGTTTGTGCCGCAAGAGTTAAATTTAGACATTGATGAGGTTGGGGTTAGTTTTTCAAAGGGCTGTTATCCTGGGCAAGAAGTGGTTGCACGTTTGCATTACTTGGGTAAACCAAAGCGTCGTATGCGGTTATTTGAATGTGAGCAGGTGCTTAAAGTTGGTGATAAATTGATTGCACTGGGTTCAAAATCAGCAAAAGCATCAGGTATTGTGGTGCGTGATGTAAAATCAGTTGATAAATTAAAGTATTTAGCAACGATTGAAGTCAAGTATCAAAATAATGAAATTACATGTAACGATGCTAAATTAACAAGGATTGAAAATGATTAAGTTATTAACACCTTTTTACCCATGAGTGCTTTTGCAACTAACGAGCTAGTTACAACCTTAGACCTAACTAGTCATTGGGTGGGTTATACGGCACTTGTGTTATTTGTGTTGGCTTATATTTTGGTAATGGTGGAAGAATTTACTCATTTTAGAAAATCTAAGCCTGTTATCTTAGTGGCAGGTGTTATTTGGGGGTTAATTGGCTGGGTTTACACTAGTCAAGGTTTGCCACATTCTGCTGAAGTAGCGCTTAGGCATAGTATATTAGAATACTCAGAGCTGTTTTTATTCTTATTAGTAGCGATGACTTATATTGAAGCTATACGTGAAAGGCAAATATTTGAAGTGCTTAAAGTTTGGCTAGTTAATAAAGGCTTAACTTTTAGACAACTTTTTTGGCTGACAGGGTTTTTAGCTTTCTTTATCTCGCCAATTGCTGATAATTTAACCACAGCACTTATTATGGGTGCAGTCGTGTTAGCGGTAGGTGCGGGTAATCCACGTTTTGTATCCATTGCTTTTATTAATATTGTTGTGGCTGCTAATGCAGGTGGTGCGTTTAGCCCATTCGGTGATATTACCACGCTTATGGTATGGCAAAAGGGTATTGTTGAGTTTTCGCAATTTTTTAGTTTGCTAGTGCCATCATTGATTAATTTTATCGTACCAGCTGCTATAATGAATTTTTCTATTAAGAACGAGATAGCCACGGGCAGTCAAAGTAAAGTTGACATTAAATTAGGGGGTATTACTATTGTTATACTCTTTATTACTACCATTATCACTGCAGTTAGTTTTCATAAGTTTTTACATTTACCACCAGCAATGGGCATGATGACGGGTTTGAGTTATCTTATGATTGCTGCTTACTTTATTCGAAAATCTGAGCATAAATTGCAACAAAATGGATTTGACGTGTTTAAAAAAGTAGCAAATGCAGAGTGGGATACTTTGTTATTTTTCTTTGGGGTGATTTTAAGTGTTGGTGGATTAGGCTTTATGGGTTATTTGGCACTCACTTCTGAGGCTATGTATTTATCTTTAGGGGCAACTTATGCTAATATTTTAGTGGGTATGTTGTCTGCCATTGTCGATAATATCCCAGTGATGTTTGCGGTATTAAGCATGAACCCTGATATGTCATTAGGTCAGTGGTTATTAGTAACACTTACAACAGGGGTGGGCGGTAGTTTGCTTTCAGTAGGTTCTGCTGCAGGTGTAGCGTTGATGGGTCAATCAAAAGGGCTTTATACGTTTGTTTCACACCTTAGGTGGACAGGTGTGATTGCACTAGGTTATGCTGCAAGCATTGGTGCGCATTTATTAATGAACGGCGCTTTGTTTGATGTGCCAGTCTAAGTCGTATTTATTGGTTGATATTGGCAATACCGCTATTAAATGGCGTTTGAACGATAAAACCAATTTAATACTTATTAATGAGTTTGATAAAACTCACTTACCAAAAGCAGATGAAATTTTTGTTAGTTGTGTGGGTGATTGCCATGTATTGGACGGGCTTAATAATACGCATTTTATTAAGGCTGAACGTGCATTTAAATTTTTAGAATGTGGCTATCAAATGCCGTCTACATTGGGCTCTGATCGTTGGTTGGCGATGCTAGCCAGTGTTGAGTGTTACCCTAAACAAAATTTGCTAATTATTGATGCAGGTAGTGCACTGACTTTTGACTTGGTACTTGCTAATGGTAAACATCAAGGAGGGCTTATTATGCCTGGTTTGAGTGCATTAAGACATAGCTTTGCTCAATTTTCTAGCAGTGCTCAACAGCTATCTTTAGGCTTAACTGCAAACAATACCCAAGAAGGTTGGCTAGTTGGTACAAGCCAGATGCTGATGAATACTATTAATACACAAATTGAACAGTATTTGAATCATTATAGTGATTTAATTGTTGTACTAACAGGTGGCGATGCTAAGATGGTTGCATTAAAACTTCATCATCAAGTTAAACTTCATCAAAATTTAGTCTTAGAAGGCTTGTCTAGCTATACGCAAACATATAAAGCGCTACATTCAGCCTTGGTATAATCCACTCATTTAATTTTAAATCAAGATATAATGCAAGACAGACGAGTTTTATCAGGCATGCGACCTACGGGTCAGCTTCATTTGGGTCATTATCATGGCGTTTTGAAAAATTGGCTAGCGTTACAAAATGAGTATGATTCTTACTTTTTTGTGGCTGATTGGCACGCATTTACCACACATTATTCAGATAAGATAGATTTAAATACTAACGTCATGGAAATGGTGGTTGATTGGTTAGCTGTCGGTATTAATCCAAACACTTCAACGATTTTTGTACAATCCAAAGTGCCTGAGCATGCAGAGCTGTACTTATTGCTTTCCATGTCAACGCCTTTAAGTTGGCTGGAGCGTGTGCCTTCATATAAGGATCAACAACTTAAGCTAAACACTAAAGATTTAGCAACTTATGGATTTTTGGGTTACCCTTTATTGCAAAGTGCAGACATTTTAATTTATAAAGCAGGACTAGTGCCAGTCGGTGAAGACCAAGTTGCACACATTGAACTGACACGTGAAGTAGCTAGGCGTTTTAATTATCTTTATGGTCGTGAAGTTGATTTTGAAGAAAAGGCTGAAATTGCCATTAGTAAAATGGGTAAAAAACAAGCTAAATCGTATCGCTCGCTACGTAAATCCTACCAAGAAACAGGCGATGATGAGGCTTTAATAAAGGCGCAAGCCTTGTTACAACAACAACAAAATATTACTCTGGGTGACAGAGAACGACTTTCAGGTTATATTGAAGGCGTGGGCAAGATTATCTTGCCTGAACCTGAACCATTGTTAACCAAAGCTTCAAAAATGCCAGGGCTGGATGGTCAAAAAATGAGTAAATCTTATGGTAATACAATTTCTTTGCGAGACACTGCCGAACAAATACAAGCCAAGATTAAGCGAATGCCAACTGACCCTGCTAGAATCAAGTTGACTGATGTAGGTAATCCACAAAAATGCCCAGTATGGCAGCTGCACGAAGTGTATTCAAACAAATCAACTTGTGATTGGGTGGTGGAAGGTTGTACTAAGGCGAAAATAGGTTGTGTAGAATGCAAGCAGCCTATTATTAACGCTATTGAAAAGGAGTTAACCCCTATGCAAGAGCGCATTGCTAAATATCAAGCAGACCCAGAGCTTATTAAGCAAATTATTTTTGAAGGTTCTGAAAAAGCCAGAAGTGTCGCCAAAGAAACCATGATAGAGGTTCGAGAAGCGATGGGCATTAATCATTAATCATTAATGATTAATGATTAATGATATAATTATCTACCTATTGATAGCACACTTAGAAAGGAGAAAATAATGATTTTTTTACAAGAAGGGTCAAATGGACTTGAGTAATCAAATAATTTTTCAAATCATACAAACAGCCACTTTAATAGTGGCTGTTTTCGTTGCGTGGGTTTCAATTAAAAAACAAAGAGAAACCATCAAAAAAGATAAAACTATTTCTTTATTAATGAAAGACTTGGAAGATGATTTTTTAAAGTCTGGCATGAGAATTTTAAGACACATCCATAATAGCGAAGATGATGATGTTGCAATTTATGCAAATTCAACTCATTTGCAAGATAAAGAGGCTATCGCAATTAGGAATTTGCTTAATTATTATGAAAATATCAGTGTTGGTGTTGCTGCTGATATTTATGATATTGAGATGGTTAAAAAATCTCAAAAATCAATGATTATTGCTATTTATAAACAATCTGAACCTTTTATTACGCGTCTTAGAGAGCAAAATAAAAACCCGAATTTGTATATAGAGTTTGAAAAATTTATCGATATCTTGAATGACTGAAAGATTACAAAAACTTATTGCCAGTGCTGGTTATGGCTCTCGTCGTTGGGCAGAGCGTTTAATTGAGCAAGGGCGTATTGAGGTTAATAATAAAACTGCCAGAATTGGTGATAAAGCTGAAATAACGGATTATGTTAAGATTGATGGGCGGAAAATTGATCTAAGTCGCTATCTTGAACAAGAAATAAAAGTGATTATTTTGAACAAGCAAGCAGGTGTTATTTGTTCTAATTTAGATGACAAAGGGCGAAAAAGTGTTTATAGTTTATTGCCTAAAGAGTCGCGCTGGGTTATGGTGGGGCGTCTTGATTTGAATACTTCTGGCTTGTTGCTTTTTACGAATAATGGCGATTTAGCTAATAAACTCATGCATCCCAGTTCACAAATTGATAGAGAATATGCGGTTAGGGTGTTGGGTCAGGTTGAGAATGAGGATTTAAAACAACTTATTCAAGGTGTTGAACTTGATGATGGCTTTGCTAAGTTTAACCAGATAACGTTTGGCGGCGGTCAGGGCGCTAATCGCTGGTATAAGGTTGTACTTAAAGAGGGGAGAAAACGTGAAGTAAGGCGCTTATGGGAGGCATTAGGGTTTAAAGTATCACGTCTTATCCGTATTCGTTTTGGCGAGATTCGTTTGCCTGATAATCTTAAGGCCAATCAATATGATTATTTAAAACCCGGGCAAGTAAAGTCATTGCTTGATGCTGTAGAACGATAACAACCCTATTTTTTTTGTAAAAAACTTGATGTAAGTCAATTACTGGTATCAATTTTATTGATAGAATGTCTTAACTTCAACTTGGTTAAGGTAGGCATAAAATGTTAATGAATGAATTAAACGCAGATCCAGTTTTTTATATGAGTTTATTAATAGTTGGCTTGGCAATTGCCTCGTTTTTATTGTTCTTTTTTATGAAAATTTTTAAAACCAAGCCCTAGTTTTAAACAAACTATTCAAATATTTTTGTGCTTTAAGGTTGTGTAGAATGACCTTATTATTCAATTAAAAAGAATTCACATGCTAATCAATGAATTAAATACAGACGGTGTTTTGGGGGCGCTATGATTTTCACCGTGTTTAGTGTTGTTTTATTCGTGTATTTAAAGTTTTTTTATCGGTTTAAAAAATAGCCCTTTTTATCTTTTAGCGACGGATTATTGTTTTCAAAATCCAACACCATCAAGTATAATTGCGTTTTTAATCTTTATTTCTTTAAGTATTAATGTCTGATTATAAATCCAGTTTAAATCTTCCAGCTACCCAATTCGCCATGAAGGCAAATCTTGCCAATCGTGAAGGCGGGTTTTTAAAAAAATGGCAAGATGATGGGCTTTATAAACAAATTCGTAATCAAAACAAAGGCAAACCAAAATTTGTTTTACACGACGGTCCTCCTTATGCAAATGGTGATATTCATATTGGTCATGCGGTTAATAAAGTTTTAAAAGACATGATTGTCAAATCAAAATCTTTGTCAGGTTTTGATGCACCGTATGTCCCAGGTTGGGATTGTCATGGCTTGCCAATTGAGCTTAATGTTGAAAAAACACACGGCAAAGTAGGCATTAAAATTGATGCTAATACGTTTAGGGCAGAATGTAGAAAATATGCCGACCAACAAGTAACCAAGCAAAAACAAGATTTTCAACGCTTAGGTATTCTAAGTGATTGGGATAATCCATATTTAACTAAAGATTTTCAGTATGAAGCTAACATTGTTCGCGCCTTAGGTCAGATTGTTGACAATGGCCATGTGTCTAAAGGCTATAAGCCTGTGCATTGGTGTACTGAGTGTGGTTCTGCTTTAGCAGAGGCAGAAGTTGAGTATAAAGATAAACAATCAGAGGCGATTGACGTTAAATTTAGAATTATTGATGATTCAATTTTTAATGTAAATATGCCAGTTTCAGTTGTTATTTGGACAACAACGCCTTGGACATTACCTGCTAATGAAGCTGTAGCACTCCATCCAGAACTAGATTATGTGTTGGTTGATATTGGCAGTGAATATTTGTTGCTTGCTCAAGCTTTGGCAGAGGGTTCAGTTAGTCGTTATGATTTTAAGGCTACTATTAGTAAACAGACTTTTTCTGGTAGTGAACTAGAAGGATTAAAAGTAAAACATCCGTTTTACGATAAGCAAGTGCCAATTATTCTAGGCGAGTATGTAACAACTGATACTGGCACAGGTGCAGTACATACTGCACCTGCACATGGCCAAGAAGATTTTATTGTAGGGCTAAAATACAATCTAGCTGTTGAGTGTCCAGTAGATGCTAAAGGTGTGTTTTTTAAAGAGACTGAACTTTTAGGTGGTCAGTTTATTTTTAAAGCCAATGCCAGTGTGATTGAAATTCTTAAACAAGCCAATACATTGGTTAAGCATGAGCCACTAATGCATTCTTACCCACACTGTTGGCGACATAAAACCCCTGTTATTTTTAGAGCGACCCCTCAGTGGTTTATCTCTATGCAGCAAAAGGGTCTTAGAGATGCAGTCAATGGGGAAATTTCAAAAGTACAGTGGATACCAGATTGGGGTAAAAAACGTATTGAACTAATGGTAGGCAACCGCCCTGATTGGTGTATTTCTCGTCAGCGGTTTTGGGGTGTACCAATTACTCTGTTTGTGCATAAGCAAACGGGTGAATTACATCCAAGAACTCAAGAACTGTTCAAAGAAATTTCAAATAAGATTGAGAAAAGTGGCATTGAAGTTTGGTTTGAGTCTGATGCCCAAGATTTTATTGGCGATGATGCGAGTGATTATGATAAAACCACGGATACACTTGATGTCTGGTTTGACTCAGGCGTGAGTCATTTTGCCGTGTTAAAGGCAAGAAAAGAACTGTCTGATGTGGCTGATTTATACTTAGAAGGCTCAGACCAACACCGAGGCTGGTTTCAGTCATCACTTATTTCCTCGGTTGCTATTAATGATAAAGCACCTTATAAAAACGTGTTAACTCATGGTTTTGTTGTTGATAAAGACGGTAAGAAAATGTCTAAATCGCTTGGTAATGTAATGAGCCCCCAAAAAGTGGTGAATAATTTAGGTGCTGATATTCTACGTTTGTGGATTGCCAGCACCGATTACACGGGTGAAATGACAGTTAGTGATGAGATTTTAAAACGCTCCGTTGATTCGTATCGCCGTATTCGTAACACCGTGCGTTTTATGTTGGCAAATATGCAAGACTTTAATCCTATTGAACATTTGCTTGACAATAAACAAATGCTAGATTTAGACAAATGGATTGTTGCTAAAACTGCTAATTTACAAGCTCAAATTATCAAAGCATACGAACAATATAATTTCCATCATGCGGTTCAATTGATCTTAAATTTTTGTAGCAATGACCTTGGTGGTTTTTATCTTGATGTTATTAAAGATAGACAATACACCACACAAGCGAACTCTTTGGCCAGAAGAAGTGCACAAAGTGCATTGTATCATATTGCTGAGGCAATGGTGCGCTGGTTAGCCCCAGTTTTATCATTCACAGCTGAAGAAATTTGGCAAAATATGCCAAATGAAAAAAATACCAGTATTTTTTTAGAACAGTGGTATCAAGAGCTTAATGAGAATTACAGTAATGATGCGATTAATACTGCGCGTGATATTAGTCCGCTCATTCGTCAACATATAGAAAGAATGCGTAATGAGAAAATTATTGGTTCTTCGCTAGAAGTCGAAGTGGATATTTATTGTAAAGATAACAATATTTACCAATCCTTAAAAAGGTTAGGCGATGAATTGCATTTTGTATTTATTATTTCTGATGCTAAAATTCATTCACCTGATGAACCAATTACCATTCCTGATACAACCACTAGAGCTATGGAGTGGGCAGAGAGGGGCGTCTTTGTTACAGTGACTAAGTCTGAGCATCAAAAATGCGTGCGTTGTTGGCATCATAGAAAAGATGTGGGTAATAATGCCAAACACCCAGAACTTTGTGGTCGTTGTGTTGAGAACGTGGATGGCAAGGGTGAGATAAGGAAGTTCGCTTAAATGAAAACACTCAGCCTTGACTTGGGAGACAAATCTTATCCAATATATATTGGTCAAGATTTATTGTCAGAAGATGAGTTATTAACAAAACACATTAGTGGCAAGCAAGTTATGATTGTTACTAATACAACAGTGGCGCCTTTGTATCTTGAGAAGGTGAAAGACTTACTTTCATCGTTTAAATTTGCACAAGTAATTTTGCCAGATGGTGAAAAATATAAGATACTTGATACACTTAATTGTATTTTCAGTGCACTACTTGAGAATAAATTTGATCGTAGTTGCACATTAATTGCTCTTGGTGGTGGTGTGGTGGGTGACATGACAGGGTTTGCAGCGGCTAGCTATCAGCGTGGTGTTAATTTTATTCAAATTCCCACCACGTTATTGTCCCAAGTTGATTCTAGTGTGGGCGGGAAAACGGGTGTTAATCACGCACTTGGTAAGAACATGATTGGGGCTTTTCATCAGCCAAAATGCGTACTGATTGATGTAGATACGCTTGATACTTTGGATAATCAGCAATATTCAGCAGGTATGGCTGAGGTGATTAAATATGGTTTATTAGGCCTAGGCCATTTAAACTTCTTTAATTTTTTGCAAGAAAATATTAAAGATTTAATGGATAGAGATAAGTCTTTAATGGCTGAAATAATTTATCAGTCTTGTCAACATAAGGCCAATATCGTTGCTCAAGATGAGCTGGAAGTGGGCAAGCGCGCTTTGTTGAACTTTGGACACACTTTCGGACATGCGATTGAAAATACGCTTGGTTATGGTACTTTCTTACATGGCGAGGCAATTTCAGTGGGCATGTTCATGGCAGTAAGACTATCTCAGCTTGAAGGATATTTGTCTAGCAATCAAGTTGTCCAAGTTCAAGATTTATTAGAAAAAGCCAATTTGCCTATCTCTATTGTCGGTAAAATTAATGTCGCTGCTTTTATGAAAGCAATATCAGTTGATAAGAAAGTGATTAATGGCAATATACGTCTGGTTTTATTAAAAGAATTAGGCCATGCTTTTGTTTGTGATGATTATAAAAACCAATTTTTAAACCAAGTAATTAATGAATTTTGCCAGTAGGATAATATGACAGATAAAAATAAAAAGAACCCCAAGGTTGAAGATGATGAAGTGATGATTACTTCTAGTATTTCTGATTTAGAAAAAATGCTTGAAAGTGTTGAAAAACACGCAGATCGACGTACTGATACTAAGTTTGAAAAGTTTTTCCTACCAGCGCTTGCAGTATTTGGCGCTATTATTATGGGATTTTTTGTTGTTATTTATTCAATAACCTCAGATATGACACGTTTAGCCAACTCAATGGACCCAGATATGGGTGGCAACATGTCATCTATGGTTAAAAGCATTAATAGCTTGTCAAGTAATGTTGGGCAGATGACTGCTTCTGTGGCTTATATGCAAAAAGACTTTCAGCGAGTCAATAAAAATATGAATATTATTGCCAGCAAACTTGATAATTTAGATTCTATTGCGGCAGATTTAACGCAAGTGAGCCTGAAAATGGATTCTTTAGAGCCAATGCTCATTAATATGGAGCGGATGAATAAAAACATGGCAACCATGCAAGGTTCTATGCAATGGATGCAGCGTGACCTAAATATTTTACGCTCTTCATTTTCTAAGCCACTTAGTATTTTTAATAATATTCCAATGCTGTAGTTATGTCATTATCTGAAAAGCAAGTAAGTAAAATTGCTTATCTCGCGCGTTTGTCACTAAATGAAGTGCAACTTAAGGACAACACACAAGATTTAAATGCTATTTTTAGTTTGGTCGAACAGTTGGCTAATATTGAGACTGATGGTATTGAACCAATGTCGCACCCACTACGCATGTCTCAACGTCTTAGAGAAGATGTGGTTACTGAAAAGGACCGATCAGCATCGTTTCAATCGGTTGCCCCAAAAACCAGTAATGGCTATTATTTAGTGCCTACCGTTATTGAATAATATGCATACAAAAACCATTGTTGAACTGTCACAAGGCCTTAAAGATAAAGATTTTTCTTGTGTTGAATTAACGCAACACTATTTAAATCGCATTAATCAATCAGACCTGAATGCTTTTATTACAGTAACTGATGAATTGGCATTAGTGCAAGCTCAAGTGGCAGATGACAAAATTGCTTTAGGTAATGCAAGCATATTGACGGGCATTCCATATGCTCATAAAGACATCTTTTGTACCAAGGGTGTTAAAACCTCAGCAGGTTCTAAAATGCTAGATACTTTTGTATCGCCTTATGATGCAACGGTAAGTCAGAAGCTTAATCAAGCAGATTTAGTGATGTTGGGTAAAACTAATATGGATGAGTTTGCCATGGGTTCTAGCAATGAAAACTCGTTTTATGGCGCGGTCAAAAATCCGTGGAACCGTTTAAAAATACCAGGTGGCTCATCAGGCGGATCGGCGGCGAGTGTTGCGGGCGGATTAAGCTGTTTTGCCACAGGTACAGATACAGGCGGCTCTATTCGTCAACCTTCAAGTTTATGTGGCATTACAGGACTTAAACCTACTTATGGTCGAATCTCAAGATATGGCATGATTGCTTATGCATCAAGCCTTGATCAAGCAGGACCGATGACCAAAACAGCGCAAGATGCAGCTATTGTGTTAAATGTTATGGCTGGATTTGACGAAAAAGATTCAACCAGTGCTGAACAAAAAGTGCCAGATTATACGAGTAATCTTAATAATTCAATTAAAGGCTTAACCATTGGATTGCCAAAGGAATTTTTTTCATCTGGCTTGGGTGATGAAGTGGCTAGTAATATTATGGTTGCTATTAAAAAGTTTGAAGCCATGGGCGCGATTGTTAAAGAGGTGTCTCTACCTAATTCAGCCTATGCTATTCCTGCTTATTATATTGTTGCCCCTTGTGAATGTTCCTCAAATTTATCGCGCCTAGATGGTGTTAGATATGGATATCGTGCTAAAGATGTAGAAAACTTAGAGGATTTATATTTACGTTCGCGCTCAGAAGGTTTTGGTGAAGAGGTTAAACGTCGTATTATGATTGGTACTTATGCTTTATCAGCAGGTTATTATGACGCTTATTATCTTAAGGCGCAAAAAGTACGCCATTTGATTAGCGATGATTTTAAAAAAGTATTTGAGCAAGTTGATGTGATTATGGGGCCAGTTTCCCCCACAACTGCATTTGATTTAGGCTCAGTCAAAGACCCAGTTTCTATGTATTTAGCAGATATTTATACACTCAGTGCTAACTTAGCAGGCTTACCAGGCATGAGTATTCCAGCAGGTTTTGCACAAAATTTACCAGTAGGCTTACAACTCATTGGAAACTACTGGTCAGAGTCTAGGCTTCTTAATATCGCGCACCAATTCCAATTGCAAACTGACTGGCACTTAAAAACGCCACAGGAGTGCTAGTATGGAATGGGGAACAGTCATTGGCTTAGAAATTCATGCACAATTAAACACCAAATCTAAGATTTTTTCAGCCGCCTCAACTCAGTATGGTCAAAAGCCCAATTCACAGGCTTGTGCCGTTGATTTAGGGCTGCCAGGTGTTTTGCCTGTGCTTAATGTTGAGGCTGTTAATAAGGCGATTAAATTTGGTGTGGCGATTAATGCACATATTAATCAGCGTAGTATATTTGACAGAAAGAATTATTTTTATCCAGATTTACCAAAAGGCTATCAAATTTCACAAATGGATTGGCCTATTGTGGGCGAAGGCAAAATTGAAATTATCCTTGGTGATCAAACCAAAGTAGTCGGTATTACACGTGCGCATTTGGAAGAAGATGCAGGAAAGTCTATACACGATATGTTTGATGATGATACTGCGATTGACTTAAACCGTGCAGGCACACCACTACTTGAAATTGTCTCCGAGCCTGATATGCGCAGTGCCAAAGAAGCAGTAATGTATGCTAAAAAAATTCATACCTTGGTGCAATATATTGATATTTGTGATGGCAATATGCAAGAAGGTTCATTTCGTTGTGATGCGAACGTTTCTATTCGTCCCAAAGGACAAAAAGAGCTTGGCACGCGTGCAGAGTTAAAAAACATCAACTCATTTAAATTTTTAGAACGTGCGATTAATTTGGAAGTTGAACGCCAGCAAGACATTCTTGAAGAGGGCGGTAGTGTTGTACAAGAAACTCGTTTGTATGATTCGGTGAAACATGAAACGCGCTCTATGCGCTCAAAAGAAGAGGCTAATGATTATCGCTATTTTCCAGACCCAGATTTACTGCCTGTTGAGATCTCTGATGAATTATTAGAAAAAATAAGACAAACTTTACCAGAATTACCCGCCCAGAAAAAAGCAAGGTTTGTTGTAAAATTAGGTTTAAGTGACTATGATGCAGATGTGCTTACCTTGCAAAAACCTTTGGCTGACTATTTTGAGACCATGCTTGAGTATCATGCTAGCAATGCTAAGCTGTGTGCCAACTGGATCATGGGTGAATTATCAGCCTCTTTGAATAAGCATCAAATTGACATTCAAAACTCGCCTATTACTGCGCAAGCTTTGTCATTATTAATCAGTCGTATTAGTGATGATACCATTTCTGGAAAAACTGCCAAAGACGTGTTTAAAGCCATGTGGGATAGTAAAGACAGTGCAGATAAAATTATTCAAGCCAAAGGCTTAAAGCAAATGACTGACACGGGTGAAATTGAGGCAATTGTAGAGCAGGTGATTGCTAATAATGCGCCACAAGTGGCTCAGTTTAAATCAGGCAATGATAAGATTTTGGGCTTTTTTATCGGTCAAATCATGAAGCTTACTGCTGGCAAGGCTAATCCTAAACAAGTTAACGAACTGCTTAGGAACAAGTTGTCTTAAAAGCGTGCTAGATTTTGCCACACTGAGTCGTGATTTTTTCTCAGACATTGATACCCAGCCATTAAAACAACCTTTTTTAATTCATAAAAACCAAGCATTACAAGACAAACTTAAATTATCTATTAAGGGTAATGAATTATTAAATATTGCCTCAGGCGAAAAGAAATTCCAACACACTCAGCCCATTGCTAGTATCTATGCAGGGCATCAATTTGGTCATTTTGTGCCTCAATTAGGCGATGGGCGTTCTTGTTTAATAGGGCAATTTCAAGGCATTGAACTGTCACTTAAGGGTGCAGGACAAACGCCTTATTCACGTGGCGCAGATGGTCGCGCAGTATTGCGCTCATCCATTCGTGAATATTTATGCTCAATCGCCATGAAAGGCTTAAATATTCCCACTACAGAAGTGTTAACATTGGTTGGCAGTCATAGTGAGGTCTATCGAGAAAGCATTGAAACAGGGGCGATTGTTATGCGTACCGCGCTTAGCCATATTCGTTTTGGTCATTTCGAACTGTTTGCTTCGCGTGGTCAAACTTCTCAAGTGAAACAATTGGTTGATTTTGTGATTGAACATTATTATCAACATTGCCAAGGTGAAAATCAATATGTTGATTTTTTCAATGAAGTGGTACAAAAAATGGCAATTATGATCGCTCATTGGCAAGCACAAGGCTTTGCACATGGGGTGATGAATACGGATAATATGTCAATTCTTGGGCTGACGATTGATTATGGGCCATTTGGTTTTTTAGAAGCTTACAACCCACAATTTATTTGTAATCATTCTGACCATGAAGGGCGATATGCTTTTAATCAACAGCCGAATGTTGCCTTGTGGAATTTGTCTCGTTTGGCTGATAGTTTATCGGGCTTAATTAATGCCAAACAAGCAAAATCAGTGCTAGATAAATATCAAAACTACTTGGTTGAGTCATATTCTGCATTGATGAGGCAAAAATTTGGCTTGTGTGAAAAAGACAAACAAGACAATGTGTTAATTACACAATTTTTTGACATACTGTATCAACATAAAAAGGATTATACCAATTCATTAAGGCAGTTGTCTGATGTGGATAAATTAACCATTGATATTGATTTTAATGATTGGATTGAGTTGTATGATAAGCGCATATCTCAAGAAAACAACCGCAATAGAATTAGCATGATGAATAGCGTAAATCCTAATTATATTTTACGTAATTACTTAGCAGAGGTGGCAATTCGAAAGGCAGAAGACAATAAAGACTATACGGAGATAAAAATTCTGTTTGATTTATTAAGCAAGCCCTTTGAAGTTCATCAAGACATGGAATCTTACACTTATGAAGCGCCTGATTGGGCGCAAGGGCTTGCAGTAAGTTGTTCTTCTTAAATGAGACCGGTAACGCTAAACATAAATTGCTGGATGATTTTAACAGTGGGAAAGACAACCCATTGAAACACACCTAAAAACAACAAACCCAACAAAATATACAAGCCATAAGGCTCCAATTGGTCATATTGATAAGATAGTTTTCTTGGTAGTAATGAACTGACAACACGACCACCATCAAGTGGTGGCAAAGGTAATAGATTAAGCACTGCTAATATCAAGTTAATTTGAACACCAACTTGCCCCATATCAATTAGAAATTGGGAGCCGATATTAACTGCCAGTAAAATGATTACCAGCCATGCAATTGCCATAATGAAATTTGACACAGGCCCAGCAATCGCCACCCAAAGCATGTCTTTTTTAGGCGATCTAAGTGCATTAAAATTAACAGGCACGGGCTTGGCCCAGCCAAAAATAAACCCTGAGGTGAAATATAAAAATGCAGGCACTAAAATAGTACCAACTGGGTCAATATGCTTGATAGGGTTAAGGGTAAGTCTGCCCATCATTCTAGCACTATGATCCCCCAGTTTTGAAGCAACCCAGCCATGTGCTGTTTCATGCACAGTGATTGCAAATAGTACGGGAATTGTCCAAATTAAAAGTGTTTGAATATCGGGCATAGGTAAAATTGGGTATTTTTTCTTGTTATTATAAATGAAAACAACGAAGCTTTTAATCCCGACTCAAAAAGAAGCGCCGAATGATGCGAAAATTATCTCGCATCAGCTCATGATTCGAGCAGGGCTTATTTCTAAATTAGCATCGGGTTTGTACTCATATTTGCCAATGGGTGTAAGGGTGTTGCGCAAAGTTGAAAACATTATTCGACAAGAAATGGACAAATCAGGCGCCCAAGAAGTGCTTATGCCTGTTGCTCAGCCTGCAGAACTTTGGCAAGCTTCTGGCAGGTGGGATAAATATGGTGCTGAGTTATTGCGTTTTACCGATCGTCACCAGCGTGAATTTTGTCTAGGGCCAACACATGAAGAAGTGATTACGTACTTAGCCGCTCAATATTTACGTAGTTATAAACAATTGCCTATGAATTTTTATCAAATTCAAACCAAATTTAGGGATGAAATTCGTCCTCGTTTTGGGGTGATGCGTTCGCGTGAATTTATCATGAAAGATGCCTATTCATTTCATCTTGACCAAGTTTCTTTACAACAAACTTATGATGCAATGCATCAAACTTACTCAAATATTTTTGACCGATTGGGTCTTGATTGTCGCGCAGTTTTGGCAGACTCTGGCTCAATTGGCGGAGATGCTTCGCATGAATTTCATGTGTTGGCAGAAAGTGGAGAAGATGTCATTTGTTTTTCAGATGAGTCAGATTATGCAGCTAATATTGAAAAAGTCGCTTTTTCAAAACAGGAAAAAACTTGTCAATCTATAACTACAGAAAAAAGGATGCTGACTAAAAAACAGACTAGCATTAAGGATGTTGCAGGGTTTTTGAATGTTAAAGAATCAAGTTGCGTTAAAACTTTAATTATTAAAACCAAAAATGGTTTTAAAGCTTTAGCATTACGTGGCGACCATGAATTAAACGAAATCAAAACCCATAACTTGTTCGGTGATTTTGAGTTTGCAACAGACGATGAAATTAAGAATTTAGATTTAAAGAAAGGTTTTATAGGCATTAAAGATTTAGACATTGATTTGATTGTTGATTATTCAGCCAGTGTATTGTGTGATTTTGTTTGTGGCGCTAATGAGTGGGATTATCATCTAATGAGTGCTAATTGGCAGGATATTGAATTTGTTGATGCCGATTTACGCAATGCTGTAAAAGGGGATGATTCTCCAGATGGTAAGGGAAAATTAATGATTAAACGTGGTATTGAGGTAGGGCATATTTTTCAGCTGGGTACCAAGTATTCTAGCGCCATGAAAGCCAATGTTATTGGGGAGTCTGGTAAAGCAGTTACAACCACAATGGGTTGTTATGGTATTGGTGTGACGCGTATTATTGCAGCTTCTATTGAGCAAAATTATGATGACAAAGGGATCATTTTCCCTCAAGCGATTGCGCCTTTTCAAATTGTTATTGTGCCCATTAATTATAATAAATCCACTCGTGTGAAAGCATTGGCTGATAAGCTTTATCAGCAGTTTATTGAGGCAGGTATTGAAGTCCTACTGGATGATAGAAAAGAGCGTGCTGGCATTATGTTTGCTGATTCTGAACTACTTGGCATTCCACACAGAATGGTGATTAGTGATACTCATGCTGATAATGGTAATGTGGAATACAAGGCTAGAGACAAGTCAGATAAAATAGAAGTGACATTTGATGATGCTTTGTCATTTATTCAATCTAAACTGATATAAAAAATATGATTTGGTGGCAGTATGTTATCCCTCAGCATTTGCTCTCAAAGCTAATGTTTCATTTTGCACGCATTAAAAATATTTGGCTGAAAAATAGGTTTATTGCTTGGTTTGTGAGGTCTTATCAGGTCAATCTATCCGAAGCAGTGTGTGAAAATATTGAAGATTATCAACATTTCAATGATTTTTTTACCAGAGCATTGAAACCAAATGCTAGAAAAATTGCTGACAGCTTGATTGTTTGCCCTGTTGATGGCAAAGTATCGAAAGTTGGCAATATTATTAATAACACTCAAATCATTCAAGCTAAAAACCATAGGTATAGCGTTGGGCAGTTGCTGGGTAATGATGCTAGAAGTGTTGAATTTAAGGCGGGTTTTTTTGCCACTATTTATTTATCACCTAAAGATTATCATCGCATTCATATGCCTTATGATGGCACACTAATCTCAATGAGCTATATTCCAGGCGATTTGTTTTCAGTGAATCAAACCACTGCTGAAAATGTGGATGGGTTGTTTGCTAGGAATGAACGTGTTGTGTGCTATTTTGAGACTGAGTTTGGTTTGTGTGCGTTTGTTTTAGTGGGCGCTATTTTTGTAGGTTCAATGCAAACTGTATGGCATGGTCAAATTAATCCCCCTTATCAAAAAAAAATCCAACATTTTGATTATTCAAATGAAAGCATAAGCCTTAAAAAAGGTCAAGAACTGGGTCGGTTTAATATGGGTTCAACTGTGATTATGCTGATGCCAGATCAAGCCAATAAATTTTCCTTAAAGGAAGCTGAAGTGGTTAGAATGGGGCAGGCTCTAGTCTAATTTGGTTAGTTTAACCAACTTAATAGTTTGCTCAGAAATTTGCATAATTTCAATCAACATATTGTCAATTTTTAAACTAACATCACGTTTAGGAATGCTTTGCAATGTTTCTAAAATTAAGCCATTTAGCGTTTTTGCCTTGGTAACGGATAAGTTTAATTGTAATAAATTGTTTAATTCTCGTATGCTGATTCTAGGATCAACCAAGTAACTGCCATCTTTTTGCTTGGTAATCTCATCAATGCTTT
This sequence comes from Abyssogena phaseoliformis symbiont OG214, assembly GCF_016592595.1. NCBI lineage: Bacteria > Pseudomonadati > Pseudomonadota > Gammaproteobacteria > Abyssogena phaseoliformis symbiont. Next base: position 293,832 of record NZ_AP012977.1, read on the forward strand.
CATTTTGGTTTGAGGTGAATTGTCCTACAATTTCCTCTAAGATGTCTTCTAATACAATCATGCCACGCACTTCTCCATATTCATCCACAATCAAACCCAGGCGTCTTTTTTGTTGTTGAAAATGTGCTAATTGGTGAGCAAGGCTGGTACCTTCTGGCACAAAATAAGGCGTGCGAACTAATGCCAATGCATTGGCAATGCTAAAATCACCCTTGGCGTATAAGTTTACAACATCACGCATGTGTAATACACCAGTAATGTTATCACTTGATGTGTCATAAGTGAGTAATCTGGTGTGCTGTATGCGCTCAAATTGTTTTAAGATTTCATCAGGCTTGTTAATATCAATACTGATTAACTCGTGTCTAGGAATCATAATGTCCTCAACTTTAACCTTTTCTAAGTCAATAATATTAAGCAACATTTTTTGATAATTAGAAGCAATAATGGGCTTGGCATCACTCACCACCATTCTTAACTCTTCTGAGCTAATAAGGTTGTTATATGGCTCGTTTTTCATATCAAATAATGCCAATATCATCTTTGATAATTGGGCAATCAGCCAAACAAAAGGTTTAAACAACTTGATTAACACTGCAATGATAATTGAGGCTGGTAGGGCAATTTTTTCAGGATTTTTTGCGGCAAATGTTTTTGGGGTTGTTTCTGCAAAAACCAAGATAACAAAAGTTAATGCTAAAGAAGCTAACACAATTGAGCCTTCTCCCCAGAGTTTAATAGCTAGTATGGTTGCAATACTAGAGGCAAAAATATTAACAAAATTGTTGCCCAATAGAATTGTACCAATCAGATGATCCAAATCATTAAGTAAATGCTCGGTACGTTTTGCATTTTTGTTATTTTTGCTTAAGACTTTCAGACGATAGCGATTAATCGCTATCATTGAAGTTTCAGCACTAGAGAAAAATGCAGAACTTATTATTAGTCCAAAAAGGATGATACTAAGCCAAAAAGTTGAGAGTGATTCCAATCAGTTGTGTTAACTTGTTATATAAAGTGATGAATTTAATTTAAATGATTGAAAGTATCAAGTCTTGGATAAATTGCCTTTACTCCTAATTCTTCTTCAATACGAAGTAGACGGTTATATTTTGCCAAACGATCTGATCTTGATAATGAACCAGTTTTGATTTGACCGCAACCAGTAGCCACTGCCAAATCAGCAATGGTCGTATCTTCAGTTTCACCCGATCTGTGTGACATAACTGAGGTATAGCCAGCATCTGTTGCCATCTTCATGGCTTGAAAGGTTTCAGTTAGTGTGCCAATTTGATTGACTTTAATTAAAATAGAGTTGGCAATATTTCTCTCAATACCTTGTTTTAAAATCTTACTATTGGTTACATATAGGTCATCACCAACCAATTGTACTTTATCGCCGATTTTCTTGGTTAATAAGTCCCAGCCATCCCAATCATTTTCATCCATGCCATCTTCAATTGAAATAATGGGGTAGTTTTCTACCCAGTTGGCTAAATATTCAACGAATTCTTCAGAGTTGAGTGATTTGTTTTCAGAGGTTAAATTATAAGTACCGTTTTTATAAAATTCTGAACTTGCTGCATCAATGCCAATAAAAATATCTTTGCCTGCTTTATAGCCTGCATTGTTAATCGCTTCTAAAATAACTTTAATGGCATCTTCATTTGAAGTCAAATCAGGGGCAAAACCACCTTCATCACCCACAGCAGTATTCATGCCTTTGGCTTCTAACACTGCTTTTAAATGATGAAATACTTCAGCGCCATAACGTAGCGCCTCTTTAAAACTTGGTGCGCCAGCAGGAATGATCATAAATTCTTGAATATCAACACTATTGTTCGCGTGCTTCCCGCCATTAATAATATTCATCATAGGCACAGGTAGTTTGTAGTTCCCGCCTTGATTTAGTGACATGTATAATGGTTTGTGTTGTCTATTGGCATTGGCATGGGCAGCAGCTAACGAGACTGCCAAAATTGCATTCGCACCTAATCTTGATTTGGTTTCAGTGCCATCTAAATCAATCATTGCTTGATCAATTTTGCTTAAATCCTCAATACCAAAGCCAATTAAAGTATCACAAATTTCTGTGTTGACAAACTCAACGGCTTTTAAAACCCCTTTGCCTAAATAGCGTGATTTATCCCCATCACGTAACTCTAAAGCCTCGCGTTGACCTGTTGATGCACCAGATGGCACCATTGCACTACCGATTGTGCCATCATCAAGAATGACATCCGCTTCAACAGTTGGGTTGCCTCTAGAATCAAGAACCTCTCTTGCTTTAATTTGTTTAATGTTCACTAAATACGTCCTGTTTTTTATTCAAAAAATGATTTCATTTTACCAAAAAATGAATCTGATTCAGGGTGATGTTTTTTGCCGCATGAGCTGGAAAATTCTTGCAGTAAGTCTTGTTGTTTTTTATTAAGATTAACAGGTGTTTCAATTTTAACTTGACAGATTAAATCGCCAGATCCACCACGCTGAAGATGGGTAATGCCTTTGCCACGTAAACGAAATAGTTTTCCAGTTTGTGTACCTGCTGGGACTTTGATTTTTAATTTATTCTCAAGTGTGGGCACTTCAATTGAGCCACCTAGTGTTGCAGTTGCAAAATCAATAGGCACTTCGCAATATAAATCGTTGTCTTCACGTTCAAAAATAGCATGCTTTTTAACGTGAACTTGTACGTATAAATCGCCACTAGGGCTGCCTCTAGCACCCGCTTCTCCTTCGCCACTTAAGCGAATACGATTGCCTGTGTCTACTCCTGCAGGGATTTTAACTGATAGGGTTTTTTGCCTGCGTACTACGCCTTGTCCACGGCAAGTGCCACAAGGAGATTCAATTCTTTGACCTGTGCCAGAGCAAATACTACAAGGGCGTTGTACGGCAAAAAACCCTTGTTGTATTTGCACTTGTCCTGCGCCACCACAAGTTGAACAAGTCTTAACACTGGTGCCAGGTTTTGCACCTGTACCTGAGCAGGTATCGCAAGTTTCATTTTTTGGAATGCGAACTTTAACGGTAGTACCTTGTGCCGCTTCTTTTAAATCAATTTCTAAATCATAACGCAAATCTGAGCCACGATTATTTGGCTGTTGCTGTCCACCACCAAAAATATCACCAAAAATATCACCAAAGCCACTGCCGCCACCAAATGGATTACCATCAGTAGCACCTGCATTGCCGTTAACACCTGCATGACCAAATTGGTCATAGGCTTGACGTTTTTGGGCGTCAGATAAAATGGCATAAGCTTTTTGAATTTCTTTAAACTTTTTTTCAGCCGATGCCTTGTCGTCTTTAACGCGATCAGGGTGGTGTTTCATTGCTAAGCGCTTGTAAGCTTTTTTAATTTGCTTAACGTCTACATTTTTTGCAACACCTAGTACTTCGTAATAATCTCTTTGTGACATGTTTGCCTTATTATTAAAAAACCCTCCTCAAGTACTGTCTCTTAGGGAAGGTTTTAGTGGTTAGATTTTTAACTTTCTATTTATCGTCTTTAACCTCTTCAAAATCAGCATCAACCACATCGTCATCAGCGCTTGACTCTTCTTGTGAAGTGTTTTCAGCGCCTGCTTTAGCTTGTGCTTTTTCAGCTAATGGTTGTGCCTTTTCACTTAAGGTTTGAACCTTAGCATCAATGGCTTCTTTGTCATCGTCTTTAATGGCTTTTTCAAGCTCGGTAATGGCCATTTCAATCGCTGATTTTTCATCATCAGAAACTTCATCTTTTAGCTCTTCTAGCGTTTGCTTGGTTGAGTGTATTAAGGAATCCGCCATGTTTTTACTGGTGACTAATTCTTGGAATTTCTTATCCTCATCGGCATGTACTTCAGCGTCTTTAATCATTTTTTCAACTTCCTCATCACTCAAGCCAGATGAGGCTTTAATAGTGATTGATTGCTCTTTACCAGTATTTTTGTCTTTGGCAGACACATCTAAGATACCATCAGAATCAATGTCAAATGTTACTTCGACTTGAGGCTGTCCTTTAGGTGCATTGGGGATGCCTTCAAGGTTGAATTGACCTAATGATTTGTTAGCACTAACTATATCACGCTCACCTTGCAATACATGTACAGTTACTGCAGATTGATTGTCAGCTGCGGTTGAAAAAATTTGGCTTGCATTGGTAGGGATGGTTGTATTTTTCTCAATTAGTTTGGTCATAATACCACCCATGGTTTCAATGCCTAAAGATAGTGGTGTTACGTCTAGTAATAATACATCTTTAACATCGCCACCCAAAACACCCGCTTGAATTGCAGCACCCATCGCCACTGCCTCGTCAGGGTTAACATCTTTTTTAGGCTCTTTACCAAAGAAGTCTTGTACCATTTTTGTGACTTTAGGCATACGTGTTTGCCCACCCACTAAGATAACTTCATCAATATCACTTGCAGATAAATCTGCATCTCTAAGTGCAGTTTTGCATGGCTCAATAGTGCGTTTGAGTAGGTCTTCAACCAATGATTCTAACTTAGCACGAGTAATTTTAATATTAAGATGTTTAGGGCCTGAAGCATCTGCAGTAATGTAAGGTAAGTTAACTTCGGTTTGCTCAGAAGAAGACAACTCAATTTTGGCTTTTTCAGCTGCTTCTTTTAAGCGCTGAAGTGCCATAGGATCATTGGTTAAATCAACACCTTGGTCTTTTTTGAATTCATCCACTAAATAGCTAATAATACGTTGATCAAAATCTTCGCCACCTAGGAAAGTATCGCCATTGGTAGAGAGTACTTCAAAGTGTTTTTCACCATCAATGTCCTCCATTTCAATAATAGATACGTCAAATGTACCACCACCTAAGTCATAGACAGCGACAACTTTATCACCTTTAACTTTATCAACACCATAAGCCAATGCTGCTGCAGTTGGTTCGTTGATAATGCGCTTAACATTAAGGCCTGCAATTTTGCCAGCATCTTTAGTTGCTTGACGTTGTGAGTCGTTGAAATAAGCAGGCACTGTGATAACCGCTTCAGTGACTTCTTCGCCTAAATAATCTTCAGCAGTTTTTTTCATTTTACCAATGACTTTTGCTGAAATTTCAGGCGCGGCCATTTTTTTGCCTTTAACCTCAACCCAAGCATCACCATTGTCAGCTTTGACAATTTTATAAGGTACAAGACTGATGTCTTTTTGTACAGCATCTTCATCAAAACGACGACCAATTAAACGCTTAATTGCGTATAGTGTATTTTCAGGATTGGTGACTGCTTGGCGTTTTGCTGGCTGACCAACCAAAACCTCTTCAGAGTCTTTTGGATAAGCGATAATAGATGGGGTGGTGCGATCACCCTCAGAATTTTCAATGATTTTAACGCTACCGCCATCCATAATGGCTACACATGAATTGGTTGTGCCTAAGTCAATACCAATAATCTTTGACATTTTTTACTCCTTAGTGTTTAATATACGTCCTATATAGGGATGGGCATTTTTTTTTCAAGGATTAAGGCTAAAAATTTTATAAGCGCTGTTTGAGTAATGTCTCTACTGATGCAGGTACAAAAACACTAATATCACCCCCTAATATTAGAATTTCTCTTACCAAAGAAGAGGAGATATTAGCGTACTGTTCGGCAGGTGTCATAAATAGAGTTTCAATGTTAGGATTAAGGTGTTTGTTCATGCCTGAGAGTTGAAATTCGTATTCAAAGTCACTAACAGCGCGTAGTCCACGTAAAATCACTTGTGCGTTTTGCTTGGCTGCAAAGTCAACCAATAGTGTGTTAAAGCTTAATACTTTAATGTTGCCAATATCTTTAAGTGCAGTATTGATTGCGTGAACTCTATCATCAATACTTAAAAAAGCCTTTTTTTTACTATTTTGAGTAATGCCAATAATAATTTCATCGAATAATTTACTGGCGCGTTTAATTAAGTCAATATGACCATTGGTAATTGGATCAAACGAGCCTGGGTAAATTGCGATTTTTTTCATAACAAGATGATTTAGTTAAGGTTTTATAATAGAGTTATTAGGCAATAATGCACTTGCCTTGTGTGCTTTTGTTTATTAATTTTAATATTTGTTGATAACCATTCAACCGCTTCATTTTTTAAAATTTTAAATTCAGATTCTATATAGATTTTTGTATTTGAAGTGGCAAAATTACCTTTTGAAAGTGCTTTTAAAGTTTTTGGCAGATAATTTTTATTAAAAGGTGGATCTAAAAAAACAAAATCAAAAGTTTGTGCGCTCTTTTCAGATAAGAAATTTAGTGCATCTTGATTAAAAATACTTATTTTGTTTGTTTTTAATAAGGCTTGATTTTTTTTTAAACTTTGATAGGCGTTGAAGTCTTGTTCAATACTAACGACTTGTTTAGCGCCACGGGACAGTGCTTCAAAACTTAAGCTTCCACTGCCAGTAAACAAATCTAGATAAGTTTTGTTGTGTGATTCAAATTGAATCCAATTAAATAAGGTTTCTCGAATTTTTCCTGATGTGGGTCTTAAACTAGGTACATCAGGAAAGTTAAATTTCCTACCCCGATATTCACCTGATACAACTTGGAAAGAATTATTGATGATAGGCGTTAAAAGAGTCTTGAAGCTCTTTTTGGGCTTCAATAGAGTCGCCCCAGCCATCAATTTTCACCCACTTGCCTTCTTCAAGGTCCTTATAGTAAGTAAAAAAGTGCTCGATTTGATTTTTAAGAGTAACACCAACATCATCAATACATTTGATATCATGATAAGATTTACATAATTTATCAATAGGTACGGCTAAAATTTTTGAATCTTTTCCAGCTTCATCAGTCATGCGTAAAACACCAATTGGGCGTACTGTAATAACGCTATCATGGATTAGTGGGTAAGGCGTAATCACCAAGACATCGGCTGGGTCGCCGTCATCTGCTAATGTTTCTGGTACAAAACCGTAATTGCAAGGATAAAACATAGGTGTTGAGATAAAGCGATCTACAAACATGGCACCTGTTTCCTTGTCAATTTCATACTTAATGGGTGATGAATTTGCTGGAATTTCAATAATAACGTTGATTTCAACAGGTATATTGCCTGCTGAGACCGGTTTTAAACTATTTTGCATTTTTCTAATTCCTCTTTTAAAAGATTAAAGCACCAACCTGTTAAGAAAATAACTGAGCGGTCACCACGAATAAAATTCAATAATGATTTACCGTTGGTAACGATTTTATCGTCTAGATTATACTGATTTGCTATATTTTGTATCAGTTTTTGTAATTCATTTTTCTTTGCTTTTTCAATTTTTGTTGGTAGTGTGTGCTTATTAACAATAATTTCAGCCTTATTCAGCTATTCATTGCTAACTAAAAATTCATTAAATGTAGTTTTTATACCAAAAGGTAAGGGCTTTTTTTGAGTGCATAGTTGATTAATTTATCATCACTCATTATCCATTTTCTAGGTTTGTTTTTATGAATCGCTTGATGTTCTCTAAACATGGCTAATTGCACGGCAAGATGATGTGTTTTTTTGGCTAAACGTGAAAAGCCTTTGACGTTTTTCCATGCGTTTTTGATGTTAGGGTTATAAAGTTCGGTGTTTAATAATAATTGGCCCTCTTGTTCAATCCAGTGTGATTTATGCTCAGTTTTTAACTGGCTTTTAAGTTGGTAGAAATTTTTAAGTAAATATCGTACATCATCTAACGCATACTCAAGTGCCTCATCTGGCAACGGACGTGTGGTCCAGTCTAGGCGGGCATAAGCTTTTTCTAAATAGACATTTTTCAGGATTTGAGTCAGTGCTTGATAAGAAATTTGCATAGGATGGCTAAGTAAATTAGCTGCAATTTGAGTGTCAAACAAACGTTTAGGGAATTGTTTGGACAAATAGTACATGGCCTCAATGTCTTGGCGTGCTGAGTGCACAATCCATAAGCAATCTTTTTGGTAAAGTTTTTCAAACAGTGGGTTTAAATCTTCAATTGCTAAAATGTTGATACAATCAGTTGCGCTTTTAGTGGCTATTTGCACCAAGCACAGCACTGGATAGTAAGTACTAACACGCTTAAATTCAGTATCAATAGCCAGCTCGGTTTCGTATTTTATTAAATCTAGAAACTGACTTAGTTGTGTTTGTGTTTGTGTTTGTGTTTGTGTTTGTGTTTGTGTTTGTGTTTGTGTTTGTGTTTGTGTTTGTGTTTGTGTTTGTGTTTGTGTTTGTGTTTGTGTTTGTGTTATTTGTCATATTTTATACCGACAAAGCCGCTCATTTGCCAAATTATAAATTGGTTTTATGTGATTAGTCTTAGGCTATAAATTTTTTAACTACATTCAAAACGCTATAAAGCATAAGGATTTTTCTTGTATTACAAAGACTTTGGAATTGAGCATGGGGTCAATTGCGTGAACACTTATCTCAAATGTTATTTAGAGGATGTTTGGCTTTGCTTTAAAAGCCTCTCTTGCTTAATCCTTAAATTAAACAACGCTGGGCAACTATCTTATGTCCATTAAGATTGGTGAATAATGAAATATTCTTTTATTAAATAACCTACTCTAATTAAATTCATACAAAAAAATCACTCTGCTTCGCAGACATTATCAACCTAGTTTATATCTTTACTTTTTCATCATTGTATAAGACCAAGCAAGTAGCTCACAGCACATGAATAAACTCACTTAGTTTCTGCTATTTAAGCGTCATTAGTTATACCTTTAATCCTTTAGGCACCGAACACTAAAGCCGAAACCCTTACTATCCAAATTACGAAGCACTTGGGCAAAGCTACTAAACAGATAACGGTACTAAGCATTAGCCCCAACCTCAGTAGAGCTCCACAAGTACGCACCCGAGTCTCGATTGAAAGAGCCGCCACCAGTTTGTCTCGGTCGTCCGCTAAGCGCACCTCAAATCCACTACCACCTCCTGACTGAAGTTTCGTGCCTGGGTTGGTTACCCACTGCACCTTCTAAAGTCGTCCAATCGCCATCCGAAGGAATATGCCAACCAGTGACACAAATGCCTTGCACTCCTTCCCGGTGTAGTTGAACCATTCATAGCACCTGCCCAATCGTACAATTTGCCATAGCTATTGGCATCGTTATTAACATCATCGTCATAACTCCAAGCGTTGCCAGTAGTGACTGCGTGTCTCATGTTTTCAACAGTCCAGGTTTGGCTGCCAATGGTGACAATACTGTAGGTAATACCACCTTGCGACCATGCCTTCAACAACATTGCCACTACTATCTACCTTTTCAGTACGAATTTTGTTGCTATGTTCTACCCAAGTAAATTCGCCTAAGTTCATCTTACTACTGGCTTTAAAAGGTGTGTCAGCAATGGTAAAATTGGAGAGTTGCTGTTTGTCATCAAATGACAACTTAAAACTTAATTTGCCATAGCTTTTACTGCTTGTGGTGGTGGTGTCTTCTTGTCCAAATTCAAAACTGATTAAAGGCGTGAGTTCAACCTCTATACCGAGAATGTTGCCTTTGATGTTGTTACCGATTTTAGCATCCCAAAAATAGTGCGTTCCTTGGTTGTCACCAGAGAGGTGATTTGATCTTGGAAGAAAGTGAGTTCTTTGCTGTTGTCGTTTAACTCAGATGGTGGTTGAATCGTTTTGATGCTGTAATCTAACTCTTTTGAGTTAACTCCATGAATACTGATTTCAGTACGGCCAGAGCCAAACTGATTAAAAAACTGGTTGGCTTTGTCATTAATTAAACCTTCGGTTTTACTAATGGCTTTATTTTTTTAATTGATTGCTTAATCCTGTGGTAATTTTGTCGCCTAATTGGTTAACATTGTCTGAGTCTGTAGAACCTATGGCGTTACACGGACAGCGCCTGTCACTTCTTTGAGCAAGGTGGTGGCTTGGTTGTCTTTTTTAACAATGGCTGGATTGTTAAGATTGTGGGTGTATTCGGTGTTTAAGTCTAAGTAAGCAGATTTATCAAAGGTATTAACGGCTTACGCTTCAACAGCAAGTAAGAAGGTGAATATAGTCAGTGTAAGTGCACTGGGTTTGAAGGTTTTAGAACTTAGAGAGAACTCGGGGGAGGGGTACTTAAAAGCGGTTTAGAAACTAAAGAACTGGGGGTGGAGTATTTTTGAATGTGCTTGTTGCTAGATTTTGTGACATTGGGTACTTCTTTGTTTGAAAGTATTTTTTTAAAACTAGTGGTGGGCTATACTAATTTATGTCGGGTTCAGCAAGGAGTGTCCTTAATAAAAATATAACATCCTTTCTACAACATAAAAGTGTATTGAATAAGCTTAAGATTTGAAAAAATGGTGTTTTATTTGCTAAAGTATTTTTTCTCTACCTTAAACGATAGACCGAATTATTCAAGCTGTATTTAATGAATAACTTGTGCAGATATTTATTTTTTTATGCGATAATTGCTTAAAAAATTATGACCATCTGCATTATTTTCCATGATTTTTAGTCAATATTTAAGTTTAAAAAAGACACCACCTGCATGGGTCTGGGTGTTTGTTTTTTTACTGTCTATTTCTGGCACATTTTATTTAGGGCTCAACCCTGATTTTATTGCACACTGGTGGGGATATTTAGTTGGGTTTAATATCATCATGAGTCTGGTTGCTATTTATTATATTTATGCGGATGTATTACGCCTTAAGCGTGATGTTAAAGGCGATATTGTCGGCTCTAAATTTACTTGGTCGTTTGTTAAAATTGTGCCGGTTTTGGTGATTGTACCTGTATTGTCCTTTTATATATTCTCATTCCAGACGATTCAAAACAACGTTAAAGATTCAGAAAAAGCGTTTAATGTTTTTAGTCAAAACTTTATTCAGCAAGTCAATAGTTTGTATAGTGGCGTGCAAAAAATCAGAGATGAGCGCTATACTGAACAAACAAAAAGATTATTAACTTTAATTACTTCCTTTGGTAGCTTTCAAAAAGACACTACAAATTATGCACAAAGTATGCAGATATTTCTTGATGGCTTAATTGATAAAGGCTGGGCTTGTCAAATTACATTGTTAAATGCTCAAGAAGAGGTGGTTGCTAAAACAGCAGATGTGACTAATTGTATGGCGATTGAAGAGCGGCCATTGCCAGGTACACAGCCACGTATGATTAACGAAGATGAGACTGCAAACGTTATTCAAGTGAAAATGTCAACACGTTATTTTGCAAACATATCAAATCAAGATTTGTTTGTGGTTGATGTAGTGTATGCAACTGATCCAGGACTTTTAGGGTTTTTGTCACAAGTTAGAGGATTTGCAAGTGCAGCGCAAAACATTAAATTTGAGATTAACACTTCAATCACTCAAAAACGTTTTATGATTGATTTTTCATCCACTGTGTTATTGGCAATACTTAGTGCACTTATGGTGGTTTTTCGTATGATTGAGCGGCTAATGAAGCCGCTGAATAACTTATCCATCGCCACGCAAGAAATTGCCAAAGGTAATTATGATGTGCGCATTGCCAAACAAAAAGAAAGTGAAGATGTGCGTAGTTTGATTGAGCAATTTAATGCCATGTCTAGACAAATCAAGGCATCTCGTGAGGGTTTAGATACGCACAATTTGTTTTTGGAAACGATTCTTAAATATTCTTATGGCGTGATTGCGCTTGATCAAAATAGGAAGATACGTCTCATCAATCCAGTGATTGGTACAATGTTGGGCATTAAAGATGAAAAATTATTCATTGGTAAAAAATGCAACACTATTGTTGATCACTACTCAAATTTAGAACCCCTGTTTTTAATGACACAAGATAAATTTAAACGAGATGAAAGTGAATGGAGTGAAGAGATTGAAATTACTTTGGCTAGTCAACATTTGTTATTATCGTGTCAAGGCGCAGCACTTAAAAATGACAATGAAACCTTGGGTTTTGTCATTGTGATTAAGGACATCTCGAAATTAAACAGAGCTCAGAAAAAAGCTGCTTGGGGGGAGGTAGCAAAGCGCATGGCACACGAAATTAAAAATCCACTAACGCCTATTTTATTATCTGCTCAGCGTCTTAGAAATCGATTTATAGGTTCTTTAGAGGGCAAAGATTTAGATGTTATTGATAAAACTACAAATACCATCATCCACCAAGTTCAATCCATGGACACTATGGTGAGTGCATTTACTGATTATGCTAACACACCTCAAATTGAAAGAAAACCTTGTGATTTGAATGCGTTAATTAAACAATCTATCGCACTTTATGACGACATAAGCAATATGAGTATTGGTTTTGATTTGTCTGCTGGCGTTCCACTACTGCTTTTAGATAGCTATAGTATTTCTAGAGTGTTGATTAATTTAGTGAAAAATGCCAGTGAAGCAATGATTGACAGGCGTGATTTAAACGTTAAAATCACAACAGAATATTTACCAAAACAAGCTATTGTGCGTTTAAGTATCATAGATGATGGCGATGGTTTTGATAAGTATGTACTTGATAGAGTGTTTGAGCCTTATGTAACGACTAAAATTAAGGGCAGTGGTTTAGGCATGGCAATTGTGCAAAATATTATTAAGCAGCATGAGGGTGAAATATTTGCCGGCAATGTTAAGCCACATGGCGCTATGATCACCATTGAGTTTAATTGTAATAAATAAAAGGAAAGGGTTATGAATGACACACTAGCCATTGGTAGAATTCTTATTATTGATGATGAGAATATTAATACAGAAACGATGATGGACACATTGGAAGATGTTAATTACCATGTGGTTCTTGCGGCTAATGCCAACCAAGCTAAAACCATTATAAAAGATCAAATTTTTGACTTGGTTATGATGGATGTTTGGATGCCTGGACAGGATGGTATGTCGTTGTTAGAAGAATGGGCTCAAGCTGGTTTTTCTACACCGATTGTTATGATGTCTGGTCATGCAGAACACCAAGATGTGGTCAGGGCAATTAAACTAGGTGCAGTTGATTTTTTGAAAAAACCGCTGCATGATATTTTGCCATTGGTGCGTAAAATTCTATCTGAGCAAGTACTAGAGAAATCTGGACACACTATTAGTGGTATTGAATTTAATGCACCACTTAAAGAGGCGAGAAATATTTTTGAGGTACAATATTTCAATCACCACTTACAAGAGAACAACCATAATATTGCCAAGGTTGCAACACTTGCAGGATTAGAAAGAACCACTTTATATCGTAAGTTAAAAGATTTAGGTATTGATAAAAAATAAAATAGTATGAAAATCTTAATTTTAGGTGCAGGGCAAGTTGGTGCAACATTAGCTAAATATTTAGGTTCAGATAATGATAATGACATTACCATTATTGATAAAGATGAGTCTAATTTATCAAACCTACAACGTCATTTAGATGTGAAAACCGTGTGTGGTCATGCTTCATATCCTAATGTTCTAGAGGAGGCAGATATTAAGAATATGGACATGGTCATTGCGGTAACACGATCAGATGAAGGCAATATGTTGGCTTGCCAGATGGCACACACTTTGTATCAAGTGGAGAAAAAAGTAGCGCGCATACGCACCGCTGAGTATTTGCACAGAAAGGAGTTATTTTCACCTAATGCTATTCCTATTGATTTTATTATTACACCTGAAGAATTAGTGACTAACTATATTAAGCGTGTGGTTGAAGAACCAGGTGCTGAGCAGGTGTTTGAGTTTGAAAACGGGTTGGTTCAATTGGTAGAAACTAGAGCTTATGCAGGCACACCAATTGTAGGTCATTCTATTAAAGATCTACATGAACATTTGCCAAAAACACGGGTGCGCATTGTTAGTTTGTATCGCAACGGTAAGGCCATTCCCGTATCAGGAGAAACGGTCATTCGTGATGGTGATCGGGTTTATTTCATGACCAAAAAGGCCAGTATTTCTAAAGTGATAAAGCAATTCAGGCGTGAAGATAAAGCTTATAGAAATATTATTATTGCGGGCGGTGGGCGTATTGGTCTTAATTTGGCAAAGTTCTTAGAAAAGGATCACCATGTTCGTATTATTGAGATGAATAAAGAGCGTGTTAGTAAGATTGCTGATGAGCTTGATAATACATTAGTACTTTTAGGCAACGCTTCTGACGAGGAGTTATTATTAGAAGAGGGTATTGAAAGTACAGATTTATTTTTAGCCCTAACAGATTCTGATGAAATTAATGTTATCGTTTCAATTTTAGCCAAACGCTTAGGCGCACATAAGACGATTGCTTTGGTTAAGCGCAATGTCTATGAAGATTTAGCCAAGCAAAGTGAAGATGTGGACATGGTCATATCGCCCGACCAAATTACAGTGAGCGGTATTTTGGCACATATTCGCAAGGGTGATACTATGATGGTGTACTCATTGCGCCAAGGTAAGTCAGAGGCAATTGAGGTTATTGTACATGGTGATAAACATCATTCAGATGTTGTGGGTAAAACCATTGAGCAAATCAATTTGCCAGATGGTGTGGTCGTAGGTTCAGTCGTTAGAAATCATGAGGTTATTATGGGGTCGCGTACTTTAGTTATCAAGGAAGGAGACCACGTGTTATTGGTGTTAACTGATGTGAGTAAAATTCATGAAGTGGAAGAGTTGTTTGAAGGATATTTTGATTAACGATTATTAAAAATGCAATTTAGTATTGTTTTTAAAACCATTGGCTTGTTGCTAATGGTATTTAGTCTAACGCAATTACCACCTATTGTTGTTGACTTTATTTATGCTCAAAACGAAGCCTCATCTTTTTTCGCCGCTTTTTCTTTAACATTGTTAAGTGGTTTTGTTTTATGGTTGCCTTTTAGAAAATCAACCAAAAATTTTAGGATTCGTGAAGGTGTACTAGTAGTGGTGAGTTTTTGGTTTGTTTTATCCTTGTTTGCGACCACGCCATTTTTATTATCAACCTCTTTGGATATGTCCTTTAGTGATGCATTTTTTGAATCCATGTCGGGGCTGACCACCACAGGTGCAACAGTACTTTCTGGGCTAGATGATTTGCCTAAAGCACTGTTGTATTATCGTCAGCAACTTCAATGGCTGGGTGGCATGGGTATTATTGTTTTAGCGGTTGCTATCTTACCCATGTTAAGGGTTGGTGGTATGGAGCTTTACCATGCAGAATCAAGCGGTATTTCTAAAGAAAGACTCACGCCAAAGTTAGCTCAAACTGCCAAAGCACTATGGAAAATTTATATTAGCTTGACAGTTGTTTGTGCATTGAGTTACTACCTCGCAGGTATGGATGGATTTGATGCAATTGGACATAGCTATGCAACGGTTGCTATCGGTGGTTTTTCTACTCATGGTGCATCAATTGGCTATTTTAATTCTTATGCAATCGAGTTAGTGGCAATGGTCTTTATGCTATTGGCAGGTATTAATTTTTCACTACATTTTCTTGTTTGGCGCAAGCGCAATATATTTATTTATTTGAAAGATTCTGAGTTCAAAGCCTATTTGTTAATTTTAAGTACATCAATTTTATTGGTATCAAGTTATTTATTTGATAAGGGCTACTATCAAACCATGGAAGAGGCGATTAGACATGGCGTATTTCAAAGTATTTCCATTATGACCACCACAGGCTTTGTCAGTACAGATTTCTCATTATGGCCATTCGTGCTACCAGTGTTTTTAATTTTTGGTAGTTTTGTTGGTGCTTGTGCTGGCTCTACGGGCGGAGGTATTAAAGTTGTTAGAATATTATTGATGTTTAAATTAGCCATGAAAGAGATTAAAAAATTTATTCATCCTAATGCACAAATCAACATCAAGCTTAATCAGAAAAGTGTTCCTGAGAATACCTTGGTGTCAGTTTGGGGTTTTTTCTCTTTATACGTAATTGCCTTTGTTATGATTATGATTATGTTGATGTTTACTGGTCTTGAGCAGGTGAGTGCGTTTTCAGCAACTGCAGCGTCTATTAATAACCTAGGCCCAGGTTTGGGTGATGTTGCTGCTAATTATGGCAATATTAGCGATACAGCAAAATGGATTCTAAGTTTTTCAATGTTATTAGGACGCCTAGAAATATTAACCTTAATGGCTTTGTTGCATAAGGCTTTTTGGCGTTTTTAAATACACTGTAAAAGTTACTCTACTATAATATTGTAGCTTGGCAAAGCGTTTAGTAGTTGTTTGCCATAAAATTTAGTGACTAGACGATTGTCAAAAATGGTGATTTTTCCTGTATCAGTTTCTGTGCGAATCAAGCGACCACAGGCTTGAATGAGTTTAAGTGATGCATCGGGTAGAGATATTTCCATAAAAGGGTTTCTATTTTGTGATTCAAGATAAGTGGCTAATGTTTTATCAATGGGCGAAGTGGGTACACTAAAGCGCAATTTGGCAATGACAACATGGGTAAGGTTGTCGCCTTTTAAATCTACGCCTTCAGCAAAACTATCTAGCCCAAAAATAACACTACCCTTGCCTTGTTTGCGTAAGTTA
The DNA here is from genome assembly GCF_016592595.1 of Abyssogena phaseoliformis symbiont OG214. Lineage (NCBI taxonomy): Bacteria > Pseudomonadati > Pseudomonadota > Gammaproteobacteria > Abyssogena phaseoliformis symbiont. Next base: position 310,194 of record NZ_AP012977.1, read on the forward strand.
ATGTGTTTTTCTAAAATGTGCTTTTTGGGGTATTCGCCTTGAACAAACAAAGTACAATCTAGCTTTTTTTCTACCAAGTCTGCTACTATTTGCATTTGTTTATTAGAGGCAAATAGTACCAATGAACCTTCGTTACTATCAAGTCGTTTAAGTAGTTGTGATGTTACTTCTTGTGTGTGCTCATACACTTGGGTTGGGCTGGCTTTAAGTTTGGCAATGATAAAATCTACTTGGTCAAACACAAAAGGTGAAGGCAGGCGTAGGTATTGGTTTTCATTTCTTAGTAGCCCTAATTGTTTGTTTAAGCGCTCAAAACTACCGAGTGATGTTAGCGTGGCTGAAGTGAGAATGGCGCCTGAAACTTTTGACCAAATAAGTCGGTCTAGATTTTTTGAAACATCGGTTTGCGCACTATTAAGCAAGTAGTTTGTTTTTTTATTTGCGAGCGTGCTTTTTTCGACCCAACGTGAATGTGGTGCTTTATTTGGATCATCTTTTTGCAAGAAAGATGAAAATAAAGTAATAATACTAAGTAAATGCTGTTCACATTCACCAGCTGCATTACTAATAGGATCACTGATGCTTTTGTCTATGGCTGTTATTTTTAAATAGTCGCCCCAAGATTCTTTTAAAAGCGTGAATTTGGTTTGAACAGCGCCAATAAGCGTTAGAATATTTTCACTTATTTGTTTGATAGATTCATCAACAATACCTTGGCTGAATAAATAAATATCGTCATTAAATTCTAGTTGTTTTAACAATTGAATTAAATCAGTCAGATAACCATCAATTTGTTTGATGTTAATATCAGGTACATCTTGTTTGCTGATTTTGCATAATTGCTCACTAACTACTTTGGTTTGTCTAACGCTGGTTTTGATAAACTCAGTGTTGGTGGTTAATGAAAAGTGCGATAGTGCTTTTGAATTTAAGTGGTGTGCCTCATCAAAGATAAAGATTGATTCGCTAACATCAGGTAGCACAGTGTTTCCTGTGCTAAGGTCAGCCAAAACCAAATCATGATTAGTGACAATAACATCTGCTTTGGTAATTTTCCGTCTGGCTTTAAAAAAAGCGCAGTTTTGATAAGAATCACAGCTTTTTGCTGTGCAAGTAAAACGATTGCAAGCTATTTTTTGCCAAATAAAATGATCTGGCGCGCGCATTAAATCATCGATTTCTCCATTCCATTTCTTAGTTGAGTAATCGCTTAGCATCTCACTGAGTTGTTCTAATTGATATTTTTCTGGTGGATTGTCAAACAGCGGCATTGATTCAAATAAAGAATTATCGCTCGTGTTATTTTCACATACGTTAATTAAATTGCGAACACAAACGTAACGCGAACGCCCTTTGACTAGAGCATACTTAAAATCAACTGAGCAATATTTTTGTGCTTGTGGCATGTCTTTAAAAAGCAATTGTTCTTGCAGGGCGACATTGGCACTGGAGATAATTAGTTTCTTTTTATTGGCTTTAGCGATAGGAATACTGCCAAGTAAATAAGCAAACGTTTTTCCTGTACCTGTGGGTGCCTCAACACATAAAATATTATGCTCGCCTTTATGCTCTCCCGATAAAGTTTTAGAGATTTCAGCAATCATTTTGTTTTGTGCTTGGCGTGTTTTAAAGCCATCCATGTCTTCTTTTAAGCTTATAAATGACTGACGGATTTGAGCTTTTAGCTCATTTGAAAGCATGATTTTATGACTGGCGTTGCAAGGAAAGGTCGCATAATAAAATCAATGCGTCTTTATAATCTGAGTCAGGTATTAGCTTGAGTGATTGCTTGGCAAGTTGGGCTGATTTGTGTGCTTGATTGCGAGTATAGCCGAAGGCTTTAACCGATTGCAGAATTTTAATCACCTGTGCTATTTTGGAATTATCTGCTTGGTTAATAGCATCTTCTAGAAGTTGTCTATCATCACCAGAAGTATGAGCAAGTGCATAAATCATGGGTAGCGTGGTTTTGCCTTCATTTAAATCATCACCCGCTTCTTTGCCCATGGTTTTTGCATCTGATTCATAATCAAGCACATCGTCAATAATCTGAAAAGCGTTGCCAAGGTGTAAGCCATAGTCTTTTAATGCAGACTCTTGGGCTTTATCAACGTCTGATAGTAACCCGCCAATTTGAGTGGCTGCTTGGAATAAACACGCTGTTTTTCGCTCAATCACTGCGTAATATTCGGCCTCGGTTAGTTCAGCATTTTGACAATTTAATAATTGCAATACTTCACCTTCAGCAATACTATTAGTGGTTTTAGAAAGAATACGCATGATGGGCATTGAATTAGGTTCAACCATCATTTCAAAAGCACGAGAATATAAAAAATCACCCACTAAAACACTGGGCGCATTACCCCAAACTTCGTTGACCGTGTCTTTTCCTCGGCGCGTTATAGACTCATCAACAATATCATCATGCAGTAAAGTGGCAGTGTGAATTAATTCTATGACCACCGCCATAAGGTGATGATGCGTGCCTTGATATCCAGTTGCACGTGCACAAAGCAATAACAGCAGTGGACGTAAGCGTTTGCCGCCAGCGTGGATAATATAATGGCTCATTTGATTAATCAAAGCAACGTTTGAACTTAAACGATTAATGAGTATACCGTCTGTTTTTTGTAAATCTAATTTTAAGAGGGATTGAATATCGCTTAAACTTTTCATGGCGGTTATTTTACACGTGGGCGGTATGGGTTATTAAAAAAACCAATACTTGTATCACCTCAGGTTGGCTTTAATTTATTTGTAAGCAAGTACACCTCTTTAGACCTTGCTCTTGAGGCTTTTGGCTTGCGGATGGTAACAGAAGAAAAAGAAGATCGACACGACTTAACAAACTCATCAAACCCATCTCCTTGAAAGACTTTGACAAAAAAATAGCCTAAAGGCGTTAAGGTTTTAATTGCCATATCCAGTGCCAGTTCACACAAGTACATGGATTTAGGGATGTCAACTGAGAGTTGACCGCTCATATTTGGCGCCATATCGCTTAAAACAACATCAATTTTTTTACTCATAGTGATATCTAAAAGCGCTTTATAAACACTACCTTCAGTGAAGTCACCACGTAAAAAATCAACCCCATCAATGGGCTTTATGTCCAATATATCACTAGCAATAACCAGACCAGATTTGCCCACAGTTTTTATTGCTACTTGGCTCCAGCCACCAGGGGCAGCGCCAAGATCAAGCACTTTATCCCCTAATTTAATAAATTTATCTTTGTCAATCATTTCTATAAGTTTGTAAACGGCGCGAGAGCGATAGCCTGCCTTTTGTGCCTTTTTAACAAACTCATCACTTAGATGTTCACTCATCCAACGTCCTGAACTGCCTTTTTTTGCCATATCAATAATTCCTAATATTGCAGAGTATTTTACGGGATAATAATGTCTTTTTTGCATTGACCTACCCCGCATGAATACTAAATTAAGAAACATTGCTATTATTGCTCACGTTGACCACGGTAAGACAACTTTGGTTGATAAATTGCTTGAGCAATCGCAAACGTTTGATGAGCGCTTTGAATCAACTGATCGAATGATGGATTCAAATGATCTTGAAAAGGAGCGCGGTATTACCATTTCTAGTAAAAATACTGCGATTAAATGGAACGATTATCATATCAATATTGTAGATACGCCAGGCCATGCTGATTTTGGTGGTGAAGTAGAGCGTGTACTGTCTATGGTTGATAGTGTGCTTTTGCTTGTAGACGCGCAAGAAGGCCCAATGCCACAAACACGCTTTGTGACGAAAAAAGCCTTTGACCAGGGTCTAAATCCAATTGTCGTTATTAATAAAATTGATAAAGATGCAGCACGCCCTGATTGGGTAATTGACCAAGTGTTTGATTTATTTGATCAACTGGGCGCAACTGACGAACAATTAGATTTCCCAATTATTTACGCTTCAAGTATTAATGGTTATGCCTCATTAGAAGATGACGTACGTTCAGGCGATATGACATCCATGTTTGAAACCATTATAAAACACGTTAAAGCCCCAGAGGTTGATATTGATGCGCCTTTGCAAATGCAAGTGACCGCACTTGATTATTCCTCGTTTGTTGGGGCAATTGCGATTGGCCGCATTATGCGTGGTACAATCAAGAAAAATATGCAAGTTGTGGTGGTTGACACACAAGGCAATGAACGTAAAGCTAAAATTGCAAATCTTCAAGGCTTTCTTGGCTTGGAAAAAGTCGATACAAACAGTGCACAAGCAGGCAATATTATTGCCATTACTGGTATTGAAGGCATTTCAATCTCAGATACGATTTGTGATCCTGAGACTATTGAGGCGTTGCCACCTTTGAGTGTAGATGAGCCAACCGTTTCTATGGCGTTTCGTGTTAATGATTCTCCATTTGCTGGGCAAGATGGTAAATTTATCACCTCACGAAATATTCGCGACCGCTTAGATAAAGAGCTCATTTACAACGTTGCACTTCGGGTTGAAAACACAACCGATCCATTTGAATTTATTGTTTCAGGTCGTGGTGAATTACACCTGTCAATTTTAATTGAAACCATGCGTAGAGAGGGTTTTGAGTTGGCAGTAGGTCGTCCACAAGTCATTTTAAGAGAAATTGATGGCGTGGTTTGCGAGCCCTTTGAAGATTTAAGTGTTGATGTAGAAACTCAACATCAAGGCACTGTGATGGAAAAGTTAGGTGAACGTAAAGCCGAACCGACCAATATGATGCTAGATGGCAACGGTAGAGTAAAGTTAGATTTTAATATTCCTGCACGTGGTTTGATTGGCTTTAGAACAGAATTTTTAACAGCAACGACAGGCACAGGGCTGATGAATTCAACCTTTGATGTTTACAAACCTCAAAAACAAGGGGAAATTGGTCAGCGTTCTAATGGCTCTTTGATTTCAATGAACCAAGGACAAGCAGTTGCTTATGCCATTTTTAATTTACAAAAAAGTGGTAAATTTTTTGTAGAACACAACACTGATATTTACGAAGGTATGGTGGTTGGCATTCATACACGTGATAAAGATTTAGTGGTTAATGTTATGAAGGGCAAGCAGTTGACCAATGTACGTGCATCAGGCACTGATGAAGCCGTATCGCTAACACCTGCCATTAAGCTTGATTTAGAGCAAGCGCTAGAATTTATTGATGATGATGAATTGGTAGAAGTAACGCCCCACAATATCCGCATTCGCAAGCGTTTATTAACAGAGAATGAACGCAAAAGGGCGCGTGGAAAACCTAAATAAAAGGTAGCTTTTGCTTGCTTGCTTGCTTGCTTGCTTGCTTGCTTGCTTGCTTGCTTGCTTGCTTGCTTGCTTGCTTGCTTGCTTGCTTGCTTGCTTGCTTGCTTGCTTGCTTGCTTGCTTGCTTGCTTGCTTGCTTGCTTGCTTGCTTGCTTGCTTGTTGTCAGTACCAGTGCTAATGGTATACTGCTGTTATATTTTTTTTGATTAAACGTTTATGGACAACATTCTTATTTTTTTTGTTAAGCAGAAAAAGCTAGCACTGGTCTTTACGGTTTCCATTATTGCCCTTGGTCTTTTGACATTAAGTGGCATTCAAAGAGATAAATTCCCAGCGGTAGATTTTGAAGTAATGACTGTTGTGACTGTATATCCTGGTGCCTCACCTGAAGATGTTGAGCAGAATATTACCAACCCAATTGAAGACGAACTGAAAATAATTTCAGGGATTGACAAATTCAGTTCAACTTCCAAAGAAGGCAAGTCTAGTATTGTCATAACACTTTCTCAAGATGTGGATGATATTGAGCTATTAAAGCAAGAGATTAGAAATGCAGTTAGTCGCATCAAGTCATTACCTGAAGAAGTGGATGATTTGCCTTGGGTTATTGATCAAAAAAACTCACTTAAAAGCATTTTAAAAATTAATATTAGTAGTAGTAGTGACTTGTCTTACCAAGCATTGAGAGATATTACTGATGACATGGCTGATTCTTTAGCACTGGTTGAAGGCGTGTCAAAAGTTGTTAAAGAGGGTTATCTTGATCGTGAAATTCAAATTAGGGTTAATCCTGATAGTTTGTACCAACATAAGTTATCCTTACCTCAAGTGATTGAAGCGATTAAAAAGCGCAACAAACGCTACACTGTTGGTAGTAATCATGATGATATTAATGAAAAAACCATTGTTGTTTTGGCTAAGTTTGATGAGATTCAAGATGTGGGTGATGTGATTATTAAATCAACCTTTGACGGACCTGTTATTCGCTTAAAAGATGTTGCAAGTATTGTTGATGGAAACAAGGAAGAGACTTCTATTACTCGCGTGAATGGCACTAAAGGTTTTATTCTGAGAATTCGCAAACAAGAGCATGCCGATGTAATTACCACGGTTGATTTGGTCAAAGATAAAGTATTGGATTTAAAAGCTAAATATCCAACCAGTCTGCAAGTTTTTTATTCATCAGATGAGTCTAAGCATGTTCGTAATCGGCTTAATATCGTGACCAATAATGGTTTAATTGGCTTGTTTTTGGTGTTGGTGATATTGGGTTTATTTTTATCACTTAAAACAGCTTTTTGGGTATCAATCAGCTTGCCAGTATCTCTTTTAGGTACAGTGGCTTTATTAGGCGCAACGGGCGAAACCATTAATCTTGTTTCACTGGCTGCGATGATTTTAGTACTTGGCATTGTGGTGGATGATAGTATTGTGGTGGCAGAAAGCATACATCATTACAAACAATTAGGAAAAGACAAATATCAGTCTGCTGTATGTGGGTTTAAGCGCGTCATTGCACCGGTGATAACGACAATTTTGACCACTATTTTAGCCTTTTCTTCAATGTTTTTAATGGGCGGCACGATGGGTAAATTTATTTACGTTATTCCTTTGGTGGTTATTTTTGCTTTGACACTTTCTTTTTTAGAAGTCAGTTTAGCATTGCCAGCACACCTTGCCAGTAGTGATGAAAAAACCAAAGGTAAAACATGGTTTACGTATATTGAAAATTGGTTTGAGGGTTTTTTAACAAAAGTACTGAAATGGCGTTACGGTGTTGTTGTTATTTTCAGTATCGTTCTTATCGGCTCTTTATATTTTGCCAAAACCCAAATGAAATATGTACAATTTCCTGCAGTGGGAGCAGATAGTATTAGTGCAAGATTGCAAATGCCTGTTGGTACCTCGTTAGAGCGTACAGAGTCTATTTCCAAGCAAGTAGAGCAAATGATAATAGAAGTTGTGGGTGAGGATTTAGACTCATTAACCAACAATGTTGGTCATTATTTTACTCATGTGGCTAAGTTTACTATTGAACTGGTGCCGTCTAGCACAAGAGTGCAAACACCCAAAGTTTTACTTACCCAGTTAAAAGCACGTGTTAAGGATATAAAAGCTGCACAAAAATTAAAGTTTTCAATAAGTAGACCAGGTCCACCACAAGGCGAAGATGTAGAGATTAATTTGGTAGGTAGTGATAATATTCAACGTCAAAACGCTACTGATGCTTTAGAGAAAATATTGTTAAGTATTGATGGCATAGGCAACATTGAGCGAGATGATGAACCGGGTAAAACACGTATTGAGGTGGTGATTGATTTTGAGAAAATGGCTAGATTTGATGTTGATTTTTCAGCAGTTAATGATTATTTAAAGGCAGCTTTTACAGGTATTAATGTCACTAACGTGCGTTATGGTGATGGTGATGGTGATGTTGATTTTAGAATTTATCTGGGTAGTGATAAACAGTCAGAAGACTTTCTAGCATTACTAAAAATTAACAACCGTCAAAGTCACCCCATACCGCTGAAACAATTTGTTTCATTACAAAAAATTAAGGGCGAGCCAAATTTTAATCATTTTAATGGGCAGCGTTCAGCCGTAATTAGCGGTAGTGTTGATGACGAGATAACGACTTCTGGTGTGGTTATCAGTCAAGCACTCAAGCGCCTAGATTTAGTTAACAAGTATCCTACAATTAGAGTGACTAGTGAGGGTGGCGATAAGGGTACAAAAAAAGCAATGGATAGCTTTAAAAAGGCGTTTGTTATGGCAATTTTTGCCATATTTTTATTACTAACTTTGTTATTTAATTCTTATTCACAGCCAATACTAGTCTTAATCGCTGTGCCTTTTTCTATTATTGGCGTTATTTGGGCTTTTTTTCTTCATGGAGAGACGCTTAGTTTTTTTGCAATATTAGGTACACTGGCATTAGTAGGGGTTATTGTGAACGATTCTTTAGTGATGGTTGCCCATTTGAATTATTTAAAGGCAAAGTTTGCATCTACTATGAGTGTTTATGAGTGGGTTGTTCAAGGCGCAAAAGACCGATTGCGCGCTGTTGTGTTAACAACATTAACAACTTTAGCAGGTGTAATACCACTTGCTTATGGCATTGGCGGTACTGACTTTATTTTACAACCCATGGCGCTTTCGCTGGGCTATGGCTTGTTATTTGGCACATTAATGACACTTATTTTATTGCCTTGTTTGTATTTAATTAACCATGAGCTTATCAGTTGGGTAAAAAAACTTTGGCGCAGGCTGTTAAGATTTAGTCAATAGGTTATTTTCGAGTAGTACTTTACTTACTTAATCAGCGCTTTGCGCTATTGCCCTTTCAAATTGCTTCATGACTAGCAAAAAAGAAATAGAAAGGGCGTTACACACTTCATAAACCTCAATAGGGTCTAGCATTCGCTCCCCATTTTCGTATTTACTAACAAAAGATTGTGGCTTGTTTAGCTTTTGGGCTAATTGGGTTTGTTTGATGTCAGCATTTTTTCTATATTTGATTAGTAAATGTCTTAATATTTCTCGACGCTCATCATATGGATTTCGTTTGCTCATAATATAAATATCCTACATTAGGATATTTATATCCCATATTGGGATATAATTAGTATAATTAAACCTTTATAAGTATGAAAATAATAGCAGTAAGTTTGGTAGTGATGGATGTAGTTTCGTCAACTACTTTGAAAAATGGCAAAGATTTTTGCGATTACAATAAAAAATACAATTTGGCACCAACCGCTAATGCGTATGTCTATGAGACGTTAAACTTCGCCGCACTGAATAAAATACCTGCAGGTGAGTATCTAAAATGTTTGCAGCATGATTTCAACAACAAAGAGTTGCTAAGAATAGTAAAGAACAATTTATTATTAATCAGCAAGAATAAAACATAATAACAATGATATAAAAAAAATAACGAAAATTTATCACATCAAAGTATTTGTTTGTAACGTTCTCTGGCGTTTCAGTGTTGTTTGGGTTTACCAATGCAAGTAGTCATGATAACAGAAGCAAAAATTGTGATAATTTAAAAGCTGACTTGCTAAGAGCGAAAGATGATTTGTTAAGCTCAAGAAGCTATTATTGCTGAAAGGAGAAAAATCGACAAATGTGGTTAAAAGGCAGCAGGGGACTCAGTTAATGCTTTGTACGGAGCAGAAACAGATAAAAGCAATATTTATGATGCAGAAGATCAGTATGAAAGAGTTAAGTTTGCTTACTAGTTTGAATGGTTGTGTTAATAATGGTGGAATATTATTAGACGGTAAGTATTAAAAACTATTCTAGTTAGGTTGTATGGTGACAGTTTTGGGTGCTAGACACACCTTGTCGCTACAAGCCTGTAAGGTTAATTGTAAAGTTGGTGGGCGATATCGTTTTGCATTATTTGTAAGGGTGACTTTAATTTGTATTTTGCCCTTGTAAATAGAAATTTTTTCTTTTGAAAAGCCTAAATCAACCAGTTCATCTTGCGGGTAAGTGATGTGGTTTATCGTCCAATGATCAGTGTCAATATTGACAATTTTGGTGGCAATTAAGGCAGCCTGTAGAGGCTGATTAGAATTAATGTGCCAAAGTGATTGTAGTTCAAGGTTGATTAACAACTGATTATTATGAAAGCGAGAATGCACACGAATACGCCCATTATAAATCGTTTGAATAGGGTTTAATTCTCCATTTAATTGGTTATTAACACCTAAAATAAATGAAGTATGGCCACTTGGATTTTGGTTAATTTGTTTAGCAAAAACGCTTAATAATTGAGCTGCCTGTTGTTTAAAATCATCTGTATTGATTCTATTGCTTAGTTTTGTCAATACCTCATAAGCTGTTGCGTTGGTGGAGGGAATTGCACCATCAAAACCCTCTTTTTGGTTTGTGCTTAAATATTTTGTGTTGTTACTTATATTGAAGCCATGGCGTTGTTTATCCCAAAATTTTTCATTCATTACATTAACAAGGCTAATAACCCTATCAAGCCATTTCTTATCATTGGTTTGGTCAAATGCAGATAAATAAGCACTAGATAAATAAGCGTAGTCTTCAAATAAAGCCGGTGTTCCAAGTTTAGAGCCAATTAATACCCTGTAAAGTTGGTTATTTTTATTGAAATAAGTGTGTAAGTAGTCAGTTAAGTTTATGCCTAATTGGGTGTATTTTTTTTCATTAAAAACCGCACCTGCCTCAAGCAAACTACGAGCCATTAGCGCATTCCATGATAGTAATATCTTGTTATCCGTAAGGGGCAGCACTCTTTTGTTTCTAATTTGGTACAACTTGTTCAATAAGGCATCAATTGCTTTGTCATCTTCTAGATTGACATCATTGATATTTTTAAAACGAATGATGTGATTTCCTTCAAAGTCGGTATTGCTTGATAAATCAAACCATTGTTTGAATTGCGTTAGCTCTTGTTGATTAAAAACAGTGCTTAACTCATCAATTGACCAAACAAAAAATATTCCCTCTTCGCCCTGAGAATCAGCATCAGTGGCAGAAAAAAATCCACCACTAGTCTCTTGCATCTCTGCTAATGTGTAATTTAAAGTTTGCTTAGAGATGTGCTTATACAAAGGTTTTTTTGTTAGTGCATAGGCGCGAGTATAAACCAGAGAGAGTTGCGCTTGGTTGTATAACATTTTTTCAAAGTGTGGTACAAGCCAAGCATTGTCCGTTGAATAACGATGAAAGCCGCCACCGACAATATCATACAAGCCACCACTTGCCATTGTGTCTAGCGTCGTTGTGATGGCATTTAATTTATCTGCACTAGGGTTTCGTCTTTGTTCGTCGATGAGTAGTAGTAACATAGATTCATGTGGAAATTTTGGTGCCTGCCCAAAACCGCCTTCAAGTTCATCAAAATCCTCCAGTATGGCTTTAATAGATTTGATAACAATATTATCATCAACGACGTGGCGAGACATTGCTTTTAGTTGATCAAGCATTTGACTAATTTTATTCGCTTGTTTGTTTAATTCGTCTGCTTTGTTTTCCCATAAATTCTGCACTTGTGTCAAGATGTTTAATAATTGCTGTTTAGGAAAATAAGTCCCTGCAAAAAATGCTTTGCCATTAGGCAGTAAAATCGCATTAAGTGGCCAACCACCAGAGCCATTTAACAGTTGTGATACATTCATATAAGCGCTGTCAATATCAGGGCGAATTTCACGATCCACCTTAATGGCAATAAAATGTTGATTAAGAAATGCAGCCACTTCGATATCATCAAAACTCTCTTCTTCCATGACGTGACACCAATGGCAAGTGGCGTAGCCAATAGAGATAAAAATAGGTTTATTTTCATGCTTTGCTTTGTCAAAGGCCTCATCTGAAAACTCATACCAGTTAACGGGGTTATGGGCATGTTGCAATAAATAAGGCGAAGATGTTAAAATTAGATGGTTGACAAATTGAGCATGACCTTGCTCATTAAGATGTTGCGTTCTAGGCGTATAGTTCTTGCCCTTGTCATGATAAGCTTGTTCTAATTCATTCATAGGATGTGCCCATATTAACATGGGTAAAAAAAACAAAGCGATTAATAATCTAGGCATGCTTTAAGATTTTTGGCATTAATTAGAGTAAAATTAAAATCGTTTTAATTGTAACAGGTATTTTTATTGGAAAGTGCAATGTCTACAATTGTGTTAGTTCTTTCATTTCTATTATTAAATAGTATTTATGCTCAAGACATTGATAGATTTTTTAGTGTAGAGCCTAAGCCCAAACAAAGTGCACAACAAGCTTTGTTTATTAATACTATAGCTAGTGATAGTTTGCTAGAGAAGGCCTATTCAAGTATTTTGCAGTACAAAACAGAACTGGGTATAAAAAATAAAGCTGATTTAATTTAGCTTATCAAGGACTTGAAATTGATAATATGCAGGTTATTGTTCATTTTAACAATCAACAAGTGAGCAGCTTAAGTGGCTATAACCAAAAATTATCAGCCGAATTGAAATATGAGATTGACGCAAGTTTCTTTCAAGGAAAAACTAATTTAAACACCGCTGAAGTGCTTGATTTCATTAGTCAAGATTTGCTTGAGTTTAAAATATTATCAAATAAAGCTGTCATTATTCCCCAAGCATCCTATGTGATTTGGCGAGTTAATCTTGTTATTAATGGCATGGAAACTATTTATATCATTAGTGATAGTCACCCTCCTCAATTAATCTAAACAACTAGACATCAAATATTATTATTACTTGTTGTCTTCTTGCTTTCATCTTGTGGCGGTGGCGGCGGTCATGAAGATAGTGGCACTAAAAAGGTTATTTTAGAGATAGTGCGACTAAGGGTATAAGCTATGTTACTAATACCTATAAAGGAACTACCGATGAAAATCGGTACTTATAAATATCAAGAAGGTGAGTGTATTAAATTTTATTTAGGCGATATGCTGTTAGGAGAAACAAAAGCCAAGTTAGTTCTTTATCCTATTGATATTGTTACACGTACAGATTATGCCGTTAAAATCTCCTAAATTCTGCAAACACTGGATGTGGATGGTAATCCAGATAATGGTATTGATGTAGAGGAGCAATTTAAAGACACACAAAATAAAAAAAATTCCTGATGGTGGTTTAATACAAGAAGCAATTGATGAAATCAGCACGGGAAAAACGCTTGTTGACGTGAGCGTAGCAACACAACATATGCAAGACATGATTGATAGTGATAAAAATAATATCATTGGCTTTAATCAATTGCTTGCGAACGAATCTGGAATTCATACTTTATTTACTGTTGGTACAGGGTTTTTTGAAATTAAAATGTAAACAGGTACCTGTTTTGAGGTGTCTTGTTGTCAGCTGTCCGTGAGTGGAGAGGGTAGCATGCAAAAGGTTATTGAAGATGGTGAAAGCTTTGTGAGATTAATTACACAAAGTAATGATAGTGGCGATATTACATTGACAGTCAAACCGTTAGGAGAGCGGTGTTATTATCTTGACCCTCACGTCATCAGTTCACGAGTATTAGATGATTCTAAAACAAATGTAATAGCAAAAGGGGATAAGTAAAAGCTATGAACATTTAGCAGTAACCAAGACAGACAGTCGTTTTTATTTGCACGATATTAGCCGTCGTAACAATGGGTTTGCCAAAAACGCAAGCATACAAACCTTAAAATCTATTGGACTAGGCGTGGATAAATTTACTAGACATAGCGCTAGGTTAGCCAAAGATTTGAACCAATCAAGGGTCGATGCACATGCTATTGTGGTTTATGATTATCTTAAAAATATTTTAGGGTTGAATAGTTATGACAATCAAGGCTCTTCTATGGTGGCTGTTACTGACTACCTGTTTCCTCATCTTGATGACTGACCCTAACCCAGGCTCTCAGTTTAATGCTTTTTACTCTAACAATAGAGTTTATTATACACTCGCTATACCTACTACTAAAGGATATGATAAAAGCCTATCTTCAATTGTTAATGTTGCTGCTCATGAGTGGGGACATGCCATTACTAGCAGAAACTCTAATTTAATATATCCACGTGAATCAGGTGCATTAAATGAGGCTTTTTCAGATTGGTTGGGCATTGCTATAGGAGGGCCGCTCTACAGGAACAGATAATTGACTCATTGGTTACCTCTTCGATCAATAAAGAACCTAGAAAGTAAGTACCGTATATATCAAGATGATTATAAAATAATCAAAGATGGTGCTGCTTATCAGCCAGTGGCAGGGGAAGGGCTTATTATCCGAATACTTAAAAAAGCGATAATTGGTTTTTAACAGATGCGACTAATTGCACCACACCAAGTGATTATAATGACCTTTGTGGCGTTCATATCAATAGTAGCGTGGCAAATAGAATGTTTTATTTGTTGTCTATGGGCGGTGTTCATAATGGAGTTAATGTTACTGGTATTAGCAATGCAATCAAAATTACTTTAGATGCTAATAAAAACCACTGGCTACGAAATAGTACTTTTTACGCTGCCAAAGCGGGCATGATTAGTGCTGCCTTTGGTTATGGCGATACTGAAGATGGGGTTGATATGCAAGAACAGGTTAGACTAACTTGGGAGGTAGTTGGTGTGACTGATGACAATCAATAAAATTATTTATTTTTAAGTGCTAGACGGATAATATCTTCGGTGGAAAGTGTTTTGTTATTGATGATAGCCAACATCCTTTCAGACTCTTTGGCTTTAAACCCAAGTGCTTGTAAAGCGGCTGATGCTTGCTTAATATTGGAGTTTGTATTAGGATTTGTTTTGATATTTTGATGATTTTGACTGTTTAATTCTAGTTTTTCTAAACGGTCTTTAAGTTCTACAATGAGTTTTTTTGCCGTTTTTTTACCAATGCCTGGCGTTTTGGTCAATAACACATCATCTTCATTAGCAACAGCATTCATTAGTGAGACAATATCAAGGTGAGACAAAATAGCCAGCGCTACTTTAGGACCAACACCATTGACTCTAATCAGTTCTCTAAATAAGGTTTTTTCATCTTTGGAGATAAAGCCGTACAAGGTATGGGCACCTTCTTTAATTGATAAGTGAGTGTATAGCGAGAGTTGTTTTTTCTCACCCATTGCATAAAAACTTGACATTGGACATAGAACTTCATAGCCAATACTGTTCACCTCAAGTAAAATTTCAGGTGGATTTTTTTCTAAAATAATACCTGTTAGTTTGCCAATCATAACCAGTTATATCTATTAAAATAGTCTTTCTCAAAAGCTTTAATATCATCCGTGTACTGTAAGGTTAAGCTGATATCATCAAGACCATTGATTAAGCGCCTTTTTCGTTCTGTGTCTATTTCAAAAAGATAAGTTTTACTATTTACATAGATGCTTTGAGCATCAAGCTCAATCGTTATTTCATCAGTTGAGGCAAACAATTCATCCATAACATTATTATCTTGCACAATAGGTAAAATGCCGTTTTTAAAACAATTGTTATAAAAAATATCTGCAAAACTAGGGGCGATAATTGCTTTAAAACCATAATCTTCTAATGCCCAAGGTGCATGTTCACGGCTTGAGCCACAACCAAAATTCTCTCGTGCCAGTAGTATTTTTGCACCTTGGTATTTTTCCTGATTCAACACAAAATCCATATTAAGCGGACGTTTAGAGTTATCCATGCCAGTTTCACCATGGTCCAGGTAACGCCACTCATCAAATAAATTAACACCAAAGCCAGAGCGTTTAATAGATTTTAAAAACTGCTTAGGAATAATCGCATCAGTATCAACATTAGCACGCTCAAGTGGTACGGCTATTGAAGTAAATGTGCTAAATTTTTGCATTATTTAACCTCTGAAAAATGACCAGCAATGGCACTTGCAGCTGCAATAGCAGGGCTAACTAGGTGAGTAAATGAGCCTTGACCTTGACGACCTTCAAAGTTACGATTTGAAGTGCTTGCGCATCTCTCACCTACTTCTAATTTATCAGCATTCATGGCTAAGCACATTGAGCAGCCTGCTTCACGCCATTCAAAGCCACTGTTTATAAAAATTTTATCTAGTCCCTCTTCTTCGGCTTGTTTTTTAATCAGTCCTGAGCCAGGCACAACTAAGGCAAGTTTGATATTATTGGCAATTTTTTTATCTTTTAAAACACTAGCCGCAATACGCAAGTCTTCAATTCGTGAGTTGGTGCATGAGCCAATAAAGACTTTGTCAATTTTAATGTCTGATATTTTTGTATCAGCAGTGAGGTGAATGTAATTAAGTGCATTTTCCCAGCTAATTTTTTCAGTCTGATTTTTGGCGTTAGTAGGGTTGGGTACATACTCATCAATTGCTACTACCATTTCTGGAGATGTGCCCCAAGTAACTTGAGGTTTAATGTCTTTTGTATTAAAATTTACGATTTTGTCAAAGTGTGCATCTTTGTCAGAATGCAGTGTGTGCCAATATTCTACTGCTTTGTTCCATTTAGCACCTGAAGGCGCTAGTGGGCGGCCTTTGACATAGTCAATGGTTTTATCATCAACGGCAACCATACCTACACGTGCACCTGCTTCAATTGCCATGTTGCATAAGGTCATACGACCTTCAATGGATAAATCTTGAATGGTGCTGCCACTAAATTCAATTGCGTAGCCTGTGCCACCCGCAGTGCCGATTTGACCAATAATGTAAAGTGCAATGTCTTTTGCACTGACGTGCTTATTAAGCTTGCCACTGACTTCAATATTAAGGTTTTTAGATTTAGATTGCCACAAACAACCTGTGGCTAAAACATGTTCAACCTCACTGGTACCAATGCCAAATGCTAATGCACCTAGTGCGCCGTGGGTTGAGGTGTGTGAATCGCCGCAGACAATACTCATGCCTGGCAGGGTGGCGCCTTGTTCAGGACCAATGACATGCACAATGCCTTGTCGAATGTCATTCATAGATATTTCATCAATACCAAAAGTTTTGCAGTTTTTGTCTAAGGTTGCAATTTGCAACCTTGAAATAGAATCACTAATACCACTCACACCTGATGAACGATTGGTTGTGGGTACGTTATGATCAGGTACTGCCAAATTGGCACTTGTACGCCAAGGTTTTCTACCTGCCATTGCCAAGCCTTCAAATGCTTGAGGTGAGGTTACTTCGTGAATAAGCTGCCTGTCAATATAAATAAGTACCATTGAGCCATCTTCACGTACAACATGTACATCCATCAGTTTGTCATAGAGTGTTTGAGCCATTATTGATACGCAATACTTGATAAAATATCCTATTTTACATTTTCATTAAACTTTATGTGCGGACTTTGTGGGCAGTTAAGATTTGATACTCAAGTGGTGAGTGATGATGGACTTAAGGCAATGATGCAAAAAATTGCGCGTCGTGGTCCTGATTCTAGTGGCCTCTGGGTTGATGGTAGTATTGGCTTTGGGCATCAAAGGCTTGCTATTATTGATTTGTCTAATCATGCTCATCAACCAATGATTGATAAAAATCTTGGTTTGGTTTTGGTTTTCAATGGCACGATTTATAATTATCAAGCTTTACGTCAAGATTTAACCAAGCAAGGTTATCAATTTTTCTCGCATTCTGATACTGAAGTGATTATCAAAGCTTATCATCATTGGGGCGAAGATTGTGTCACGCATTTAGATGGCATGTTTGCTTTTTGTATTTGGGATAAGGCTCAAAACCAGTTGTTTGTTGCTCGTGATCGAATGGGGATTAAGCCGCTTTATTTTAATCTAACAAATCAAGCATTTAGTTTTGCTTCTAACATGCAGGCGTTGGCAACGCAAGGTGTAGATAAGAGCATTAACCCTATTGCCTTGCAACAACAGCTTTCATTGCACGGCGTTGTGCCAGCACCTAATACGATTATTAATGGCGTGAATAAAATTAAACCAGCAACTACATTAACCATTAGCGCTAAGGGCAAAGTTGTTGAAAAAACTTATTGGCAGCCAAAGGCCATGCGTCCAAAAGAGATATTGACAGATGAGCAGTTTATTCAGCGCACGCATGAACTTTTAACAGACAGTGTTTTAAAACGTATGAATGCTGCAGATGTGCCAATTGGCGTGCTACTTTCTGGCGGGTTAGATTCATCACTTTTAGTCGCATTACTTAGAGAAGCAGAGCATAAAGATATACGTACATTTTCAATTGGTTTTGAAGATGTTGATGATGAAGTTGGGTCTGAATTTGAATATTCTGACCAAATTGTTGCCCAGTTTAAAACCCAGCATGAAAAATATGTCATTAGTAATTCACAAGTACTGCCACGCCTTGGCGAGGCAGTTGCCAACATGAGTGAGCCAATGGTGGCTCAAGATGCGGTGGCATTTTATTTATTATCTGAGCAAGTATCTAAACATATTAAAGTGGTGCTTTCTGGTCAAGGTGCAGACGAAGCTTTTGCAGGTTATTTTTGGTATGAGCGCATGCAAGTACAGACAGGCTCAGAGCTTGAGCGCTTTACTAGGCATTATGTGGATCGGTCGTATGACGAATATTTGCAAACAGTTAATCGACAATATCATAGCAGCAATCACACTGAAATTTGGCTTCATCACGAATTTACTAAAGCAGGCGCAGATACGTTTATGGACAAAGTTTTCCGTACTGATATTACTCGTTTAGTGGTTGATGACCCTGTAAAAAGAGTGGATAACATGACTATGGCTTGGGGCTTGGAGGCGCGCGTACCATTTATGGATTATAAATTGGTAGAGCACGCTTTGAGCATGCCGCCGAGTTTGAAAATGCTTAATAAAGGCAAACACCCCCTTAAACAAATTGCCAGAGGTTTACTACCCGATAGTGTGATTGATCGTAAAAAAGGTTATTTTCCAATGCCAGCACTTAAATACGTGCGTGGTGAATTTTTAGACTTTATGTCAGACATGCTAACTTCAAGTAAATGTGTCAATCGTGGTGTGTTTAATCAGGCTTTTATTGCTAAAGTAATTAACAAACCGCGAAACTATATGACCGCACTCAATGGTTCGCGTTTATGGCATTTGGCATTATTGGAATATTGGCTACAAATAAATATTGATGAATAAAATAATCATTTATACAGATGGTGGTTGCCGTGGCAATCCTGGTATTGGTGGCTGGGGCGTATGGCTTAGATACGACGGCCATGATAAAAAACTTCAAGGCGCACAACAAAATACCACCAACAATCGAATGGAGTTGACTGCAGCTATTAAAGCACTGGAGGCAATTAAATCTAGCGACATTACCATTGATTTGTTTACCGATTCTAAATATGTGATGACAGGTATTGGTGAGTGGATTAAAAACTGGAAAGCCAAAGGCTGGAAAACTGTCAATAAAAAACCAGTTAAAAATATAGACCTATGGCAGCGCTTAGATGCGCTTAATAATCAGTACAATATTGCCTGGCATTGGGTCAAGGGCCATAGTGGTGATAAGGGCAACGACATGGCGGATGCACTGGCAAATTTAGCCATGGATAAAATCAGTAATTGAGTTGGAATATTTGATTAATAATCACTAATTTGAGCTATTAATAATTATAATATTTAAATAGTTTCAAAGAAACTTGCAATCAAAAATAGTGATAGTATAACGGTAATTCTTGACTATTCAAATAGGAGATTGAGCGTGAGGAAATTAGTTATATTGTTCGGATTTTTTTTAAGTTTTAACGCTTTTGCTGATGCAAAAGACGGGGTTAAACCACTAAATGCCAATCCTACGGAAGCATAAAGACAAGTCATTCGTGATGCTGTAAAAGATTCTTATGATGGTCAAGAAGACGACCAACATGAAGAGTGTGTCATGGATTACTTTGCAAATCACAACTTGGAAGAAGAACCTAGTTGCGATTAATCATAAGAATTTTTAGTTTTCGCCATTTGGAAGAGTATCAATAAAAAACTCGATAAAGAGTTATTATTTATAATAAAGAGGAGAGAAGTATGAAACTTCAAACATTAGTAATTAACGCTGCATCAGTGGCATTTTTAGCATCAACAGTGGTAAGTGCCAAGCCAGTTGGTTTATTGTAAAAGGTGTGATGGAAATTGCAGGTATTTCACGTAATCAAGACAACAAGGCAACCATTGACCCTGCGTTTGCAAAAACGTCTCGTCCTTGTCTGCCGTTTTGTATTCAGCCAACGCATCCGTTTGCGCCAGCTGTCGTTGAAACAGTAACAGAGTTAGATATTATTCATGCCGTACGTGATATTGCTAATAGCGACAATAGCATATTAGTGATTGATGCGCGTACGCCAGGTTGGGTTAAAAAAAGGCACAATTCCACATGCGATTAATGTACCATTCACCAAGTTAAATTCTAAGGCACTAGCTAAGGATCCTATTGCTGTGTCAGAAATTTTAACCGAACGTTTTGGTGTTAAAGATATGGATGGTGTATTAAACTATAACAATGCTAAAACTTTGTATTTATTTTGTAATGGTTCGTGGTGTGGTCAGTCACCTTCAGCGATTAGAGCATTACTAACAATGGGCTATCCGCAAAGTAAAATCAAATACTACCGTGGTGGCATGAATGATTGGAAATTGTTAGGTTTGACGACTAAATAATTGATTGTCATTCGTTTCAAAAAAAGAGTGTTAATAGCACTCCTTTTTTTATCTTAGGCTTGTCTTTTGCTGAGGCTCAAACTGCACCTAATCGCCGGTATCAAATTGGTTATGATTATATTCGCTTCAAGGTCGCAATAAAGATGCTTTTAGTTGGATGTTGCGCGCCGCTCAGGCAAATCATGCCGCTGCCCAGAACAATATTGGATTGAGTTATCTACATGGACTTGGTGTTAAGAAAGACAATACTAGGGCATTTGTTTGGTTTAAGAGATCCGCTAAACAAGGTTTGTCTTATGCTTAAAAGTGAGCTTGCTATGCTTTATTATCAAGGCAGAGGTGTTAAGAACAATATACAAAAGGAGCATGATTGGTAGTTAATTGCAGCCAAACAAGAAGATGAGTATGCACCTCATTGTTGTTAGAAAAAAACAAGGTCAAACAAGCGTATTATTGGTTTAATCAAGCAGTTAAGAACAATTATCCTGGTGCTCAAGAGGCCTTGAAAAAATTAGGAGAGGTGTATGTTAAGTAAATATTTATTGGTTTTGATTGTGTTATTTTCTCAGGTGAGTATTGCGTTCATTCCAAACATGCCACAATTACCAGGATTACCGATGTTTGGTGATTTTAACCCGAACCAACTTAGAAGAAACTTCAATAAATTTGTAGGTACTGAGCCTGATTATGCGCGTGAAACACGCATGGTTTCTCAAATTGAAGACGCTGTTTTAGATGGGGAAGTTGAATACTTAAGTTTAAAAAATAAACGTCAATTTTTTAGTATTTACATGTAAAGTGAGTTAGATAAATCCAAAGGCGGGGTGATTATTTTGCACAATCGTGGGCAACACGCGAATTGGGGTGATTTGATTAAGCCACTTAGAGTTGGACTCGCAGAAAAAGGCTGGGATACTTTATCAGTACAAATGCCAGTATTGGATAAACAGGCAAAGTATTACGATTACGTTCCTATTTTTCCATATGCTCATGAGCGTATGGAAGCAGCGATTAACTTTTACAAACGGCTCGGCATTGATAATATTATTTTAATAGGGCACAGTTGTGGCGCACATATGTCAATGAGTTATATTGATAAGTTTGGTGATGATAAATTTTCAGCTTATGTTGGTATTGGCATGGGTGCTACTGATTATAAGCAAAAAATAGTTAGGCCATTTCCATTGGATAAAATGCACATCCCAGTATTAGATGTATTTGCTGAAAATGATTTTGCTGATGTTATTCGTCTTGCAAAGTCCAGGAAGGCTTCAGTGGAGGCTGCTGGTAATACGCATAGTACACAATTAGTTATTAAAAATGCAGGCCACTATTATCAAGAACAAGGCGCGGTTAAAAACCTAACCAATCAAGTAGGTATTTGGCTTGATACGCTGTAAATTTTTATACTTAAAGCTTTACCAATAAACAAACTTCATCTCATTTTAAAATAAGGTGAAGTTTGTCTAGGATTGCAAATAATTTAATTCTTGCTGAGAAAAATTAGCAAGCTTTCTGGCTTCAATATTAAAAGGACCTTTAAGTTGATTGCCAATGTGTTTTTTAACCAATTGGCTAAAGGTTTGTATTGGGTCTAAAAAGCGTTATTGGCAGAGGGCGTGAAACCAATAATTGCCAATTTTTACATGATTAATCTCATCAGTAAAAATAGTGTCTAAAATTTCTACCATAGCTTTAAAGTTTGAGTGTTTGAATTTTTTTTGAATATTGGGTGTGACATCCAATCCTCTAGCTTCAAGCACTCTAGGTACCAATGCCATTCTTGCCAATACGCCGTAATCGGTATCTTTTGTCATTTTCCACAAGCCATTATGCGCCTGAAAGTCACCATACTAATGGCCAATTGTAATTTAATAATGATTAATTAAACTAAAGTGCTGAGATTCTTCAAAAGCGACTTGTATCCAGTCTTGATAGAATTTATCTGGAATATCTTTGAATCGATAAACCGCATCAATTTCTGTACTTATTAATGCTTGATAAGCCAGTTCAAAGACGTTCATAAGTCCCCGGTTTATATCGTCCAATTACCAATTTGAGATCTAATTAGTCGCAAAGTTGGAAAGCCAACATGGGCTGTCATACGCTTAATTTGACGATTTTTACCTTCGATAATGGTTAGCTCAATCCAAGAGGTGGAGATGTTCTTACGTATACGTATGGGTGGCGTGCGATTTCACAGCCAATCTGGCTGATTGATAATTTTGGCTTTTGCAGGTTTGGTTTTACCGTCTTTTAATACGATGCCAAGTGTCAATCTATTGATAGCAGTATTAGTAATATTACTATCAACTTGTACAATATAGGTTTTTTCCTTGTCAAATTTTGGATTAGAAATTTTATGTTGTAATTTGCCGTCATCAGTCAATATAACCAAACCTTCTGGGTCCTTATCTAGTCGTCCAGCAGGGTAGATATCTTTAATGGTAATATAATTAAGACAAGGTATTATAACCCTCACCACTAAATTGGCATAAGACGCCAAATGGCTTGTTAAATAGATAGGTTTTAGCCATAGACTTGTTTGGCTCTTGCTACAAACGCATCCAGTTGAGAGTTAGCAATTGAGGTAAAAATAGGCGATATGGCAATGTCTACCAGTTTTGATGAAAAGCTAAATTCTAAGTTGAGTTCAATTTTGCAGGCGCTATTACTTAGTTTTGTGAATACCCAAGCGCCACTTAGGTGCTTAAATACCCCCTCTTTAAGTTGCATATCAATTCTTTGGTGAGGGGTTAAGGTGTTGATGGTTGTAAAATTTTGATTAAAAACCCCTTTATTGATCTTAACCGAGGCTATGATTTGATCATCAGATTGCTTTAAAATAGAAGAATCTGAACACCAATTAAGAAATTTAGGGTATTGATTAACTTGATTAACCAATTGATACAATTGTTCACAAGAATAGGCAACAATGGCATTTTTAGAGATATGATGCATATTATAAAAAATAATAATGGTTAAAAAAAACAAAAAAACAAGTTCAAACACTATTGCGCTTAATAAAAAGGCAAGGCATGACTATTTTATCGAACAAACCTTAGAAGCTGGTTTAAGTTTAGAGGGTTGGGAAGTAAAAAGTTTGCGAGACTCCAAAGTCCAAATCAAAGAAAGTTATGTTATTTTAAAAAATAACGAACTATTTTTGTTTGGTGCGCATATTTCACCACTTAAAAGTGCATCAACACATGTCAATACTGACCCTACTCGTACACGAAAATTATTACTCAATCGTTTAGAAATTAATCGCATTAGGGATAAGGTTAACCAAAAAGGTGCCACTGTTGTACCACTCAAACTTTATTGGGCTAGGGGTAGGGTGAAGTTAGAAATTGGTGTAGCTAAAGGTAAGAAATCTCATGACAAACGTCAAGACATTAAGTTAAGAGATTGGCAAAGAGACAAACAAAGAGTGTTAAAGGAGACAAACAAATAAGAGTTTTGATTTTGATTTTGACTTTGATTGGTGATTATTTTTTTATAAATTTGTAATTTACTAAAAAAAATACCTTTATAATTGAAAGGGCTAGATGTTGGAGGTTGGCAATAGATAGTTTTTTTATTTGCTTTTCATTCTCTACCTCCTTTAATGGCCAACCTTTAGCATTTAGTACTTTTACAAATTAATTTTTCGAGGAGAAAAAATGAACAAATCAGGATTAATCGATGCAATTTCATCAGCAGCAAACTTATCTAAAGCAGATGCCTCTCGTGCATTAAACGCAACAACAGATGCTATTACTGGCGCTATGGCTAGTGGTGATGGTGTACAACTTACTGGCTTTGGTAGTTTTGTTGTTAGAGACCGTGCAGCGCGTACAGGTCGCAATCCACAAACAGGTGCAACGATTCAAATCAAAGCATCAAAAGTGGCTGCTTTTAAAGCAGGAAAAGCATTAAAGGAGGCGGTTAATAAGTAAACTTATTAACTTAGTCTAAAAAGCACCTAAAGGTGCTTTTTTTATGTCTGAAATTTGGTAAAATTCTCATTTTATTTACGATTAGTGGAGATTTTTATGGAACGTACTTTATCAATTATTAAGCCAGATGCGGTTGCAAAAAACGTAATTGGTCAAATCTATTCTCGTTTTGAAGAGGCCGGTTTTAAAATTGTTGCCAGTAAGATGATTCATCTTGATAATGATTTGGCAGGTGGTTTTTATGCAGTGCATAAGGACCGTCCATTTTATAGCGGGCTGGTTGAGTTTATGACATCTGGCCCAGTAACGGTTCAGGTTTTAGAAGGTGAAAACGTTGTTGCTAAGCATCGTGAAATTATGGGCGCTACCAATCCTAAAGATGCTGATGCTGGCACTATTCGTGCTGATTTTGCCAATTCTTTAGATGAAAATGCAGTGCACGGCTCTGATTCTTTAGAAAATGCCGCTATTGAAATCGAGTATTTTTTTGGCAAAGACGGTGTGTGCCCAAGAACTCGTCAGAGTTAGCATACCTTCGTCCTTGCGTTTAAGCAAGGATTAATGCAAAAAATGCATGAATAAACAAAACCTTTTAAGTCTTAATCAAAATGCACTGAATGATTTTTTCGTGGATTTGGGTGAAAAACCTTATCGCACCAAGCAAATCATGCAGTGGGTTTATAAAACGCATGAATTTTATTTTGATAAAATGCTTAATTTTAGCAAACCCTTAAGAGAGAAACTAAGTAGGGTGGCTTGTATTGAGTTTCCTAAAGTTGTTAAACAAAATTTTGCTCTAGATGGGGTAATTAAATGGGTATTGGCATTGGGCGAAGACAACCATATTGAGATGGTTTATATCCCTGAGAAAGACCGTGGCACGCTTTGTATTTCTTCCCAAGTGGGTTGCGTTTTGGCTTGTACTTTTTGCTCAACTGGTATGCAGGGGTTTAATAAAAATCTCACAACAGCTGAGATTATTGCCCAAGTGTTGATTGCTAATCAGTATCTCAATCCTAAAGCTAAGCGTATTTCTAATGTTGTGTTTATGGGCATGGGCGAGCCTTTGTTAAATGAACATGCAGTGTATAACGCTTGTGATTTGCTACTTGATGATTTAGCATTTGGTTTATCTAGACGCAAGGTTACCATTTCTACCTCTGGCGTGGTACCAGCTATGCTCCGCATGAGTGAGCGAACACCTGTGAGTTTGGCTGTTTCCTTGCATGCGCCTGATGATCACTTACGAGATGAATTGGTGCCTATTAATCAAAAATATTCAATTGAAGAATTACTAAAAGCTTGCAAAGTATATTTGCATGCTGGCACTCAGGAACGCCACATTTTGTTTGAATATGTGATGCTTAAGGGTGTGAATGATTCTATTGAACACGCTAATAAATTAGCAAAATTATTAAAAGGCATCTCGGCTAAAATAAACCTAATTCCCTTTAACCCATTTGAGAAAACTCAATATCAAACATCAAGCGCACAAACCATTGAAAAGTTTCAAAATATTTTATATCAGCAAGGTATCCGCACTATGACGCGCCGCACTCGCGGTGAAGACATTGATGGCGCTTGTGGGCAATTGGCTGGAAAGGTGCTGGATAAAACCAAAAGAGCTCATGCTAGAAGGCATTGACTACTACCCCAAAAAAAGCAAGAAAAAGCTTAAATTAAAATGGCGGATGCCACTTCTTTTGGCTCTTATGGCGGGTATTTTTTGGTATTTAAATCAAAAATACAACACTAAAAAAGTAAAAAAAGCACCCGTTTTAATTGTTATTAGCAAGGGTGAAAAAGAACAAAAAGAGACTGTAAGCACCGTTATAATTGATAATCATTCATTGCTTGGTTCTAATTCTAATAAAAACATTGTTAACCCAAAAGCACTAGATGAAGCAATCCATAACTACACCAATAAGCATCAATGAAGCCAATACATACAATTCAAAGAAGAAAATCTAGGCAAATCTTTGTTGGTGATGTTGCCATTGGCGGTTATGCACCAATTTCTGTGCAGAGTATGACTAATACTGATACGCATGATGTTAAGGCAACAGTTGCACAAATACAAGTCATTCAAAATGCAGGCGCTGATTTAGTGCGTGTCTCTGTACCAACAATGGATGCGGCAGAGGCTTTTAAAGAAATAAAAAAGCAGGTTAGTATTCCGCTAATTACCGACATTCATTTTGATTATAAAATTGCACTCAAAGTTGCAGAATATGGTGCTGATTGTCTGCGTATCAACCCAGGTAATATCGGACGAGAAGATAGAGTAAAAGAAGTGGTAGCATCAGCATTGGATAATAATATCCCAATTCGTATTGGTGTTAATGCAGGCTCTTTGGAAAAAGATTTACAAAAAAAATATATTGAGTCTACACCTGAGGCAATGGTTGAATCTGCCTTTAGACATATTGACATTTTAGATAAATTAAATTTTGATAATTTTAAGATTTCACTCAAGGCCAGTGAGATTTTTATGACTGTATTTGCTTATCAGCAGCTGGCCTCTCAAATTGACAACCCATTACATTTAGGCATTACTGAGGCAGGATCTCTGCGTTCTGGCACGGTTAAGTCTTCGATTGGTTTGGGCTTGTTACTATCAAAAGGTATTGGTGATACAATTAGAGTGTCTTTAGCCTCTGACCCAGTTGATGAAGTGCGTGTTGGCTTTGATATCTTAAAATCTTTAAACTTACGCCAAAAAGGGGTTAATTTAATTGCCTGTCCATCCTGTTCTAGACAAAAATTTGATGTGATTAAGGTGGTTAATGAGTTGGAATCTCGTTTTGAAGACATTACCGCGCCAATTGATGTGGCAGTGATTGGTTGTGTGGTTAATGGACCTGGTGAAGCAAAAGCAGTGTCAGTCGGCTTAACAGGTGGTGAGCCTAATCTTTTATATCTTAATGGCAAAACTCATTCTAAAATAACCAATGAAAATTTAGTAGATGAACTTGAAGCCCAAGTTAGGAACAGCCTTAAAAGCCTTTAATCCTTTTGTAAACCTTATAGCGATAAATAAATTGTATCAACAAGTAGCCAAGTACTGAGCTGGTGATAGAAACAATCAAACATCCAAGTAGGAAAGGCTGCCAAATAACATCAAATACTTGCCAAACATACTCAAATGACATCACAAAGTTCTTCTCGATGCCAACATCCAAAATCCAAGCACCAAGTTTATAACAACCATAAAAAATAACTGGCATGGTAATAGGGTTGGTAATCCAAACCAGGGCAATGGATAGTGGTAAGTTTGCACTAGATATAACCGCAATTGGCGCGGCTAATAGCATTTGGAAGGGGATGGGAATAAACGCACAAAACAGTCCAACTGCAAATGCTTTAGAGGTGGACTTTCTATTAAAGTTCCACAAGCTTGAGTAGTTTAAATGTTTGCCAAGCCAGCCTAAGTGCTTGTGATTTTTTAATTCATCTGGGTTAGGGCTGTAGCGTTTTAATAGTTTTTTCATGAACGTGCAGCATTGATAATGCCCGTTTCATTTAACCCATATAAATCATACAATTCTTGTTGCTCGCCTTGCTCGCTGAACTTATCTGGCAAGCCTAAGATGCTTAAAGGTGTGTTGATATTTTTTTGATGTAGAAGTTCACTGATTGCACTGCCTGCACCACTTGTGATGGCATTATCTTCAATGGAGATAAGTTTGACGTGTGAACTGGCTAATTTAATAATTAATGCTTCATCAAGTGGCTTAACAAAGCGCATATCAACCACTGTTGCACCTAGTTTTTTACCTGCGGCAAGTGCGCTTTTAACCATGACGCCAAAAGCAAAAATTGCGACATTAAAGCCTTCAAGTATAATTTTTGCCTTACCCAGTGAAATTTTTTCATCAGTGATGTAATTTTGAATGTCTGATGTGCCTCTAGGGTAGCGTATACAAATAGTGCTATTGGTTTCAAATGCAGTATTGAACATTTGGTACATTTGCATTGCATTACTTGGCGCCATAATGGTTAAGTTAGGGATACACCTTAAGAAACTCAAATCAAAACTACCTGCATGAGTTGCACCATCGCTACCCACTAACCCAGCGCGGTCAATTGCAAAAATAACACCTAGATTTTGTAGTGCAATATCATGAATGAGTTGGTCATAACCACGCTGTAAAAAAGTAGAATAGATAGCCACTATCGGTTTTAAGCCTTGGGTAGCAAGCCCACCTGCAAAAGTGATAGCGTGTTGTTCTGCAATACCCACATCAAAATATTGCTTGGGATAATTTTTTTCAAATTCACTCATGCCAGACCCAGTACACATGGCGGGTGTAATGGCAATTAAATTTTTATGATGAAATGCGGTGTTATTTAGCCAAGTACCAAATACAGTGCTGTAACTGGGTAGATTGGAAGCATTTAATGAAGCAGGTGCTACACCATGAAACTTGCACGGGTCGTTTTCTGCTGTTTCAAGCCCGTAACCTTTTTTGGTAATAATGTGTAAAAGTCTTGGTTTTGTTTGCTGTTTTAGGTTTTGTAGTGTTTGGATTAAGGTCGGTAAATCATGCCCATCAATAGGTCCAAAATAATCAAGCCCTAATTCCTCAAACAAAGTACTAGGTAGAACCATACCTTTAAGGTGCTCTTCTGAACGTTTGGCAAACTCATGGATTTTAGGCATTTTTTCTAAAAACCCTAATGACTTTGATTTCATGGTTGAATAAACCTTACCAGAGATAAGCTTGGTAAGGTATTTATTCATAGCACCTACATTTTTTGATATTGACATATCATTGTCATTTAGGATAATGAGTAGGTCTGCATCACTATCACCTGCATGGTTAAGTGCTTCAAATGACATGCCACCTGTGAGTGCGCCATCGCCAATTACAGCAATAGATTTACCATTACTATTATTAATGCCGTTACCAATAGCAATGCCTAAAGCGGCACTAATTGAGGTTGATGAATGTCCAGCACCAAAGCTATCGTGCTCGCTTTCACTACGTTTTGTAAAACCAGATAAGCCGCCTTTTTGGCGCAACGTATGCATTTTGTTAAGACGACCTGTGAGGATTTTATGAGTATAAGCTTGATGACCAACATCAAAGACAAAACTGTCATACGGTGTGTCAAACACATAATGCATGGCAATGGTCATCTCAATTGTGCCAAGGTTGGGGGCTAAGTGACCACCTGTTTTTTGAATGTTCTCAATTAAAAATGTACGCACTTCTTCAGCTAAAGACTGCAATTGTGCAATGTCAAGTTGTTTAATATCTGCAGGGGACGTTATTGAATTTAACATCAAATAAAGACTTAACTTAAAAAGACATTATTATACTGGTAATAATAAGGCTATTTTAAAACTACCAAGAAGGGCGGCGAATTTTTAGCGAAGGGTCTTTTTGAATGTTTTTGTTTTTAATTTTAATTTTTTCATCAAAATTTCTAGCGATAAAGCCAAGTTCTGGCTTGATGTCACGCATCGGAATCCACACTCGATAGCCACTACCTTTAGCAACGTCCAACACTTCGTTATGTTCAGTTATCATTGATTCAACAGTGGTATTAAAACAACCATCAGGCAAGATAACTTCAATAGAATCACCCACACTAAATTTATTTTTAGCTTCGATAAAAGCCTTGCCATCTTTATAATCTAGAATTTCCCCTACCACTTGTTGTTTGTGTGAGCGTGAATAATTATCAAAATAAGTTTGCAATTCTTCTGGCTGGTGTCTTTGATAAAAGCTATCGGTATACCCTCGATTGGCAAGATTTTCTAGCACGCCAAAGGCATCTTTATCAAACTCACGACCCGCAACAGCATCATCAATGGCTTGTCGATATACTTGCGCTGTGCGTGCAGCGTAGTAGTGTGATTTGGTTCTGCCTTCGATTTTGAGAGAATCAATCCCCATGGTTGCGAGTGTGTGTACGTGTTCAACGGCGCGCAAGTCTTTGGAATTCATGATATAAGTACCATGTTCATCCTCAAAAGCGGGCATTAATTCACCAGGGCGACCTTGCTCTTCAAGTAACACAACTTGATTTTTAGGGGTTTTAATTTCAACTGCTTTAATATCACCCTCAAGGGTTTCTTTAGCTTCTTTAACGTTATACTTCCAACGACAAGAATTGGTGCATGAGCCTTGGTTTGGATCGCGGTGATTAAAATAGCCTGACAATAAGCAACGACCAGAATAGGCAATACACAGCGCACCATGCACAAATACTTCTAGTTCAATATCTGGGCATTCTTGGCGAATTTCTTTAACTTCATCTAATGACAACTCACGCGAAAGAATAATGCGACTAATGCCCGTATTTTTCCAAAATTTCACCGTTGCGTAGTTAATTGCATTTGCCTGAACTGATAAGTGAATCACTTGGTTGGGAAATTTTTCTTTCACCATCATAATCAAACCAGGGTCTGCCATAATCAAAGCATCAGGATTAAGATTAACAATAGGCTCAATATCCTTCATGTAGGTTTTAATCTTGCTATTGTGGGGAATGATGTTTGAGGCAACAAAGAATTTTTTATTATTTGCACGTGCCTCAAGAATGCCTTGCTCTAAAGTTTTGGCATCAAATGAGTTATTACGCACTCTGAGGCTGTATCTTGGTTGTCCTGCATAGACGGCATCTGCACCATAAGCATAAGCATAGCGCATATGTTTAAGGCTACCAGCAGGGGAAAGTAGTTCTGGTCTATTCATGTTTGTGTATTTTATCATCAGCAGTTTATTAAATACCCTTATGTATAATAAGGCGCGATATGTTTACAAAAAAAGACATTCTAAGATTAAAGCAAGATTTAACCATTCAAACAAATCTACTTGGGGTTAATTTAACCCTAAAAACGCGCTGGGGTGTATTTAGCCCTCGCTCTATTGATGATGGTACTGAGTTATTCATGAAGCATTTAAAAATTGCCAATGATGACAAGTGCCTTGATTTAGGCTGTGGTTATGGCCCTATTGGTTTGGCAGTTGCTAAGTCTTGCCCACAAGCAGAAGTACACATGGTGGATAAAGATTTTGTTGCCGTAGAATTGTCAAACATCAATGCTAAACTTAACCATATTGACAATGCTCAGGCTTATTTGTCAGATGCGTTTTTAAGTGTTAACAAAACAAATTATTTTGATCAAATATTATCGAATGTACCTGCAAAAGTAGGCAGAGAGCAACTCAGTATTATTTTGTATGATGCTTATGATGCATTAAAACCAGGTGGTAAAGTAATATTTGTAACCATTAACGGTTTGAGACATTTTATTAAAGACAATTTTAAATCCGTATTTGGTAATTATAAAAAACTCAAACAAGGGCAAAAATACACCATTTCTCAAGCGATTAAATAGAAAATATTTGTAAAATAATAATATATGAGTAAAATACTCAGCAATTAAACATTAAATAGGAGTAATACAATGGACGTAATGGATAGAATTCAACAGCAAGTAGATAGTACAGCAGTTGTACTTTATATGAAAGGTACACCGCAATTCCCACAGTGTGGTTTTTCTGCTACAGCAGCGAAAACGCTTGCCTCAACAGGTGTTGAGTTTGCCTATGTTAATATTTTTGAAGACCAAGAAGTGTTTCAAAACTTACCTGCATTTGCAGATTGGCCAACATTCCCTCAAATTTATTTCAACTCAGAATTAGTGGGCGGTGGTGATATTATTGTTGAAATGGCTGAAATGGGTACTTTAAAAGGCGAAATGGAGAAAGCTAGCGAAAAGTTTGACGCCAAATAAGGTTTCTAGCGTATTAATACAATCACTATACAATTGATACAAATAGTATCCATTTGTTCTTAAAGTGGTGGAAACTTTATTTTCACTACTTTGATCATCACAACAATCAACCCCCTACCCTCCACCTCACATCTACCATTGTATCTGTATAATTCTTGCCAAGAATAACATTAACACCTAACCAATAAACACCCTTAACCAAACTAAATGAAAGACTCCCTAAAGCACTTACCTAATAACAAAGTAAATCCACTTAAGGCGAATTCTCCAAGTTATTCGTGAGGAGTTTGACTCGGTTGTGGGTACGGCTTCGGGCAAAAGGAAAACGGGTAAGTTGATTAAGGTTATTCTGTTTGGTTCGCATGCTACGGGTAAGTGGGTGAATAAACCAGAGATTGGTTATATCAGTGATTATGATATTTTGGTGATTGTTAATCAATATGACTTAGTGGCAAAGCTTGATTTGTGGAATACGATTGAGGATAGAGTAAGAGTCTTTTTGACACCACCTTTTAAACCAGAATGTAACTTGACTGTACATACGCTAGATGAGGTTAATAATTCGCTTAAAGAAGGATAATACTTCTTTACTGATACAAAGGGATCAGGGAGTTGTGTTGTATGAGTTTAATAGGAAAGAATTGGCTGTACCGGGGTACTTAACCCAAAAAGCATGCAAGAAAATGGCAATAATAGACTATGAAGAGTGGTTTGGTGGCGCTAATGAACTCTTAATTAGTTATAAGGCAAATTTTAAGAGAGGAAGTTACAAACTATCTGCGTTTGAACTCCACCAAGCTACTGAATACTATTACTATTACTCTTGCTTGTCTTTGGTGCTAACTCAATACAAATCATAATTTACAACAACTTGGCTCAATGGCAGTCCATCAAGATGAAGCATTAATGGCTGTCTTCCCACAAGACAGTAAGTTTATAAACACCGTTGTTTTTAACTACTCAAAGAAGCCTATGTTAAAGCACGCTATTCTAGGCATTATAAAATCACCGAAGAAGAGTTAAACTATTTAAGTGAGAGAGTCGTTCACTTGCAAACTCTAACCAAGCGGCTTTGTGAGGAAAAGATTAAGTCGTTTGGTTAAAAAAATAAGATTGAATGTATTTTTACAATCTTCTTAATTGATAGCCTTGTTCTTTGAGCTAATTCTTGGCTTGATGATAGTTAGACAAAATAGATTCAACCAATTGCCAAAATTCACTTTGATGGTGCTTGTGTTTGATATGGGCAAGTTCATGCACAATGACATAATCAATCACACTCATTGGCGCCATGATGAGTAGATAATTTAAGTTAATGTTATTAATATGACTACAACAAGAGAGTCTCATCGAGTTTTTTGCGCTTTTAGATATGCTTTGTTGTAATTTAACTGGCGCAAGTTGGCGTAATAATCAAGTCTAGGCAGGACAATGTTTTTAAATGAATTTTTATACCACGTGTGAAAATGCGTTTTACCATCGTCACTTAGATAAAAATACGTACCATACAAAATGTATTTGTGGTTTTTGCATGTGTATGAGTTTGAACGGATAAGTGTTGCCTAAATACAAAAACTTCTCATCCTCATGCATTTTTCGTTTGGTATTTTTAATCAGTGCTTGTTTTTTTTCAATCCAATATTGCTTTTCATGAATAAAACTTTCAATTTTTTTGACACTTAGCCTGTTTGGTGCGTGTACCAACAGTTCTGCATTGTCAGAAATTTGTAAGCTTAGCGTTTTTCGCTTAGAACGAATGAGTTGATACTTCATGAGTTGAGCCATTTATTAATACCAGTATAGAGTGTTATTTTAATTTGTATATAAATGGGTAATGAGGTTTGATTTGACTTTAAAATAGAACGCATAAATCTTTTTAACTAAAAGATAGTGGAGTAAAACCATGGGCAACAAATAATAAAAAGATAGATAATACCAATATACAAAATTCTGAACCAATGAAACCAGAACATGAAATATATGTTGATGGTGCAATGAGTATTAGTTTGCGTTCTGGTGTAGCTAAGATTGATTTCTATCAAGCACTTGGCATGATTGATGGCAATGAAGGGCAAGAGCAAAAAGAGATACGCAAAGTATCCCAACGCTTTGTAATGCCAGTTGCTGGTTTGTTTGAGTTAAATGGCATTCTTGAAAAAGTACTTAAAGCAATTAAAGACAGCGATACAAGCTAAAAACCAAGTACTAATTAATCACAATTTTCTTAAATAATTGCCAGAGTTTGTATTAATCAACCCAAGTTCTAGCATTTTCAAACATTCTCATCCACGGGCTACGCTCATGCCAGTTTTTTGGATGGTGTGAGTTTTGTACTGCTCTGAATACCCTTTCTGGATGTGGCATCATGATGGTGACTTGTCCAGATTCACTGGTAACGCCTGCTGTGGCAAAATCTGAGCCATTTGGATTGTGTGGATAGTTTTGTGTTGGTTTGCCGTCATGGTCAACATATTGCATGATTAAGTGGTTTTTATCTATTTGAGGTGCAAAGCTTGCACGACCTTCGCCATGAGCAATGGCAATTGGCATGATTGAGCCTGCCATGTTTTTTAAGAAAATTGAGTTTGATTGTTTGATTTGAACTGAGGAAAAACGCGCTTCAAACTGCTCAGAAGTGTTGTGCTTAAAAGTTGGGAAATGCTTACTACCAGGGATAATGTCTGTTAAATTGGACATCATTTGGCAGCCATTACATACGCCAAGTGCAAAGCTGTCATTACGATTGAAAAAAGCCTCAAATTCGTCTTTAGCACGTGCGTTATAAAGAATAGAACTTGCCCAACCTCTACCAGCACCAAGCACATCACCATAGGAAAAACCACCACAAGCCACCAAGCCTTTAAAGTCAGTCAAAGATACTTTGCCAGATAAAACATCACTCATGTGTACGTCAATGGCATCAAATTTAGCTTTGGTGAATGCAGCGCCCATTTCTATTTGCCCATTAATGCCCTGTTCTCTTAGAATGGCAATTTTTGGTTTGGTTGAGGTTTTGATATAAGGTGCTGATATAGATTGATTTATATCGAAACTTAAATCAATTTTGATGCCTGATGTATTGTCACTAATGTTATTAAACTCTTCTTTAGCGCAATCTGGATTGTCTCTTAACTTGGCGATTTCAAATGAGGTGGTTGACCATAAGGATTGTAGTTCAGCCCTTGATTTGGCGTAAATAATTTTATTATTTGAAATGATTTCAATCGTATCAGTGTGATTAATCGAGGCAATTTTTCGTGTGCAGCTTGACAATCCAAAATGGTTTAAAGCATCAATAACGGCTTGTTTATTTTGTGCTTTAACTTGAATAACACAACCCAACTCTTCATTAAATAAATCTTCAATGTCACCACTAGAAGCAATGTTCAAACCGCAATGTGAGGCAAATGCCATTTCTATTAAAGTGGTGATAACACCGCCATCACTTCTGTCATGATAAGCGCTGATTAAGCCATCTTTATTAAGCTGATTAATGGCTGTAAAGAAGTTTTTAAACACAGAGGCATCATCAAGATTGGGTGCATTTTTACCGACTTGGCTATAAACTTGTGCCAAACAAGAGCCGCCCATCCTATTTTTTCCAAAGCCAAGATCAATCAACAACAACTCGCTATCTTGGTCAGTTTCAAGTAGTGGTGTAAGTTGCAAGCGAACGTCAGGGGTTTTAGAAAAAGCAGTAATAATGAGGGAAAGTGGGGCGGTGACTGATTTATTCTCACCTTGTTCTTGCCATGAGGTCTTCATACTCATTGAGTCTTTACCTACAGGTACTGTCAAGCCTAGCGCTGGGCACAAATCCATGCCCACAGCTTTAACGGCTGAGAATAATTTTGCATCTTCGTTTTTATGCCCACTAGCACTCATCCAGTTGGCACTTAAACTAATGTGGTGAATGTCTTCTACAAAGCTACCTAGCATATTGGTCAACGCCTCGCCAATTGTCATTCTGGCTGCAGATTCAGCATTACACAATGCCAAAGGTGTTTTTTCACCCAAAGACATAATTTCGCCTTGATAACCTGTGTAATCTGCTAATGATACGGCACAATCTGCAACAGGCACTTGCCATGGCCCTACAAATTGGTCGCGTGCGACCAGGCCAGTGACACTTCTATCACCAATGGTAATTAAGAAATTTTTACTGGCAATGGTTGGGAGTTGTAATAATCTAGAAATAGCGCCATCAATAGTAATATTACTAGTATCCAGCGCATTAAGATGATCACTTGTTGAGTGTGCATTAATACTGGTTTTTGGTGGATTGCCAAGCAGTATACTCATGGGCATATTAATGGGGTTGTTGTTAAATAACTCATCGTTCAGGATAAGTACTTGCTCCTTGGTTGATTCACCTAGCACTGCAAAAGGCGCTCGCTCACGAGTACAAATATCTGTAAATATTTTAAGATTTTTTTCCTCAACCGCCAACACATAGCGTTCTTGTGATTCATTGCACCAAATTTCAAGTGGCGACATTTTCAAATCATCATTGGGGATGGCGCGTAATTGAAATTGTCCGCCTCTGCCAGAATCATTCACCAATTCAGGCAAGCCATTAGATAAGCCACCTGCACCAATATCGTGAATAGAAACAATCGGATTGTCTTTGCCCATATTAGTACAGCTATCAATCACCTCTTGAGCACGTCTTTGCATTTCAGGATTGGCACGTTGCACTGAGGCAAAATCTAAGTCCTCACTTTGCTCACCACTTTTAATGCTTGATGCCGCACCACCACCCAAGCCGATTAACATTGCCGAGCCACCTAAAACGATAACCTTACTACCTACTGGAATATCCCCTTTTTTAATGTGTTGTTCTTGAATGTGCCCCAAACCACCTGCCAACATAATCGGTTTGTGATAGCCACGTACGTCACCATTTGGCATTTTTTGCTCAAACGTTCTAAAGTAGCCCAAGGTGTTTGGACGGCCAAATTCATTATTGAAACTAGCTACCCCAATTGGTCCTTCAAGCATAATATCAAGTGCCGATTTAATTTGATTAGGTTTGCCATAATCAACCTCCCAAGGTTGCTGGGCATTGTTAATGTTTAAATTAGAAACACTAAATCCACACAAACCTACTTTAGGCTTAGAGCCTTGACCCGTTGCACCCTCATCACGAATTTCTCCGCCAGAGCCTGTCGCTGCCCCCGGATGAGGCGCAATGGCAGTAGGGTGGTTGTGGGTTTCAACTTTCATTAAAATCGCTCGGTGTTCTTTTGAAGTGGTGTATTTACCCTTAGTGTCTGCATAAAAACGCTCACCTTGATAGCCCGCCATTACTGCTGAATTGTCTGAATAAACACTCAATAACCCTTCTGGATGCTGATGATAAGTATTGCGAATCATGGAAAATAGGCTTTTTGCTTGGTGTTCACCATCAATCGTCCAATCTGCATTAAAGATTTTATGTCGACAATGTTCTGAGTTTGCTTGTGCAAACATCATCAATTCAATATCTGTAGGATTGCGCTTTAACTCGGTAAAACTAGCCATTAAATAGTCAATTTCCCCACTCGATAACGCCAAACCCAATTCTGCATTTGTACGCTCTAGTGCAGGTTTTCCCTCAGCTAAAATATCAACATTTGTTAGTGGTTGGGGCTCAAAGTTATCAAAAATTAAATGTGTATCATCAACTGAGCCAAGTTCAGACTCAGTCATTTTGTCCATGATGCAAGATAATACCTGAGGTTTGTTAGTAATTTCACCATCAAAATGATAAACAATGCCACGCTCAATTCGTTTGATTTTATCAATATCACACAAATATACAATATCAGTAGCTTTCGAAGACCAGGGGGATATTGTTCCTAGCCTTGGTGTAACAATAATGGTTGATTTTGCATTATTGACAACCAGGTTATTCGTATAAGATAGTAATTTATTTAAATGATTAACTTGTTCATTATCAAGTGTATTGTGTAAATCTACAAAGTGAATGAATTCAGCGCCCAAAAGCTTAAGGGCTGGTTGTATTTTAGATATTTTTAATTGTAAATCCTTAGTTTTAAAGGCTTCAAGGGCGCTAATGCCTCGATAAATATGAATCATAATTGTGCCATTACCTCATCAGAAATATCAGCATTGTGATAGACCTCTTGAGTATCATCCAAATCTTCTAAGTGGTCAATCAGTTTCATGAATTTTTCTGCATCGCCCAGATTAAGTTCAACACGGTTGGCGGGTTCCATTGTTACTTCAGCGTGGCTTGGCTTAAGTTCTGCGCTTGTGAGTGCATCTTTAACTATGAAAAAATCCTCAGGTGTGGTAACCACATCAATAGAGCTATCGTCGTTGGTGATGATATCTTGCGCACCTGCATCAAGTGCCACTTCCATAATTTGGTCTTCATCACCTGTCTCGAAGCTAATAAAGCCTTGTTTGGTGAATAAATAAGACACCGAGCCATCTGTGCCTAAATTACCGCCGTGTTTTGAAAAAGCGTGACGTACATCAGATACTGTGCGATTACGATTATCACTCAAACAATCAACCATAATAGCAGTACCACCTAAGCTATAGCCTTCATAACGGATTTCTTCATAATTATCCCCTTCAAGATCACCACTGCCACGTTTGACGGCATTTTCAATGGTATCATGTTTCATATTTGCCGCCAAGGCTTTGTCAATTACCATTCTAAGAGAGGGGTTGTTTTCAATCACACCACCTGTTTTAGCAGCGATGATGATTTCTTTAATCAGCTTGGTGAATATTTTGCCACGCTTGGCATCTTGTGCGCCTTTGCGGTGTTGAATATTGTGCCATTTACTATGTCCTGCCATAATGATGCTCCGTTAGTGTGGGATAAATTTTACCTTTTATGCGGTAAAGTCAAGTAATTTTTGAATTGCATTTTTTGCTTTTTTACGAATGTTAGTTTTAATAAATATTTCGTTATTACCTGTTTGCAAGGTGCTTAAACAATTTTCTAGCGTGTTCATCGCCATCCACTCGCAATGTGCGCACGACTCACAATCTGCGCCAATACCCATTGTTGGGGCTTCGATAAGTTTTTTATTGGGCGCAACTTCATGCATTTTATGGAAAATACCATTATCAGTTGCAATGATAAAAGTTTGTTCTTTTCTGTTTTTGACTGCATTAATCAATACGGTGGTTGAGCCGACTACATCTGCCAAATCAACCACTTCTTGTGGCGATTCTGGATGAACCAAGGTGGCAGCTTTTGGGTATTTATTTTGTAATTGAATGAGTGCTTTGGCTTTGAAACGTTCATGCACCACACAAGCACCTTGCCAAAGTAGCATATCAGCACCTGTTTCATTCTTAACATAATTACCCAAATGTTTGTCAGGCGCCCATAAGATTTTTTTGCCATTGGCTTTTAGGTGGTTGACAACGTTAAGCGCACTGCCAGAAGTGACCACCCAATCCGCCCTTGCTTTAACTTGTGCTGAAGTGTTGGCATAAACGACAACTGTTCTATCAGGATGTTGATCGCAAAATTTGGAAAATGTCTCAATGGGGCAGTCTTCATCTAAAGAGCAAGTGGCGTTGTTATCTAAAACAAGTACTGTTTTTTCAGGGGAGAGGATTTTGGCGGTCTCACCCATGAATTTAACCCCAGCAACAATAATTAAATCTGCATGAGAATTTTGACCAAAACGTGCCATTTCTAATGAATCAGAAACGATACCCCCAGTTGCTTCTGCCAAAATTTGCAATTTAGCATCCACGTAGTAGTGTGCAACTAAGACTGCATTACGTGCTTTTAGCGCTGTTTTGATTTGTTCTTGGATTAACAACACGAATGACTAGTCTTTTTCTGGCAGGCTAACCTTAATGCTTAATTCACGTAATAATTTTCTTGGCACACTGGCAGGTGCATTGGTTAATAAACAAGCAGCAGTTTGAGTTTTAGGAAAGGCAATCACATCACGAATAGAATCTGCACCTGTCATAATCATTACCAAGCGGTCAAGCCCAAATGCCATACCGCCATGAGGTGGACAGCCGTATTCTAAAGCATCTAGCAAGAAGCCAAATTTATCTTGTGCTTCTTGGTCAAAAATGCCTAATAATTTTAGCACCGTTTTTTGCATCTCAACTTGATGGATACGAATAGAGCCACCACCTACTTCAGAGCCATTAATAACCAAATCATAGGCACGAGAAAGGGCGGTTTCAGCAGTTTTTTCTAAGGTTTTAGCGTCAACACTAGGGGCAGTAAATGGGTGATGGATGGCATTTAATGAGCCACCATCGCCCGCTTCAAACATTGGAAAATCAACCACCCAAATAGGCGCCCACTGCGTATCAAACAAGTCTAAGTCTTTAGCAAGTTGTTCGCGTAAATTACCCAAAGCTTCATTGACAATTTTGCTTTTATCAGCGCCAAAGAAAATAATATCCCCTGTTTGCGCACCTGTCATTTCGATAATTTTTTTGGTCACTTCATCACCTAAAAACTTTAAAATAGGGGAGGTTGGACCATCTTCATTAAGCTTGATATAAGCCAAGCCTTTCGCGCCATAAATGCTAACATATTTTGTGTATTTATCAATATTTTTACGACTAATGCTAGTACCACCCGGTACTTTTAAAGCAGCAATACGAGAGTTGTCATCGTTAGCAGGGCCTGAAAATACTTTAAAATCAACATTTTGCATTAGCTTGTCCATGCTGACTATTTGCATTGAAATACGCATATCTGGGTGGTCTAGCCCGTATTTTTCCATGGCATTTGCATAAGTAATGGTGGGAAAATTATCACCTAAATCAACGTTAATGACTGATTTAAACAGACCCCTAATCATTTTTTCCATCATTGTCATGATTTCATTTTCACTCATAAATGAAGTTTCAACATCAAGTTGGGTGAATTCAGGTTGGCGATCAGCGCGTAAGTCTTCATCTCTAAAGCACTTAACAATTTGATAGTAACGCTCAAATCCTGACATCATTAAAAGTTGTTTGAATAATTGTGGCGATTGTGGCAAGGCAAAGAACTTGCCTGGATGAGTGCGCGAAGGCACTAAATAATCGCGAGCCCCTTCTGGAGTGGCCTTGGTTAAAAACGGAGTTTCAATATCTAAAAAATCATGCTCATCCATAAATTCACGCATATAACGTGTAACTTGAGAGCGTAAACGCAAACGATTTTGCATGGCATCACTACGTAAGTCTAGATATCTATATCTAAGTCGCACTTCTTCTGAGGTATCAGTTGCATCAATTTGGAATGGGGTGGGTTTGGAGGTGTTAAGAATTTCAATATTTTGTGCTTTAATTTCAATTTCTCCAGTACTTAGTTTTGGGTTGGTTAAGCCTTCGCCTCTGGCAACCACTGTGCCTGTAATTTTTAATACAAATTCGTTACGAATGGTTTCAGCCAAAGAGAAATCTGCATTATCAGGATTAATAACCACTTGAGCAATACCGCGTTTATCACGCATGTCTAAAAAGATAACACCTCCATGATCACGCCTACGATTAACCCAGCCACAAATTTCTACTGTTTGGTCTATATTGTCTTTGTTTAGTTCACCACAATAATGTGTTCTCATAGTTTGTCCTTTGTTTGTGCTGGCGTTACTACGCCAGTAGAAATAATCAGTTTGAATGCTTCATCAACACTCATGTCAAGTTCAATCACGTCCTTTTTTGCGAGCATAATGAAAAAACCAGAAGTGGGGTTGGGCGTGGTGGGTACGTAAATATTAATCATTTCTTGCCCAATTTTTTTTGCCACTTCGCCGCCATAGTTGCCTGTTTGAAAGGCAATGGTCCACATGCCTTTACGCGGATATTCAACCAATAATGCTTTTTTGAAACTTTCGCCAGACGGGTTAAGTACAGTATCTGAAAGTTGTTTAAGTGCGCTATAAATGCTTCTAAAGCCTGGAATTTTATTGAGTAGTTTTTCCCAAAGTTGGATGAGTTTACGACCAATAAAGTTACTAACCAAAGCGCCTGTTATCAGCATGATTAAAATAACCCAAACAACGCCAGACCCAGGAATGGTCTTGTCTAAATCAAATAAAGCTTCTGGTAGGTATTGGGCGGGAACAATGTTGTTAACCAATTCTAAAAAGAACTTAATAACAACAATACTCAGCCCTAAGGGTATCCAAAATAATAGACCAGAGATAAAATAATTTCGTAAGCGTTTCAACGGTTCAAGATAATAGCGATAAAAAAAGGCTATTTTAGCACAAGCACCGCACTATTTTTATACCGACTCTTCATCTCTGAGTGTTAAGATTTCGCATCCATTTTGCGTGACTAAGATAGTGTGCTCCCATTGTGCAGAAAGCGTGCGGTCTTTTGTGGTTACTGTCCAGTTATCGACTTTAGAAGTGATAACTTCAAATCCACCTAGATTAATCATAGGCTCAATTGTAAAAGCCATACCCGCTTCAAGGATTGGGCTAATATCTGATTTTCCATCATCATAATGAACCACTTGAGGTTCAGCGTGAAACTCAGTTCCAATGCCATGCCCACAATAATCGCGCACTACGGCGCAATTATTTTTATTTGCATGAGTATCAATTGCCTTGCCAATTTCACCCAAATGAACACCAGGCTTTACTTGTTTAATGCCGATATATAAACATTCTTGTGCAATTCTACAAATGCGTTGCGCTTTGACACTAGATTTACCAATGATGAACATTTTTGAAGTGTCGCCATGAAAGCCATTTTTAATAATGGTGATATCAATGTTAGCTATGTCCCCTTTTTTAAGTCTCTTATCTCCAGGAATGCCGTGGCAAACCACATGATTAACACTGGTACAAATAGATTTTGGAAAGCCGTGATAGTTAAGTGGTGCAGCAATAGCACTTTGCTGATTAACAATATAATCATGGCAAATTTTGTCCAACTCATCAGTACTAATGCCGGCCTTAACATAAGGCGATATCATGTTAATGACATTAGCTGCTAAGCACCCAGCCACACGCATTTTTTCAATATCATCTTTTGATTTAATGGCTATTGACATCAGATTCTATTTTGAATTCTTTTAATACGCTTATCTAGCGGTGGATGTGTGGCAAACAATTCACCCCCCATACCAAACAACATGGCATGGGCGTACTCTTTAGCATTGGGATTCTCAAGTTTGGTTTTGCCACCATTTTGCATAACCTCAAATGCCTCAACCAGGCCATTAGGATAACGAGTAAATTGAACAGCAGAAGCATCAGCCAAGTATTCGCGTTGGCGTGACATTGCTGCTTGTAAAATACGCCCGAACCAAACCGTCATTATCCCAATTAATGCAATGATAGCAGCGATTGTAAATAATACTAATTTTGCTCGACCATCTATACGGTGATTATAAGCGGCTTGGTAAAATATCATCCTAGCGAGGAAAAATAGTGCAGTAAAGCCAAACACAAAGGCACTGATTTGAATATTAAGTTTGATGTCATGGTTGACAATATGCCCAATTTCATGAGCAATGACGCCAGATAATTGAGTGCGATTAAAACTTGCTATTGAGCCTTGAGTAATGGCAACAATTGCTTCTTGAGTGGTTTTTCCTGCAGCAAAGGCGTTAATGGCATTATCCGGGATGATGTATAAGGCAGGGGCAGAAATGTTAGCTGCTAAAGCTTGTTCAGCAATTATATTAAGCGCTTGTTTTTCCTCAATTGACAGTTTGTCTTCATCACTAATTAGTTTGCCACCAAAGGCGAGTGCGACTTTATGCCCATTTGATTTTTGAAAAAAACCAAATACAGTGGCACTCAGCATTGCCAATAATGCCACTAGTGAAAACCCTAAAAAACCGAACAATTGCTCTTGATTTTGAAAGACGATTTGATTGGCAGCAATGAACTTTTCACCAAAGCTGTATTGTTGATATTCAGGCTGATAAAACTGTGCTAAATTGAGACCAACAAACAAAGTATAGCCAATCAATATAGATGAAATTAGCAATAAAACAAGGTATAAAATCCAAATGATTAACGTGTTTTTTTTGGCTTTATCTTGATGCTCCCTAAAATCCATTGTTAAGGACGCCTCCAGAAACTCTAGTGCGATTTAGGAGGCGCACTCTTTTTAGTACTCCTTTGAAGGATAGAAAAAAGTGCTGTTTTATGTATTTCAGTGTGAGACCTACCATCGGTATAAATTGTGTTGGGGTTTCTTGATGCACCCTTAAGCAAACAAGTCTTTAGGCGCTTGGTTTAATTGTGCCATACTTTCGCTAAATTCTAAATTTAGCGCATCCACACCAAAGCCAAATACACCGGTAAATAATACATTGGGAAATGATTTTTTGTACTCATTAAACTTTTGAACCAAGTCGTTATAGCCCTGTCGAGCACTGGCAATGCGATTTTCTGTGGTGGTCATTTCCTCACTTAGTTGCATCATATTTTCGCTTGCTTTTAAATCAGGATAGGCTTCCATTTTTAAATTAAAACCACCCATTGCATTGTCCAATGCAATCTGAGAACTGGCTAAATTTGCCATGGCACTTGCCTCACCTGGGTTTTTTTGCGCCACTTCGTTGGCTTGTATCAGTCCTGCTCTAGCTTCAGTAACAGCAGTTAACGTTTCCCTTTCATGTTCCATGTATTTTTTAGCAACATCAACTAAATTGCCAATCAAGTCTAAGCGTCGTTTAAGTTGTACTGAAATTTGCTCAAAGCCATTTTGATACTGGGTTTTGTAAGAAACCAAGCTGTTATAAATACTGACAACCCAAATAAGTAAAACAACCATAATTATAATCAGTAACCAGTTCTGTGTTAAATATTCCATCTTAAACTCCCTAAAAATTAATCAATATCGATGATAATTATATAAGGGTATCATTATTTAAATTCAAGTCTTTCGTTTCCTTTTAATTCAATAGGGCAAATAAATTTAAGTGAAATTGCTTGG
The DNA here is from genome assembly GCF_016592595.1 of Abyssogena phaseoliformis symbiont OG214. Lineage (NCBI taxonomy): Bacteria > Pseudomonadati > Pseudomonadota > Gammaproteobacteria > Abyssogena phaseoliformis symbiont. The sequence goes on from NZ_AP012977.1 coordinate 355,075, forward strand.
GGTCGTAAATCTTCCACGTGCACTTTCTCAGTTTTGTTATAAAGTCTGTCACCAATGATTGGGCAGCCATAGCCGCTTAAATGCTTTCTTATTTGGTGTTTCCTGCCTGTTTTTATATTGATTTCTAATAAGGGTTTATTATGATTATGCGCCACTAAAGTTGTAAAATTTTAGTGCGTCTTTTTTGTCAATTTTTTCATCCAATGTGATGGCGCTATTTGAAAATTTCCCTTTAACAATAGCAACATACGTTTTTTTAATTTGTCGCTTGGCAAGCATGCCAGACAAATTTCGTGCTGTTATTTTTGTATGAGCAATAATCATCAGCCCACTGGTTGCTCTGTCAAGCCTATGTACTAAAAAACTATGAGGATTTAAAGATTTTTCAACCAGTTCTTGTGAGTGTGCAGTGGTCTTCCCACTTTGAACCTTGGGCAAACACGCCTGCTGGTTTAAACCAAATACTGTAATCTTGTTTGTCTAATAATAATTTTGGTGGCGTTGCTACTGAAGATAAATTTTTTTCATTAAAGTAAATAAAAACCTCATTGCCAATTTTGAGTGGTTTTTTCACACGTCTTACTCGGTTGATTTTTTTGTCAGTTTTAAGCCACACAACTCTTACAGTGCTGATTTTAAGGCTTGTTTTGATAAAGCAGTAGCAGTCACTAAAGCATAAAGTAATAATTGATTGTCATTTTTAATGATAATTTTTTTCTCAATCGTGTCGTGCATAATTTTTATTCAAAGAGTTAGACATCCGTAGGCAGTATTTATCAATCAATAGACCTTGGCAGTAGATAATTGAAAACCGCGGCTATTCTAAAATGGTTAAGCAGCTATTTGGTGAATTGAGTGCACTGGCAATCATATTGGCAAACGGCATGAAGCATAAAGGCAAAATCACCATACAGCTTCAAAGGGGGTGTAATTAGTTTGTTGCTGGTTGAGGTGAACGATGATTTTAAGATACGCGGCATGGTTAAAGTGAGTGGTGTTATTGATGAGCACGATATAACTTTGGTCAAATTTTAGGCAAAAGGAAAATCGTTGTCACCTTATATAATGCACAAACTAAGCGTAATTTTCGGTCATTAGTGCCCATTAATTCAAAAGGGTTGATACAAATATTTGAAGATTATTTTTCTCAGTCAGATCAATTGGCATCCAAGATTTAGATATCATCAAATCAAGATAATTTATCAACCATGTTGGTTCAAAAAATGCCAGATAGCAAGTAAAATAGTCAACGAAGACTGGGAGAGAATATTGTTATTAGCAAATACCATTACTCATACAGAATTATGCGAACTACCTGTAAAATCTCTATTGCATAAGCTGTTTCATGAAGAAATGGTGACATTGTTTGAAGAAGATAAAATTGAATATGAGTGCCAGCAAGATAGAGAAAAATTTGAAAAAATTATCTTCAATTTAGGCGAAAAAAACGCTAGAGACTTACTTAAAAGAATACGGTGAAATTGCTATTCATAATGAAATATGCAATGTGCACTTATTTTTTGATGAGAGTGATTTAGATAAAATATTTTCTAATTGAACGTGTAAAAAATATTGCAAAAGCTAAGATGGGGCGAGAAACGGGGTTTGAACCCGCGACAACCGGAATCACAATCCGGGGCTCTACCAACTGAGCTATTCCCGCCATAAACTATTACTTCGGGCTTTTTTGCCTTGAAGTGGTACGCCCAACACGATTCGAACGTGTGACCTACGGCTTAGAAGGCCGTTGCTCTATCCAACTGAGCTATGGGCGCATATACCAAAAAAAGGTCGTTATTAAAGCGCTCTAAATGCAAGGTATTTTTTTGGTCGGAGTGGAGGGATTTGAACCCCCGACCACCTGGTCCCAAACCAGATACGCTACCAAACTGCGCTACACTCCGAAAAAACGATAATTATACTTTGTTAAATTGAAATGTAAATGGTTAAATTGCCGATGGTTTGTAACTAGTCAATCCCTAATTCATGCTAAATGGCATCAATTTTTTGTATTACGCTTTTGTCCATTTCAATAGGCTCCCCCCATTCTCGATTGGTTTCACCAACAAGTTTATTAGTCGCATCAATGCCCATTTTGAACCAAGACCAGAAACTGGTGAGGCAAAATCAAGATAATCAATGGGCGTATTGTCAACTAAAGTAGTATCACGACTTGGGTCAACACGTGTGCTTAATACCCAAATCACTTCTTGCTAATTTTTAACGTCAATATCATCATCAACGACAATCACAAACTTGGTATACATAAACTGACGTAAGAACGACCCACCCATCATTACACGTTTGGCATGCCCTGGATATTGTTTTTGATGCTGACAATTGCCATTCTAATATGAGGAAGCTTCAGGCGGTAAGTAAAAGTCTATAATTTCTGGAAACTGCTGTTGTAAAAGCGGTACAAACACTTCATTTAGTGCCACACCTAATACAGCAGATTCATCAATAGGTTTGCCTGTATAGGTGGAGTGATAAATCGGGTTAGTTCTGGTAGTTATTCTTTGCACTGTGAAAACAGGAAATTTTTCTACTTCGTTATAATAACCAGTGTGGTCACCCAAAGGACCTTCATTTACCATCTCATTTGGATGGATAACACCTTTCTAAGATAATTTCAGCATTTTCAGGGACTTGTAAATCATTGCCTAGATACGTGCAAACTTTGGTTTTTTGCCTCGCAATAATTATTCACTTAATGTATCAGGAATCGGGGTAACTGCTGCTAATATTGTAGCGGGATCAGCCCCAAGTGCCACAGCAACTGGAAAAGGCTCGTTGGGATTTTCTTCACACCAGTCTTTAAAATCAAGCGTACCATCACGATGCGACAGCCAACGCATAATGAGTTTGTTTTTTCCAAGAACTTGTTGGCGATAAATGCCTAAATTTTGCCGTTTTTTATATGGTTCTTTGGGTGATGGTTAGTCCTCAAGTAAGTAGTGGTACGGCGTCTTTAGGCCAACAAGTCTGAATGGGTAATTTAGATAAATCAACCTCATCTCCCTTAATAACCATCGCTTGGCACTGACCTTTTTTAACCAATTTAACAGGCATATTGAGTACTTTTTTTAGCGCGGGTAATTTTTCAATGGCATCTTTAAATCCCTTGGGGTGGTTTAGGTTGTTTTAATTCAGCCAATAGTTTTTCCAATTCTCTTAATGCAATTAAGTCTTTTTATCCCATAGCGGTAGCAACACGTTTTGTCGTACCAAATAAATTTGCCAATACTGGCATGTTTGAATTTTTAACATTTTCAAACAAAAGTGCAGGGCCTTGTTTATCCAGTGTTCGGCGACAAATCTCAGTAATTTTTAAATGGGCATCAACTTGTGTTTGAATGCGTTTGAGCTGCCCTTGTTTTTCTAATTCAGTGATAAATTCTCGTAAATCTTGATATTGCATTGATGATCGCCTTAAATTAATTAAATTTTTTCAAAGTAACTTGTATGCGCTGCCAGTTCTCGTTCATTTGCATAAACAACTTTGATTTTGCCAATAGCACGCTCTACTCGAATAATATTATTAGTATTATTGACTTGCTTGTTGGCAATTTGTTCATTGCCAAATAAAGTAGATTGCCCACCAGTCATTGCCAGATAAACTTGTGCTAGAATTTTCGCATCTAGTAGTGCGCCATGTACAGTTCTCGCACTTGAGTCGATTTCAAATCGTCGGCACAAGGAATCGAGATTGTGCAATGTACCAGGTCGTTGTTGTTTAGAGAGTTCTAATGAATCAATAATGCTACATTTATCCTCAATGCGCTCATCAATGCCCATAAGTTTAAGTTCATGGTTTAGAAAACCAAGGTCAAATGGGGCATTGTGAATGATAAGTGTTGCGCCTTCAATATAGGTTAAAAACGTTTTAACAACGGCTTCAAATTTAGGCTTATCTGTTAAGAATTTATCAGTAATGCCATGAATTCGTACTGAATCGCCAACATTACGACTGGGTTGTATGTACTCATGATATTCATTATTTTCAGTGATTTGCCTGTCTACAATTTCTGTACAACCAATTTCAATGATGCGATGACCTTCAGAAGGTTCAATGCCCGTGGTCTCAGTATCTAGTACAATTAGTCTTTCCATCGAATATTCCTTGAACTTGTTTTTTCGTGTAAAATTATTTGATTTTATCATAAGTAAAATTGTAAATATTATGGCAAGAGTAACAGTTGAAGAATGTTTAGAACATGTAGAAAATCGCTTTGAGTTAGTATTAGTTGCAGCAAAGCGTGCACATCAATTAAGTTCTGGTGGTTATAAACCACTATTAGATGCAGGCAAAGACAAGCCAACAGTAGTGGCATTAAGAGAGATTGAGGCAGGACTTATTGATGCTTCAATTTTAAGCGAAACTCATGAAATAGAAGAGCAATTATCAGCACAGCAAAAAGTGGCGGATAGCGCAAAGATGTCTGAAATTGAAGATGAACTATCAACAGCAGTGGTTGATAAGGTTACTGATAAGATGACAGAAATTGAGCAATAATTAGCGCTTAATTGCTTAAAAATGACGTGCTTGCGTCATTTTTTTTGTCTAAAAAACTTGTTATCTATAGTTAGTAACATGTGACAGTTAACAATTGTTTCTTTATTGTTGTACTATGCATTTTTAATTTATTTGATTTTAATAAAAAAAGGGGAGAGGGCATGACAAAAAATAGTGATTATTGGAAGGCCAATATAGCACTGATTGTTAAGTGTTTAAGTGTTTAAGTGTTTGATTCGTAGTTTCATACTTATTTGGCATTGCGTTTGTTGATGTGCTAAATTTAGTTAAACTAGGTGGGTATAAATTAGGATTTTGGTTTGCGCAACAAGGCTCTATTTATACTTTTGTCATTTTTATTTTTTATTATGCTAAGAAAATGAATCAAATTGATGAGCGGTTCAACGTGCATGAAAAATAGGATTAAGGGGAGAATATTATGGATTTGTAAACACTAACTTTTTTATTTGTAGGAGCGACTTTTGCCCTCTACATTGGTATTGCCTTCTGGGCAAAGGCAGGCACTACGGCTGAGTTCTATATGGCTGGTGGCGACATTCATCCGATTGTTAATGGTATGGCAACAGCGGCAGATTGGATGGATACTGCATCATTCATATCCATGGCGGGCTTAATTGCCTTTTATGGTTATGGTTATGGTTATGGTTATGGTTATGGTTATGGTTATGGTTATGGTTATGGTTATAGCGGTTCGGTATTTTTAATGGGTTGGACGGGCGGCTATGTCTTATTAGCGATGTTACTCGCCCCTTATTTAAGAAAACATGGCTCATTTACAGTGCCCGAATTTATTTCTGATCGTTATTATTCAAAAACCGCATGTGTCGTTGCGGTGATTTGCTTGATTATTGCCTCGGTTACTCATGTGATTGGTCAAATGAAAGGTATTGGCGCGGCGTTTTCTAGATTCTTAGAGGTTGATTACGAAACTGGATTAATAACAGGTATGGCAATTGTTTTTGTTTATGCAGTTATGGGCGGCATGAAAGGCATTACTTATACGCAAATTGCTCAGTACGTCATTATGATTATTGCTTACACCATTCCAGCAATTTTTATCTCATTTATGTTAACAGGCAATCCTATTCCTTAGTTAGGTTTGGGTAGTGAAATGGCAGATGGGGTTTATTTGCTTGATAAAGTTGACCAAGTAGTGACCGAGTTAGGGTTTGCTGAATATACCATGCAAGTAAGATTAAGCTTGACAAACATGTTTGTTTGTACCTTATCGCTTATGATTGGCACAGCAGGCTTGCCTCATGTTATTATGCGATTTTTTACTGTACCTTCGGTTAAAGCAGTTCGTGAGTCTGCAGGTTGGGCATTATTATTTATTGCTATTCTTTACACAACTGCACCAGCAGTTGCTGCCATGGCAAGATTAAACTTAATGACCACTATTGACCAGCTAGATCAAGCACATAATTTGGCTTATGCTGATCGTCCTTCTTGGTTTAAGAATTGGGAAAAAACAGGTTTGTTAAAGTTTGAGGATAAAAATAATGATGGTTTGATTCAATATACGGGTGACAAAGCGGTTAACGAAATGGTTAAAGTTGATAGAGATATCATGGTACTAGCTAATCCTGAAATTACAGGTCTGCCTAATTGGGTGATTGCTATTGTGGCAGCTGTTGGTTTGGCAGCGGAGTTATCAACAGCAGCTGATCTATTATTAGCAATTGCTTCATCGATTTCGCACGATTTACTCAAGGGCGTGTGGCATCCAGAAATTACTGAATAAGAAAGAGTTTTTGTATAGTCGAGTATTAATGGCTGGTGCAATTGCTGTGGCAGGTTATTTTGGTTTTAACCCGTCAGACTTTGCAGCAGGCACGGTGGCACTTGCCTTGGGATTGGCAGCATCTAGTATTTTCCCGGCATTGATGATGAGTGTTTTCTCTAAGAAGATGAATAAAGAAGGTGCGATTGCCGGTATGTTATCAGGCATTGGCGTGACCTTACTTTATGTGTTCCAACATAAAGGCATTATGTTTGTGCAATCCACTTCATTCTTAGGAGACATGGATCCGAATTGGTTCTTAGGGATTGAGCCTAATGCCTTTGGTGCGATTGGTGCAGCAGTTAACTTTGTGGTTGCCTTTCTTGTAATGAGTCGTACAGCACCAGTACCTAAAGAGGTTGAAGAAATGATTGAGAACATTCGTGTCCCCTCTCATAACTAATACTGTTTAAATTTGTTCTAAATGCCCAGTACTGCTGGGCATTTTTTTTTATCCACATTATTTCTTTAAAGAAGGCATAAAATCAAAATTATGTTTATTAAAAATAAACACGTTATTACCGCTATGATTATTGCACCGATTTCGGTAATTATCAGTTATTTTGCGGTTGATTATTATGTATCTGAAGTGCCTCATAAAGCTCAACAGGGTGAATTGTATAAAATGCTGGTTAAACCTAATTGTCGCTGGGAAAGCGGGCAATGTGATTTAGTTAATGGTGATTTTAAAATTTCAATTACACCAAAGCGTCAAGCTTGATGGCAAGGCTCAATTTTTTATTGCCTCTAAAAGCCCCTGAAGGAATTAATTTTGCATTGGTTAATCAGCGTGGTGACGATTCACTATCAATACCTGCAAATTGGGTTGAGGAAAATCGCATGTTATGGAAAACGAGAGCAGTAGAAGTTAATAAGTTTGATTATTTACAACTTGTTATTTCAGTTAATGGTGCTACTTTTTACACTGAAGTGCCCGCTGTTATCATTGATAAAGATAAGCCTTATTAGTCATGGAAATAGAAGCACTGGAGGTTATTGATTTTCTTAAATCTACCTTACCTCTAAATAATGCTACCCAGACGCAACTTGCTAGTTTGGCTAGAGAGATTGAGATAGGTTATCGAAAACGGGATTATATTCTAACAATCAAACCCCGATTTTTATATCTTGTTCGTAAAGGCGCTATCCAAATAGAAGATGATAATGAACGATTATTTGAAATATTTGGGGAAAGAGAATGGTTTGGCTACAATGCTCAATTAGTACTGTATCAACATATTTGCAAAGAAGATACTTTGTAGTATCGAATACTAAAGGCATACTTTTTTGACTTGTTTTCAGAGCAATCTGATGTGGGTAATTTTTACTTAGAAAATGGCTTTTTGGTGAGTCTTAAAAATCAAAATACAACTCAGCAAAATTTATTAGACAGTTTGGTGTTATCAATGTCTAAAGCTAACAATGCTTACTTGCTTGACAAGCAAACCAGTGTTAATCAAGTGGCGGAATTAATGACCCAACATCATGTAACTTCGGTGATGATTACTCATCAGCAAAAATTGTGTGGTATTGTTACTGACAGGGCATTTTGCACCAAAGTTGTGGCTCAGAACATTGATTATAGTAGTCCTGTTGAGAATACCATGAAGCCTGACCCTATTTCTATTGCGCATTATAAAAGCGGTATGGAGGCTATGCTGTTAATGGCAAATGCGCAAATTAGGCACTTGTTCATTATTAAAAACAAACAAGTAGTTGGCGTAGTAACGATAGCAGATTTATTAAGAAAACAAAGCCATAATGTGGTATTTTTAATTAATGAAATTCATTGTGCAGCCACGCTTGAACAATTGGTTAAAATTTCCAAATAAGTGCCTTTGCTATTGGTCAATACGCTGGATGCTAATGCAGATGAACATGACATTGCTTATTCTATCAGTTCAATAGGGCGCGCCATTAATCAACAATTATTAAAACAGGCTGAGGAACACCTTGGTCAAGCGCCAGTAGCTTATGCATGGGTGGTGGCTGGTTCATTGGCAAGATCAGAACAAACTATACATTCTGATCAGGATAATTTGTTAATTATTAATGATGATTTCCAGCCCAAAATACAGGGTGATTATTTTGTTAAACTTGCTAAGTATGTGTGCGATGGCATTAAAATGCATGTGGCTATGTTTACTGTCCAGGAGAAGTGATGGCGACTAATCAAAAACGGCGCCAGCCTTTATCCGTGTGGCAATCTTATTTTAATTAGTGGATTGAATCGCCTAAACCTAAAGCTTTAATGTATGCCAGTATTTTCTTTTATATGAAGTGTATTTATGGCGACTCTTCTTTATTAAAGGCGCTATTATCTGGCATGTTAGATAAAACTCGAAAAAACGCCATTTTTCAATCTTATATGGCTAGTAATGCACAGCATTACCAACCACCACTAGGATTTTTTCGTCATTTTATTTTAGATAAAAATGGACTCAATCATAAAGCACTCAATTTGAAAACAAAAGGCGTTGTGCCGATTATTGATTTTGCTCGGGTTTATGCTTTGTCATCAGCGGTATCTGTAGTTAATACGCAGGATAGGCTTAGAGAACTAATTGACCAAAAAGGCTTGAGTGGTTCAGGCGGTAGAGATTTAATTGAGGCGTATAGTTTATTAATTTTGTGCGTATTAAACATCAGATGCGCCAAATTAAAGAGGGACGTGATGTGGATAATTATGTACTGCCTGAAGAGATATCTTCACTGGATAAAAAACATTTTAAAGATGCTTTTCATATTGTGGAACAAATGCAAAGTGCGATGGTTTCTCAATATAAAACTGCTTTGCTATGATTGAAAATATTTATCGTCTTTTCCCAGAAAAATACCGCCAATATTTGCTCAATAATGATGAATTGCCTAATGCACTAAAACATTATTTGTCTCACCCTATTATTAGCAAGCAAACACTGATTAAAACCATTGAATTTTTAGTGTTTAATTTTGAAACTACGGGGTTGAGTGCTAAACAAGATAGAATTGTTAGTATGGGGTACACTTTGATTAAGGATTTGCATTTATCTTTAAAAGACAGTACTCATGTTTTGGTCAAGCCTAAACGTTTATTAACTGAGCAAAATGTTGGCATTCATCAACTCACTGATGATGAGGTTTCTCAAGGGTTAACGTTTTCTCATATGATGACTGATTTATTTCAAGCAATGACAAATAGAGTCGTTATTGTGCACTTTGATAATATTGAAAAAAGTTTTATTAACGAAGCATGTTGGCAACTATACCATTTTGACAACTTACCAATGAGAATACTAGATACTTCAAAAATTGAAACCAGAAAACGCACCGCTAATCAAACCCACATTAATGCCGAGAGTTTAAGATTGTTTTCACTTAGAAGTCAATACAACTTGACTCATTATAAAGCTCATAATACCATGCAAGACGCCATTTCAACAGCAGAGTTGTTTTTAGCCCAAGTGGCTTATATGGGTAGTATTGACACCATCAAATTGGGCGAATTGATTATTTAAAAATGATGTGTCTGAACGTAGTTTTCTAGGTATGATTAACTTTTTTACTTCTTAAATCAACCACTATGTATCCAATTATCAAACCCAGTAAGCCACCCATATGTGATGAGGCAACTTATGAATTAATGTATCAAAATTCAATTGATGATAGTGATTCATTTTGGGCGCAACAAGCCAAAGTATTCCTAGATTGGGATAAGGATTGGACGCAGGTCTCCAACGTTGATTATACAAAAGGTCAAATTGAGTGGTTTAAGGGTGGCGAGTTAAATGTTGCTTACAACTGCATTGATAGGCACTTACCAAAGCGTGCAAGCCAAACAGCCATTATTTGGGAAGGTGATGACCCTGAGGCGAGTCAACATATTACTTATCAACAACTTCATGATGAGGTGGCAAAACTTAGTAACGGTCTTAAAGCATTAGGGGTTGAAAAAGGCGATCGAGTTTGTATTTATATGCCGATGATTTTACAAGCAAGTTACGCTATGTTGGCTTGTGCTCGTATTGGTGCCATTCACTCTGTGGTATTTGGCGGCTTTTCACCAGAAGCATTAAAAGATAGAATTCTAGACTCTGAGTGTAAGATTGTTATTACCGCTGATGAGGGCATGCGCGGCGGTAAAGCTACCGCGTTAAAGGCAAATGTTGATCAAGCAGTTAGTGAGTGCGATTGCGTTGACAAAGTGATTGTGGTAAAGCGCACAGGTGATGATGTTAATTGGAATGATAGAGATGTTTGGTACCATGATTTAGTTGCTGATGTTTCAGCTGAATGTCCATGTGAGTCATTTGATGCTGAAACACCGCTATTTATCCTTTACACTTCTGGTTCCACTGGAAAGCCCAAAGGCGTGTTGCATACCTCAGGCGGCTATTTGCTTTATGCTGCGATGACGCATCAATATGTTTTTGATTATCAAGAAGGCGACATATATTGGTGTACAGCAGATGTTGGTTGGGTAACAGGGCATTCCTACATTGTTTACGGACCACTTGCAAATGGCGCAACCACATTAATGTTTGAAGGCATTCCAACTTATCCTGATGCCTCACGTTTTTGGCAAGTTATTGACAAACATCAAGTCAATAGTTTTTACACTGCACCGACAGTAATTCGCGCACTAATGGGTGCTGGCGATGAACATGTTATTAATACCTTACGTTCAAGTTTACGTATTTTGGGCACGGTTGGCGAGCCTATTAATCCTGAAGCGTGGGAATGGTATTATCACACTATTGGAAAAGGCAAGTGCCCTATTGTTGATACTTGGTGGCAAACAGAAACAGGCGGCCATATGATTACACCTTTGCCTTATGCAACTGCACTTAAGCCAGGGTCAGTCAGCAAGCCATTTTTTGGTATTGAGCCACAAGTTGTGAATGAAAAAGGTGAAATATTAACAGGTGAAGCCGAGGGTATTTTAGTACTAGCAAAGTCTTGGCCAGGGCAAATGCGCACTTTGTATAACAATCATCAGCGTTTTATGGAGACTTATTTTTCCACTTTTCCAGGTAAGTACTTTACAGGTGATGGTGTTAGGCGCGATGCTGATGGTTATTATTGGATTACTGGACGCGTAGATGATGTACTTAATATTTCCGGACATCGCCTAGGTACAGCAGAGATTGAATCTGCACTGGTTTTGCATGATGGTGTTTCAGAGGCTGCAGTGGTGGGCTATCCTCACGATATTAAAGGCCAGGGTATTTATGCTTATGTATCAATTATGAATGACGTTGAATCAACAGATGAGCTTAAAGCTGAATTGGTTAAATTAGTACGCCGTGAAATTGGACCTATTGCTACGGTAGATAAAATTCAATTTGCACCAAGTTTGCCAAAAACACGCAGTGGTAAAATTATGCGTAGAATTTTAAGAAAAATTGCACAAAATGATTATGATAATTTGGGCGATACTTCAACCTTGGCAGAGTCAAAAGTTGTTGAAGATTTGATTAAAAATAGAGTGGTTTAAGACTAAAATAGATTACTATTGTTTGTAAATGGCGTTATTCAACAATTAGCACTTTCTGAAAACTTTGTTTGATTTTATCTTTAAAACTTAGCATGCCATGCATTGTTGATGGTAACTCGTTTACATGTCGTTATCTAATGAAATAACTTTGCCAAATACTTTGTATTCTAAGCCCATGGTATTTTTAATATTATCACAGTAGTTTTGTACTTCTTCAGCAGTGTAAGAGATTAAGGTTGTCACACCAATAGCAGGCACAATAAGCCCTGTTATAGTAATGCCTGTTGAGGTTTCTTTTAATTTTTAATGCGGGCAATGCTTTTTGTGACTGTATTTTTATTTTGCTCTTCAAAGATACTTTTTAAATATTTAAGTCTTTCATCAGAGATTTGTAATTTTTCTTGAACTGAAGTTAGTGAACTTTTTAAAGTTTTTACCTTGGATCTTGCGTCATTTATTTGTAAAATTTCATCATTTAAAATATGACCTTTACTGGTTTGCCAATGAAAGCTTATCTTGTGCTTTTTTTAATGCTGAACGCGTTTTAATTAGCTGGTTATTGAGACTTTCCAATGCATTTGTACTGCTCGTGGTGGCAGAAGATTTGGTAATTTGCCTAGCATTATTAGGTTGAAGTGCTATAAGCTTAGTGTTGTATTCTTGTGTAAGACTGCTGATTTCATTGTTAAGTTTAATGACTTGGCTATTGTGGATAAAATAACCAACAATCAAAGCGATGGTTAAAACAATTGAGCTAAATAATGATTTATTTTCCATAATAACGCCTCAAAAAATTAAGATATATAATATTCTTACTTTAGCCATTTAGCAGCTTGCTTGGCATAATAAGTTAAAATACCATCAGCACCAGCACGCTTGAACGCCAACAAAGTTTCTAACACCACTTGCTCTTCCTTGAGCCAATTATTTTGTGCAGCCGCTTTTAACATGGCATATTCACCACTGACGTGATAAGCAAAAGTAGGGATACCAAAGGTTTGCTTGACTCGATAAACAATATCTAAGTAGGGCAACCCAGGTTTAATCATGACCATATCCGCACCTTCATCAATATCTAAACCCGCTTCACGAATTGCTTCATTAGAATTAGCAGGGTCCATTTGGTAAGTCTCTTTGCTAGATGAGTCTAAATTAGCCGAAGAGCCAACGGCATCCCTAAAAGGGCCATAATAATGGGAGGCGTATTTTGCAGAATAAGCCAAAATATTCGTATGAATAAACCCATTCTCTTCAAGCGCTTTACGAATGGCACCTATACGCCCATCCATCATATCACTTGGTGCCACGATATCGCTACCAGCTTGCGCATGAGATAAGGCTTGTTTGACTAAGACTTCAATGGTTTCATCGTTGAGTACATAGCCATCATCATCAGCCAAGCCATCTTGGCCATGCGTGGTAAATGGATCAAGTGCGACATCGGTAATCACTGCTAAGTTTGAATATTTTTGTTTGACGGCGTGTATAGCACGTTGTACCAAGCCATCTGGATTAAATGCTTCTTGTGCATCTAATGATTTTTTTTCTGTTGGAACAACAGGGAAAAGTGCGATGGCTTGAATACCTAGTTCAATCAATTCAGCCACTTCAATTAGTAATTGATCAATACTTAAACGCTCAATATCCGGCATTGAGTCAATACTTTGTCGTTTATTCTGACCCTCAATGATAAAAATTGGAAAGATTAAATCGCTGGCTGTTAGGTTGTTTTCACGTATTAATTTACGGGTATGTGCGTGTTTTCTCATACGACGTGGTCTATGGGTTAAAATTACCATTTTTGAATTTCAATTTAATATTTTCATTAATTATACCGTCAATGAGCCAGTCAAGCAAAACCTTAAAAAATATGTCAAACGTTAATGAGGCGTTTATCAAACCATTTCCCAGTTCTAATAAGATTTATGTGCAAGGGTCATGCAAAGATATTCAAGTACCTATGCGTGAGATTACACTTACAGATACCATTGGTGAGTTAGCAGAAAAAAATACCCCTATTCATGTTTATGACACCTCAGGTGTTTACACCGATCCTAATGTCGAGATTGATTTACGTAAAGGTCTTGGCAATATTAGAGCCACTTGGATTGAACAGCGAAATGACACTAAAATATTAACCAAACTGAGTTCTAATTTTTCTAATGAACGCCGAAATGATGCGCAGTTAGATACGCTACGCTTTGAGCATTTACAAGTGCCACGTCGTGCTAAAAATGCCAAAAATGTATCACAGATGCATTATGCTAAACAGGGCATTATTACGCCTGAGATGGAATACATCGCCATTCGTGAAAATTGTAAATGGCAAGAATATAAAGGCCAAATTGGCCAGCATAAAGGCGAAAGTTTTGGTGCTAATATTCCTGATGTAATCACACCTGAGTTTGTGCGCGATGAAGTTGCCAGAGGGCGTGCGGTAATTCCTGCTAATATTAACCATCCAGAAACAGAGCCGATGATTATTGGTCGTAATTTTATGGTTAAAATTAATGGCAATATCGGTAATTCTGCACTAGGTTCAAGTATTGAACAAGAGGTTGATAAAATGGTGTGGGGTATTCGCTGGGGCGCAGATACCATTATGGACCTTTCAACAGGTAAAAATATTCATGAAACTCGTGAATGGATTATCCGTAACTCACCTGTGCCTATTGGCACTGTACCTATTTATCAAGCATTAGAAAAAGTTAATGGCATCGCTGAGGATTTAACTTGGGAAGTGTTTCGTGACACCTTAATTGAGCAAGCTGAGCAGGGGGTAGATTATTTTACCATTCATGCAGGCGTACGTTTACAACATGTGCCACTGACTATTAATCGTATTACAGGCATTGTCTCTCGTGGCGGCTCAATTATGGCAAAGTGGTGTTTAGCACACCACACAGAGAGTTTTATTTATACACACTTTGAAGATATTTGTGAAATTATGAAGCAATATGATGTTACCTTTTCACTAGGCGATGGCTTACGTCCTGGCTGTATTGCTGATGCTAATGATGCGGCTCAATTTGGCGAATTAGAAACCTTGGGAGACCTTACCAAAATTGCTTGGAAGCATGATGTGCAAACTTTTATTGAAGGCCCTGGCCATGTTCCTATGCAGATGATTAAAGAGAATATGGATAAGCAACTAGAAGAATGCGGTGAAGCACCATTTTACACACTTGGTCCATTAACGACTGATATTGCACCAGGTTATGATCACATTACTAGTGCCATAGGTGCGGCACAAATTGGTTGGTATGGTTGTGCCATGCTTTGTTATGTGACACCAAAAGAGCATCTAGGCTTGCCCAATCAAGACGATGTTAAGCAAGGCATTATCGCTTATAAAATTGCAGCACATGCGGCTGACTTGGCCAAAGGACATCCGGGCGCACAAATTCGTGATAACGCCCTTTCCAAAGCGCGTTTTGAATTCAGATGGGAAGACCAATTTAATTTAGGTCTAGATCCAGATACAGCACGTAAATATCACGATGAAACTATGCCTAAACAAGCTGCAAAAACCTCGCATTTTTGTTCCATGTGCGGCCCTAAATTTTGTTCTATGAAAATTACTCAGGAGATTAAAACCATGGATGCAGAAGAGATCGCTAAGATTAATGCCATTCAAGTAGAAATGGATAAAAAATCGGCAGAATTTTTAAAGAATGACAGCGAAATTTACATGAAAGAAGGTGCTTAAATTTTTTGTCAATTTAATTAAAAAAATGACCCTTAATTTGTTCGACTGTTGTCTTAAATCTTAAAGTCTTTCAAATAGCATTGACCTGAAGGATTCAAGTTTTTGCAATGACAGTAGTTGTGTTTAGTTTGAAATACAACAAACCCTTTTAAGACATTCTCTTTACCTTGTTTTATAGCTTCTATATAAGCACTTTCAGTGATATTAAAACAGTAGCATAACTGCTTTTCATTGTTTTTAGTGTCACAACAACTCATTTTTTATATTGTAAATTTAAAATCACAAGGTAAGAAATTTCTTAATTAATTGCAATGTGTTTTTAACTGCACCTTGCTTACTATAAAGGTATTGTTGAGCGTTACTGCCTAATACTTTGCATTGTTTTTTATCATTTAATAGCACCATTATTTTTTTAAATAAACTCTCTACGTTTTGAATTTGAATGGCAGCGTTTTGTTTTAATAAATCTGATGATATTTCGGTAAAGTTAAATACATTAGGGCCAAATATAATGGGTTTGGCAAGGGCGGCAGGTTCAAGCATATTATGTCCGCCAGTGTTGTTTAAACTGCCCCCCATGAAAACAATATCAGCAATATCAAAGTAAGACATCATTTCATCCATAGAGTCACCTAAAAGAATTTGAGCATTTTGAGCAGGTTGGTTTTCTGAGCGACAAACAACATTAAGATTGGCATTTTTAGCTGATTTATAAACTGCATTGAAACGTTCTGGATGTCTTGGGATAATAACAAGTAAGGCATCAATGGTGTGTTTGTATTTTAAATATTCATTAATAATTTGTGCCTCTTCGCCTTCGTGAGTGCTGGAAAAAATAACAGCTTTACGTCTGCCAATTATCACCTGTAACTCATTACTTGTTGTTGAGTCAGGCTTTGTATTTTGATCAAATTTAATATTACCAGTTATGATTACATTATTATTCTTAGCACCTAATTCAATAAAACGACTAGCAGAATTTTGATTTTGAGCAGCAATCAAAGTGAGTTTGTTTAAGGTGGGCTTAATTAAATTGGCGGTAAATTTTTGATATTTTTCTTTTGATCGTTGTGATAATCTGGCATTGATAAGCAGTGTTGGAATGTTATTTTTGTTGAGTTCGTGGATTAGATTAGGCCAAATTTCTGTTTCTAGTAGTAGGCATATTTTTGGGTTAATTTTTTTAATATAACGCCTAACAATTAGTGGCAAATCATAAGGAAAATAAAGATGCAATACCTTATTTTGATAATGACTAATCACTGCATCAGAGCCTGTAGGTGTGGTTGTGGTAATTAATAATTTATGACTAGGGTATTGTTTAATAAGTTGGTTGATAATAACAATAGCTGCTTTAAATTCACCCATAGAAACACAATGTACCCAAATAACAGGCACTTGGATTTTAGCAATTAAGCCGAGTCGCTCGTTAATTCTTTGCCTAAATTTGGGTGTTTTTATGCCTTTAATCATTAACCTTAAAATAATAAAGGGTAATAAAAAATATCCTATAGTGCTGTAGAGACTTCGGTTCATTTTGGCAGTGGTATAATACGGTTCATTGTATTTTAGCGGTTTTGAAGTCCTTTATGAAATTTGTTGATTCTGCCAGTATTCGTATTGAGGCTGGCAAAGGTGGGGCAGGATGTTTAGGCTTTCGTAGAGAGAAATATATTCCTGATGGTGGTCCTGACGGCGGTGATGGCGGTGATGGCGGCCATGTGTATTTTCAAGGACAAGAAGGGTTAAACACGCTTAGTGAATTTCGTTTTAAGCGTTTGTTTAGGGCGAAAAATGGACAACCTGGGTCGGGTCAAAACAAGCGTGGAAAGTCAGCACAACATTTAACAGTTGAAATTCCACTGGGCACTAAAGTTTATGACCTTGAAACCGATGAGTTAATTGGTGAAATGATTGAGCATGAGCAAATCATGCTAGTTGCTAAAGGCGGCTTTCATGGTTTGGGCAATACACGGTTTAAATCTAGCATTAATCGTGCACCACGTAAAACCACGCCAGGTTCTCCAGGTGAGATGCGTGAGATTGGTTTAGAGTTAAGCATTATGGCTGATATCGGTCTTTTAGGCATGCCTAATGCGGGTAAATCAAGTCTGATTAGGCAAATTTCAAGCGCAAGACCCAAGGTGGCTGACTATCCATTTACCACGTTACACCCTTCGTTAGGTGTGGTGTCTTATTATGATGAACATATTGTCATGGCAGACATTCCGGGGTTGATTGAAAATGCCAACGAAGGCGTGGGTTTGGGGTTTGAGTTTTTAAAGCATTTGTCGCGTGCAAAAGCATTGTTACATGTGGTGGATATCTTGCCAGCTGATGGATCTGATCCAGTTGAGAATTTTTTAACCATTGAAAAAGAGCTAAAAAAATACGATCAAGAACTGGCCAGAAAGCCAAGATTATTAGTGATTAACAAAATGGATTTGTTGCCAGAGAGAGATAGAGATACTATGGTTCAAGGTTTATTAGAAAGCACTCGTTATAAAGGAAAGGTTTATAGTATTTCTGCTTTAAATGGCCTGGGCTGTAAAGATTTAGTGGCTAATTTGTTTAAACTAGTAAAAGAGAATGGGTAAGCAAAGATGGGTCATTAAAATTGGATCTGCACTTTTAACCAATGATGGTAAGGGCTTAGATAAAATCGCTATTGGCTCATGGGTAAAGCAAATTGTTAAATTAACTCAACAAAATATTGACATTATTTTGGTGTCAAGCGGTGCGATTGCTGAGGGTATGAAACGTTTAGGCTGGAACAAACGACCTGAGAATATACACAAACTTCAAGTTGCCGCTGCAGTTGGGCAAATGGGCTTGGTACAAACTTATGAATCTTTGTTTGCTAAACATGATATTCACACCGCACAAGTATTGTTAATTCATGATGATTTTGCCAAGCACAAACAAAGTGAAAACGTTCGTGCAACTTTAAATAATTTAATGGCATTAGGCATTGTACCAATTGTTAATGAAAACGACACAGTTGTCACAGATGAAATTAAATTAGGAGATAACGACACTTTGGCAGCATTAGTGGCTAATTTAGTGAAAGCGACTCAATTGGTTATTTTGACAGATCAAGGCGGTGTTTATGATGCTGATCCACGCCAAAATGTTAATGCTAAATTGATTGATAAAATCCATGTGAATGATGAAAGATTAACACAAGTTGCTAGCAGAGCAGGTGGCTTACTAGGTTCTGGTGGCATGTACACCAAAGTATTAGCAGCCAAAACAGCTGCTGAATCAAACACCATTACTATCATCGCCTCAGGCAGACAGACTGACGTTTTGTCTAAACTGGGCGCAGGTGAGCGCATTGGCACGCTTATCCATTGTTGATTGTATATTTAAAATGAATAAAAATTTAGCGATTTTTTAAGTCAGAAAATAGTGAAACCGTTAAAAAGATATTGCGGATATTTTTTTGGTAAGGAGTAATCTGTTATGTCAAGACATATTAAAGATATGTTATTTGACAATGGGGAATCAAAAAAGGCAATATGCACAAAATACATATTGTAAATTCTGATAAGCCAGTTACTTATTATTCTTTGTATAATATCTTAGCAGTTGACTGTCGCATTAATTCTATTATCGGCACCTTCTTTTGAGAAAAAGAAGTATATACTTAGCCGTATTTGCCAGATCAAAAAAATCAATTTAGATAAATTCACTCAAAATACTTGTATTCTGCCCATTGAAAACAACACAAGGCAATCTTTGAATCGTTATTTATATTTACGTATAAGTACGTAAGTAACGATTCAAAGGGTAAGTAATAATAGTAAAGAAATTAAACACATGGCAGGCTTGAAGTTTAAAAACTGGATAAGATAATAAAATTATTATGAGGCAATATTTACAATTATTTGAGTATTTAAAAGAATTTGCTAAATTACGTAATAAAGTAATAAAGAATATTGATTCACCTAAGCAATATGATTGTGTTTGGCTTGATACTATTCCTAATAATAGCATTATTTTTAATACCGTTAAAGCAGATAGCAAAGAAGATTTTTGGCTGAAACTTAAAAAACCAAAAGAGCTACAAGCGCCTATAAAACCACAAATACAAACACCCAAGGAGTTAATCAACTGGCTTGAAAATTTACATGATGAAGATATTGATATTGTTGTAAAAACAGAAATAGAACATAATGAAGTAACTCTATTTTTAGATGACTTGCTGCAATACCAAGAAAAACAGCAAGAATATCAGTAGCAAAAAGAAAAATATAACAAGTAATTAACCGAATACATAAAACTATTTAAACTTTATCAACATTTTTTTAAATTTTACGAAGAATTAAAAAATAATAGTGAAACCCATGAATTGATTATTGCTGTTGGTTTGTTCAATTATCAACAAAATAACGATACTCAAAAATATTGTCGTCATCTTGTCACTCAAATTGCTAATATTGAATACAATAAAGCCACTATCACAGTTAAGACAAGTGGTGAAAATTTAGAAGTTGAAGATGAATTCATTCTAATAGAGCTTGACAACAATAGCATTCAGGAGGCTGAGAAATTTTTTGAACAAGCTGTTGTTGATGAACAGAATGATGATATAGCTTTGTTAGATATAAAAGTGCAAACAAGGTTGTTAAAAATTTTGCAGATGGTGTCGATATGGAGCAATATTATGATCAAATATTTAAGCCCAAAATAACTAACTATAAAAGTATTTCTTATGCTCCAGCACTAATTCTAAGAAAGAAAAATACCAGTAAACTTAGTAAAGCATATGAACAAATTATAAAAACTTTAGAAAAGCAAGAACAGCCAAAAAAGATAAAACTTATTGATTACTTGCTTGGTCAAAATATACAAGATAATGAAAATTGAACTTCAAGCAAAATAACAACACCAGAAACTATTTATTTTCCATATCCTGCCAATCAAGAACAAGAAAAAGCACTTGACAAAATAAAATACCATAAGGCTCTTGTAGTGCAAGAGCTGCTTGGAACGGGAAAATCACATACCATTGCTAATTTAATTTGTCATTTGCAAGCAACAGGCAATAAAGTATTGGTAACTGCTCAAACTAAACGCGCTTTAGAAGTATTAAAGAATAAATTGCCTAATGAATACCAAAGTCTTGTGGTTAATTATTAGGGTAGTGACCAAGCCTCCAAAGATGATTTAAGTAGTAGTATTGAAGCGATTAAAAATAAATTAGAGAATTTTAATTACATTGATAAAACAAACGAAATAGACTAAGTTAAAAGAAAAATTTCTAAAGATACTAACAAATATAAAGAGATTGTTAGGCAGGGTACTCAGGAAACTAACAATCCTAAATATCAGGGTATGTTGGTTGATGTATTGGAGCAATTAAAAACTGATGAGCAACAATTTGAGTGGTATCAAGATAAATATAACGATTACGATGATAGAAATTTAGAAAATCAATTTAATAAGCTCATTGAATTTAATCAAATTTATACATCGTTGGATTTTGACACTGTTTTAGATATAAAAAAACTACCAATACCAGACCAAGTTAAACAATACTATCAATTAATAAAAAAGTATGGCGATTTGTCTTTGGAAGATCATGATATTCAAGAGCTAGAATGTTTAATTAATGAGTTGCCAGTATTAGAGGTGTTAAAAGAATTGGACAATATTACAATCACCCATCCTAATACAAACCTTAATATCCTAAAAAATCATGCGGAAACATTGTTGAGGTATTTAAATGATGGTAATCGATTAGAGGGTATTGGTTTTTCTGCTGGAAAGCTCTTTTTACCTAAAGAAATAAAAGAAAAACTCTATTTTGTTGAGGGGGTTAAAGTTAATGATAGCGACTGCGATACCATAGAAGAATTTGAACAAGTTATCAAAGATGTAAAACTGAAAAAAAATTTTGATAAATTAAAAAGAATATATAACGCTGATTTTGAGAATGAATATGAGAAAAAATTGTTGCTCTATCAAGAAATAATCTTATTATACAAATTAAAATCAGATAAGTATTTAGTGGATGTACATGCAAAAATTGACTTTACAAGACAAGGGCGGTATCAGAATTATCAGAACACCTGTGACAAGATAGAGCAGAAAAACCAGTTTAAGGAAATTCGACAACAATTAAGTGAAAAAATCCCTAGTACAATCGAAAAAATTCTTTCTGGCAGTGTAACTACTTTCACAGACTTGCAAGATGCATTTTACTTTAAGCACGCTCAAAATTATGTACAACGATTACCTAAAAGAGAGCGCAATAAGTGATTTAGAAAAAAGCATTAAATACAATAAAATTCAAGCGCAAAAATCAATTACCGATATTGGTGCAAATAAAGTATGGAAATATACAGTCAGAAAAGTTAAAAATAGAACATTAAAAACTGAGTTAAATCTTTGGGCAAAAGTAGTCAGTAATATTGGTAAAATAGAAAGTAAACGCACACAGAAGTGGCGAAAAATTGCTAAACAACAAATGCAGAAGTGTAAAGATGTTATTCCCTGTTGGATTATGCCATTACAACAGTTAGCAGATATCATTACCCCGCAACAAGAGATGTATGATCATATCATTGTGGATGAGGCTAGTCAATTAGGTATTGATGCCATGTTATTACTGTATTTGACTAAGAAAATTATTATTGTCGGTGATGATCAACAGATTGCACCTGAATATATTAGCGTTAATGAAGAAGAGGTTCAAAATGCTATTAATAGATATTTACAAGACATACCTCATAAAGAATATTATGGCACGACTGGTAGTTTTTTTGATCATGCAGGTGCTTATTTTGATAAAATCACTTTGCGTGAGCATTTTTGTTGTATACCTGAAATTATTGAATTTTCCAATTAATTATGCTACGCTCCTCATACTTCACTTTCCCCACTCAGGACTTATTCTGAAAAGTGCCTTGTTCCACTAAAAAATACATTTTGTGATACAGGGTATGTAGAGGGGAGAGGGAGGGCAGTGGCATCGACAACAAGCCTGAAGCGGAAGCTATTATTAGTACAATCGTTGAAATTATTAAAGATGATAAATATCAAAATAAAACTATTGGAGTTATTGTTTTACAAGGCAATGCTCAACAAGATATTATTCATAATTTATTGCTAGAAAAAGTTAACAGCAGAGACTACCAAGAAAGAAAAATAATGGTTGGTGGTCCTGCTTCATTTCAAGGTGATGAGCGAGATACTGTCTTTCTGAGTTTAATAACAGCCAATAATCATGATAGGAGGGCGCCGACAACAGATAAAGACAAAAGACGCTTTAATGTCTCCGTAAGTCGGGCTAAAGATCAATTATGGCTTTTCCATTCGGTGTGATTAGAAGATTTAACCAATCATAATGATTTTCGTTATAAACTTTTAGACTATATTGTTAATTACAATACGACAGAATTTGAACAGCGTCAGTTAATTTCTGTGCCTAATCCAAAACCGATGTATGGTGAAGAACCTAAACTGCCTCAACCTTTTAGAAGCTGGTTTGAAGTGGAGGTTTTAATGATATTATCAACAAAGGCCACAAAGTAGAACCCGCACATATAAGTAGCAATTTTATGAAGTTGATTTAGTTGTATTTTGTGCAGATGGCATAAAAATTGTTATTGAGTGTGATGGTGATTATTGGCATGGTGATGAGCAATATGAGAAAGATATGCAGCGTCAAGAAATATTAGAACGGGCGGGCTGGCAATTTTTTCGTATTCTTTATTCATACTATATTAATGATAAACATCAAGCAACCGCTCAACTTTGGGATGTATTGTTCAACCATTCTATCCAAGTAGAAACAAGAGTAAAAAAACAAGACAACATACAACTACAAGAGAAATCTACACAAGAAGAACAGATTAAAAATATAGAGTCTGAGCAGTTATCTATTTTCAAGCAAAGTGAGAATGAAGCAACAGAAACACTTTTTTTAATCTTTATCAATCAGGCAATTATATCGTTTCTAAAAGTGAAAAAGAAGATGCAGATTTTAGTTTAGCTATTGATGAAGAATATCAAAATGGTTTTAATGTAAAGACAAATAACAAACTACCTGGTTATTGTTAATCAAAAAAGATAAAATTATTGGCGTTACTTTTACTGAAAATGGTGAACAAAAGTTTAAAGCATATTTAACTGAAAGATTATCAACAAAAGATAATCTTTCTATACAAGGTTATAAAGTTATTTACAATAAAATTTTTACCAATGTGCAACACAATTGGATGCCAATTTCAGTCTATGATGACATTAAAAGAGTTACTCCCAAAAGTTTTAATGCTGATGGTAAAAAACTTGATAATAAGTATTATGAAAAGGAATGGCAAAGTTTGTAAAAATTAAAAAAATGGGTAAAGCCATTGCCATTTATCAAACTAAAAACAGATCGATTACTGGTGAAAAATTAGATAAAAATAACTTTTAAAGACTCTTTACAAGTTCAAAATTAACAAAGAATTAGGAATAAAATTAGTGTTAGCATATATCGGACTGGGTTCAAACCTTAACAACCCAAAACAACAAATTAAAGATGCGCTAATTGTGCTGAATGACACACAGGATGTGAAAGTGGTAGCGTTGTCGAGTTTGTATCAATCGCCACCCATTGACGGCTCAAAGCAGCCTGATTATATCAATGCCATGTGTCAGGTTGATACGCATTTAACTGCATTAGAATTGCTGTATGTTTGTCAAGGTATTGAGACCAAACAGCATCGTGTGCGCGAGAAAAAATGGGGTGCAAGAACCATTGACTTAGACATTATTATTTATGGTGTGCAAGTGATTGTTTCTAAGCAACTGATTGTTCCACACCCGCAAATAATGAATAGGGCGTTTGTATTGGCGCCACTAGCAGAACTAGAGCCTAATTTGAAGGTGCCAGTTTTAGGACCTATTCAAGATTTGATTGCTAAACTGGACATCACTAAATTGGTTAAATTATGAACATTGAAGCGTTAAAGAGTTTTAAACAATCTGGCGATAAAATTGCTTGCTTAACTGCTTATGACGCTTCATTTGCATCAGTTTTTGACACGTGCGGTATTGACATTATTTTAATAGGAGATTCGCTTGGTAACGTTATCCAAGGTGGTGAAAATACATTAGATGTAAGTATGGATGATATGGTTTACCACACACAAGCAGTTACCAAAGGTGCGCAAAATGCATTAAGGATTGCAGACATGCCTTATCAAAGTTATACCAATGCTGAACAAACTTTAACAAACGCCAAGCGTTTAATAATGGCGGGTGCGCAAATGGTAAAATTTGAAGGCGGGTGTGAGCATGAGGCGTCTTTTAAAATCTTGCAAGATAATGGCATTCCCGTTTGTGGTCACTTAGGCTTGCAGCCACAATCGGTAATAGAAATGGACGATTATAAGGTGCAAGGCAGAGACAAGCAAAGCGCTGATAAAATTATTAAAGATGCTTTGGCTTTGGTATCTTGGGGTGTTAAAGCAATCGTGCTAGAATGCGTCCCTGCTAATCTGGCTAAACAAGTGTCACAATCTTTAAGTATTCCTACTATTGGTATTGGTGCTGGCGTGAATTGTGATGGGCAAGTATTGGTAAGCTATGATATGCTGGGCATTCATGTAGGACACGTGCCAAAATTTGTTAAAAATTTCTTAATTGATAATGGTGATGTCAAGTCTGCTGTCGATGCTTTTATCAAAGCGGTAAAAGATAAGTCTTTTCCAGGTGAAGAGCATAGTTATTAATGCAGTTGTGTTATCAAAATACTCAAATAACCAAGCTGGTTAACGACTGGCACGCACAAGGCAAAACCGTTGCGTTTGTGCCTACAATGGGTGGATTGCACCAAGGACATTTGTCATTAATTGACATTGCTAAACAAAAAGCCGATAAAGTCATTGTTAGTATTTTTGTTAATCCAGCCCAATTTGGCAAAAATGAAGATTTAGATAGTTATCCACGCACGCTTAATGCTGATTTAGTAGCATTAGAGGCAAATGTTGACGGTGTTTTTATTCCAGATGTTAAACAAGTTTATCCCAATGGCATCAGCAAACATATTGATGTTGGTAAGATTGGGCAAATTTTATGTGGTAAAACACGCCCGCATTTTTTTAATGGGGTGGCACAGGTTGTTGAAATATTGTTTGGAATTATGCGTCCTGATGTTGCAGTTTTTGGTCAAAAAGACTATCAGCAACTGTTGGTCATTAGACAAATGGTCAAGAATTTATCACTGAATATATGCATAGAATCTGGTGAAATCATTAGAGAAAAAAGCGGCTTAGCAATGAGTACTCGCAACCAGTATTTATCTGAAAATGAGGTTAAAATTGCCACTAATCTGTACAAAAATTTATTTTATCTTAAGTGTGAAATTTTAAAAAATAAAAAAATTGATGCGTTAAAGCAATTAGCAGAATTTAACTTAAAGAAACACTTTAAATTGGACTATCTTGAGGTGTTGGATGCGAATACCCTTAGAAAAATTACTGATAATACACATCAAATTATTATATTATCTGCAGTGTTGTTAGGCTCTGTGCGACTCATTGACAATTTAATTTTTAAAAAAGGATAACCATGTTTAGTATTACCGACGAAGCAAAAGTTTATGTGGCTGATTTATTTGCCCAACAAGATGAAAAAGACCTTGGCTTAAAGGTGGATGTTGAAAAAGCCGGCACACCTGTCGCCGCCGTCACTTTTAATTTTTGCTTTCCTAAAGAGTTAAGTAAAACGTATCAAAAATTTGAATATGAAGGATTTTATGCTTATATTGATGAGTTAAATTTTGAGTACTTGAAAAACTCAGAAGTGGCATTAAAAGATGCAGGTACTGGTAAGAAATTAACAATCACTGCGCCTAATGCTAAAGGTGAAGAGCCAAAAGAAGACGCTTCTCTTGAAGAAAAAATCAAATACGTTATTGCTGCTGATATCAGTCCCGGACTTGCCTCTCATGGTGGTTTTGTTGAACTGGTTGAGATTACTAAGCAGATGGACGTTATTCTTAATTTTGGTGGCGGTTGTCAGGGCTGTTCATCGGTTAAATCCACTTTAGAACAGGGTGTTGAAGCACAGCTTAAAGCGCGCTTTCCAGAGATTAAATCAGTACGTGATGTAACAGACCACTCCAATACTGATAACGCTTATATGTAAGTAACACTCTGCTGGGTTTGAGATAATATGGTGTAAACTTAGTGGTTATGATTATTACTATTGATGCCAGTGTTAAAGAGCGTAGAGACGCTAAAGTAGCGCACGAATTGTTCACTATTAATACAGTCATTGTCCATTTATTTCTTACTCTAGGTTTGATTAAATTGCTAAATACTGATATGAGCAGTGCGATTAGTTTGTCTATTTTAATTTCCTTCATAATCATCATCTATACTTATTTTCGGACTAAAAAAGCCCAAAGCAACGACCCGTATCTAGTTTATTTACACTGGCAGCTTTCGCTTAATCGTTACAAATTACTGATTGGTGCTTATATTTTTTATTTTTTAGTGACTTCGCTAACGTTGATTATTTCAAACGATGCGCCTGCAAGCATGGACGGTACAAGAATTATTGATTCAATTTTGAGTTTGTTAGGCGTGGTGCCATTATTTTTTTGTATTTTAGTATCTGTTGTGTTGGGCTCTGGCTCAATGTTTAATGCGGGTCGTGGTGAAGTTGATCAAAAACTGGCGCAAAAATACCCACAAAGTTAGTGAATGAGTTTTCTTTAATTGAAACCTATTTTAATTGGGGTAGTTCAAATTTAGCCAATTTGGGTATCGGTGATGATTGTGCCGTTATTAACATAGATACTAATTACCAATTAGTAACCAGTGTTGATACTTTGATTGAAAGTGTGCATTTTCCTTCAAATACCAGTGCCAGTGATATTGCTTACAAATCCCTGGCAGTTAATTTAAGTGATTTGGCAGCAATGGGCGCACGCGCAAAATATTTCACACTTGCGTTAACATTGCCAAATATCAATAAAAAATGGCTTAGTCAGTTCTCTACCTCACTTAAATCTTTAGCAAATGAATTTGGTATTGTACTGGTTGGCGGTGATACCACAAAAGGCGCACTTAGCATCACCATCAATGTTACTGGTGTGGTTGAAAAGAACAAGGCTTTATTGCGCTCATCTGCCAAAATGGGGGATTTGATTTTTGTGTCTAATACGATTGGCAATGCAGCTTATGCTTGGAAACAATTACAAAACAACCAAACACCTTCTGAGTACGTTATTAACCAATTTAATCGACCAAAACCACAACTATTTTTAGGGCAGCAACTATCAGACATTGCCAATGCCTGTATTGATATTTCTGATGGTTTGGAGCAAGATTTAACACATATTTTGACTCGTTCTAACGTAGGCGCAAGTATCAATCTTGATGATATTCCATTGATTAATGAAGTTAAAACTTATATTAAAAAGACCAATGACTGGTGTTTGGTGCTTGCAGGTGGTGATGATTATGAATTATGTTTTACTACGCCAGTTAAAAATATGGATTTATTAAAAGCATTACAAAGTAAAAACGATATTAAAGTTACCCAAATTGGCATTATTAACGACTCTATGGTGTTAACTAAGATTGGATCTTTTGATAAGCAGTGTTGTTCTTATCAACATTTCTAATTGACGAGCAGATATTTTCTGATCGTGCAATGTATGTTTAAACTTCTTTTTTCTCTGCAATGGTTTTGCAATCAATGCATTCGTCAGCAGTAGGACGCGCCTCTAGTCGTACTAAGGAAATTTCAGCACCACAGGTTTTACAAAAGCCATAATCACCTAGTTCAATAATGTGCAAAGTTTTGTCAATTTTGCCAATCAGTTTTCTTTCACGGTCGCGTGTTCTTAACTCTAAAGCAAATTCTTCTTCAAGGGTGGCTCTGTCGTTAATATCAGCAACTTGATTTGAATCTTCCTGGATATGATTAATAGTTGATTCAGCATCATCAACCAATTGTTCTCTCCATGAATTTAATTTATTTTTAAAATGCTCAAGCTGAGTATCATTCATAAATTCCTCATTTTTTTTAGGCCGGTAATTAGGAATTTCTTGGTAGTTTGGTTGTGACATAATAACTAGATTAATTAAAAAAAGTATACTTATACCTAAACTGCTTTAAAATAGCAATTTATTTTTTACATTTCTCATTATAAATTTTTTATGGCATTAGAAGCATTAATTTTTGACGTTGACGGAACTTTGGCAAATACTGAGCGTGATGGGCATTTGAAGGCCTTTAATTTAGCATTTAAAGAATTGGGCTTAGATTGGCATTGGTCAAACGAGGCTTATCACGAACTACTCAATGTGACAGGAGGGCAACTGCGGATTAAATATTATTTAAAAAAATACAACCCAATATTTGAACATCAATATTTGGATGATTTTGTTGCCTCCATCCATCAGTTAAAAACTAAAATTTATGTGAGTTTGATGGACGAAGGCGCAGTGCCTTTGCGAATAGGTGTTAAGCGTTTGTTTAATGAGGCAAGAAAAGCCAATCTTAGATTGGCAATTGCCACAACAACAACCCTTGCTAATGTTGATGCCTTGATTGCAAATACATTAGGAGCTGAAGCACTAGATTGGTTTGAAGTGGTTGGTGCTGGTAATATTACGCCAAAGTTAAAGCCAGCCGGTGATATTTATACTTATGTATTAAAACAAATGAACTTAGACCCCACAAAATGCTTAGCTTTTGAAGATTCGCATAATGGTATTATTTCAGCAACACAAGCTGGACTTAAAACCATTATTACAGTTAACGAATATACAGACAAGCATGAATTTGATGGTGCGCTGGTCGTGCTTGACCATTTGGGTGATAAAGACAAACCTTTTAGCTTAATCAAAGGCAATACAACTAATGCAACTTGTGTTGATGTGGCATATTTACGAGAACTGCATGCAACGTATTGTTGATTTAGCGAACGATACACGTGTTTATGAGGTGGTAAGTGTTACGCCATTGTCTTTTGCGCCTCAATTGTCTAAGCGCACTTGTAACAGGATTTATCTTAAAAGAGAAGATAAACTGGCTATTCACACCTTCAAACTTCGAGGCGCGTATCAGAAAATTTCAAACCTGTCTGCCAAGCAAGCCTCTAAAGGTGTCGTAGCGTCAAGTGCAGGTAATCACGCACAGGGTGTTGCCCTGTCTGCTAAAAAATTAGGCATTAGTGCAATTATTGTTATGCCACTTTCAACGCCTAGAATTAAAGTTAATGCTGTTGAGCAATTAGGAGCAAAAGTTGTTTTATGTGGTGATGTGTATGATGATGCTTATCAATATGCCAAACAGTTAGAAAAAAGCCAAGATTTGGTCTTTATTCACGCCTTTGATGATGTTGAAGTCATGGCAGGGCAGGCAACCATTGCTAAGGAATTATTAGAGCAACTACCAAGCATGGATAAGGTTTTTATTCCTGTTGGTGGTGGTGGTTTAATTGCTGGCATGGCGACTTATATCAAGCATTATGCACCCAATATTAAAGTAATTGGTGTTGAGCCAGAAGACTCGCCCACACTTTATCAAACATTGAAAAACAACAAGCGCGTGGTATTAAAAGATGTAGGGTGTTTTGCTGATGGCGTGGCAGTTAAACAAATCGGTAAGCAAACTTACCCCATTGCCAAGCAAGTGGTTGATGAGGTAATTTTGGTTAGTAACGATGAGATTTGCGTTGCTATTAAAGATATTTATGAAGATGTGCGTTCAATTGCTGAACCTGCAGGCGCATTAGCAACTGCCGGCGTGAAAAAATATATTGAAAATAACAATATAAAAAATGAAAACATTGTCTCAATCGTATCAGGTGCAAATGTCAATTTTGACCGTTTACGTTATATTTCAGAACGTGCTGATTTAGGTGAGCATAATGAAGCCATTATTGCCGTTACTATTGATGAAAAACCAGGAAGTTTTTTAACATTCTGTCAAATGTTAGACAATCACGCAATCACTGAGTTTAATTATCGTTTTGGATCTGACGCTCAAGCACGCATTTTTGTTGGTGTGGCTTTGAATGAAGGATTAATCGAAAAAAAAGCCTTACTGGACAAGCTATCAAAATCATTTGATGTGTTAGACATGAGCGATAATTCAATTGCAAAAACACACATTCGTTACATGGTAGGTGGTCGTGCAACTTGTGAAAATGAAGTGATTTATCGTTTTGAATTTCCTGAACGACCAGGCGCTTTGCTTAATTTCCTAAAAAAAATTGGTAGTCATTGGAATATTTCATTATTTCACTATCGCAATCATGGTGCTGATTTTAGTCGTGTATTAATTGGTTTACAAGCCAGTGATGCATCTAAACTTGAGCAAAAATTTGATGAGTTAGGCTATTTTTATCAAAATGAAACCAATAATAAAGCCTATCAATATTTTTTATAATAACTCGTCAACATCAGTAAGTAAATCAGTCACACCAATATTCAAACACTTGGCAATGTTAGCTAAATGCTCAATGTTAAAGCGCTTATCTCTGTAATTCGTTTCAGCCATAGCAATTGGGCTGGCAGATTGATAACCTAATTTGGTTGACAATGCTAATTGAGTTAAGCCTTTATCTTTTCTGTGGTTCTTAACATTTTTCTAATTTAATTTTTTTATAAATCTACTAGTAGAAGATTTTTTTGATTTAATCATGCATTCAACAGAGTTCAAGATAGCATTTAAATTTAAGTGATTATAAAAATCTCTAATAAATTTTTAATTATTGTTTTTATGCTAGAAATAGTGAAAAAATTATTTAATTAAACAAGGTGAACAAAATGAAAATAAGAATCTTTCTTGTGGTTCTATTTATTTTGACAGGATATTCAACTATGGATAGTTAAATATCTTTAAAAACTCACTTCAACGTAGAACAAGCATTTTCCATTTTCCATTTTCAAGTCTGAAAAGCCAATAGCCAGCGTTATTCTTTTTAGGGGCGGTAATGGAAAAATCAACAATATTGATACAGATGGCAATTTTTTAGTTAGAACGAGAAGTTTATTTACCAAGCAAGGTTTTTTAGTTGCTGTGGTTGATACGCCATCTGACAAGCAATTGTCAAAAGGTATGTATGATGGGTTTAGAAGTAGTTCGGAACATGTACAAGATATTGACAAAGTCATTCAATATCTTAAAAAGCAAGCCGATATTCCCATATGGTTAATTGGCATGAGTCGTGGCACAGAGTCTGATGCACATTTGGCAATTAATACCACTCAACAACTTAATGGTTTGGTTTTAACCTTAAGCATGTCAAAGCCGAATGATAAAGGAGTGTCCGTTCCAGAAATGGAGCTTATAAAAATTATGATATCTGCTTTGATTGTGGCTCATAGAAACGATGGTTGTTATGTCACCTTGCCTGAAAGCGCCAAGGAAATTGCTAAATTATTAACTCATGTAAAAAGGTTGAAGTGAAAATGTTTAGTTGCAGTGCAAAGAAATCATTTAACCCTTGTCGAGCAAAAACCCATCATGGGTTCTTAGGGATAGAAAGTAAAGTTATTGATTATATTGCTCAATTTATTAAAGAAAATTAGAAGGGAGGTGTATGAAAATTAAAACATTATTCATCTTAATAGTGGTATAGTTTTTAACTGCATGCGGTAATTCACTTAATTACAAGAAAGCAACACACCAATGGAAATCATATAAAGATGTGGTAAAATGGCTCAATGACGACTTTTATTTTGCTAAAAATAGCCAATAGCCAATAGACTTAGAGTAGAAGGACCTTCTGGGCTTTTATTTAGATCGCCAGAAAAACTATACGACAATAGTTATGGCTATTGTTTTGATGCTGCTAATTTTGCCATTAGAAATCTAAACAGAATAAATCTAAAATATAGCACAAGATGTGTGTTTATTGAAAATGTATCAGGCAGACCCAATCATTGGGTTGCTGCTTTTGATTATAATAATAAACTCTATATTATGGTGCTGGCGATAAATGGAATGCTATAAATGGCACACACGGGCCTTATAATCTACTAGATGATTATAGAAGTTTTTTGGCTTCTCTAAGCTTGTCTAAATTCAAAGTTGGCGAGGTTTATTTTCGCGAAATGTCTGGCAAAGAGAACTGAATAAAAGCGTTCGGCAAACCATCAAACAATGTACCAGTTAAATTAAGTAATAGATTGTAAAAAATTATGAAACAAGTTGCGTGGATAATATTGGTATTATTAATGATTGGTTGTTCTAACCAAGATTTAACCGAACAAGGGTTTGTTTTGCAAAATAATGCTTCAGATGTAGTATCAGATACTTTGTTTGATAGAGATTTAAGCGAACTGACTTCGTATCATGTTAGAAAAAATGGCGAAGTGGTGATTTTGTTTGCAAAGCAAGTCTCGTCAACACGTTACATTAAGGTGGTTAATTATCTGCGTTAATATCCTTATATTAACGCAATTTATGCCGAACAGAGTGGTGTGGAAGTTTACCCCATTTGGGTTGTAAATGATTACCAATATTTCTTTTAGAAAGGCTAATGCTGATGATTTTAGCGTGCTTTATCAACTGGATCAATTGAGTGATAAAAATTATCATTGGAAGTCATCTTTATTTAATCGTCTAGATTTAATAAAAATTGCAATAATTGCTAATCAAATTGTTGGCTTTGTGGTGTATCAAACGACTAATATGGTTGAAATATTTCGCATTACAACATACCATGATTTTAAAAACCAAAGTGTGGCAACTGCGTTAATTGAGGCTCTAAAACAATTAAATAAATCAGTTATTTAGAGCTTCTAGAGGGTAATTTTAAGGCTTTTCAGTTGTATCAAGAACTTGGATTTGAATAAATTTCCAAGCGAGAAAAATACTATTCAAATGGGGAAGATGCTAAAATAATGCAGTTTTCAACTGCAAACTAAAGTATGAGTTATCAACACATTCAAGTACCCAAAAAGGGTGAAAAAATTAGCTTTGAAAAGGGTGTTATCAAAGTACCAAATTATCCAATTATTACTTATATTGAAGGGGATGGTATCGGTGCAGATGTGTCGCCAGTGATGAAAAAAGTGATTGATGCTATTGTTGCTAAAGCCTACAATGGTTCAAAAGCAATTCAATGGATGGATGTTTATGCAGGTGAGAGGGCAAATGATATTTATGGCGAATATTTACCACAAGAAACCTTGGATGCCATAGAAGAGTTTTCAGTGTCTATTAAAGGCCCATTAACCACGCCAGTAGGCGGCGGTATGCGTTCTTTGAATGTGGCTATTCGCCAAACGTTGGATTTGTTTATTTGCCAGCGTCCAGTTAAGTATTTTGAAGGCACGCCTTCGCCAGTCAAAGCGCCTGAAAAGATTGATATGGTTATTTTTAGAGAAAATTCTGAAGATATTTATGCAGGCATAGAATATCAGGAGGGTACTGCTGAGGTAAAAAAAATCATTGATTTTTTACAAAATGAAATGGGCACGACAAAAATTCGTTTTCCCGACACTTCAGGAATTGGTATTAAGCCAGTATCAAAAGAAGGTACAAATCGTTTGGTACGTGCAGCCATTCAATATGCCATTGATAACGATAAAGATTCAGTAACCTTAGTACATAAAGGTAATATTATGAAATTCACCGAAGGTGGGTTTAGAGATTGGGGCTATCAGTTGGCAAGTGATGAATTTGGTGCAACTATCGTTGATGATGGGCCGTGGAAATTATTTAAAAATCCAAATACAGGGACAATAATTACGGTCAAAGATGTCATTGCAGATGCTTTTTTGCAACAAATTCTTTTGCGTCCCGAAGAGTATTCGGTTATTGCTACGCTTAACTTAAATGGTGATTATATTTCGGACGCATTGGCTGCCCAAGTGGGCGGTATTGGTATTGCGCCAGGTGCGAATCTTTCAGATACAACAGCCGTATTTGAAGCAACACACGGTACAGCGCCAAAGTATGCAGGACTTAATAAAGTTAATCCAGGTTCAATCATCCTTTCAGCAGAAATGATGCTTAGGCACATGGGTTGGCTTGAGGCGGCTGATATGATTTTAGAGGCGATGTCTAATGTTATTCAAAATAAAACTGTCACCTATGATTTAGAAAGACTGATGGATGATGCGACATTATTGTCATGTTCTGAGTTTGGCGATGCAATCATTGATTCTATATTATAAAATTATTGTCTACTAATAGTGTTGCACTCTATTTCCTAGTTGTGTATTATTCGTTCAGGTAGATATTAATTTTTCTTACTTATACTACATAATTTTAATTAGGAGATAAAATGAAAAACGTAATAAAACTAGTGGCAATTGCTACAGTCGTAGCTACATCATCTGCATCAGCATTTTGGAACAACAACGGTTATGGCAATAATAACAATGGCTGGGGTACTGGTAATGGTGGTTCTAACTGGGGTCCGTTTGATAGTGGCTCTAACTTTGGTCCAATGAATGGTGGTTCTAACTGGGGTCCTTTCTCAGGTGGTAACAACATGGGTCCAATGAATGGTGGTTCTAACTGGGGTCCATTTAATGGTGCTCAGAATTGGGGCCCAATGTCAAACAATAACAATATGAACAATGATTCAGATTGGGGTTTTCATTATAATAATAAAAACACCACTAAAAACACATCTAATGCTTCAGTAGATGGCAATGCCACTGGCGTAGTTTCTGCAAATGCTAAAGCGCAAGCTGATGCTTATGTTAAAGGCGCGGCTGATGGTTTTGCTAAAGGCCAAGCTGATGCTTATGCTAAAGGTTATGCAGATGGAAAGTCTGCAGGAAATGCTGACAGTAGAAGTCAATAACATTTTAGACAGCGTTAAATTAAAGCCACCCTAAAGGTGGCTTTTTTTGTCTCTACTACACTTACCATATGGGTTAATGATTAAATATTAGCTAAATTTTGAATATTTTTTGTCTAAGGTTTATCTTTTTTTCACACTTGATTTAATTTTTATTTTAGTAAAATGTTTTTAATAGAAGGAGTTATGAGGAGTTTTTATGGCTTCATTATTAATTTATATTATAATATCATTGACTTCTAATATATTTACCATATAATACCCCCATCAAGACCACAAAGTCTGATACCTAAAACCCGCTTAACAATAAGAGCGTTAATACTTTTAAATTTGGAGATTAATATGAAAAAAATAATTGCGATTGCTACTTTAGTAGCGGCTACATCAGCATCAGCTGGTTTCTTTAACAATGGTTCAAACAACAACGGTTATGGCTATGGTAACGGTGCTAATAATTGGGGTCCTTTTGACGGCGGTTCTAACTTTGGCCCAATGAATGGCGGTTCTAACTGGGGTCCTTTTAATGGTGGCAACAACATGGGTCCTTTCAACGGCGGTTCAAATATGGGTCCTTTCAACGGCGCTAACAACTGGGGTCCTTTTTCAAACAACAACGACATGAACAACGATTCTGACTGGGGCTTCCATTACAACAACAAGAACAAAACTAAGAACATTTCTAATGCAACTGTTGATGGTCAATATGCAGGTACTGCTGATGCTAATGCTAAAGGTGTCGCTGATGCTTATGCCAAAGGCCAGGCTGATGCATTCGCTAAAGCACAAGCTGACGCTTATGCTAAAGGTTATGCAGATGCTAAAGCTAATGCATCAGTTGACAGTCGTGATCAAGTGATTGCTAAGTAAAGACTTGGCCAATTGACTGCTGGGTTAATCTAGTAGTTTAAGGTTAAATAAAGACCACCCTTTGGGGTGGTTTTTTTGCGCTTGAATAAATTTTTGGTAGTGCTAATTAAAATATAGCTATATTTTTTAGATTTTATTTTTTTATGAGATCTTTACATAATTATGAAAATAATTAATACAAACATTGGTAATTGCGACAGTAGTCGTAGCAACTTCAGTATCAGCTAACTAAGGTTCTTTTTCAGGCGGTAACAATTAATGGCATGTCTAATATGAACCCATTTTCAAATAGTAACGATATGAATAATGATTCTGATTGGGATTTTTATTACAACAATAAAAATTCTACTAAAAATATTTCTAATGCTTCAGAAAGACCAATGTTTATGCCAAAGGTTATGAGGATGAAAAATCTAATGCTATGCTAGGTTTTAGAGAGTAATATTATGTTTCTCCAGTTTCAATATCTGCGATAAAATAATTATTCATCATGATTAATTAAAGGGGCAATTGTGCCTTTTTTGTTTAATTCAAAAAAGGCGTATAATGCGTTATAGTGTAGTTTTTGGCATATCTAAAGATATGAGTATAAAAAAACAATGATAAGAATATTTTTGAGTTTAGTTTTATTGGTTTCAACTGTTGTAAATGCCACTTCTTAGACGCATTGGAACGGTAGCAGTAACGGCTTAGTCAACTCTTGGACGCCGCTTAACCGTGTAAATGACTTTGTGAATGATTCTGATTCTGACTCTGATTGGGGTTTTTATTATAAGAATAAGAATTCAAGTGATAATAAGGGTTATGCTAGAGCGAATGCATAATATGCAGGCGAGTTAAGAAAACGCATTATGAGGCGCATAAATGGCTACACTAAGAACAATACAAATACTTATTACAAAGGTCAATTTGAAAATTATGGCAAAAGGGGTGCTTAGGTTTACACCCCTAGCAATAACTTTTTAGTGCCACCATACTAATTTAAAAAAACTATAAAAATAACTGATTTTTAGATTGCTTTAACATGCATATATCATTATAATTTTACCTTCATTCCTCGATAGCTCAGTTGGTAGAGCAATGGACTGTTAATCCATTTGTCGCTGGTTCGAGCCCAGCTCGAGGAGCCAATTGTACTCACTATGAACCGCCGAGCACGCCAAAGTGATTTTGTCTGGATAATATGACACTTTTTACAGTGTCACCAGATATTCTAATTTTGTCAATAAATATTGATAAAAACCCTCTTTTTTTGAAATATGAGCTTCTTGCAACATTTTTGTCATGAATTTAGTGATCATCTCTGGCGATACCTTGCTTAAATCCGGCAACTCTTTAGGTGTTCTAATTTTTGCAAACTCTATTTCTAAAACATCAATTTGATCGTCTTTTTGATGAATTCTTAAAAAATATTTTTTATTATCTAGTAAATTTACAGACTCAATTGCACGCCAAAGATTTTCCACTTTTTGTTTTAGTTTTAAAATTTGATTATTAAAATTTTTACTTTCAAATGCGATGTCTTTATCCAAATTCTGAATTTTTAGTTTAGTTTTTTTGCAATCTCGCTAATTGTTTTTTTTGTTAAAAATGCTTTTAGAAATATTTTTCATCATCCATTCGTCAAACTTATCAGCTGGAATTCTATCAAAATGCTTACTCCTTTTTCCAGATTTTTGAGAACTACAAATATAATACTTGTAGCGTTTTTTTCCTATACCAGTTGCAGTTTCAGTTTCAAGCAGGTATAATACCGTGCTTTTAGCCCATTTTTTACCCCTATTGGTTAAGCCAATTTCATTAAGCAATAATGCGATTGACTTAACCCTAATCAAGTCTTTGGTTTGATAATCAAAAAAATTTCGCACCACTATTGACTCAATAACATTCGTCGTTTCTCATCGTTTGGATTGGGCACCAAATCATAACCAAATGGCGGACGACCACCGTTGCGATTACCTTTCATGGCGTTGTTAATAAAAGCGACCTTTTAGTGTCTTTACTAACCTGTCGAGAATAAAGCTCATCCATCATCTCAGATACAGAATCTAAAATAAAACCCTCGTCACTCTCAGGGTTGATATCAACTGTTACGTAAACTATCCTAGTGCCACATTTTTTAAGCCTTGCTTTGTTGTACAAGCGCCGCATCAAGTTTATTGCGCGCAAACCTTGAAGTGGACCATGTGATAAAAAAATCAACATCACTTACCTCGCACATTGTAATAGCACGCTGAAAAGCGGGGTGTTTATCATTCTTTGCGGATACACCCTCATCTAAAACTCATCAAGCACCACAATGCCTAGCTTGTCTGTCTTTGCGCGACAAGCATCTAACTGGCTTTGAATAGGTAGTTCACCTTCAGTCTGACGAGCTGAAGAAACTCTGCAATAGATCACCGCTAATAATTTCATCATCTTAATTTTAAATTACTTAGTTGAAGTGCATCAATAATATTGCACTTTATGCATTGCTATTCGAAGCGGTGCAAACCAAAATCAAGACTGTGTTTGAAACAACCGCAAAAACATTCAGCGGTGATGCACTTGACAACTTCTACACCACATTTGAATCTACCGCTAAGGTGCTCAGCGAGAACATTGGCGACACAGTTGTCAAGCTTGATATGAGTGCAATCACACCTGATGTTGGTGGTGGTAGCAAAGAGGTCAAAGCTTCAAGTGAAGATGCAATTGCAAAACTAGTGTTGTTTCTGGCACTAAAGGTAATGCGCTGCCATCAGGTGAAACGTACAAAACTAGTGACCAATTAACATTTGGGATTATCAAACAATATGTGCGCAAAGGGTATTTTGTTTATAAATTGATTAACTCAACTAAGCAGGCGCAAGAATGAGTATTCATATTGCCAATAGTTTGGGTTTTGATTTTTTAAAAAATCGCAGGGAGTGCGTTAAAACACTAATAAATTGAAGTTTGTTGTGAGCTTGTGCTTTGGCGAGTGGACGGTATCTTTTACTGAAAAAGGCAAAAATTCGCAGGTGCTGGCAATTGGTTTTGGTAGCGCTAAAGAGGCAATGCTTTGGCAAAGTAAATTATTAAATGGAGGCATAGAGCATGGGTAATCAAGTGGGTGGACAGCATTATCAAAAGTACAAGATTCAACCAATTATCTGGGCGCTTAATAATCATATTAACGCTGCTGAATTTAGCATGCTGCGTTATCTGCTACGTTATAAAGATAAAAAATGGGTTTGAGGATTTAAACAAGGCTATTCATTACATTCAGATACTTATAGAGCAGACTTTTGTGCCTAAAAACGAAGATGCTGTTAGTGCTATTAATGATTTTTGTATTGCTAATCAATTAATAGGTTAGCAGCACGCGGCACTAGTCGCACTGTTCGAGCGTGACTATACCGAGCTTAATAAAATCATTACAAGGATGAGAGGTGAATATGAGCAAGATTGATCTTGTGGTTTTAATGTCCACCTCGCAATCCGCTTTGGTATTTTTTAAGCATTTGAATGTGCGTATTATCATGGCTCAGCATGTTATTAAATCGGTATTTATGACCTTTTTAATACAAGTAACTTGGCTTGTTAGTACTGCTTGGGGTTAAAGCTGTTTGGGATGGTGATTGTATATCTGCTTTCAGGCATGCTTAGGGCGTATTTTAACTTTAGGATAAAAATATGAACGCCGAGCGTATTGATCAAATCAAAACTGCTAACAGTCTTAGTGATCTGGTTAAAGATTTTGGAGTCGTGCTTAAAAGCACGACGTGGAAAGTGCCCTTTTTGTGAGGGTGATATGTCGTTTAGCGTCAAGGACGACTACTTTAATTGTTTTAAATATTCTGAAAGTGGTGATGTGGTGCAGTTTGTTGGTTTAAGCCAAGGTTTAAATTTTATTGAATCGATGAAGTTTTTGGGTGGTAAGGTTGGTATATCAACGGAGTCAAACATCACTAGAACTGCTGGGAACGAGCCCAAAGTGGCGGCAAAAATGTATCTTAATGAAGTGCGCAAACTTGATGTGCCGGATGACTGGTATACGCAAGAGGCTTATGGACGTGGCAATGGTCATAGTGTCACGTGCGTTTTAAGTTTGGTAATACTTATTGGGAGCGCATTATTGATGCACACAAATTTAGCCATAAGGCGCATTTTCAGAAAGGCGCTACTTACAAAGGCATGGCGTGGTAGCCGCCAATGCAAACTATTCTTAAGGGTGATAGGGTTTATATAGCCGAGGGTATTTTTGATGCAATTGCATTAATCGCTGTACTCAAAGTAAAAGCGATTAATGCGATGAGTACGGGTAATTTTTCCGCCAAGTTCATTGATCAATACCAAAATAAAGATATCATTTGGCACTTGATTATGGTAGTGTAGGTAAATACGCCTCGATTAAGTGGGCTAAATTACTAGCTGAAATGGGTCAGTGATTTGAGGTTTATTATCCATTTAATGAGGTTGACTGGAATGATTTGTACAAACAAGAAGTGCTTAATGACGAGCTGATGCGTGATGTTTATTTTCACGGACAAAAGCTTGTTGCTAATACGGTTTAAGAGCGTTATGCATGGGGTGTGGTTGAGGCTCGTGTTAAGCAAAGATGGCTGAGTACTTTTGAGGTTGTGGCGTTTAAGCATTGCTATTATAAGTGCATTATTGACGATAAGGCTATTGCTGGTGATGATGATTCGCTTAATCAAGCTAACCCATGGTGAATACTTTGAGGCGGTTAATCTAATCACTATTTTTATCAAGAGTGCTCGTATTTCTAGCGTTACTGCAGACTTGCTTTATACGCAAATTGACAGTGTTGATAAAACTCGCTCTTATTATTTCAATGTTGGTATGCAAGGCATTAAAAATAAAATCAAAATAGAATTTAGCGCTCAAAGGATTGGCTATGCTAATGCATTTCACAATGCTTTGCTAAGAAATCCAGGACAGTCAACATTCGATGAGGGAAGTAAAGAAATGAAACAAATATTAAAAAAAATGGCAAGATGTTCAAAACCAATAAGCACGACTATGTGCAAATTGGCAATCAGGCTGTTAAAACAGTTTTTAGCGGATGGCACATCCCTAGCCCCAAAGGTGAACGAATAAATTGGTTTGATGATCTCTATCTAGCGAGTGGTAATAATGCACTAACAGGCTTATCTTTTTGGCTTATGAGTTTGTTTGCACAACAAGTTAGAAGTTGTCATGGCACTATTCCTTTTTGGGAATATACCGGTGTTGCAGGGGCGGGAAAATCTACAATTATTGAGTTTTTGTGGCGATTAACTGGCCGTGATAACTATGAAGGTGAAGATCCAGAGAAAATGGGCTTTGTGGCATTGGCACGTACCATGATGCAAGCATCTAATATACCGGCGGTAATGCTTGAGGGCGATCGTGATGAAAATAATCATCGCAAGCGGTTCTCTATGGATCAAATCAAAACCTTATTCAGAGGGCAAAGCCCCTACGGCAGAGTTATTAAGAATAATGGTATTGAAACTGACAACGACCCATTTTTAGGCACTATTGTGATTTCTAAAAATGCTGCTGTTGAAGGTGCACCACAAATTATCAGCCGGATCGTTAAATGCACAGCAAGTAAGGTTCATTTTAATAACGAGACCTAGCCGCCGCTAATCGATTAAAAGCATACACCACCGAACAGTGTGTGCACTTTTTGCATGATGCTTTGGCTCACGAGGGTGAAATTATGCAAGTTTATCAAGATAAGTACATTACTTACCGTGATTATTTACTACGCAAAGAGACAATTAATGAAGTGCGTATTGCTGAGACCTATGCTCAAGTTATGGCGTTTGGAAAAGCTTTTCAATTAATCGTGCCACAACTGAGTGACGAGGTGTTAAAAAACTGGGGCAGTTTTATTGTTGAACGCGCAGTTAAGCGTCAGCGTGATTGTAGCTCAGACACTTTGGTTGCTCAGCAGTTTTGGGATTTTTACGAAAGCTACAACGAGGATGTTATTAATTCTGACAGTATGGTCGAATTTGTCAGGTCTAATCTTAATCATTTTGACTCTAAAGAGAAGATTGCAATCAATCTCAACTACTTTACAGACTTTGCTAATAAGCACGGACAGTAAATAGATATTGTTGTGCTGTAACGAAATCTGCGTGACAGTAAGCGCCATAAGTTCATTGCAATAAAAAGGTAAATTCAAAAATTGCAAACAAGGTTTTACATTGCTGGGTTTTTGAAGGGGAGAAATAATGATATATAGAATAGTTTTAACAATTAAGCCAAACTCTAAAGGCATGTCTTTAGAGTCTGAAATACCTTGTTTTTCAACTGATAACAACATTCAAAACCATTAACACAACGCTTGATGAGCTGGGGTACTTTGTCGAATAGCAAACGCTTAACAGCAAAGATTTCGGCGTGCCACAAAACAGAGAACGGGTGTTCATTGTTGGACATCTTAGAACTGATGGACAAGGTGCCAGACAAATATTTCCTTTCAGAGACGGCGACAACAAAACTGCTAGCCTATCAAGATAAGAAGATATATCATCCATAATCATCGCAAGACCGGCTGATGGAGCAAGACCAGGGGCGTATGTTGTTGAAGCTCAATTCTCGAAAATAAATCGTTTGGGAAATATCAACCCAAGTGGTAACGGTGCAAATGGAAACGTATTCAGTGCTAATGGACTATGTCCAATACTAACAACAAACAAGGGTGAGGGGTTAAAGGTAATTCAGCTAAATCAAACTAATTTAAAAAGTAACAACGGTACACAGCCTTATTACCAGGATCGTGTATATGAGCCATTCGGGCTAGCGCCTGCCCTTAATAAATTTGTTGAGCTAAAAGTGGTGTGTTTTAATGCGGAGCGTGGCTTGCGTGATAAGAATTTTGATAAAAAGAATGGTGGTTCTGGCATACTCAGCAGGTAGTGCTAATCACATGGTGCAGCTGATTGGTAGCTCTCAAGGTAATCGTGTTTATTGCCCGACAGGCTTGGCCACAACTCAATCAGCACTGGGTGGCAGTGGCAGCGCTAAGACTGGTCTTTATGCTGTGCTAGCACTAACACCTGATAGATTAAATAAGCGTCAAAATGGCAGACGCTTTAAAGAAAATGGCGAGCCAAATTTTACACTCACCGCGCAAGATAAGCACGGCGTGTTAATCAATAAGTGTATTCGTAAGTTGATGCCTGTCGAGTGTGAGTGCCTGTAGGGGTTTCCTGATGACTGGACCAAGTTTGGTACTGAGGGTGAACTCATTAGCGACTCGCAACGTTATAAATGTTGCGGTAATGCTGTTACTGTTAATGTTGTAGCTGCGATATTCTTACAACTGTTCAAAAAATACACTATTTGAACAGATTAACCTTTATATGTTTGTAAACATATAAATCTGAATACTAGACATAATATCTAGCGGCACCCTTCCTAAACTAACACTTTATAAAGACAAATCAAGTATTAGTCCACCTGGTTTGTTGGGTGTTTTAAAAAACAGTGTATGGGCTGGGGGGTAGGTTATAAAGGTAACTTTTGATTAATATTCGTCTATACCCCTTTGTTTAAAGTAGTATTAGAAATAAGAAAAAGGTAATAAATAGGTAATAAGCAAGTAATATTATTACTTATAAATATTACGTTCAACTAAAAATAAATTATGTGATAAATTAATAACTTAGATTTTTCATTACTTTTAATTACCTTTGTGGGGTAATGTTAAAACGCTGTTATAATAACGTCTGTAGGGCATTGTTACCTTTGTAACCTACCCCCCCCAGCCCATACACTGTTTTTTTATTTTATGAGCATACGTGAACGCCAATTTGCAGAGGAATTTTTAAATTGGAAGCAATTTAACCAAGGAAGATCTGTAGCTACAATAGTGAAATATAAAGTGTATTTAGATAGATTTTTTACTTTTTTAAAGACCAATAATAAAACAATATTTGATGTTGATATTGTGGTGTTTAGAAAGTTCACCGGACAATACTCGCATTCCGAAGGAATGTCACCTCGATCACGAAGGACTTTGGTTGCAGCTGTCCGGGGCTTCTTTGCTTTTCTTTATCAAAAT
The DNA here is from genome assembly GCF_016592595.1 of Abyssogena phaseoliformis symbiont OG214. Classification (NCBI taxonomy): domain Bacteria; kingdom Pseudomonadati; phylum Pseudomonadota; class Gammaproteobacteria; species Abyssogena phaseoliformis symbiont. The sequence continues at coordinate 399,277 of NZ_AP012977.1, forward strand.
GGCACTAAAAAACTCAGCTACCGATTTAGAATACCCTAGCACCGGGCTACGTTTGCCAGTCGTAGCTACTTTATCAACAGCAGAAAAGCTATTAATGACACCGGATTTAAGCACATTCAAAGGCTTGAGAGATGCGGCTATTATTTCACTATTGATTGGCACTGGCACTGGCACTGGCACTGGTGCTCGTGTCAGTGGTATTGTTGCGCTGAACGAGGAAGATTTAATTTGGGTTAAGGATAATAACAATGACAGGCTAGTTGTTAAATTAAAAGAGAAGGGTGCCAAGGAGCGCTTGGTTCCAGTTCATATTAACGCGAGTATGATGTTGCGTGCATATTTAGGTCATAGTGAGTTGCAAGCAATCGACAGAGTGTTAGATAATGGTGCTCGAGTACTGTTTCCATCAATCAAAAACTCATCAATGCTAGCATGCGACTATCGTGGTGATGTTAGACGGATGACAGGCCAGGCGCTAGTTTTAATGTTGAAAAAGCACGGTAAAGATGCGGGGTTACCAGAGGATCAGTTACACCCTCATGCGATGAGGTATTTGTTCGGCACGGAAATGATTGAAAGTGGCGTTGATGTTCTATCTTTGCAGTCATTAATGGGGCCTGCTGACCCTAAAACTACTCAGATTTATGTTAAATTAGCCATGCGATCGTTGGCTGCAAGTGTTGATAAAGGGAATCTGTTGGCTAAAATACACACACCAGTCAGCAATCTTTCAGGCTTTGTTTGATTTTTTCTCTCAATCAGTTTACGGAACTTATATTACGGTAACCAGACTTAATTTTGATATGTTGTTATATAGGGTAATTTCAGGTGAGTGAGTATATACTAGATACTACTAATATAGACGAACAAAAACAAAACAATGGTGTTTCGCTTTCTATTCAAAATACGAAGTGAAAATAAAAAGAACGTTGCTATAATGCGGTTTATCTTTATTGATTTATTTTTAAATGCGAAATGAAACTTAACAAATACTCAAAAGTTTATGGTTAACAATAGGGCGGGGTTTGGCATAAAGATTTGTATGTGCCTGTGTGTGTATCTGGGTACCCAGATATCTGTAAAAAAATTACAATTTTGGATTTGCAAAAAAATGGAACAACATTTCCTTGGCTTGAGGTTGCTAAAAAATAGGGGTTCAGAATTTTATTGAAACAGTTAAGGTGTTAAATAAATATACAGATGCCCAGATTAGACTGCCACCAATAAAAAAAATTAATTATTTAAGAGTAAAAAAAATAATAAAAGCCCTTCTACAAGACGGAAAGTCCGCTGTTGGTATTTACCAAATCTTGAAGTGTGAAAATATTGGCGTTTCTGAGTCTTTTGTTTTTAAGTGTGTTAGGGGGATATAAAAAACAATGGTTCGTAGTAAGAACAGCTCAGGGAGCTATTAATATAAAAAAAATCCTATCTATATGGTAGGATTTTTTTTGAATACTAATATTTTTAGACCTTGCTGAGTTTTTCAATGGCTTGCTTTATGTTGTCCATACTTGCGGCAAACGAAAAACGCACATAGTCTGGTGCACCAAAGGCTGAACCTGGGACTAATGCAATGTTTAACACTTCTAGACAGTAAGTAGAGAGTTCAATATCGTTTTTTAAACCAAGGCGACTAATTAATCCTTTAACTCTTGGGAAGGCATAAAAGGCGCCTTGTGATTTAGGACATTCAACGCCATCAATTGCATTTAATGCGTCAACAATAAAGTCATGTCTTTTCTCAAAAGCGCGAACCATTGTGTTGATAATGCTTTGATCACCATTTAAAGCTTCTAAAGCAGCAGCTTGAGAAATTGAGCAAGGGCTGGAGGTGGACTGACCTTGGATTTTTTTCATGGCTTTAATAATTTTTTCTGGACCTGCACCATAGCCAATGCGCCAACCAGTCATCGCATAAGCTTTGGAGACGCCGTTAAGAATAATAGTGCGGTCTTTCAATGTTTTATCAGCCATAACAATATTAATAAAGTCATCATTACCCCAACGAATATGCTCGTAAATGTCATCGGTAATGATTAATATTTTTGGGTGTTTTTTTAATATATTTGCCAGTGCTTGCAACTCGGCTTGAGAATAAACGGCACCTGTAGGGTTAGAGGGACTGTTAATAACAAATAATTTAGTATTAATGGTAATATTTTCCTTTAGTTGCTCTGGTGTAATTTTAAAACTTTGTTCTAATCCTGTTTCAATAATGACTGGTGTTGCATCAGCTAAAAGAGCCATATCTGGATAACTTACCCAAAAAGGTGCGGGAATAATCACTTCATCGCCTTGATTGAGTACGGCTTGGCACAGATTATAAAACACTTGTTTGCCACCTGATGAAACCATCACCTCAGCACTGGTGTAAGTTAAGTTGTTTTCTTGTTTAAATTTATCAATAATCGCTTGTTTTAATATAGGCGTACCATCTACTGCTGTGTAGCGAGTTTGACCATTTTTAATTGCTTGTATGGCTGCTTTTTGAATATTTTCAGGTGTATCAAAGTCTGGCTCGCCTGAACCCATGGATACAATTTGAACACCTTGAGATTTTAATTCATTGGCTTTTGCAGTGACTGCAAGCGTGGCTGAAGGTTTAACTTTTTGAACTCTATCGGAAAGATATGCTGACATGATTATTAATAAGAAAATAGATTAAAATTGAGTGTTTATGTTTATGTTTATGTTAATGAAAAAATCTTGCGTGTGGACAATAGATTTCAACTGATATCGAAATTTTCCCCTAGTGGTGATCAGCCAGAAGCGATTAAAACTTTAGTTGATGGCGTGAATGCTGGTGCTAAGTTTCAAACCTTGCTTGGCGTAACTGGATCGGGTAAAACCTTTACACTGGCTAATGTTATTCAACAGACCGAGCGCTCCAGTTTGATTATGGCGCCCAATAAAACATTAGCAGCACAATTATATAGTGAGATGAAAGAGTTTTTTCCACACAATTCAGTGGAATATTTTGTTTCTTATTATGACTATTATCAGCCAGAAGCTTATGTACCTGCTTCTGATACTTATATTGAAAAAGATTCTTCTATTAATGAACAAATCGAGCAAATGCGTCTATCTGCTACCAAGGCACTATTAGAGCGTGATGATGTGATTATTATTGCCAGTGTGTCTGCTATTTATGGCTTGGGAAATCCTGAAAGTTATATGGCCATGTTGCTACATTTGAGTATTGGGGAAATTATTAATCAGCGCGAGATACTTTCACGCTTGTCACAGATGCAATACTCGCGCAATGATATTACTTTGATGCGTGGCCATTTTCGAGTTAAGGGTGAAGTGATTGATATTTTCCCTGCTGATTCTGAAGAGCAAGCCATACGCATTGAAATGTTTGATGAAGAAATTGAACAACTTTATTGGTTTGACCCTTTAACAGGGGAAAAACTAAAATCTTTACAAAAAATTACCATTTATCCACAAACGCACTACGTTACCCCAAAATCTAAAATTTTGAACATGTTGGATGATATTAAAGTGGAGCTAAAAGATCGTAGAAGTGAGTTACTATCTGTTAATAAATTGGTTGAAGAACAACGCTTAACACAACGCGTACACATGGATATTGAAATGATGCGCGAGTTAGGGTATTGCACAGGTATTGAGAATTACTCACGCTATTTATCCAGTCAAAATCCTGGCGAGCCACCCTCAACATTGTTGGATTATTTGCCAGATAATGCATTGGTAATTTTAGATGAATCACATGTGACTGTTAGCCAAATTGGTGGCATGTATAAAGGTGATAGGGCGCGTAAAAAAACGCTTGTTGAGTTTGGTTTTCGCTTACCAAGTGCTTTGGATAATCGACCGCTTAGATTTTCAGAATTTGAAGACAGAGTCCATCAGTGTATTTTGGTATCTGCCACGCCTGCACAATATGAGTTGGAAGTTTCTAGTGTGATTGCTGAACAAGTAGTAAGACCAACAGGATTATTAGACCCTGAGATTGACATTCGTCCTGTGGATACGCAGGTGGATGATCTACTTAGTGAGATACGAATGCGTGTTAAAGTGAATGAGCGTGTATTGGTGACAACTTTGACTAAAAAAATGAGTGAGCGGTTAAGTGATTATCTAAACGACCATCATGTTAAAGTTCGTTACTTGCATTCTGATATTGATACGGTTGAAAGGGTGGAAATTATTCGTGATTTGCGCTTAGGCGTATTTGATGTGCTTGTTGGTATCAACCTATTACGTGAAGGCTTGGATATTCCCGAAGTGTCTTTGGTGGCTATTTTAGATGCAGATAAAGAAGGGTTTTTACGCTCTGAACGCTCGCTGATTCAAACCATGGGGCGAGCGGCTAGAAATATAAATGGGCACGTAATTTTATACGCTGCCCGCATAACCAAATCGATGCAAAAGGCGATGGATGAAACCAAAAGACGTCGGGTTAAGCAGCAGGACTATAATCTAAAGAACAACATCACACCCAAAGGTATTGCCAAACCTATTATCAATATCCTTGATACGGATTTAACCAGTAGCCAGAAAAAAGAGAATGGCGTTCAGAAAGTGTTTACTCAACTTTCACCAGTACAATTAGCAAAAGAAATTAAAGTGCTAGAAAAGCAAATGTATAGTTTTGCTAGCGATTTAGCGTTTGAACATGCGGCAGATATGCGTAATCAGATTAAACAACTCAAGGATACTCAATTTAAAAAAGCATTATGATTAGCGCTCAATTAAACATTAATGAAATATTCTATTCCCTTCAAGGAGAAGCACGTGAAGTTGGCTTGCCTAGTGTGTTTATTCGTTTAACAGGCTGCCCACTTAGATGTACATATTGCGATACTGAATATGCATTTAAGGGTAATAATTTAATGGCAATTAATGTAATTTTTAGTAAAATAAAACAATACGACACCTCTTATGTTTGTGTGACGGGTGGTGAGCCTCTAGCACAAAAAAACTGCTATTTATTACTGGATGAATTGGTTAAAAACAATTATCAAGTGTCTTTAGAGACCAGCGGTAGTATTAACATACAAGATGTTAATGTTTTAGTATCAATAGTTATGGATATTAAAACCCCAAGTTCTGGCGAATCCGAACAAAATAAATACGCGAATATTAAAAAATTAACCACCAAAGACCAACTTAAATTTGTCATCGGGTCACGTGCTGATTTTGATTGGAGTGTAGCTATTTTAAGCCAGTACCCCACCACTGCAGGCGTATTATTCTCACCCGTATTTGGCGATATTACACCAACGCAATTGGCAGATTGGATTTTAGATCAACAACTGAATGTACGAATGCAACTACAATTGCATAAATTGCTTTGGGGTGATGAAAAAGGCAAATAATTATTGAATAATGTTTTTTCGTATCTGAGGTTTTGTTTCTTCAAGCTTTGGAATAGAAACACTTAAGATATTGCTGCTAAAGCTTGTATTAATATTATCAGTATCAACATCATGTGGTAGAGTGAATTTTTGGGAAAAACTGCCAGATGAAGTGCTTGAACTATGAGCGGTGTTTTGAATTTTTTTAACACGCCCTTTGATAAAAATACTGCCATTGTTGGTAGAAATATCAAGGTTTTCTTTGCTAAAGTCCACTAACTTTTATTTGAATAATGTAGCTGTTTGTTTGATTATAAAAATACTTTCTGCTTTGCGCACTGAAGTTGCTAGAGTTTTGTATTTGGTTCGTTTTATAATCAAATTGCCGGAACTGTTGTTCGAAATCGCGCCAAACATTATGATTAAAATCATTACCAAAGAGGTCGTTATTGGCATTAATTGCGCTGGAAATTAGTAATATGGGTAGTAGTAGTTTATTCATTATTTTTTAAGTAGTTGCTATTAAATGCATTGTACTAATTAATAGCCACATTTTCAAGACTTAAATTAAGCCAATTTGTCATCAGCAACATGGTATTTTAGATCTTCTAATACGTTAACTTCAACTAGACCTTTAGCGGCTTTTAAGTAATAATTTACATTCAGCACTTAGGTGTTTTTAAATGCAATACTTTTCCTGCTTTTTTATAGCGATCTGCCAACTTATTAATGGCTGAATGATCCATGGCTTGTGAGTTTTTAAAATCGATAAAGACATTTTCAGGGTTGTTTTTTAGCTAAATAATGTTTGGAAATTATGCGTATTGGCAAAAAATAAGGCGCCATTAACTTGATAAGTTTTGATGCTACTTATTTCATTCATCTGTTTTGTAACATAAATTTGTTTAGCATGCTGCCAAGCAAAAACAATGGCTGACATCAGTACACCAACCAGTACAGCAATAGGAATTTGCTCAATATATTGAGAGAACAATAGGATAAAACTCAGCAAAAAAGCACCTGCTACAAAGCCTGATAAACGATCACGACCACCTGACTTGATATTAATAATGCTCTGACCCACCATTGCACAACCACCCATGCCACCGAAAAATCCCGTGACTGTATTGGCAATACCTTGAGCAACACTTTCTTTATTAGGCTTGCCTGTTGTTTCAGTTAATTCATCAACCAAATTTAAGGTAAGCAAACTTTCAATTAAACGAATGAGTGCCAAAATTACACTATAAGGTAAAATAATATACAAAGTCTCTAATGTCCACCGGTATGTTAGGAATGGAAAAACTGGACAAACTGCCAGAGATAGATGCCATGTCACCCACTGTTTTGGTGTCAAGATTAAAAATAATCGCTATTGCAGAACCTGCAACAATAGCCACTAAAGTTGAAGGTAGGACGGTTGTTAGTTTTAGCAAATAATGAATAATTGCCATGATGAGTAGAATTAATCCACCCATAATAACCAGCGCATCATTAGAAATATAAGCGTCATCAGTCATCTTAAAATGACCAATTTGTGCAAGAAAAAACATCATTGTCAAACCATTGACAAAGCCTAAAAAAACAGAATATGGCACTAAGCGAATGAATTTACCCAGTTTAAACAAACCAAATGCAATTTGTAAAAATCCCATTAATATCACAGTTGCAAACAAGTATTGCACACCGTGTTCTACAACCAATGTAACCATCACCACAGCAAGAGCACCTGTTGCACTTGAAATCATTCCTGGGCGAGACTGCCTATAATATTGAAGTAATTACACCAACCATAAAGGCGGTGTACAAATCCACCAAAGGGTGAACGCGAGTAACCAGTGCAAAAGTCATTGCCTCTCTCTAGCACCAAGGCAAGTGCCATGGTTAGGCCTGATAAAAAATCATTTTTAACATTATTGGGGGCGTATTTATTAATCAATGAAAACATGTGTTCCTTATTTTGAGTTTGGGTGAATAAATCTATATTGAGGCTGGAATAATAGGTGTGATTGATACAACATTTGAGTTTTGGGCTCGGTGGCGCATAACATGATCCATAATGGTTATTGCTAACATGGCTTCAGCAATAGGTGTTGCGCGAATACCTACGCAAGGGTCATGACGACCTTTGGTAACTACTTCAACAGGACTTCCTTCCTTGTCAATACTGTCAATTGGCAGGCGCAAACTTGAAGTTGGCTTTAGTGCAATAGACACTAAAATATCTTGACCTGAACTAATTCCACCCAAAACACCACCGGCATGATTTGACTTAAAACCTGCGGGGGTAATGGCATCACGGTGCTCCGTTCCTTTTTTGGTGATTGATTCAAATCCAGCACCAATTTCAACACCTTTTACGGCATTAATACTCATCATGCCATGGGCAATATCTGCCTCTAATCGGTCAAAAATCGGCTCCCCTAGCCCGACAGGCATGTTATTTGCCGTAATGTTAATTCTAGCACCCACCGAATCGCCCGATTTTCGCAAAGCACCCATATATTCTTCTAATGCCTCCACTTTGTTAGCATCAGGACAAAAAAATGGGTTGTTGCGCACTTCAAGCCAATCAAAATTTTCAGCCTTGATAGGGCCTAGTTGAGATAAGTAGCCTTTAATTTCAATACCGTATTCTTGTTTTAAATATTTTTTAGCAATACTGCCACAAGCAACGCGCATAGCAGTTTCTCTAGCGGAAGAGCGGCCACCGCCACGATAATCTCTAAAGCCGTATTTTTGATCATAGGTGTAATCAGCGTGACCAGGACGAAATGTGTCTTTAATATTGCTATAGTCTTTAGAGCGTTGGTCGGTATTTTGAATGATGAGTGCAATTGGTGTGCCTGTGGTTTTTCCTTCAAACGTACCAGATAATATTTTTACTAAATCTTCTTCACGGCGTTGGGTGGTATGGCGAGAAGTACCTGGTTTTCTAAGGTCTAAATCCCCTTGTAAATCAGCTTCAGTAAGTGCCAATCCTGGCGGGCAACCATCTACAATGCCAATTAATGCTTCGCCATGAGATTCACCTGCCGTGGTGATTGTGAATAATTTTCCAATCGTATTACCACTCATTTACCACTCCTTGTGTTGGGTAACATTATCGCAAATATTATCCCAGTTTGCTTTTGAGCCTGTGAAAATATGTTTTTCAATAGGCTCTATGATGTCATTTGTAATTGTGCCTAGTCTAATTCTTGTATGGTCTGGATTATTTTTTAGCTTTGCCATAACGGGCGAGCCACAAGTTTTACAAAAGAATCGACTTTTGTTGGCATTTTCTTTAAATTCAGTTAGGGTGTTTTCACCACTTATAAACTCAAAGTTTTCATTTCTTACATTACCATTCGTTGCAAACGCTGTACCTTGAACTTTTCGACATTCAGAACAATGACACATGACAATATCGGTAATTTTTTGATGTAGTTTGAATTGTACCGACCCACACAAGCATTGACCTTGATACATAATAATCTCAGAAAAAATTCTAATTATACCTGGCTATTAGCCAGTTTGTTATACAGCCAAGCAATCAACAAAGCCAGCAATGGCTGCGTCAAAAAATGCCCAAACCATGCCAATGATAATGCCCATAAAGTCCAGCCCATAACCAAGATAAATGCTCATTAAAAATTCAGCAACATTATGCAAATAATAATCAGTTAAATTTGCCACAATTGAAACCAATAACAACCCAATAGAGCATTATAGTGCCCTCGACGCGATTTGAACGCATGACCTGCCGCTTAGGAGGCGGCTGCTCTATCCAGCTGAGCTACGAAGGCAATGTGATTATTATCCACGATATGACTATCTATTGAAATCTTTGCATCATTTTTATCCATGCTTGTTAATCATGGATATTTCTTTAGACGGACTAATATTTTACAAATTTTCGTAAATTAAATCATAGTATAATTTAGGTATTTTTTTACGTCGTATTTTTACAAAATTACATGAAAGATATTAAGGTTAAAGATAGGCTTATTTTTGCCCTAGATGTGCCAGAAGTTGAACAAGCTAAGGACTTAGTCACCCAACTAGATGACAGTGTTAATTTTTATAAAATTGGTATGGAGCTATTAATGACAGGTCAATACTTTAACTTGCTTGATTGGCTATTAGAAAAAGACAAGAAAGTCTTTGTGGATTTGAAGTTTTTTGATGTACCAGAGACTGTCGGTAGAACCATTAAGCGTTTAAGTCAATATGGCGCTACTTTTGCTACTATTCACGGCAATCAAGCGCTTATGGAAAAAGCTGTTGAAAATAAAGGCGAACTTAAAATTTTAGCAGTAACCGCACTCACCAGTCTTGATAGAGGCGATTTAGATGATTTAGGCTTTGATTGTGATGTGCAAGAATTGGTTATTTCTCGTGCCAAGCGCGCTTTTGAAGCAGGTTGTGATGGTGTAGTATCTTCAGGACTTGAAGTGCCATTTTTATGTGAATACGTTGATAACAAATTAATCGCCGTTACCCCAGGCATTCGCCCCGTGGCTAATGATGACGATCAAAAACGCGTGGTTGATGTGGCAACTGCATTTAAGTCAGGGTCAGACTATATTGTTGTTGGTCGCCCAATTAAAAATGCCATCAGTCCATACCAAGCAGCACAAGATATTCAAACAATTATCAAAGGTTGTTTTTAAGTATAATAGCCACTTCTTTAGTCGCGTAGCTCAGTTGGTTAGAGTACTACCTTGACATGGTAGGGGTCGGTGATTCGAATTCACTCGCGACTACCACCAAAGCGCTTGTTTTTTAAACATAAATTTATTAAAATGAAGGGCGTTGTTTTAAGAAAAAGCTCTCTATGCTTTAAAATTAGTTTTTGCATTGTTCTTATTGAGCCCCCTCTGTATTCACTAGTAGTGATTTGTATGATAGAGGTATGCAGTATTATTATGGTGATGGTGTCGAATAAGATTACACTAAAGCGCTCAGTGCGTTTGAACATGCGCTAAAGCTGGATGATTTGGATGCAGAAACTGCATTATGCATATTAAAGGTGATGGTGTTAGTCAAAATGATACTAAGGGGATTGCTTATCTAAAAAAATCAGCCAAGAATAATCATGTTAAAGGGCAGTATTATTTGGGTGGTATGTATTATCTAAGTGTGGGTGTTGAGCGTCATTTAAAAACTGCTTATGACTGGATTAAAAAGGCTGCTAATAATGGTTATGTGGATGCGCAGTACAATTTGTCATTAATGTATGCAAATGGTGATAGTGTTAAGAAAAACTTTCTTTTAGCTGACAAATGGCGTACCAAAGCAGCTAAAGCAGGCAATAGTGAAGGGCAATATAGTCTTAGCAAAGTTTTTCTAGAAGAGGGGTATTATGATGAGGTTTATATTTGGCTAGCGCAATCTGCTGAACAAGGAAATACTGATGCGCAGTATCAATTGGGTTTTTTGCTTGAGTCTAGGAAAGGGGTAAAGAAAGATTATAACCAAGTATTTAAGTGGTATAAGGAATCTTTAGCGGGCGGTAATAACGCTGCTATTTATAAGTTAGCCAATATGTATGACAAGGGTTTAGGTGTGGCGGTTGATTATCAAAAGTCGCACGGTGCTTTATCAAAGTGCAATTAAACAAGGGAATTTGGATGTATATTTGGACATTGCTAGACATTATGAGTAAGATCAAGCTGTTGATAAAAATTTAAACAAGGCTTATCAATTTGTGATTACCGTGGTTAGAAAAGGTCACAAACCTTCTCAATACAAAGTCTCGCTTATGTATAAAGAAGGCGTTGGCACTAAAAAATCTTTACAAAAAGCTAAACACTGGCTTAATAGACTAATTAAAAGTGGCGATAAGAAAGCAGAAATATTGCTTAAGAGATTACAAAAAAGGTAAAAATCTACCTGTATTTTTTTTATAGTTTTTGTATTGCTTAAAACGCTTATTAAGTAACTTTTCTTCTAAATTTGATTTAAGTATTAAATCAATAATAAGAATTAGCATCACTAATTGAGAAATTGGGTGAGCATTACTAAGCATGAAGCCTGAAGATAATAATAACACACTGGTATACATGGGATGGCGAATGAATCGATAAATACCATGGGTTGTTAGTTTGTGTTGTTTTTTAAGGGCAGGAGCGATATTGAGATTATCTAGACGCATATTAATAAGTGCAAGCAATCCAATAATAAGCGACAAACTCAATAGCAATAAAGGCATAAGGCTCAAGCCACTAATTTGTGAGTTAATGATTAAATAGATAATACAGCCAAATTGAATAACAACATAAATCATAGTAAGTGCTCGTGGTTATAATAAGCCCATTATCTCAAATTTTTTTGTTTAATGAAAGTTGATATTGTAATTATTGGTGGTGGTCCAGCAGGTTTAAGTTTTGCTAGTGCCATGCTTGATTCTAATGTTAAAGTGCTGTTGATTGAAAAATCAAGCCTTGATTCTATTGCCAATCCTCAAGCAGATGGCAGAGAAATTGCATTAACGCATTTATCATTAAAAATTTTAAAGAAGTTTGGTGTTTGGGATTTAATTAATCAGGCGGAAATTTCTCCTTTAAAAGAAGCGAAAGTGTTTGATGGCGACTCGCCTTCTTTGTTAAATTTTACAACCAAGAATACCTCAATAGATGCTTTGGGTTATTTAGTGTCTAATTATCAAATCAGAAAAGCACTTTACACAAAGGTTAAACAGGCAAAAAATATTGATATTATCACTGATATGAGCGTTGAAAATGTAGTTCAATTGGATGATTGTTCGCAAGCTATTTTATCTAATGGCGACAAGATTGAGGCTAAATTAGTCATTGCTGCTGATAGTCGTTTTTCAGATATTCGTCGAAAAGTTGGCATTCCAACCTTAATGAAGGATTTTTCTAAAGTTATGATTGTTACTCAAATGAGTCATAAAATATCGCATAACAATGTTGCTTTAGAGCGTTTTGATTATGGGCAAACATTGGCATTAATGCCAATGGCAGGCAATGTTTCGTCTATTGTGTTAACGGTTAAAACCAACCAATTTCAGGCAATACTTGAGATGAGTGAAGTTGATTTTAATCAAATGATGACACAATCATTTAAAGGTGAGTTGGGGCAGATGATGCAAGTGGGAGAACGGCATTCCTATCCCTTGGTTACAACGCATGCACAAACTTTTATCGCTAAGCGTTTTGCGCTGATTGGCGATGCCTCGGTAGGTATGCATCCTGTGACTGCGCATGGGTTTAATTTAGGTTTAAGAGGGCAAGACATATTAGCAAAATTAGTTAATGAGGCCCTGGATAATGGCCAAGATATTGGCTCTGAATCTTTACTAAAGTTGTACGAGAAAAAGCATATTAATTTAACTAGATTGATGTTTTTTGGCACTAATGGTATTGTGGCATTATTTACTAATGATGCGCCAGTGATTAAACAAGTAAGGCGATTTGTGCTTAAGTTTGCCGAGCATTTTCCACCCATTAAGTACCTAATTTCTCATCACTTAACACAAGATAAAAAGCATAAATTTTTACCCTTTTAATGAAAGTTGATTTAACCAGTCTTAGGCATGAATTTACTCAAAGTGGCTTGAATCGAGTTGATTTGAGCGACAATCCTTTTGAGCAATTTAAATTGTGGTTTCAACAAGCCCAAGAAGCAGACGTGGTTGAGCCAAGTGCAATGAGTTTAGCAACAAGTAATGATAATGAAATAAGCATTAGAACTGTATTACTCAAATACTTTGACAGACATGGTTTTGTATTTTTCACAAACTACAATTCTAAAAAATCCAAACAACTTCAAACTAATCCAAATGCGGCTTTATTGTTTCCATGGCTAGCCTTAGAAAGACAAGTTAAGATTTCTGGCCATGTGGAAAAACTAAGTACGCTTGAATCTTTAAAGTATTTTTCCTCTAGACCAAAAGCATCTCAATTAGGCGCCTGGGCATCACAACAGTCATCAAATTTATCTTCAAGACAGGTGTTGTTATCTCAATTTGAATCAATGAAGGCTAAATTTAGTAAAGGCGAGGTACCGTCGCCTGATTTTTGGGGCGGCTATCGTGTCATACCATTAAAGATTGAATTTTGGCAGGGTAGAGAAAATCGATTGCATGATCGATTCATATACCAGCTAAATGAAGGCAAGTGGAAAATTGAACGCCTAGCGCCTTAAATTACTTAAAACTTGTTTGGCATTAGGCTTTGCACCTGTCCAAAACTCAAAAGCCGTTGCCGCCTGTTCAACCAACATGCCTAAGCCGTCGCTAATCATTGAGCTGTGATTGGTTGTTGCCCAACCCATAAATGGCGTTTGTTTACCATACATTAAATCATAACAAATTGCATCATTGGCAACGCCAGAGGCGATATCAGGCATTTTTCCATCAAGTGATGCACTGGTGGCATTGATAATAATATCAACAGAGTTATGCTTAATTTTATCCAAACCAAAACCGCAAGTCTTGCCAAATTTAGCAAAGTCTTTAGCCAGTTTAATTGCTTTAGAGGGGGTTCGATTAGCAATCATAATGCGATTGGGTCGCTGTTCTAAAAGAGGCAATAAGATGCCTTGTGTTGCACCACCTGCACCCAAAATTAGGATAATTTTATCTTTTAATTCAATGCCAAGATTGTGAGTTAAATCATTGACCAGTCCAATACCGTCGGTATTTTCACCAATGATTTTATCTTGTTCTATTTTAATGGTATTAACTGCACCTGCCGTTTGGGCGTTTAATGTGAATTCGCTTGCAAATTTAAACGCATCTAATTTAAAAGGCACGGTAATATTAAAACCATTTGCACCTTGATTGATGAATACTTGTGCTGAGGATGAAAAATCATCAATGGGTGCTAAGATTTTATCATAACTAATTTCAAGTCCAGTCTGTTGCGCAAACTGGGTGTGAATATTTGGCGACAAACTGTGTTTAACCGGATTGCCAAAAACAGCAAATTTATACATCACTAATCTTGTTTTTTATTAGTCTCAGTTTGTGTATTTTGTTTTTGTTGTTTAGCGGTATTATTTTGAGCTTTGTTTTGCTGTTTATTTTGATTGCTGTTTTTATTACGATTTTTATTACGATTCCTGTTGCGGTTTCTATTGTTAGGTTTTGTTCTACGTTTATTGGGTTGTTTTTTCTTCTTGCCAAACAAAGCATTTTTTATTTTCTCAAACAAGGAAATTTTCTTTTCAGGAACGCGCGTGCTGGGTCTATTCACATTAATAGCGGGAATTTCAGCTTGGTTTGAAAGACCATTCTCAGCCAGTACATGTTGTGGCTTTGAAATACCTTGGTAACTTTTATGCTGCGACTTCTTATCCCCTTTTTGCTTATTAATGGTGAAATTAGGAAACTGCATATATGGATTAGGCAATAAGGTAATTTTAATGCCATGTTTGTCTTCTAATTTTGTTACTTCTTGACGTTTTTCATTCAAAATATAAGTAATGACTTCTACACTTGATTGAATGGTTAAGCGTGCTGTTTGTTTAGCAGCATTACAACCGTCTTCAAGTTGTCTTAAAATGGTTAATGCTAATGTTGGAATGGTTGGCGTAGTACCACGACCATGACAAGTAGAACAAGGTTTTTCAACCGATTCAGAGACTGAATTCATCAAGCGCTGTCTTGACATTTCGAGCAAGCCAAATTGAGAAATGGTGCCGATTTGGATGCGCGCTCGATCTGTATTGGTGGCTTTTTCCATGGCTTTTTCGATTGACACTCTATGCTCTTCAGAAGTCATATCGATAAAATCAATCACGACCAACCCACCAATATCTCTTAATTGCAGTTGTAGGGCAATTTCTTTAGTTGCTTCCAAGTTGGTATTGTAAGCGGTTTCTTCAATGTCAGCGCCTTTAGTAGCGCGAGCAGAGTTGATATCAATGGCAGTAAGTGCTTCAGTTGGGTCAAAGACAATGGTGGCACCTGTTCGTAGCGACACTTCTCGGTTAAACACGCTTTTAACCTGAGTTTCAACGCCCATGTGGTTGAATAAAGAGTGCTCAGAAACATCAAAAAATTTGATACGGTCTAAGTAGTGTGGCAACACAAAACTGACAAATTCTTTGGCATTTTGAAAAGCCTCTAATTCATCAATAATAACACTGTCAGTATCAGAGCGAAGATGGTCGCGTAATGTGCGAATGATAATATCACTTTCTTGGTAAATTAAGAAAGGTGCACTGCGTGCTAAAGCCACTGTATTAATTGATTTCCATAAGTCAGAAAGATAATCCACTTCCCATTGCAACTCTTCAAAGCTTTTGCCAGCACCTGCAGTGCGAATAATTAAGCCTGAATGGTCAGGTAAAATAATTTTGCCAATAATTTCTTTTAAAGATTGTTGGTCTGAAGCGACTATTTGCCTTGATATGCCATGACTTTTCGGATTGTTTGGCATTAAAACCATATAAGCACCAGCAAGGTTGATATAAGTGCTGAGTGCTGCGCCTTTATTACCACGTTCTTCTTTTTCAATTTGGACAATAATTTCTTGCCCTTCTTTTAAAACATCAGAAATGGTTAGCTTTTCACCTTTAGCATCATTATATAACATTTCTGCAACTTCTTTAAAAGGTAAAAAACCTTGTTTTTCTTTGCCGTAGTCAACAAACGCTGCTTCTAGTGATTGTTCTACTCGAGAGATTTTGCCACGGTAGATATTGCCTTTGGTTTTTTTATTAAGGCTGGTTTCTATATTAAGGCCAGTTAGTTTTTTGTTTTTGACAATACCTACTCTGATTTCTTCGGAATGAGTTGCATTGATTAAAATATGATTCATGGTTAAGTCCTAGTGTGAATGGACTTTGTTGCGCACATAAAAGCTCAACACTGGAGTGCTGATTTGGTGTTAAAGTGTGATTTATTCTTATCATAAAATGATTAAAAACTTATTCCTTAAGGGCTCTAAACCCTTTTTTATTTAGCCACTTAAAAGCGGTTAAACAATTAATTTACTTTATATGGCAACAAAAAGCCCAAAATATTAATAGTATTTTTTGCGGTATTTATTTTTGGCACAAAAAACATTTGAAAAATATTTTTAGATGATGGAAATTTAAACATCAATTTTCCGAATTATATCACAAAAATAGTATGATATTTATCAAAGACCCTTATTGATTAAGTGTGCGACCACCATCAACATTGATAATTTGCCCAGTAATGTAGGCAGAATTGGCTAAAAATAAAACAGTATCAGCAATATCTTGCGCACTGCCTTGTTTTTTAAGTGCAATTTTTTTAAGCATGTTGTTTTTTTTGGCTTGGTCAAGTCCGGCTGTATTCTCTGGCCACAAAATTGATCCAGGAGATACCCCACAAACACGAACATTAGGCGCTAATTCTTTAGCCAATGTTTTGGTCATCATGGCAATGGCCGCTTTAGAAATGCTATAAATTGCATGATTTTTTAAAGGGCGCTCGCTGTGAATGTCCACAATATTGACAATGCAACCTTGATTTTGAGCTAATTTATCACTTAAAGTGCTGGATAAAAATAAAGGCGCCATCACATTGGTATTCATAATGGATTGATAGTCATTTTGATTTAATTTATTGACGGGTGTTGGGTAAAAAACTGATGCATTGTTAACCAAAAGATTGAGCGACTTGATGGTATCGCAAAGTTTACTCACTTCTTGGCTGTTGGATAATGCAGCTTGCATAGTACTGGCAGAATTTTGGCGAATGTTGTTAAGCTTATTTGCCAAGTTTTGAGCAGCTTGGGATGAATTTCTGTAATGAATAATCACATGATAATTATTCTTATGCAAGGTATGGCAAATTTGCGCGCCAATTCTGTGCGCCCCGCCTGTGACTAATGCTGTTTTCATATAAAATATGCCAAGTGAGTCTTGAACAAATTATTAAAAACACTATTATACAAAATGTTAACCCTATAGGTTTCGATGAATTTATGGATTTGGCGCTTTATCACCCTACATTGGGTTATTATCGATCAGGTTTGGAAAAATTTGGCGAAAAGGGCGATTTTATTACTGCGCCAGAAACTTCAGATTTGTTTGGGTTTTGCTTGGCCCGTCAATGTGTACAGGTGCTAAATGGCACTAATGATATTTTAGAGTTTGGTGCAGGTAGTGGCGTTCTTGCCACTCAGATACTTTTCGAGTTAGGAAGGTTAAATAGCTTGCCCAAGAAATATTATATTTTAGAGTTAAGTGGCGAGCTTAAATACAGGCAAGCACAAACCATTAACAAGGCACTACCAGAATTAATGGACAGGGTGATTTGGCTTGATGAGCTGCCAACAGATTTTTCTGGCGTGGTGATTGCCAATGAAGTTTTGGATGCCATGCCTGTAAAACGTCTTATTTACAAAAACAAGCAATTTTATGAATTGGGCGTTGATTATCATAGAAATAAATTTTTCTGGAAAATATTTGATTTACCTTATCAAAGTGATAAGACGCTGTTGCCTAATAATGTGGCTGAAGATTATAAAACTGAAGTCAATCTTCGTGCTACAGCGTGGATTGATTCCTTATATAAGGTTACTAATGAGGTACTAGTATTGTTGATTGATTATGGCATGGGTAGAGATGAGTATTTTCATCCACAAAGGTTAGACGGTACTTTAAGGTGCTATTGCCAACATAAGGCGAGTGAAAATCCGTTTGTAAATATAGGTGAGCAAGACATCACTACATCGGTTAATTTTTCTGACATTGCTGATCAAGCAAGTGTTAGTGGTTTTAAGGTTAGTGGTTATGCGACACAGGCGTTGTTTTTGATTTCATTGGGTATTGATGAGTATTTGCTTGAACAGCCAGATGCAGATAAACGCATCAATTTGGCACAACAAGTTAAACAATTGGTTTTACCCAGTGCGATGGGCGAGAGTTTTAAGGTGTTGGCTTTAAGTAAAAAACTATCGGTAAAATTAACAGGATTTGTTGAACAAGACCTGAGCGGTAAATTGTAAGAGGCTTTTATATAAGGGCACCTCTAAAAATCCAAAACACTCGTCAAAAACCAACCTTTCACTTTATAATGAATTTAAAAAAACCAGCCAAAACCCTTGATATGACTAATTTTTTAAAATCTATTTTAAAGAAAAAATCCATCTTTTTGACAAGCATTTTGGATTATTAGAGGTACCCATAAATATGGATATTTTTCAAACAATCGTTTTGGCATTAGTTCAAGGTTTAAGTGAATTTTTACCCATTTCTTCTTCAGCGCATTTAATTTTAATATCAAAATTAACCAATTGGACTGACCAAGGTTTGGCGTTTGATGTGGTGGTGCATATGGGCACTTTAAGTGCGGTGATATTTTATTATCAAGCAATGATTAAAAGCTTATCTTTTGATCTTTATCATTCAATCATTAAACGCCAAACCATTGGACAATCAAAGTTAGCATGGGGCGTGTTATTAGGCACCATTCCAGTAGGACTGGCTGGTGTGATATTTAAAGATTCTATTGCAACTGATTTTCGTTCAGTGGAGATTATTGCTTATGCAACACTAGTATTTGGCGTACTTTTAGGCTTTGCCAGTTGGTTTAATCATAGGGATAAAAATCTAAAAAGTACAATTAGTTGGGTAGATATTGGTTTTGTCGGCATGATGCAAACCTTAGCATTAATTCCAGGAACTTCTAGGTCAGGAATAACAATCACAGCTTGTATGTTGGTGGGGTTGTCTAGGAAATTATCAATACAATTTTCATTTTTATTATCCATTCCTGTGATTAGCCTGTCATTAATACTGATATTGATTGATTTGTACCATCAAGCGCAATTGGTGAATGTTAGTTTATTAGCCATGGGCTTTGTGGTTTCAGCAATTAGTGCCTATGTAACCATTGTTTTTTTTATTAAGTTAATAGACGTAGTTGGCATGATGCCATTTGTTATCTATAGATTAACTTTAGGCGTATTTTTATTTTTATTTATTTTATGAAAGCATATCAATTTCAATCTAAACCTTTTTTTATCCTTAACTTTGTCTCCTTGTTGTTGTTATTTAGCTGGAGCAATGCTACCACTCGAGAATATTGGGATTATTTAGACCATCAGACGTTTATTGTACTTAATCAATCACTTGTAGAATTTCACTCAATATGGCGTGGCTTTTGGGCAATACTCAGTGTTCGGATTGCTGACCTTATTCCGCTATTTTTAATTGGCTTGTTTTTTTACTTTGATGATGTTTTATTTAAAAATAAACACAAAATGATGGGGTTGATTGGCTTTGTTACTTTACTAATTTTGATGCTGCTGATGCGCGAGATGATGAATCTATATGTGGAGTATGCAAATTTAGGTAGAAAAAGCCCTACACTGGTTGTAGATTCAGCACTTCGTTTGTCTTCGATGTATCCTGGTTTAGGCTTAAAAGACATGTCTGCACACAGCTTTCCAGGAGACCATGCTGCGGTTTTGTTTACTTGGCTTGGGTATTGCTTATTTTTTGCTCGCAACCGATGGCGTTGGCTCGTTTTTATTATTGTTTTGGTTTTTTCCATGCCAAGGTTGATGGCAGGCGCTCATTGGTTTAGTGATGTTATGGTTGGTGGTGTTAGCATTGCCATGACTACTTTAGCATTTGGGCTGTATACGCCACTACTTAATTATATTAATAAAACACTTGAAAATATAGTCTCTAAATTTTTAACAAAATGAATAGACCACAACCTATTTATCGTAAAGATTACACACCTAGTGAGTATTTAATTCACACCACAGAGCTTGAGTTTGATTTAACTGAAACACAAACCATCGTTACTTCTAAGATTAGTTTTTATAAAAACCCGAAGTCCAGTAAAAAAACTAATGTCTTGTTTTTAGATGGTATTGATCTTGAATTGATTTCTATTTTGGTTGATAAGACCAAGCCTGATTATAAGTTGGTTGAACAAGGGCTTGAGATCAATAACCTTGCTGATGAGTGTATTTTAGAGATTAAAAACCGCATTCACCCAGAAAAAAATACCAGTCTCAATGGTCTATATCAATCTAGTGGCAATTTTTGCACGCAGTGCGAGGCACATGGCTTTAGGCAAATTACTTATTATTTAGACAGACCTGATGTGTTAAGTGTGTTTACCACGCACATTAAAGCTGATAAACAAAAATATCCAGTATTGCTTAGTAATGGTAATTTAATTGAGCAGCCAAATGGAGGCACAACTTGGCATGATCCTACGCCAAAGCCTTGTTATTTATTTGCCTTAGTGGCAGGTAGTTTTGCACTCAAAGAGGATACTTACACCACATTATCAGGCAATGAAGTAGTATTAAAGATTTATGTTCAAGCACACAATATCCATAAAACCCAATTTGCCATGGCGGCACTAAAGCGTTCATTTGCTTGGGAAGAGAAACGCTTTGGACTTGAATACGATTTAGACATTTATATGATTGTGGCCGTTGATGATTTCAACATGGGTGCGATGGAAAATAAAGGGCTGAATATTTTTAATGCCACTTACGTATTAGCCAGCCCAGATACAGCAACGGATAAGGATTTTATTGATATCGAAGCAGTGATTGGCCATGAGTATTTTCATAATTGGACAGGCAATAGGGTTACTTGCAGAGATTGGTTTCAACTTAGCTTAAAAGAAGGTTTAACAGTTTTTAGAGACCAAGAATTTACCTCAGATTTACACGCACGTTCTATCAAGCGCATTGAAAATGTGAATGCTCTGCGCACCTTGCAATTTGCAGAAGACATGGGTCCCATGCAGCATCCAGTCAGGCCAGAACATTATATCGAGATGAATAATTTTTACACCCTAACTGTTTATGAAAAAGGCGCAGAAATTATTCGCATGGTGCATACATTTCTAGGCGAGATAGGGTTTCAAAGAGGCATGCAATTATATTTTCAAAGGTTTGATGGTGATGCCGTTACTATTGATGATTTTATTCAAAGTATGAGTGATGCTAATAATTTTGATTTTAGTCAATTTATGCATTGGTATTCGCAACCTGGCACGCCTAAAGTTAGCATTACCTCTGAGTATAATCAAAATGACAAAACATTTAAAGTTTCCATTAGCCAGCATTCACAATGTGACTATTTTTTCCCGCTTAAATTTGCACTACTTGATGATACTGGCATTGAACTTGAAAGTGGCGTATTAACAGTTAAAGACAAGGAACAAGTATTTACCTTTAACAATATAGATGCAGAGCCAACACCCTCATGGCTGCGAGGTTTTAGTGCGCCCATTAAATTGACATCTGATTTAACTTTCAAACAAAAAATATTTTTAGTTGGGAATGATTCTGATGCTTTTAATCAGTGGGACAATGCGCAACAATTATGGTTGTCTTTAATCCTAACGCCTTCAAGCACTGGCCAAGATTTGTTTTTCGATGCCATTGAAAAAGTTCTAAAAAATACTCTCCTAGAAGGTGGCTGTGTATCGCTTGTACAAGATAAATCCTTAATATGTGAAATTTTAACCTTGCCCTCTGAACGATTTTTGCATCAGCAACAAAAGGTTATTGATGTATTTGAGATTCATGACAAGCGTGAACAAGTCATTAATAAGATTATTCAGCGGTTCAAGTCGTTGTTTAGTAAAATTTATTCAAACCTTAACACTTATCAAGCTTATGAGTTAACGCCTGAGGCTGTGGGAAATAGAGCATTAAAAAATATGTGCTTATATTATCTATCAATCAGTGGTGAGTTTGAATTAGCCTTTGAGCAATTTAAATCAGCCAATTGTATGAGCGATAAAATGGCGAGTTTAAAGGCGTTAATGGTTGAGCGTAATCCGTATAAAAATATCGCACTTGATGAGTTTTATCATGAATTTAAAAACGATACACAAGTTATGGATAAATATTTCTCCATTCAATCGTCTGCACCAATAGCGAATGTTGACAGCATTAAAACCCTCATGCAACACAAACTATTTTCATTTAATACGCCAAACCGTTTGCGCAGTATCATAGGTGGTTTTTCACAAAACCACGCTAATTTTCACAATCAACAAGGCTATGAACTTTTAACTGATATTATCATTAAGCTTAACCACTCAAACCCACAAATAGGCGCAAAATTCACCTCAGTTTATAATCATTGGCAACGATTTAGCCCAGAATTAAAATCCTTACAAAAACAACAATTAGAGGAAATCTTAGCCATTGATGATTTATCCAATGATATTTTTGAAATTATCCAAGCAGCACTAAAGTGAATACATTAATCACCCTGTTAAAACAAAAGTCACTCACCATTGCCGTGGCTGAATCTTGCACAGGTGGTAGTTTATCCGCATTACTCACCAGCCAAAGCGGCTCATCAGCCTATTTTGACAGAGGATTTATCGCCTACACCAACCAAGCCAAAATCGATATGCTAGATGTTCAGCTCATAACCCTAGACAAATTTGGCGCAGTTAGCGAACAAGTCGCATTAGAAATGGCACATGGTACAATTAAAAACTCATCCGCCCATATCAGTATAGCCATCACAGGCATTGCCGGCCCCACTGGCGGCACAAAAAACAAGCCTGTAGGCATGGTTTGTTTCGGTTTTTGTTTTCATAAAAAATGCACAGTCACCACACAACACTTTGGCGATATTGGCAGGTCAAATGTGGTGGAAAAAAGCGTTGAGTTTGTGGTTAATTTCTTACTAAAAAAGTTATAAAATAATCGAATGAATATAGAACAAAAATAATTAGAAAATTTAGAGCAAAAATTTAAAAAACACGTTTAAAAATAAAATATTGCCATTATTGGGAGAATATTTTTACGATGATTTTGAAAGAATAAATCTCGTTTTGGGTAGCGATAATTTTTATATACAAACAACGAAAACTTTAGGAAAATTTAATAAAGACATTTACCAAAAGCAAAACATAGAAGAATTAGATTCAGAAGTATTTATCAAAATTTATGGAGAATGAATTTTATATTCGTGAGTTTGGTAAAATCGTCAAAGGCAGAGGGAATTCATAAATAAGCATTGATGAAATAATTTTAAGTCCAGTAAATTGGGATTTTTTAGCCAATCATGCTAACTCTAATTTAAAAGATGATAGATTTATTGAAATTGTCAATCTAACCACACTTAAAGTTAAAAATTTTGTGGGTATGATTACCACTCCAAGTGGAATTCAAATTGAGATTTTACCAAAGATTGACAATGGTGATGATATTGGTAGATCGAGGCTAACTTTAGAGAAAATGCTAAAGGTGGTTAATAATTTGCCGTTTATTCAGACCATGGAAGCCAACTTAAAGTTAGAAGATAGGTCGCTGCCAGAAGTTTTGATTGGCTGGTTTTTAAGTTGTGTAGATAAGACTGCCAAACAAGGCATTCGTAAAGATTATTCAAGAATTGAAGCGCAAGAAAGGTTTTTAAAAGGGCAGTTACAGATCAGTAAGCAATTTAATGAGCCATCATACCAACAGTATTTATTTCATATTGAGTATGATGTATTCACGACGAACCGTGCAGAAAATCGATTGATTTATTCAGCACTTGTGAGTATTCTAAAGTGGAGTGAAGATAATTACAATTAAAAACAAACCAAGCATTTTTTAGTACTTTTTGATGAGGCATCAGAACCAAGCAATTACAAACATGATTTTTCAAGATGGTCAAAAAGTCGAGAGATAGATTATTATCAAGATGCATTACCATGGCTTGAACTCATCTTAAATCAACAAAGTCCGTTTACTTTAAAGGGTAAAGATGTGGGAATTTCGTTTTTTCTGCCAATGGAGGTTTTGTTTGAAAAGTATGTTGCTAAAGTGTTAAGCAAAAAGTTGCCACAAGAATTTTATTTAAGAGAGCAAGTATCTAGTAAATACTTGTCTAAATAGTCCAAAAGCTTTCCAATTAAAGCCCGATATAGCGATTTACAGCCCCCCTAAAGGCTTGGTTCGTATTCTTATACTATAATAGAAATTAATTGACGACAATATGGCTTACAGTAGTGGCAACAAAGATAAGAAAAAAAGGCATTAGTTAAAGCGATGTTTACCAACTTTTTGTATATGGCAAAAAATATGGCGTTAAGAAAGTGGTATTGATTTACCCTAAGTGGGGTAAATTCAACACTTTTTTTAGTTATCAGTTAGATGATGGACTGACTCTAAAAGTTGATTCTTTTGATATTGAGATGTTTTTTTGATGCATAAACTCTCAGTAGCGCCAATGATGGATTGGACGGATAGGCATTGTCGATATTTTTATCGGTTAATGTCAAAAAATGTTCAACTTTGGACTGAAATGGTAACAGCTAAGGCAATTATTTATGGGGATAAAAATCGATTGCTTGATTTTGATGCGTGCGAACACCCACTAGTGTTGCAATTGGGTGGCAGTGAGCCAAAAGAGATGGCACAAGCAGCAAAAATGGCTCAAGATTGGGGTTATGATGAGATTAATATTAATGTGGGCTGTCCTTCTGATAGAGTGCAATCAGGCAGTTTTGGGGCGTGTTTGATGCAAACGCCGCAGGTTGTGGCGCAATGCGTTGGTGCAATGAGGCAAGTGGTAGATGTGCCAATTACGGTTAAGTCACGTATTGGTGTGGATGATATGGATAGCTACGGTGAATTGGTTAATTTTGTTGCAACAGTTGAAGGTGCGGGTTGTGATAATTTTTTGATTCATGCAAGAAAGGCTTGGCTAAAAGGTTTGAGTCCTAAGGAAAATCGTAGCGTGCCAAGGCTTAATTACGGCTGGGTGTATCAGATTAAACGAGATTTTCTTCATCTTGCCATTGGCATAAATGGTGG
The DNA here is from genome assembly GCF_016592595.1 of Abyssogena phaseoliformis symbiont OG214. NCBI lineage: Bacteria > Pseudomonadati > Pseudomonadota > Gammaproteobacteria > Abyssogena phaseoliformis symbiont. Next base: position 424,340 of record NZ_AP012977.1, read on the forward strand.
TATTATGGACATGGAAAGCTCATTACAGCATTTAGAATACGTGGATGGCGTTATGTTGGGTAGGGCAGTGTATCATCAACCTTACCTGTTAAGCGAAGTTGATGGTTTGATTTATCAGCAAAAATCATCAATATTGAGTCGTGAACAAGTATTATTAGCATTCATTGAATATATGAAAGTTCAACATGCTAATTCTGTACCAATTAGATCCATGACACGGCATATTTTGGGTTTGTATCATGGACAAAGAAACGCTAAAAAATTTAAGTGTTTGTTAAGTGGTAAAACAGTTGAGTTTGAGCACCTGTATGAATGGTTAGAGTATATGGATAAAAACAATGGCCAGTAGTGATAATTTCTTTGCAAGTGTTGATATAGGCACAAGCAAAATTGTGGTGTTAATTGCTGATGAGGAAGATGGTAAAATAGAGGTGTTTGGCCATGGCGTTGGTCCATCAGATGGGGTAAAAAATGCGTTGATTGTTGATATTGATAAAGTGGCAAAAGCAATATCAAAGGTGGTGGAAACTGCTTATCTTAGTTGTAATACTAGAATCCATAATGTATCTACCAATATTTGCGATTTGCACCTAAGTACGATTAATCAAGATAGGGAAATATCAGTTAGTGGTAAAAAAATCACCAAAGAGCATGTTATTGCGGCAATTAATTCGGCATCAGCCACACCTACGCCTGCTAATAAACAAATACTAAGTGCGAGTATTAATAGCTTTACCATTGACCAAGATACAACAGTAGTTGACCAGCCAATTGGACTTGAGGCGACTATTTTAGGTGCTCAAGTACATGTGAGTATTGTTTCAAACCAAGCCATGAGTAGTATTCATCAAGCGGTTGAAAAAAGTGGACTAGGGCTTAGGGAGGTTGTTTTGGATTCTATAGCCAGTAGTAGGGCTTGTATTACTCAGGATGAGAAAGACAATGGTGTTTGTTTGCTTGATATGGGGGCGGGCGTGAGTAATATTTCTGTGTTTATGGGTGGCGGTATTACTTATAGTCATGTTTTTAAAATGGGCGGCAACCAAATTACCCAAAATATTGCCAATGCTTTTAGCGCCTCATTTGAAGAAGCGGAAAGACTTAAAATTGAACATGGTTATGCGCAATTAAAAATAGCACCAGCGGATCAATTAATTCAGTTTAAGCAGCTAGATTCTATTGAAAATCGCTATTTATCATTACACAATTTAGTTGAGGTTATAGAAAAATCTTATTTAGATATTTGCCGTATGGTTAAGCAAAATCTAAAATCTAAAAAGCTAGATAGGTCGCTTAAATCAGGATTTGTGTTAACAGGCGGCGTGTCCTTAATAGAGGGTTGTGAAGGGCTGTTTGTTCATACTTTTAGAATAAGAACTAAGCTGGCTAAAGTCGATGCGAATAAAATTACAGGTAAAGATATGATTGTTTCCAACCCTATTTATACGTGCGCATTAGGTTTATTGATGCATGCTGACAATGAAGTTCATTTAGAAGTGGTGCAAGTGCACCAGCAAACTAACTTTGTAAGTAAAATAAAATCACTATTGGAATTGTAAATATTATGATTAAGCAAAGAACCATCAAAAAAGAAGTAAAAGCTAGAGGTATTGGTATTCATAGTGGCAGTGTTGTAAATATGACTTTAATTCCTGCTAAAGAAGACCATGGTGTGGTGTTTAGGCGTATGGATGTGGGCGGTAAATTGGTGCGTGCACACAGTGCGTTTGTTAATGAAGTGGTGCTTTCTACAGGGCTTGAAAATCAAGGTGTTAAAGTGTCAACGGTTGAGCATTTGATGAGTGCATTTTCAGCCCTTGGGATTGATAATGTTTTGGTGGAGCTTGATTCGTTTGAAGTGCCAATTATGGATGGCTCATCTGCCCCTTTTATTTTTCTGGTTCAATCTGCTGGCATTGAAGAGCAAGATGCCCATAAAAAGTTTTTTGTCATTAAAGATACCATACGGGTAGAAAATGGCGATTCATGGGCACAAGTGTCTAAATATGAGGGGTTTAAGGTGTCACTTGAAATTGATTTTGATCACAAAAAAGTTAAAGAAAGTGGGCAGAAATTAAGTATTAATTTTTCCAAACAGTCCTATTTGAAAGAAATCTCACGTGCCAGAACTTTTGGCTATATGAAAGATGTAGAAATGATGCAAAGGCAAAATTTGGCACTAGGCGCCAGCATGGACAATGCAATTGCCCTGAGTGATGATGATGTTTTAAATGAAGATGGCATGCGTTATCAAAATGAATTTGTTAAGCATAAAATTTTGGATATTGTTGGTGATTTGTATTTATTAGGTGGCAATCTAATTGGGCATTATGAAGGATACAAGACAGGGCACCTGCTTAACGATCAATTATTATCAGCCATTTTAGCAAAGTCAGACACATGGTCTATTGAAACCTTTAAAGAAGAGGGGTCACCCATTCAATTTTATTCCGAAGATTGGCAAAATTCCTTGTAATAGTAGGTTTATATTGATATATTGTCAGGTATAATTGATAGGTTTTTTACGCTCAACTGAAAATAATGAAGTTAAATGGTGCTCAAATATTAGTTAACAGTCTTAAAAGTGAAGGGGTTAAACACATCTTTGGTTATCCTGGTGGTGCAGTTTTACACATTTATGATGCACTCAATGCGTGTATTGAGATTAAACATATTCTTGTTCGCCATGAGCAAGGTGCTGTACATGCAGCAGACGGCTATGCACGCACCAGTGGCAAGTGTGGTGTGGCGCTTGTTACCTCAGGACCGGGACTTACTAATGCAGTAACAGGTATTGCTACAGCCTACATGGATTCTATTCCCATGGTGGTCGTTTCGGGTCAAATTTCTTCTGCAGTTATCGGCAATGATGCTTTTCAAGAGGTTGATGCAGTTGGTATTACTCGTTCGTGTGTTAAGCATAATTTCTTAGTAACAGACATTAATGATTTGGCAAATGTTGTTAAGAAAGCATTTTATATCGCGACTACAGGTCGTCCTGGTCCTGTTCTTATTGATATTACCAAAGACACAACGATTGCTGAGATTGAGTTTGACGGCTATCCTAAATCAATTGATATGCGTTCGTATCAACCTGAGATAAAGATTGAAGCGGATCAAATCACCAAGGCAGTTGCGTTAATCGTTCAAGCAAAAAAACCTATTATTTATTCAGGTGGTGGCAGTGTGATTGGCAATGCTGATAAAACACTGCGTATTTTTACTCGTCATACAGGCTTTCCAATCACCCAAACTTTAATGGGATTGGGCGCTTATCCTGCAAGTGATAAGCAATCATTGGGCATGTTGGGCATGCATGGCACTTACGAGGCTAATATGGCAATGCACGATTCGGATTGTATTATTGCTGTAGGTGCGCGTTTTGATGACCGTATTACTGGCAACTTAGACAAATTTTGCCCTTATGCAAAAATTATTCATATCGATATTGATCCGTCTTCTGTGGGCAAAACTGTGGGTGTTGATGTGTCGATTATCGGGCAAGTTAATGATGTTTTGAGTGCATTAATACAAGCACTGAAAAACAAGCAATTGGCTGATATTACTCAATGGTGGGCGCAAATTGAGACGTGGCGTGCTGTTGATTCATTGGCATATCAAACCAAAGCAGGTGTGATTAAGCCACAAAGCGTGATTGAAGCTTTGTATGAAGTAACCAAAGGCGAGGCGATTGTTACCAGTGATGTTGGACAACACCAAATGTGGGCAGCGCAATATTATCCATTTGATAAGCCACGCCGTTGGATTAACTCTGGCGGCTTAGGCACAATGGGTTTTGGACTACCTGCGGCGATGGGTGCCAAATTAGCAGCACCTGAGATGGATGTCGCTTGCGTAACAGGTGAGGGTAGTATCCAAATGATGTTACAAGAACTTTCCACTATGTTGCAATATAACACTCCAGTAAAAATTATCAATCTGAATAATGGTTATTTGGGCATGGTGCGCCAATGGCAAGAGTTTTTTTATGACAAACGTTATTCAATGTCATATATGGATGCGTTGCCTAACTTTGTAAAGCTAGCAGAAAGCTATGGGCATATAGGTATTAAGGTCGAAAAAGAGCTAGATTTAAAACCAGCATTGATTGAAGCATTCAAGCAAAAAGACAGAACGGTATTTTTAGATATTTTGATCGACCCTACAGAAAATGTATTTCCAATGATTCCATCAGGTGCAGGACACCACGAAATGTTGTTAGCAGGTCGTGATAAGATGGCGTCAACTAATGACAAGGGCTTGAATTTAGTATGAGACACATTATTTCAGTATTATTAGAAAATGAAGCAGGTGCACTTTCTAGAGTAGCAGGGTTGTTTTCTGCTCGCGGATTTAACATTGAGTCACTCACAGTTGCAGCAACTAACGATTCAACTCTATCACGCATGACCATTGTCAGCATTGGTGATGCTGGTATTATTGAACAAATTGTTAAGCAGCTTAATAAATTGATTGACGTGGTCAAGGTAACAGATTTGACCGCGACTGAGTATATTGAGCGTGAATTATTACTGGTTAAAGTGGATGTCAATCAACAAACACAAGCTGATATTGACAAACAAATTGATGTCTTTTCATGCAAAATAGTTGATGTATCAGAAGATACTTATACAATTGAGTTGGCAGGAAAAAGTCAAAAAATTAATGATTTTTTAGCAAGTTTGGATGTTTCAAAAATTTTAGAGATTTCTAGAACGGGCGTGACTGGCGTTTGCATGAAAAGAATAAGTTAACAAAAAGCGCATTAGGCGTTTAAAAAAACAGAGGAAAAAAAATGAACAGATATTACGATAAAGATGCAGATTTAAACATTATTAAAGGCATGAAAGTTGCCATTGTTGGTTATGGATCACAAGGCCATGCACATGCAAATAACTTAAAAGATTCTGGTGTTGAAGTGGTTGTTGCGCTTCGATCTGGCTCTGCATCTGCTGAAAAAGCATCTGCCGCTGGATTGAGTGTTAAATCAATTGAAGAGGCGACCGCTTGGGCAGATTTGGTTATGGTTCTAGCACCTGATGAATTTCAAGCTCAAATTTATACAGATAGTATCGAGCCAAATCTTAAACAAGGTGCAACCTTGGCATTTGCCCATGGTTTTAATATCCATTACAACAGAATTACACCACGTACTGATTTAGACGTTATCATGATTGCCCCAAAAGCACCAGGACACACAGTGCGTTCAGAATTTGTTAAAAACGGCGGTATTCCAGACCTTATTGCGATATCCCAAGACGTTTCAGGCAATGCTAAAGCTATTGCACTGTCTTATGCCTCAGCCATTGGTGGTGGCCGTACTGGTATTTTAGAAACTTCATTTAAAGATGAAACTGAAACGGACTTATTTGGCGAGCAAGTAGTGTTATGTGGTGGCACAACTGCTTTGGTTCAAGCAGGTTTTGAAACCTTAGTAGAAGCTGGCTATGAGCCAGAAATGGCATACTTTGAGTGTCTTCATGAGTTAAAGTTAATTGTTGATTTAATGTATGAAGGTGGTATTGCTAATATGCGTTATTCAATTTCAAATACGGCCGAATATGGTGATGTGACTCGTGGTCCTCGCATTGTGACTGCTGATACTAAAGCTGAAATGAGAAAGATTTTGAGTGAAATTCAAGACGGCACTTTTGCTAAAGAATTTGTGGCTAATGTGGGCGAGCTTCCAGCACGTCGTGATATCCAGCGTAAGCATCAAATTGAACAAGTAGGCGAGTCACTCCGTTCTATGATGCCTTGGATTAACAAAAATAAGATTGTTGACCAATCCAAAAACTAGTCATTCTTTAATCAATGCCTAATTTGATTGGGTATTTTAGCGAATAACATACAATGGAAAGAAAAGCAAAAAGAGGTATTTACCTACTGCCCAATATTCTCACAACATTTGGGCTATTCTCTGGTTTTTTTGCTATTATTCTTGCTACTAAAGGTCAGTATACTGATGCTGCTATTGCGATATTTGTTGCTATGTTATGGGACGGGCTTGATGGTCGCGTAGCTCGCCTAACCAACACCCAAAGTGAATTTGGTGCACAGTATGATTCTATGGCAGACATGATTTCATTTGGCGTAGCACCTGCGCTATTGATGTATTTTTGGCTGTTGTCTGATTTAGGAAAAATTGGCTGGCTGGCTGCTTTTGTTTATGTGGCGGCAGGTGCACTTCGTTTGGCACGTTTTAATACTCAAATTGGTATTGAGGATAAGCGTTATTTTCAAGGATTGCCTTCTCCTGCTGCTGCAGCATTAATTGCAGGCTTGGTTTGGACCTTCGATGTGATTGGCATGACTGATTATGATCAATATTTAATTTTAGTCAGTTGGATTATTTTGGTTGGTTCTGGCGTGTTAATGGTTAGTAATGTTCGTTATAACAGCTTTAAGGAGATTAATCTAAAAGGCAGATCTTCGTTTAAATTATTGTTATTTGCCACCTTAATTATTATTGTCATCACCTTAGAGCCTAGTGCTATTTTGTTTGTTTTCTTTTTTGTTTATGCATTGTCAGGGCTATTAACAACAATGATTGAAGTAAGAAAAAGGCGTCATTTAAAAAAACGTCCTAAAAAGGGTTGAATTTCCTCTATAATTCCTCTTAGGATGATTAATCAATTTAAATTTTATTCTCCTACTAGAAGGCATTTCTTTGTTTTCATTACGATTATTACCCTAGGGCAATCATTATTCTGTGCATGATTGAAAAATCTTGCTTCTCACAATTTGTAAACTTAAACAAACCAATAGGAGACTTAAATGTCTAACAAACTAATTATTTTTGATACAACCCTTCGTGATGGTGAACAATCACCTGGCGCATCCATGATTAAGGATGAAAAAGTACGCATTGCTAAAGTGCTGGAAAAAATGCAAGTAGACATCATTGAGGCAGGCTTTGCCATTGCATCAGTGGGAGATTTTGAAGCCGTACAAGCTGTAGCTAATGTGGTGCAAGATTCGGTTATTTGCTCATTGGCCAGAGCGCTTGATAAGGATATTGACCGCGCAGGAGAAGCATTAAAAGGTGCTAATGCATCGCGTATTCATACTTTTATTGCCACATCTGATATTCATATGAAGATGAAACTACAAATGATGCCTGATCAAGTAGTGGAGCAAGCAGTTCGCGCTGTTAAGCGAGCCAAGCGATACACGGACGATGTTGAGTTTTCGCCAGAAGATGCAGGTCGATCAGATGAGGATTTTTTGTGTCGTATTATCGAGGCGACAATTAAAGCAGGTGCAACAACCATTAATATTCCTGATACAGTGGGTTACAACATTCCACATCAATTTGGCTTAACCATTAAATCTTTGATTGAGCGTGTGCCAAATTCTGATAAGGCTGTTTTTTCAGCGCATTGTCATAATGATTTGGGTTTGGCAGTGGCCAATTCCTTGTCTGCTGTACTAAATGGTGCAAGACAAGTTGAGTGCACCATTAATGGCTTGGGTGAGCGTGCAGGCAATACATCACTAGAAGAATTGGTCATGGCAGTGCGAACTCGCCAAGATATTTTTGACTGTGATACCGATATTAATACCACGCATATTTTGTCAGCCTCACGCTTGGTTTCAAGTGTGACAGGTTTTATTGTGCAACCTAATAAGGCAATTGTTGGTGCAAATGCTTTTGCTCATGAGGCGGGTATCCATCAAGATGGCGTGCTTAAACACCGCGAGACTTATGAAATTATGCGTGCTGAAGATGTTGGCTGGAATGCCAATCAATTGGTATTGGGCAAACATTCAGGTCGCAATGCGTTTAAAGTAAGATTGGCTGAACTTGGTGCTGAATTTGATAATGAAGAAAGTCTTAATGATGCTTTTAGGCGCTTTAAAGAATTGGCAGATAAAAAACATGAAATTTTCGATGAAGATTTGCAAGCGCTAGTATCTGAAACGCAAACAGAGGCTTATGAGTCTATCAAACTGGTGTCTTTGAAAGTATGCACGGAAACGGGTGAAGAAAATACAGCAACTGTCGTGCTCTCAATTAATGATAAAGAGCAAACAGCAACGGCCAATACTTCAGGTGCAGTAGATGCTACTTTTAGTGCAATTGATTCATTGGCAGGTATTAAAATAAACCTGCAATTATATTCTGTTTCAAACGTCACCCAAGGTACAGACGCACTTGGTGAGGTGAACGTGCGCTTAGAGTATGATGGTCGTATTGTCAATGGACAAGGGGTTGATACTGATATCATCACCGCTAGCGCAAAGGCCTATATTCATGGTTTAAATAAAGTCTTGGCTGCCACTAATAAAGCACACTCTCAAATATGAATGCGTCACTAAGGTCTCATTATTTAGAGGTACTTGGTATACCTGAGTTTTTGTACATTCAAGCAGGGATTCAGGATTTAAACGTGCCAAAAATTGAAACACAATGTTTAGTGATTGAAACTAAAACTTCTCATTCATTCTGCCAAACGGGTAAAAATCAAGATTTTTTGTTCAAAATATTGGGCGCTATTGGGCTTGAAGAATCTGATATTAAATGTGTCAGTATCAATACTGATAATTTAAATCAAACACTTGAACGATATAATGCAAAAACAGTATTATTAATGAGTGTAGACTTAAAGCCATCTTCATATAAGCATTTTTCTACCCATCATCCAAGTGAAGTTTTAACAAACGAGCGATTCAAGCGTGAAATTTGGGAAGTGTTAAAAAAGGTTAAGCAATGTCTCAAGTAGATTACAGCCTATTTGGGCTATAAACGCCCTAAATTAACCACGCCAAATGGTTGAAACTAAACTTACTCATGCATTCTTGCTGTGTGCCCCTTGTGCTGTGGAAATTATGGAGGCTTTTTAGTAGCATCAAATATCGACACGACCATCTTTTTTTACAATCCAAATATTCATCCAACAGAAGAATACGAATTACGCAAAGAAGAAAACATCCGCTTTGCACAAAAACTCAACATGATGCAGATTATGACCGTGATAATTGGTTTAATCGCACCAAAGGTCAAGAAGACGAGTCAGAACGTGGCGAGCGTTGTACCACCTGATTTGATATGCGTGCAACACAGTTATTTAAGGGTATTTCCTATTGGGATTTTAATTGGCGCAAGCAGGGCGGGCCAAGTAGAATGTTAGAATTGTCTAAACGTGAAGCGTTCTATCAACAAAGAATATTGTGGTTGTGTCTATTCATTACGTGATACCAATCGTTGGCGCGTGTCACGCAATCGAGAAAAAGTGGAGCGGGGTGTTAGTTCTATCAACAAGCAATGGATAGCCTTAAAAGCGATTAATTTAATAAATATAACAGCAATGCTTTTTGCACGTGCAAACGATTTTCAGCTTCAAACCAAACCAAACTTTGATTACCATCAATCACATTGGCAGATACCTCTTCGCCGCGGTGTACAGGTAAGCAATGCATAAATACAGCACTAGGTTTGGCTTTTGACATTAAGGCTGTATTGACAGAAAAGTCTTTAAAAGCAATTTCACGCTTTGTTTGTTCAGCTTCTTGTCCCATACTTGCCCAGACATCAGTTACTACCAAATCAACTGCTTGGCAGGCTTTTTTTGCATCGGCGAATAAATGAACATGGCGGGCATATTTCTCAATAAAACTTTGATTTGGTTGGTAGTTTTGAGGCGTGGCAATGTTAAGTTTAAAGTTAAAACTTTTTGCTGCTTGCATATAAGTGTGGCACATGTTGTTGCCATCGCCAACCCAAGCCACGGTTTTATTGGCAATTGAGCCATTGTGCTCTTGGTAAGTCATTATGTCGGCCAGTAGTTGACAAGGGTGTGACTCATCAGACAGGGCGTTGATAATTGGTACGGAAGAATATTTGGCAAAGGTGTGAATATCCTTATGAGAAGAGACGCGCATCATAATGACATCAACCATTGAACTAATCACAATTGCACTGTCAATAATTGGTTCGCCACGACCTAATTGAATGTCTTTATCGGATAAAAATAGAGCGCGGCCACCTAGTTGGGTCATGCCTGCTTCAAAGGAAACGCGTGTGCGTGTGGAGGACTTGTCAAAAATCATAGCCAGTGTTTTGTGCTCTAATGTTTTGTTGATTTCGCCAGATTTATATTGCTTTTTGAGTACAATTGCTTGTTTAATGATTTGAGTTAAATCATGACTTGATAAGTCATCCAGATTAATAAAGTGTTTTATCATAGGTATCTCCTGCTTATAAAGCATTGACCAAATCGCTAACTTTATTAATAAGAATATCAGCGTCAAATTTGTCAATAATCAAGGGTGGAAGTAAGCGTATTGATTGCCCAGTGATGTTAATCAAGAGTTGATTGTCTAATGCTTTTTGCAAAAGTGTAGAACAGTCTTGGTTTAGTTCAATGGCAATCATTAGACCTTTCGATCGAATTTCAAGTACTTTGTCTGAATCTTTAAGTTTGTTCTTAAAGCCTGATGTAATATATTCGCCCATCATTAAAACATTATCTAAAATGTTGTCTTTTTCAATAACATCTAATACGGTTAATGCCGTTTTGCAAACCAATGGATTGCCGCCAAAAGTAGAGCCATGTGTGCCAGGCGTGAGTAATTTTGAAGCCTTGCCTTTTGCAAGACAAGCGCCGATTGGCACGCCATTACCAAGCCCTTTTGCTAAAGTGAGTAAATCTGGCGTTATGTTATTATAAAAATGTGCAAATAGCTTGCCAGTACGACCTATGCCTGTTTGTACTTCGTCAAGAATTAACAGCCAATTGTTATTATTACAAATTTCTTGAACCTGGTTTAAATAAAACTCGTCTGGAATAACAATGCCACTCTCACCTTGGATGGGTTCAAGCATAACTGCAACAATTCTATTGTTATTTTCATGGGCTTTAATGGCGTTAATATCATTAAAGTCAATATGAATAAACTCGCTAACTAGTGGTGTAAAACCTGCTTGCACTTTAGGATTTCCAGTGGCTGATAGTGTTGCCATGGTACGTCCATGAAAGCTTTGATTAAATGTAAGTATGGTTGGATTGCTAATGTTTTGGGAATGACCATGTAAACGTGCAATTTTAATGGCTGCTTCATTGGCTTCAGCGCCAGAGTTGGCAAAAAAAGCGGTGTCCATATTAGACAATTGGCATAATTTTTCAGCTAAGTCTTCTTGATGTTGAATGTGATACCAATTACTAGTATGTAGTAAATTAGCAGCTTGTGTTTGAATTGCTTTCGTAATATTTTGATGGCAATGACCAAGACCAACAACACCAACACCGCAAAGCGCATCTAGGTATTGCCTACCTTTGTCATCTATCAGGTAGCAACCCCTGCCTTTAACAAAGGTAACTTCAAGTGGTGCATAGTTTGACATTAAATAGGACATTGTGTTTATCTCTCAGAAGCAAAAAGCCCCATTTTGGGGCTTTTATTACCAATCAGAAGTTATTATGACTGGTAGGTTAATGGTGGTGCCATTTCATCGTTGATTTCATCTAATTCTTTTTTGTAGCCTTCATAAAAAGAACCTGCCGGTGGATTAATCCATTCTTCATAAGAAAAGCCATTGGCTTGTGTATGAACTTTGAACGTATTTTGTAATGCAATTCTTTTTGCACTTAATTCATTAGAATGTTGATTTGTTGCGTTCATTTAATCTCCTAAATATTTAAGTTTGTAAAACCGCCATTATATACATTAAATAAGATTTAAAGGGATTTTATTTGCTTTAAACATGCATAAATACCTTACAATTTAGCCAAAGTTATGCTCTAATATAAGTGATTTTTCAATAACATTTAAGGAGTGTATATGCAGTTAAATATTTCTGGTCATCATCTTGATATTACCAAGGCAATTAAACAACATTCGCTTGCAAAATTATCCAAAATAAAGCATCATTTTGATCAAGTAATTAATATCAACATGATTTTAGAAGTTGAAAAAGATGTACAAAAAGCTGAGGCAACAATCCATGTTAGTGGTGCAGATTTATTTGCAAAAGCAGAAAGTAGCGATATGTACAACTCTATTGATCAAATGGTTAATAAGTTAGATGCTCAAATTAGAAAACATAAAGAAAAATTAAACGATCATAGAAAAAACTAATAACAATCTGAGCAATATTTAAACATTCATATTGCTCAACAGATAAGAATAACGTTCATGTCAGAAGTTGAAAACACTTCTTTTAAAGATTGCCTTCAAAGATTAATGACATCTTTGAAGGACTTGAAGTATGAAGAAGCCACCTCCCAACTTGCCGCTTTACATCCGGCTGAAATTGCTCGTTTATTAGAAAGTGTACCACCTAAAGATAGAACCCAACTTTGGCTAAATATTGATTCTGAAACCCAAGGCGATATTCTTAAAGATTTAAATGAAAACGTCCAATCTCAATTGTTAAGTAAAATGGATGTTGATGGCGTTGTAAAAGCCACAGAAGGTTTAGATATGGATGATTTGGCTGATATCGTACCTGTATTGCCTGAATCAGCTTTGCACAATTTGTTATTAACATTGGATTATAAGCATAAAGACCATTTAAAACGAGTTCTGTCTTATCCTGAGGATTCTGCTGGCGGTTTGATGAATATTGATATTATTACTGTGCGTAATGATGTAACGGTGCGTACAGTTATTCGTTACTTACGCCTATTAAAAGAAATGCCAATTGATACTGACCAGGTGTTTGTGGTTGATAGAACCTATCAATATTTGGGCTCTATTTACATTTCTACTTTGTTAACCAATGAGGCTGAGCAAAATATTGACCCGCTTATCAACAAGGATTTAAAACCCATTTTAGCTATCACTACTGATAATGAGGTCGCTAGCCTTTTCGAGCAGCGTAACTTAATATCCGCCCCTGTCGTTGATGAAAATAATCAACTAATTGGCCGTATTACCATTGATGATGTGGTTGATGTTATTCGTGATGAGGCTGAACATTCGGTAATGTCAATGGCGGGTCTGAATGAAGAAGAGGATGTATTTGCGCCTGTCATGCAAAGTACTAAACGTCGTAGTATTTGGCTTGGTGTTAATTTGATTACAGTCTTTATCGCTGTCTTTTTTATTGGTCTTTTTGAAGCAACTTTGCAAGCAAAAATTTCTCTAGCAATTCTGATGCCAGTCGTGGCTTCAATGGGCGGTATTGCTGGTACACAAACGCTTATTTTGGTAACGCGTGGCATAGCAACAGGCAGGGTAACCACATCTAATCTTAAAGTATTAATGAACAAAGAGGTAACAATCGGCTTTTTAAATGGTATTGTCTGGTCTTTGGTTATCAGTGTGGCAACTTATGTTTGGTTTGTAGATTTGATGCTAAGTTTAGTGATTGCATTGGCAGTTATTGTTAACCTAATTTTTGCTGCTTTTTCAGGCGCATTTTTACCTTTACTATTAATTAAATTCAAAATTGACCCAGCACTTGCTGGTGGCGTTATTTTGACAACAATTACTGATGTGATTGGCTTTGTGGCTTTTTTAGGATTAGCGGCATTAGTTATTTAAGAGTGGTATGTATTAACTAAAAGTCTTGGATGGAAATATTGTTGTCTTTTAACCAAAGTTTAAATTTTTCTTGAATTTGATGCTTCTAGCCTGTCTGCTTCCAGCCTAAGCACTAAGTATTAAATACGGTATGGCGGACTAAGCCCCAACCGTTGTCATAATACATAAAGATAATTTCGGTAATGCTGAGTTTGAACTTTGGGTGTGGAATAGCAATTAAGTTGTTCAAAATGGCTTAGTGTTTGCTTAAATCTCTTTTACTACGCATTATGCGCATAACATAAACTTGGTCTTCTTTGTGTCGATAGAAAATTTGGCAAGGATTAATAACAATTTCTAAATATTGTAAGTCTGCAATCTCTATTGGTTTTTTGCCTAAGTTAGGGAATAATCCAAGTTGAGCAACTTAGTTGAATATTTTTTTTAACTAATTTTGCTGCTACATCGGGTTTGTCTAAAGCAATACATTCAATGATTTCGTTAAATTCTAATGGCCCAAATTACTTGAGCCATTTCTGCATTTTTTCTTTAATTTGTTCTTGAGTAAAAATAGAACCCTCCAAAGTATCTTTTTCCCCTTTGGCAATGCCTTCAAGGATTTGCATGCGATTTTTCATACTTTCGTAACCATTAATATTAATTAAGCTGATGGTTGACTATGTTCAGTGATTAGTATTGGTTCTTTTGAATCGTGTAAATCAGCCAATATCTTAGTGGCTTGTCTTTTTAGAGTGTTAACTAACTCCATTCTCATGAAGAGACGCTATACTGATACTTTTCGAATTTTGCAAGTATTTTTTAAAAGTCAGTAACAGTAGCAATATCATTACTCTTTAGCCATACTTTGAATTTTTCTTGAATTTCATTTAAGATTTTTTCATCATTTGCCTCAAAGCGCAATACCAAGCATGGCGTGGTGTTAGAAGGGCGGACTAGCCCCCAGCCGTTATCATAATCTACGCGCACGCCGTCAATGGTGGTGATTTTTGCATTAGGGAAATCAATATTTTTAGCCAATTTATTCATAGCATCAAATTGTTGACCTTGTTTTTCAAAGTGAATGTTAATTTCAGGTGTGTTAATGCTGTTTGGCAAGTCATCGAATATTTGCGCACAAGTTTTATTAGTTTTTGATAAGATTTCTAGTAGGCGCGAGCCTGTATATAAAGCATCATCAAACCCATACCAGCGTTCTTTAAAAAAGACATGTCCACTCATTTCGCCACCAAGTGCTGCGCCAGTTTCTTTTAATTTGGCTTTAATAAAACTATGACCTGTGCGTGACATAATGGCTTCGCCACCATGCTGAACAATATCTTTGGGTAGTAGTGATGAGCACTTAACATCAAAAACAATTTTAGCACCTTGATTGCGTTTGAGAATGTCTCTTGAGTACAGTATCATTTGTCTATCAGCCCAAATTACGTTACCTTTATTGTCAATTAAACCTAGTCGGTCGCCATCACCATCAAAGGCAAAACCCATGTCTGCACCTGTACTTTTAACTTCTTTGATAAGATCTTCAAGGTTGTGAAGTTTAGAAGGGTCAGGGTGATGATTGGGGAAATTGCCATCAACTAAGCAAAATAATTTTGTTACTTTAGCGCCTAGTTGCTCAAATAGTTTTGGTGCAATGTTACCTGCAACACCGTTGCCTGCATCAACAACAATATGAAGTGGCTTGTCTAATTTAACATCACGAGTGATGCACTCAATATAATCTTGTTCAATATCCACCTTGGTTGAAGTGCCATGACCTGAAGAGAAATCACCAATCTGAATGCGCCGATAAAGTGCCTGAATACGCTCACCCGAGAGTGTCTCACCTGCAATCATGATTTTAAAGCCATTATATTCTGGCGGATTATGCGAGCCAGTAATCATCACACCTGAAGTGCTGGCTTTAGTATGCGTTGCAAAATAGACCAAAGGGGTTGGCACCATACCAATATCTACAATATGACAACCGCTTTCTTGAAGACCTGCTTTTAAAGCTTGCATCAAATCCACGCCACTTAGACGACCATCACGACCAACAACAACACTACGCTCGCCTTTGGCAATGGATTCACTACCAATTGCCAAACCGATAAGTTTGACATTTTCAGGGGTTAAATCTTGCTTAACAATGCCACGAATGTCATAAGCTTTAAATATTGATTGCGAAATACTCATGATTTGATAAAATAACGTAAAGTAAAAAAGACTTATTTTAAATACAAAGGTTAATTAAGTGAAAGAACAGTTTGAAGTTATTGAAATTGATAATGAAATGATGACACTTAAAGCTAATCAAACAGGTGGTTGTCATAGTTGTGAAGCGAGTAGTGGCTGTGGTACAGGTATATTGGCTAATTATTTTAATCATTATTCTGTTTTTAACAAGCCATATCAAAGTGGTGTATCGGTGGGTGATTTTGTGACGTTAGAAATTTCCTCAAGTGAATTATTTTTGCGTGCATTTACGCTTTATATTGCCCCAATATTGGCCTTATTTTTAGGCGGTGCTATTGGTGTGGCGCTTTTTCCTCAACAAGAGTTTTGGCATATTTTGTTTTCAGGTATTGGTTTTATTGCAGCGTTATTTAGTTGTCGATGGTTTTTTAAATAAAGATTTTTACGGCTATTTTCTTTTTATAAAAATGCTTATGTTTCGTTAATTTATGGATAATTAGGCCATTTATTTAATATAAATTCTTAAATTATGCCAGGTCAAGACATCGATCCTTTAGAAACCCAAGAATGGTTAGAAGCTTTTAAATCTGTTGCTCGCGTTGAAGGTGATGATCGTGCTAAGTTTTTATTAAATCAACTCATGGATATGGCGCACCATGAAGGTATGGATTTGCCAACGGGTGTTAATACCTCTTATCTCAACAGTATTGCTAAGGAAAAGGAAGTAGCGACAGATATTAACGCAGATATTGAAGAAAGAATTTCAGCTATTATTCGTTGGAATGCAATGGTAATGGTTGTGAAGGCCAATCAATTGCCATATGATTTAGGTGGGCATATCGCTTCATTTGCATCAAGTGCAACTTTGTATGAAGTTGGTTTTAATCATTTTTATCGCGGTCCTGACGCTGACCAAGGTGCAGATTTAATTTTCTTCCAAGGGCACATTTCGCCAGGTATTTATTCTCGTGCCTATTTGGAGGGTCGCTTAACTGAAGCACAAATGTTGAAGTTTCGTCAAGAGGTTGGAGGGGGGGGCTTGTCTTCTTATCCACACCCATGGCTAATGCCAGATTTTTGGCAGTTCCCAACAGTGTCAATGGGTCTAGGACCAATTATGGCAATTTACCAAGCACGGTTTATGAAATATCTTCATCATCGTGAAATTAAACAAACTGACAAACGCACTGTTTGGGCGTACTTAGGTGATGGCGAGACTGATGAGCCAGAATCATTGGGCGCTATTTCAATGGCAGGGCGTGAAAAGTTAGACAATCTTATTTTTGTTATTAATTGCAATCTTCAGCGTCTTGATGGGCCTGTGCGTGGTAATGGCAAAATCATTCAAGAGTTGGAAGGCATGTTCCATGGTGCAGGTTGGTATGTGATTAAGGTTATTTGGGGCGGCAAGTGGGATGCATTATTTGCTAAAGATACTCAAGGACTCTTAAAAAAACGCATGGAAGAAGTTGTGGATGGCGAATATCAGGCTTATAAAGCCAAAGATGGCGCTTATGTGCGTAAACATTTTTTTGGCAAGTATCCTGAATTATTAGCCATGGTCGAACACATGAGTGATGATGAAATTTACCATCTTAATCGTGGTGGTCATGATCCTTACAAGGTCTTTCAGGCTTATCATGCAGCTAAAGCGTGCCGTGATAAGCCAACAGTTATTTTAGCTAAAACTGTTAAAGGTTATGGTATGGGTGAAGCAGGAGAAGGTCAAAATACTACGCACTCGCAAAAAAAGTTAGGGCTTGAACAAGTTGAAATTTTTGCCAAACGTTTTGATGTGTCAGTCACTGAAGAAGATGTTAAGGCTTTAAATTTTTACAAGCCAGCACCTGATAGTGAAGAAATGGTTTATATGTGTGCTAGACGTGAAAAACTGGGCGGCTCGTTACCAGTACGCGCATTTAATTTAGAACAAATAAAAATACCTGAGTTGAGTGTGTTTGAAGCACTACTAAAATCCAGTGGTGATCGTGAAATGTCAACCACAATGGTACTTAATCGAGTGATGACGTTACTGGTTCGAGATAAGCAATTAGGCCCTAAAATTGTGCCCATTATCCCTGATGAAGCACGCACTTTTGGCATGGAAGGCCTGTTTAGACAATTGGGTATTTACTCTGCTTCTGGGCAACTTTATCAGCCTGAAGATTCAGACAAGGTCATGTGGTACAAGGAAGATAAAAAAGGCCAAGTGTTGCAAGAGGGTATCAATGAAGCTGGTGCAATTTCTGATTGGATTGCAGCTGCCACGGCTTATGCAACGCATAATACCACCATGATTCCGTTTTATATCTATTACTCAAAATTCGGCTTTCAGCGTGTAGGAGATTTGGCTTGGGCGGCAGGAGATATGCAAGCTAAAGGCTTTTTAATCGGCGGTACAGCAGGGCGTACCACACTTAACGGTGAAGGTTTGCAGCATCAAGATGGTGATTCTCAATTGGTGGCAAATACAATTCCAAATTGCGTATCTTATGATCCAACTTATGGCTACGAATTGACGGTCATTATTCGCTCTGGACTTTATAGAATGTATGAAAAGCATGAGAATATTTTCTATTATATCACCACAATGAATGAGTTATACACCCATCCAGAAATGCCAAAAAATTCTGAAGAGGGTATTATTAAAGGCATGTATAAACTAAATGTTATTGGTAATAGTACAACACAAGTGCAGTTAATGGGCTCTGGAACTATTTTAAGAGAAGTGGAAAAAGCCGCGCAGATGTTGGCTGATGATTGGGATGTGAAATCCAGTATTTGGTCAGTGACAAGTTTTAACGAATTAACACGTGAAGCACAAGCCATTGATAGAGTAAATCGTTTTAATACGACTGGTATTGCACAAGTGCCTTACATTACAAAATGTTTAGAAAATGCCAAAGGTCCAGTCATTGTGGCAACTGACTACATGCGCAATTTTGCCGAGCAAGTGCGTAAGTATGTGCCTAATCGATACGAAGTATTAGGCACAGATGGCTTTGGGCGTTCTGATTCAAGAGCTGCACTTAGAGAATTCTTTGAAGTTGATGCTAGATATGTAACGATAGCGGCATTAAAAGCACTTGCAGATGAAGGTGAAATTGAAATTTCAATTGTTACAAAAGCAATTAAAAAATATAAGCTTAATATTAGCAAACCTAATCCAATGACGGTATAAGTTTTAAATTAGGACAGGAGAAAAAGCATGACTTAAGAGGGAGGAGAGAGGCGTACTTAAGAGAATTAAAATCAGGTGCAATCATGAAATTTGAAGACTTAATGACGCTAATTAATGATCATTATGATTACACACCAACTGCGTTTACCAATGGTGAATTAGAAAATACGATTGATGAAAATCAAGGCAGTGCTAAGCTGTTCTGCTTTGCTGCCATTCATCAATTAACACCACTAGAAACGCTACATTGTTTTGGTCAACACTATCAAGAAGTACTTAGCACTCCGAATGGTCACTTACATAGCAATATTCGTAACTTTATTACTTATGGCTGGAATATAAGATTGACTTTTGATTCTCCTGTGCTGAATCGCAAATAGACAACAACCAGTGTTTAAACAACTGAATAGTTTTTTGTTTTTTTGTGCTTTGGGATAAACCAAATGATAGCCGGGTGATTGGATGCTATAGCTTGGGTAAATCCTAACCAATTGGCTAGATGCCAAATCATCAGCCACCAAAATGCTTCTAGCAATTGCCACGCTTTGTCCCATGATTGCTACTTGTAGCACCAAATGCGCTTGATTAAAAGTGAGTGATTTGGTTGTTACTAATGTCAACATTAAGTAGCTCGGAAAAACCTTTCCAGTGTGTTTCAAGTGAGGTGTCATTTGCTTCAAAATGACAATTAACCGAATCATGCAATAAGGTGTGATGTTTAAGGTCATTAATTTTATTAAATCTATATTTCCCGCCCAATAGCTTAGGACTAGCAACTAGAAAGATATCTTCATGCATTAATAATTTTGCCAATAAATTATCTTTAGGCCGATGTCCATAATGAATACTTAAATCATCATGGGTGAAATCACTCAAATCCAAATGAGCATTAATGTGAATACTAATATCAGGATACTTTTGATTAAAATCGCCTAAACGTGGAATGAGCCATTTGACTACCAATGAGGGCAATATGCTAATAGTTAAGACACTTCTTTCATTATTTTGGCTTAATTTAATTAGCGTATTTTGGATTTTACCCAAAGCTGTATTGAGTGGATTTTGCAAAGCCAATCCTTGTGGGGTGAGGCGAAGCCCTTGATGCACTCTTATAAATAAATCAAACCCGAGGTGCTGCTCTAACAGCCTAATTTTCTGACTCACCGCTGCTTGGGCGATTGAAAGCTCCTGTGCAGCCTTAGAAAACTTAGATGTTTGGCGGCAATATTAAAAGTGTTGAGTAGAGGTATTTTTTGACTTTATTTAAAATAAGTATATCTTATGCTAAAGAAAAGTTGGTATCTATATTGGGTACATTATCGGCTATTTATAATTATTTTAAAAATTCTAAAATTGTTTGGGAAGTAGTTGGGTATGGCATACCTACAGCTTTATTAGGGGCTTATATTGGCGGTAGAGTGATTTTAGCGATTGATGAGGCTGCGCGGTTGGAAAAATCATTTTTTTCTTAATTCCCATTGGGCTAATTTTTTCTTTTATGCCTAAAAAAGACAACAACATTACGTATCAACCTAATCAAAAAGACATTATGATAATGTTGCCGTTGGTTTGCTTTACTGTTGGTTTTTACGATGGTTTTTTGGCCCGGGAACGGGTAGTATGCTAATTTTGGCTTTGCATTTTTTAATTCACATGCCACTAGTGGCATCATCAGCTGCTTCGAAAATTTTTAATTTAGCATCTAATATAGGTGCGTTTGTGGTGTTTTTTATGGCTGTAAAAATGGCATTTTTGATAGGTGTGCCAATGGTTTTGGTAAGCATCATTGGTAATTATATCGGTAGCCATATGACCCTTAAGAGCGGAGATAAAATCATCAAACCACTGATATTAAGCTCAATTGCTATTTTGTTTATCTCACTTGGTGTTAAATATATTTGGTAGGTGTTAATAATGCGGTGGCTGGCTATCGGTTGTTATATGATGACTTTCATGAGTGTTGTTAGATTGTCTAATTTTTATGGATAAATGTTTAAGCATTTCTTCCAATTCATCAATTTTTTGAGTTCGGCGAAATACCACATTGTTTAACGCCTTTCAATGGCGTGTTCGAAGTGGGCTAGTTTTTCTTCTAACTCAATTATTTTTTTATCCAAAACACCTTCCCGCCATATTCATAAATACCAAGACCAGCCAATACGAAAATGATACCGCTTAATTGCGCATTAGTTAAGGTTTCATGGTTAAGTGTTGATCCAAGTAACAGCGCAAACACAGGCGTAATAAGTGGCACAATACCTACTATTTGAATAGTAGTATGCCTGATTAGATAATAATAGGACATAAAGCCGATAACTGAGCCGAACAGTGCTAAATAAACAATAGAAAAGCCAGCTTTGGATGTTATTTCTGGGATATCGCCTCCAGTTAAGAGCCAACTGAGTATGAATAAAGGCGTGCTTATTATGAGTGCGCCAGTTGTTGTTTCAAGTGCTGATATGTGCGCATTGATATGTTTAAGTTTTACTGAAATAAATGCTTGAAAAGCCATGGCTAAAGTCACTGCTAGTAACCCTGGAATGAGCAGGCTTGAGGCGTTTAATAATGAATGACTAAAAATAAACACAAGCCCAAACAAGCCAATTAATAAGCCAATTATTTTACTAACGCTCAAAAATTGATCTTTAAGCAAAACAAATGCAAATACGCCTGTGATAACAGGCGTTAAGCCAAATATTATTGAAATAATGCCAGATGAGATGTTTTGTGACGCATAATAAACCAAACTCATGGTAATAAATATACCAGCTCCAGCGTGTAGATAGTGGCGAATTGCTAAGCGAGTTAGGGTGAGTTTTTGTTTTTTGATGCGTAGTAATAACAAGCAAATTGCCAATCCGATCAACATTCTTAAGGCGACACTAAAATTAAAGCTTGATCCCAATGTTGACCAAACAATCGCAAGTGGTGTGGTTGACCAGATGATAACCACTGATAAAAAAACTAAAATTATTTGCATGATAATAAGCTGACCATAAAAAAAGCACCCAATGGGTGGTTTATACAACCAATTGGTTTTTAAGTTACTTTTCTAATAACGCTTTACGAGATAATTTAATACGACCTCTGTCTAAATCTAAGACTTTAACGTCAATTTCATCACCTTCTTTAAGATGATTTTCTACTTTCTCAACACGCTCATGGGCAATTTCAGAGATATGTAGCAAGCCATCTTGATTAGGCATAATGTTAATAAAAGCGCCAAACTCAACAATTTTAACAACTTTTCCTGTGTAAACTTTACCTATCTCAGGTGTAGCAGTCACATCTTTCACCATTTGCATGGCTGTATCAAAAGCTTTTTGGTCATTGGCAAAAATATTAACATTGCCATTGTCATCTACATCAACACTAGCGCCAGAAGTTGAAATAATACCTTTAATGGTTTCCCCGCCTTTGCCGATTAAATCACGAATCTTATCAGTTTGAATTTTAATAACGGCCATTTTAAGTGCATTTTTGCTTGACATGTTAGGTTTGCAAATAACTTGATTCATTTGTCCTAAAATGTTCAATCTTGCTTCTTTGGCTTGCTTTAAAGCAATTTCCATAATTTCGCGAGTGATGCCTTGGATTTTAATGTCCATTTGTAATGCATTGACACCACGTGATGTGCCTGCTACTTTAAAGTCCATATCACCTAAGTGATCCTCGTCGCCTAAAATATCAGTCAATACGGTAAATCTATCACCTTCTTTGACCAAACCCATAGCAATACCAGCAACTGGCGCTTTGATTGGCACACCTGCATCCATTAATGATAATGACGAACCACAAACACTGGCCATAGAGCTAGAGCCATTAGATTCAGTAATTTCTGATACCACACGAACTGTGTATGGAAACTCTTCAATTGAAGGTAAGCAAGCAGCAATACCACGGCGTGCTAAACGGCCATGGCCAATTTCACGACGTTTGGTGGTGCCTACACGACCAGTTTCACCCACGCAGTATGGTGGAAAGTTGTAATGAAATAAGAAGTAATCATTTTGACGTTCAGAAGATTCTAATTTTTCAATCAACTGGGCTTCACGTTTAGACCCTAGTGTAGTTACCACTAAAGCTTGCGTTTCACCACGAGTAAACAAAGCAGAACCATGTGTATTTTCTAAAACGCCTGTTTCGATTTTTAACTCGCGAACGGTTTCATTATCACGACCATCGATACGTGGATCGTTATTTAAGATGCGTTCACGTACAGTTGATTTCTCAACTTTCTTAAAGTATTGGCCAACCTCCTTAATAGAATTTCCATTCTCATCTTCATTTGCCAACGCTTCAATTGCAGCTGCTTTGATTTCACCAACTTTGGCATAACGGTCAAGTTTTTCCTTAATTTGGTAAGCTTCATTAATCTGTTCGCCAAATTGTGATTTGATGTCACTTAATAAAACCTCGTTAGTTATAGGCGCTTCCCAGTCCCATTTTTGCACACCAACTTGTGCAACGAACTCAGCAATATTGGTAATAGCAACTTGGTATTGTTCATGTGCATACATAACTGCACCTAGCATAATCTCTTCAGAAAGCTCGTTGGCTTCTGATTCAACCATTAGTACCGCCTCATCAGTACCTGCAACCACCATGTCCAAATCTGAATCAGCCAGTTCAGTGTAAGTTGGATTAAGGATGTATTCACCCTTAGAATAACCAACACGAGCACCACCAATTGGCCCACTAAATGGCACGCCTGAAATGCTTAATGCAGCAGACACGCCTAATATTGAAATAATATCTGGGTCAACCTCGGAGTTTGCAGAAATAACTGTAATAAGCACTTGTATTTCATTCATGAAACCATTTGGAAACAGAGGACGAATCGGGCGGTCAATCAGTCTAGAAGTTAGCGTTTCTTTCTCGCTAGGCCTGGTTTCACGTTTTAAGAAGCCACCAGGAATTTTTCCAGTTGCGTAAGTTTTTTCAATATAATCAACAGACAGCGGAAAAAAATCTTGCCCAGGGCGCATTTCTTTAGAACCAACAACGGTTACCAATACTTGTGTGTCATCCATGCTTGCCAATACTGCACCATGTGCTTGTCTGGCAATACGACCTGTTTCTAATGTGATTGTGTGTTTGCCCATGACAAAGCTTTTTATTTTGATATTCATATCCATGAAAACCTCCAAAGAAAAGTTAAAAAGAAGTTTATGGCTTGAACCCAATAAGCTTTATTTGAAATATATTCTAAGTACTGAAATAAGCAACCTTGCTTTTGCCTATAGTGAACACATCTTAGATAAAACTTAAACTCAGGTTAAACCATAAAACGAGGTTATTATACCCACGACAAAATGCGGCACAATTTAATATTGTGCTATTTTATTTACTAGTGTTTTTGATTGTTTTTTAAAACAACTTATGTTATTTTTGAATTGAATTATTTATTATATAATCAAATCCTGAATTCTCTCATAAAGATGGCGTAAATGAAAGAAAAAGACAATATTGATATTTGCGGGGTGTTGGTGCAAGTGCTTAAAAATCAAACAAAGCAGGTAGAAAATACGCTTAATGCCATAACTGGTGTTGAAGTTCATGGTTTGTCTGAGGATAATCGTTTTGTGGTAACAATTGAACAAGACACGAAAACGAAAATTATCAGCATCATTGAAAGTTTCAATACTCTTTCTGGCGTGGTTTCGACTGCGTTGGTTTATCAGCATTCAGAGCCACTTTAGGCATTAGTAATGACCTTTTCACGAAGGCAGTTTTTATTAAATTCAGCTCGTGCGGCAACCAGTATTGCACTCATTGCGATAGGCTTGATTAGCTATTCTTATTCTCTGCCGGCAACGGCCATACGTCTATCGGGTGCTTTGGCTGAGGGTGAATTAATACAGTTTGTATTCGCTGTGGTTTATGCGTGAATGACTGCCCTTATCCCACGCTAAATTTGGTAACATTAAAAGACAATGTCGCCTTGGGTACGCCTTTTTTTACTGCTAGAAAAGCCGCTTGTGAAATGTGTGAAGATATTCCTTGTGTGGTTGCTTGTCCAACAGGTGCATTAAGTAAGCAGTTAACCAATATTAATGACGCTCAAATGGGATTAGCTAAAATTGTGGACACTCAAGGTTGTATTGCTTATCAAGGTTTGCGTTGTGAAGTGTGTTTTAATGTTTGTCCAGCTCAAGGCAAAGCCATTACCATTGAGATGAAGCACAATGAGTGTAGTGGCAAACACGCATTGTTTATTTCAATGGTGCATTATGACAGCTGTACAGGCTGTGGCAAGTATGAACAAGCTTGTATTATGGAAGAAGCTGTTATTAAAGTGTTACCCATTAAACTTGCAATGGGAAAACGCCAAGAACATTATAAATTGGGCTGGGAAGAGAAGAAAAAATCAGGAAACTTCCTAGTTAAGCAAGATATTAAGCATCAATACAGCCTGCTTAAGAGCAGGGACTATGATTACAACGGCAAAGGCTTGTTTGATATTTATGATTAAGCGTATTTTTTAAAAATCATGAAAAAGTCCAGTATTTGTAAAAAAATAGGCCTAGATGCACGAGCTTCCAAAGGTTGGTTTAGGACTAACAAATATCTAATATTGCGCCGTTTTTAGCCAAGTTGACATTTTGTTGTTATTTTTACTAGGTCCTTGGTTTGATGTTTGGATTGTTAAAGGTAATTTAAGCTTAAGTTTAACGCTAAATGTTGTACCATTAACCGACCCTTGTGTGTTGTTATAATCTTTATTTGCAGGTCATTCACTGATATTAGATGCATTAAACTGATATTAGATGCATTAAACTGATATTAGATGCATTAATAGGTGCGCTGATTGCGTTGTTATTTTACGGCATTATTAGCGGGAGAATGTTTTGTTCTTGGGCGTGTTCGGTTAATGATTGTGACTAATGTTGCCAATTAAACATACAAAACAAAAGTGGTGGCGTTTCTAACAAAATGCGTTACTGGCTGTTGGGGATGAGTTTGTTATTAGCGTGGCTAACAGGTACACTTGTTTGGGAGTTGGTCAATCCTGTTTCGATTTTACATCGAGGCATTATTTTTGTCTGGGAGTTAATCGCACTGATTTTTTTATTTGATTTATTTGTGCTTAAAAATGGCTGGTGTTCTCGTTTGTGTCCAGTTGGTGCATTTTATAGTTTGCTTGGTAAGAAGTCATTGTACTAATTGTGGTTGTTGTATTGATATTTGCTAACCTAATGTTTTTGGTTTTACCAGTCGCTTTAAAAACACCATTAAATAAAATATAAAAACAATCTATGTTAATGAAAGTTGATTGCTAATAATTTAAAGTTGCTATCGTCTTTAATGGATGAATTTAATTGATATTGGTATTTTTTGAGGAGAGTAAATAAATGAGCATTACAAGAAGAATGTTTATAAAAAATAGCGCAATAGTAGCCACTGTAACAACTGCTGGCGTGATAATACCAGGCATTGCACTTGCCAACACAAGTAAAGACGAGGTGAGATGGGACAAAATACCTTGTCGCTTTTGTGGTACAGGCTGTTCAGTTCTGGTAGGGGTTAAGGATGATAAAATTGTTGCCTCACAAGGCGACCCTGATGCACCAGTTAATAAAGGTCTTAATTGCATCAAGGACTATTTTCTTTCAAAAATTATGTATGGTAAGGATCGTTTAACCCAGCCATTACTCAGAAAAACAAATGGCAAGTATGATAAAAATGGCCAATTTGAAGCCGTATCATGGGATGAGGCTTTTGACATTATGGCAGATAAATTTAAAGCTGCCATCAAGCAATCCAACAAAGAAAACGAAGGCAAGCCTGTTGATAAAATGACCTCGCGTGTTGGCATGTTCGGCTCTGCTCAATGGACAGTATGGGAGGGGTATGCTGCTTCCAAACTGTTTAAAGCTAGTTTTCGTTCAAACAATATTGACCCTAATGCACGTCATTGTATGGCATCAGCTTGTGGGTGTATTTATTCGCGCTTTTGGCTCAGATGAGCCAATGGGTTGTTACGATGATTTTGAACATGGTGATGCGTTTGTGTTGTGGGGTTCAAATATGGCTGAAATGCACCCCATTTTGTGGTCACGCATTTCAGACACGCTCTTAACCAAACCAAACACAGAAGTGCATGTTTTGTCTACTTTTGAACACCGTTCTTTCGAGTTGGCTGATAATGGCATGATTATGCATCCGCAATCAGATTTAGCAATTTTTAATTACATTGCTAACTATATTATTGAGAATAAAGCTTACAACAAAGGCTTTATTGAAAAGCACGTTAATTTCAAAAAAACACCTACTGATATTGGTTATGGCTTGCGCCCAGAACACCCCTTGCAAAAAGCAGCAAAAAATGTCAACAAGGGTAAGTTAAGTTCAATTACTTTTGAGCAATATGCTGAATCTGTTAAACCCTGTACCTTAGAAAAAGCAGTAGAAATTTCTGGTGTGTCAGCAGAAAAATTAGAACGTTTGGCAAAATTATATGCCGATCTAAATAAGAAAATCGTTTCCTTATGGACAATGGGTTTTAACCAGCATACTCGTGGCGTATGGATTAATGGACTTATGTATAACGTGCATTTGCTTACTGGGAAAATTTCTAAGCCAGGCAATGGTCCATTTTCATTAACAGGGCAACCTTCTACTTGTGGAACAGCAAGAGAAGTGGGTACTTTTGTACATCGTTTGCCTGCAGATTATGTCATTATGAAAAAATCACATCGTCAGTTTGCTGAAAAGATATGGAAATTACCCGCAGAAACCATTCCTGGTAAAAAAGGTTATCATGCTGTTTTGCAAAGCAGGATGCTTAAAGATGGTAAGTTAAATGCGTATTGGGTGATGTGTAATAATAATATGCAAGCAGGTCCAAATATCAATGACGAAATGCTACCTGGTTGGCGCAATCCGGCTAATTTTATTGTGGTGTCAGACCCTTATCCTACGGTATCAACACAAGCGGCTGATTTAATTCTACCTACAGCAATGTGGGCAGAAAAAGAGGGCGCTTATAGTAATGCTGAAAGGTGTACTCAATTTTGGCGCCAGCAGGTGGATGCACCAGGTGAGTCAAAATCAGACTTATGGCAATTGGTCGAATTTTCAAAGTGCTTTAAAGTTGAAGAAGTTTGGCCTCAGGCACTACTGGCGAAAAGCCTACAGTACCGAGGAAAAACTTTGTATGACATGTTATATGCTAATAACCAAGTGGATAAGTTTGCTAAGAAAGACATCACCGATAGTCGAGGAAATACTTATAAAAATCAAGAAATGGATGATTTTGGTTTTTACATTCAAAAAGGATTGTTTGAGGAGTGTCGTCGTTTTCAATTAGAAGGTCCAAAGAAAGGCCATGAGCAAGCCGAGTTTGAAACTTATCATAAAACTAGAGGTTTGCGTTGGCCAGTGATCAAAGGCAAGGAAACACTGTGGCGCTATCGCGAAGGTTATGATCCTTATGTCAAAAAAGGTGAAGGCGTTAGATTTTATGGCAATAAAGATGGTAGGGCTAATATTATCAGTGCACCTTATGAGCCTCCAGCGGAGATGCCAAATAAAGAGTTTGATTTGTGGATGTCAACAGGTAGAGTGCTAGAACATTGGCACTCGGGTTCAATGACACGCCGCGTACCAGAGCTTTATCGTGCTGTGCCTGATGCAGTTGTGTATATGCATCCAAAGGATGCCAAAGAGCGAGGGTTGAGACGAGGCAAGAATGCTAAAATTCAATCAGTACGTGGAGAGATTATTGCTATGGTTGAAACTAGAGGGCGTAATAAACCACCCAAGGGTTTGGTTTTTATACCTTGGTTTGATGCTTCTAGGTTGGTTAATAAATTAATATTAGATGCAACCGACCCCTTGTCAAAAGAGACTGATTATAAAAAATGCCCAGTCAAAATATTAAAAGTATAACTAGGATATTACAATGGAAATTAAATTATTAATTGTAACAATTGCTTATGTGTTTCTTCTGAGTTGTTCAGGCACTTTGGATGATTTAGTTGTTGACTACAGTAAAAACGAAAAACAAGTAGATATTCAAGCATTTGTTAATGCACCAATCACAAGTGAAGATATTGCCTCATTGCGAGGTGTTCATAGTCTTCGAGATTTGTCTATTGCGCCAACAACAAATAAATGGATAAAGAACGGTGATTATGAGCGTAATTTTGATTTACAACCACCACTTGTTCCGCACAAACCTGAGTATATGCGCATCACCTTAAAAAGTAACAAGTGTTTGGATTGCCATAGTAATGCGAACTATAGAGAGGAAGAGGCGGCTAAAATACCTTCCTCGCACTTTAAAACACGTTTAGGAAAGCGGTTGAAAAAAGTTTCTTCAAGTCGTTATTTTTGTAAACAATGTCATGTCTCTCAAGTTGATACTAAGCCCTTGATTGATAATGTTTATATCAATACTGATGAATAGTTTTTGAGCAGTATGACTAGAGCTCAACTCCTTCGCGGAGGTTGGGGGTCAAGCAAAAAGAGCATCATCAGACCACCATGGTCTAAGAACGAGGTTTTATTTATCGACTTGTGTAGTCGTTGCGGCGCTTGTATAGAGACCTGCCCAGAGAACATCATTATCCTAGGTTCTGGTAAATTTCCTGTGGTTGATTTTCAAAAAGGTGAATGTAATTTTTGCCATCAATGCGCAGAAGTTTGCCAATACCACGCTTTTGATGTGAAACAACAACCGTGGCACATTAAAATAGATATTAAAGACAATTGTTTGTCAAAGATTGGTGTGGTATGCCAGTCTTGCTCTGATGTTTGCCAGCAAAATGTGATTAATTTTAGTTTACAAATGGGCGGCGTTCCTAGTATTGATTTAAATACTGATGTATGCACTGGTTGTGGTGCCTGTGTTGAAGTGTGTCCTAAAAATTCTATTAGCATGAAGGTATAAATTAATAATGTCAAGTACAAAATCATATTTGGGAAAAATAGTTAAATTTTCGATGTTTTTTATAGGGGTTGTGGCTGCTTGTGGTATGGGCTTATTTATGTACAACATGACCCAATCGGTAGCAAGAATGACTAATGATGTTCATCATATGGTAAAAGACACATGGATTGGGTAAGCATATTTCTACGATGGACAGCAATATTAAAGACATGAACCAGTCTATGGAAAACATGAATCAAAGCATCAACACCATGAACCACTCTATGCAGGGTATGCGATACGATATTAATAAATTCACCAAACCTGAAAATATAATGATGTTGTGGTTGCGCTAGTTTTTATATTATTTACCACCTCAAAGGCTAAAAACAAGTATTAGAACTTGAGCCTGCATTGGAACATGCTAACAAGATTATAAAATATATTGATAAAAAGCAAGAAGTGCTCAAAAGAGCAACAAATGCTAGCAAAGGAAGCAAATCATAACTTAATAAATAGGTTATTTTTTTAAGAAAAATAACATAAGTTATTTTTATATAGAACAACTGTCTATAAAGTGGCCATACAATATCAAAACTAAGTGATTTAAACTTGTTTTTTTATTATTAAGCGAGGAGGCTTTATTTTATTTGTCGTAGATGAATAACTATAGAGTTAATTTTAAATAAACAATAGAGGTTTTTATGATTAAAGAAACAAGCATTAAATCTACGCTATTCGTGGTTGGATTAGCACTAGGAACACAGGTAATGGCCATGCCAAGTGCGCAAATGTTAAGCTACACTTGTGCAGGTTGTCATGGTACTAATGGTGCGAGTAATGGTCCTGCAACTCCGTCTTTAGCAGGTTTATCAAAAGACTATTTGGTTGAAGCAATGCAGGCTTATAAAAATGACGAAAGAAGCCCAACGATTATGAATCGAATCGCTAAGGGTTATAACGATAAAGAATTTGAATTAATGGGTGAGTTTTTCTCCGAGCAAGAAGTGCATAGTATTGGCAAGCAGAGTTATGATAACGCAAAAGCAAAAGCGGGTAAAAAATTGCACAAAAAGTATTGTTCTAGTTGTCATTCAGAAGGTGGTACAGTTACTGATGATGAGGCTGGATTATTAGCTGGAAATGCAGCACTTTTTATGAAATATTCTTTGGTAGATTTTCATGATGGTTCACGCGATATGCCAAAAAAGATGAAGAAAAAGATCAAAAAAATGCTAAAAAGAGATGCTAAAGCGTTTGACAAGTTAGTGAATTACTACAGCAAAGGAGAGTAATAATGAGTAATAAACACAACAGAAGAAATTTCTTAAAAATAGTGGGCGCAGGCGGTGTTGCTACAACGGCTGCTTTATATACCCCGCTTGCTATTGGTAGTGCTTCAAAGAAAGTCGTTATTATTGGTGGTGGCATGGGTGGTGCAACGGCTGCCAAATATATGCGTATGATGGACAAGTCCATTGAGGTTACTTTAATTACAGCAGATAAAAATTACTATACTGGTTTTGCTAGTAATGAAGTGGTGAGCGGTGAGCGGCATATGACTTCAATTACTTTTAGCTATAGTGGCTTGCGCAAGCATGGCGTTCAAGTAGTGGTTGACACGGCCACTTCTATTGATGAAAATAAAAAAGTCGTTAGAACTGCAAATGGAAAGAAATTTGCTTATGATCGTTTGATTGTCTCTCCAGGTATTGATTTTAGATGGGAAACGATTGATGGTTATAATGCTCAAGTGGCCAACACTAGGATTCCACATGCTTGGATAGCCGGCTCACAAACAGAAATGTTGCATAATCAACTACATTCTATGAAAGATGGTGGTACCGTTATTATTGCAGCGCCACCTAGTCCTTTTCGTTGTCCTCCAGGTCCTTATGAGCGTGCTGCACAAATGGCTTACTACTTAAAGCACAACAAGCCTAAATCTAAAATTCTAATTCTAGACTCCAAGGATAGATTTTCTGAGTTTGGTTTGTTTACAGGTGGCTGGAAAAAGCATTATGGTTATGGCACTGATAACAGTATGATTGAATGGATTCCTGCCTACAAAGGCGGTGCAGTTGAAGCGGTTGATGTGGCTAATATGAGTGTTTCAGGTGAATTTGATGAGTTTAAAGGCGATGTTATTAATATTATTCCAGCGCAAAAGGCAGGGAAAATTGCTTTTACTGCCGGATTAACTGATAGTAGCGGTTGGTGTCCAGTTCAAGGTAATACGTTTGAGTCAACCATTCATAAAAATATTCACGTGATTGGTGATGCGTCAATTGCTAGCCCTATGCCTAAATCAGGCTATGCTGCCAATTCAGAGGCAAAGGTTTGCGCAGCAGCAATAGTGGCATTACTAAGTGGTAATAAAATACCAGACCCTTCTTATGTTAACACTTGTTATAGTGTTATTGCACCAGGGGATGGTATTTCTGTAGCAATGGTGTACAAGTATCAAAACGGTAAGATTGTTAAAGTTAAAGGTTCAGGTGGTTTGACGCCAGTTGAGTTTAATCCTAAGCTTCGAGAACGAGAAGTAGAATATGGACACACTTGGTTTAATAATATTACTAACGATGCATTTAGTTAATTAGTTTTTTGCCTTAACCTGATTATAAAGAAAAAGCATATTTTCATTGTAATCAGGTTAAGGCTTTATGTCTCCCTCCTCGGGCGCTTTTTTTAGCGCCCACCTTTTTATGGTATAGTTCCACCTATAATAAACAGGATTGTTGATAAAAAGATATGATAACTAAACTTTTAAAAGATGCTAATTGTTCTAGTTGTACAGTTAGGTCGCGTGCTTTATTTGGTTCGGTT
Organism: Abyssogena phaseoliformis symbiont OG214; assembly: GCF_016592595.1. Lineage (NCBI taxonomy): Bacteria > Pseudomonadati > Pseudomonadota > Gammaproteobacteria > Abyssogena phaseoliformis symbiont. The sequence continues at coordinate 456,892 of NZ_AP012977.1, forward strand.
GATGAGCAAAATGTTCGTCTCACTCAAAAATATCGTGATAAACATTGTTATTTTTCAGCGGGTGAAATTTTGCATCGAGAGCAAAATAAAATCGACTACGCTTTTACTTTGTATTCTGGCTGCCTTATTTTATATAACAATTTATCCAATGGCGATCGCCAAATTCTGAGAGTTACACTGCCAGGCGATTTTGTAGGTTTTAGTCGTAATAGCAAAGGCGAATTGCCTTATTCTATTAAGGCAGTAACAGACTCCAGAATTTGCTTGTTTTTTGATGCTAATGTATTGCAAATGACAAGTGAACATCCTGAAATTGCCAAAAGATTAATAGATTTGCAACTTAACGACACAGTTTTGTGTCAACAGCGTTTACTTAATTTGGGGCAAAAGAGCTCCACAGAAGGGTTGGCTTATTTGATTATGGAATTGTATTCACGCATCAAAGTGCAATCTCCTAAGGAGTTTGATTTCAAGACAGGTGAAACTTTTTTCCCACTCAATCAGGCTGATATGGGCGATGCTTTAGGGTTAACCAAAGTGCATATTAATAGAATTATTGCAACTTTTAAAAATGAGGGTTTAATCAGTTGTGGGCATAAAAAACTTAAAATTATTAATGAAGAACGACTTTCTGAAATTGGACAATTTGATATTGGTTTAATTAAAGATCCTTTTCGTCATTTTAGTTAATTTTTTTTTATGGCTTGTAGGATTTCCTTAATACAAAGCATCTTGAATAATATTTCCTAAAACATCCTCTACTGCTTTTAAAGCATTGATTGATTTTTGATTATTTTTATCAGCCAATTGGCTTAGACGCAAGTAACTTACGTGCACCTGATTAGGCTCGCTATTTAGTTGAAAAACGGCAATTGAAAAAGGACAAAACAGAATGTTATTAGGGTCAGCAGCAGTGGTTTCTGCCGACAAAGAAGCACTGCAAAACTCAATAACTACACCATGCCTGTAAAGTGTTTTGCTAGCATTTAAGGGGTTTTTAAATGGATTTGGCATTGCAAATCTCATCATGCTTATTGCTTGTTGTGCTAAATCTTTGCTAATTCGGTTAAGCATAGTAGCAACATCAGAACGATGGGCAACTACCAGACCTTGTCCCGTGATGGCAAAAGCAATATCGTCTCTCACTTCAAAAAAATCATTTTTCACAATGTGTTCAACAAAGATATTAGCACTTATTGCGCCTGACAATAGAATAAATAATACAAATATAAGGTGTTTTTTAATCATTGTTGGGTTGTTAACTTGTTAAGTTTTAAGTCTAATTTTATAACAACTATAAAAAAATAACTTATGTTGTTTTTTTATAGTGCTTTTTTTAATAAAATTCTTACCAATTATAAACACATGAGGGAAATAAAAAAATGTGTGATTCACAGACGACACAAGATCAAATATTACACGCTAAACCTAGTGGAACTTATGCATTATTGCTAGCTTATGCAGTATTCTTTATTGCTGGCTGGCTTTTCTTTTATTTGCTTTTTTTAAGTCGTGGACCTATTAATTAGGAGTTTGTTATGCATATAGATAGCACAGAAAAAAAATGGATTTATATCTCGGTGGTAATGACCATTGGTATTGTTGCTTTATTAACATTTTCAGCGGTTAGCTTCAATATTCATCCACCAAGTAACGTAGAAAAAATTGATTCTAACCGTCTGCATTTAGGCGGGGAATTTAGTGAAGATAATTTAGGTGTTAAACAAAATGCAGATGGTAGTTATTCGGTAACAATGATAGCAGCAAGATATGGGTTTTACCCCCAACGTATTGAAGTGCCAGTGAATACACCTATTAAGATTAGAATAGCAAGTTTTGATGTATTGCATGGCATACACGCCCCCTTTACTAATTTTAATACGATGATTGTGCCAGGTTATATATCGGAGGTAAATACTACCTTTACTAAAGCAGGTGAATATCCACTATTTTGTAATGAATTTTGTGGTTTGGGTCATGACCATATGTGGTCAAAACTGATTGTAAGTGAAGCGGAGAAATAATAATGGAAAAAGTAATGGATTATAAAAATGGAGATAAATTAAGCCTTAGCAATTATTGGGTCGGTTTGTTGGCTTTTGCTGTTGCTTCTATCTTGGGTGTTTACCAAGTACTTGAACGCGCTGATATGCTTCCACAAAGTGCAAAATTGTATTTTGCTTCAGTTTCAACGCATGGTGTATTAATGGGATTTGTATTAACCACTTTTGTGATTATGGGTTTTGGTTACTTCACCGCTTGTCGCAGTTTAAAGCAGCCCTTATGGCATGCAAAATTGGCTTGGTTTGGTTTTTATTTAACCTTGTTTGGTGTTTTGCTAGCAGCTTATCCTTTGTTAACAGGGCAGGCCTCAGTTATGTTTACGTTCTATCCGCCGTTAGCAGCGCATCCTATTTTTTATATCGGTGCAACTTTGTTGGTGGTTGGTTCTTGGGTTTGGGTATTGCAAATGATTATGATGACACTTACTTGGAAAAAAGTCCATCCGGGTGAGGCGGTGCCATTAGTGCAATTTGGCAATACTGCCAATGCCATTATGTGGGCATGGACTAGCGTTGGTGTGGCAGCAGAAATGCTAACACAACTAATTCCTTGGAGTTTGGGTCTAGTAGATGAAATTGATGTTGCACTGGCTAGAGTTTTATTTTCTTGGACGCTACATGCCATTGTGTATTTTTGGCTATTTCCTGCTTATATTGCTATGTACACCTTAATGCCAAAATTAGCAGGTGGACGCCTATTTAGTGACGAAATGGGGCGTGTTTCATTTATTATGTTAATGGTGATTTCTGTACCGATTGGTATGCATCATTTGTATATGGATCCAGGTGTTGCTTCAGGTTGGAAATTCATTCACATGTTGGGTACTTTTGCCGTTATGTTGCCAACTTTACTAACAGGATTTACGGTCATTGCCTCTATGGAGTTGGCAGGTCGTTTGCGTGGCGGACAAGGTTTGTTTGGCTGGATTGCGAAAGTTAATTGGAAAGACCCTTTGGTATTATCTGTTGGTTTGGCATTGTTAATGTTAACCTTGGGTGGGTTTGGTGGTGCAATTAATGCTGCTTATTCCATGAATGCAATGGTGCATAATACGCAGTGGATTACAGGACATTTCCATTTGATTTTTGCAGGTACTGTGGTGATTGTTTATATGGGTACAGCTTATCATTTTTGGCCAAAAATTTTGGGTAAAAAGTTAATTTCCAACTATTTTGCTGGATTGCAATTATGGTTGTGGATGTTTGGTATGTTCATCTTAACCATTCCTTGGCATTACATTGGTCTGTTAGGCCAGCCACGACGCATCTCAAGCATGCCTTATGACACACCACTGGTTGAACGTTGGGATTTGCACGAATTGATTATGGTGATTGGCGGGGTGATATTATTAGTCTCAGCGGTGATGTTGATTGTTAATTTGTATTTGGCGCAAACTAGAGGAAAAAAAGAAGAAAACACAGAGCTAGAATTAGCAGTGCCTGTTCATCCTGTGGTTTCAATTCCAAAAGTGTTAAACGGGTTTACCTTATGGAATTGGATTATTTTGGTTTATCTAATTATTAGCTATGGCTATCCTATTTTGCACTTTTTTATCTCGGGTGACTCAGTTGGTGTTACCCCTTGGGGAGTCTAATTATGAAATTATTAACAATAATATTAGGCGGTTTTCTTGTTATAAATTCTATACAGGCAGAGGTTTCGTCCTATGTTGCTTTTGATAGAGAAACACGTGCAATCATTGAGGCCGGTGATGCCATTCAAGGCAAATTAAAAGCCGCTTCAATGAAGTGCGATAAATGCCATGGCGAAAACGGGCAAGGCGATGATGACGTTAGTGTAGCGGGTCATCCTGCTACTTATATTTACAAGCAACTTAAAGACTTTAAAGATAAAAAGCGTGACGGTACAATGGTTAAAAAAGTTAAAAAACTGACCAATCAAGATATGGCAGACTTTTCCGCTTGGTATGCCTCTTTATCTTTTGCAAAGGGCGTTGAAGGTGGTGGACAACTTGCTATTGATTTGGTTTATAAGGGCGACCCAAAACGCATGCTTAAACCTTGCTCTACTTGTCATGGGCAAAATGGTGAAGGTGGAAAATATGACGCTGCAGCAATTACAGGGCAAAACAAAGATGCCTTTATTGAAATGATGGAAGCTTTTAAAGAAAGCGATCGTACTAATGATATTTATTCACGCATGCGTTTAATTGCTAAGGTACTAACAACAAAAGAAATTCAGGCGTTAGCAGATTACTACTCAGCGCCTGAAATGGAGTAGTTAATTATTATCTTTAAGTTTAAGCATGTGACAGATTTGTTGCATGCTATACTTTTAGGCTTTATTTTATAAAAAATAAAAAAACCTTACCTTAATTGGCATAAAACATTCATGTCAACAACGCATCAAAATCAAGAAACATCCTGTTTTCATTGTGGTCTAAAATTTGATCAAAATAGTGATTTCCCAACACTCAAGGTCTTTGACAAAACACGTCATTTTTGTTGTACTGGGTGTTATAGTGTCTGCCAAATGGTTGTTGAATCTGGCTTGGAGGAGTACTATCGTTATCGTATTCTAAGCCAGTCCAAACCTGTTGATATTCCTGATTTTTTGATGCGATATCAAATTTATGACCAAGAAAGCATTCAAAAAAGTTTTGTCATCAGTGATGATGATTGGAAAGAGGCTTACTTATTATTAGAAAATATCCGCTGTCCTGCTTGTGTGTGGTTAAACGAAAAGCATCTACGCTCGCAAATAGGCATATTGGAAGTTTATATTGATGCCACTACTAACAAAGCACGTGTTAAATGGCAACCTAAGCTAATTAGCTTGAGTCAAATTCTACAATCTATTGCTGATATTGGTTATTTGGCACACCCTTATGATGCCAAGCATTCTCGTCAGCTAGAGCGTATAAAAAAACGCCGTAATATGGAAAAATTGTTATTTGCTGGGGTGATTGGCATGATGTTGATGCAATTCTCTATTGCCACATATTTAGTAGATGTATTGGATGGTTATGGTGAGTTGCTTGATTGGGTTAAATGGGGGCGTTGGGGTGCGTTACTAGGAGGCTTGAGCTTGCTTATTTATCCTGCACAAGATTTTTGGATAGGTGCTTGGCAAGATTTACGTCGCATGCGAGTGGGTATGGATGTGCCGATTGCGTTAGGTTTGTCTGTAGCGTTTTTTGCCAGTTTACACAGTGTATTTAACAATCAAGGTGAGGTGTATTTTGACTCTATTGCCATGTTTGTGTTTTTTATTTTATTGGCACGGTTTTTAGAATTCAAGGCGCGAGAAAAATCAATTAGTAAGTTAGATCAGTTGAACATTGCCGTTGCACAAACTTGTGAGAAGTGGCATAAAAGTACGAAAACTTGGGAAAAGACAGCCGTTATTGATTTAAAAGTGCAAGACCTGGTTAAAGTCAAGCCTGGTGAAACTGTGATGGCAGATGGGCATATTGTTACAGGTAAAAGTAGTTTTGATGAATCTTTATTAACAGGAGAGTCTAATTTAGTACAAAAAACTACAGGAGATAAAGTCATTGCTGGTTCGATTAATCACGATCAAACCATAAAGCTGTCTATTACTCACACAGGTTCACAAACCTTACTGAGTCAAATTGGGAAAATCGCAACACGTGCACTAGAAGACAAGCCAGCAATAACATCACGAATAGATTTTATTGCCAGTTGGTTTGTTTTAGGTGTATTAGTTGTGGCTGTATGTACAGCAACCTATTGGTTTTTACAAGGGGATGTGGCTTGGTTGGCACATACCATTTCAGTTTTAATTGTTACTTGCCCTTGTGCATTAGCACTAGCCACACCTATTGCCCTAATACTTGGCATGGCGCGTTTTACCAAACAGGGGATTTTGCCATTAAAAATGTCAACTTTAGAGGCCTTGGCAGACATTAATCAAGTGGCTTTTGACAAAACAGGCACGTTAACCACAGGTGATTTAAATGTATTAAAGGTTGAATTGATAGGTGATGTTAGTAAGCAAGAGGTGATTAAACTTGCGCTTAGTTTGGCAAGCCATTCTGAGCATGTTGTGGCTCAGTCGTTAGTATCGTCATTTGATGTTATTAATTTGTATCCAGTTGCTTTGTTTGAAAATTCGCTAGGTTTAGGGGTTAAAGCAAAAATCAAAGGTGTGTGGTGGTATTTAGGGCGCTTGGATGACAAATACCAAGATGAGTTTGATTTATTAAAGTACCCCTCTAAAACCATTTCTGCTTTATCCAATAATAAAGGTGTGCAAGCTTTGTTCATACTTGAGGATAAAATTAGACCTCTGGCTAAAGAAACCATCAAGAAATTACAAAAAATGGATATTAAAAAGATGGCTATATTAAGTGGAGACAATGATTTAAGCGTGCAAAAGGTTGCTCAAAGTTTGGGCATCAAAAAATATTTATCCACGTGCCTGCCAAATGATAAGCTAACTTGGCTACAAGCTGAACAAAAACAAGGCGCACGTATTTTATTTGTTGGTGATGGCATTAATGATGCACCTATATTAGCAGGCGCAGACGTTTCGTTATCATTGTCTGGGGCGAGTGATATGGCTAATATTCATAGCGATTTTATTGTTCTGAATAATCGATTAGATGCTATTCCTAAGGCAATTAATTCATCAAAATTCATTAGAAAGATTATTCGCCAGAATTTATTTTGGGCGCTGTCTTATAACATTATTGCCATTCCGCTTGCAGCGATTGGCTTAGTGCCACCTTGGCTAGCAGCAATTGGTATGTCTTTAAGTTCGTTATTGGTAGTATTGAATGCTTTACGATTGCAAAAAATATGAGGCCTTTGCATCATGATGAATAATCACCAAAATGACGGATTTTGTTAATCACTCATAATGATGCAAAGGTCTTATAGTACTTTTTTTTGTTAATGATTGACTCACATTGTAAACTTTGAGCAAAAATTTATTAAAATGAAAGTGTTAATTGAACCTTGACCATGCCAACTTTCATATGCTTTATGTTTGCTTGAGTGGCGAAAATACCATACTTACTTTTTAGATTTTGCAAGCCATTGAGTAGTTTCTCAAATACTACTTCATTAATATTAATGATGCTCTTTTTATTTTGTATGATAAGCCCATTGAGCTTAATACCCTGTGACTTAAAAATCTGATTAATATATTGTTCTGTTTGCTGTTTAGATAGTGTTGGATGGTCTGGCAGTGAGGTTAACTTTTGTTTTGTTTGGTTGAGATAAGTTGAAAGGTTTTGTTCTGCATTTAAATCAAGCCGTAGTTGCGCATTATGTTGCTAAATAGGGGAAAAAAACAAAGATATATAAAAGAACAATAATCAATAAAACAGCCATTATGATTGCGCTATTTTTTTCGCGTGAGTTAAGAGCATGCCAATTCATTTTAAAGTTTGTATGGTTAGTTTTTGATTGTTAAAAATAACGTTAGCAGCTTGAGTGTTAGAGTGAAATTGCTTAGACAATTCAGTTAAAAAATCATGACTATAAGCAGATTTTTGTTCAACGGCTGTTGATAATCTTTGTTTTGTTTACACGCGTATATTAACGATGCGCTTAATGTTTGGAAATAGCATGCGGAATTGTTATTCGTTATTGTATTTTTGCTCTTCTAATTGTTTTTCAAGATGATGTTTATTCATGATTACTTGTGTGCTTGAAAGCGCTAGAGCAATTAATGTAACTAAGACAGGTATCCTCCAAGGTTGTAAATACTTAATTAAGTCGCTTTTAAGATTACCCACTAAAAGATTAATACTATTTGCAGGATTGCAAACAATATCTGACGCCATTAGTTGAGACGACTTATTAAACAGCTGGTGGAATATATCTTTGGCAATACGCCCCCGGACCCCTTGAAATTTTCCATTTCGATAGGTTATCATGCCTTCATGCTCAATATAGGTAGTACTTTTTTCATCAAAAGGCAGTAGCATAAAATCAGGTAAAACTGTAACACTATTGCATTGAGCTTGTTACAACTTTTCTACCAAAGTATCAAGTATATTCTTATTGATAACAAGCACAGCCCATTGGTTAGGATGAGATGATTTTTTTGGAAAAAATGCGAGCGAATCAACATCATCAAGCAATTCAGGTTCTAATGCAAAGGGAATGGCTTTGCGCGCTTTAGCACTACTCATTTTGGGCAAAATGATTTGATTGATTGACTATCAATGGCAATAATTGTATTTTTGTAAGATTTAGAAATCTGCTTAGAAAACTCCTTTGTTTTAGAATAGTAAATAATATTCATTGAGATTGGTATAGCTACGATTGATGACGCTTATTTTAGCACTTTTTCGGTGGAAAATTGTTTTAGCAATCAAAGAGGGTTATCATCCATTTTAATAGTTACTTCTAGTACAAAGTATTCACTTTTAGTGGACCTTAAAGCGCTTGGAAAGGTAGTGGTCATTCAATTGACTATTGGGCAATATTTTGCGTAATTTTTCCAGTGCTTTTTCAGGGCTAGAAAAAGGCCTTAAGGAAATTAACGTTTCAGCTGAATATTCAGCTGAATCAGGATGTAGACAAGATAAAATCTCTTTTCCAGCAGTGTTGCTGCTAATTTTAACACATGAGTCAGGGTATTCAAATAGGCTTTAACCTTGTAATAATCTTGCCTTTCAACGCCATTGATGTTTTTAAGCCCGCTGATGTGTTCAAAGGGTTGAACATTGGGCAATAACTCAGTGATGTGTGTAAAAATCAAATCTGACATTCGTACCTGTTCTAATTGTGCGTTTAGGCGATTTAAACACGGATAAAAAGCATTATCAAAAGTGATGTTATCAGGGTTATTAGTATTAACAATATTGTTAATACTAAGGGTTGCTTGCAAATCGGTGATTTTTCCGTGTACTGTGCCACCAAATACGGGGATGGGCGGTATTTCTGTTGCTCAGTCCTCATCAAGCGTATCTACTTTGGTGTTTTTATCATTAAGTAGGATAACTTTTGCCCAGCTTTCCATGGCGTAAACATAATTTAGCGCTTGTTGTTGAGTTTGTGTATATTTGCTGAGCTTAAAGTTTTCGTGTTGTTGTTTCCAGGCAAGTGTCACAATAATCATCATGCCAATCAGTACAATACCCCGTTGTTGATGAATATTATTCATCAAGCGGTACCAATTTTTTAATCACACTCCAAGCTGGATGGCTAAATTTAATTTCAATGGTTTTTAGATGGGTATTACCTTTGTGCCAATTTTTATGCCATCTGTTGTTATTGCCCAATGCCTAAATACTACTATTACTGATAAGCGTTAAATTAATAGAGATTCTCTTTGTTTGTAATGTCTTTACGGATTAATTTTTTTCCAAAAACTGAATAATTAAGCTTAAGCAGTTGCTCATTTTGAACGCTTTTTATGCTCAGTCCAGATCCGTCTAAAACAACAACTTGATTGTATATTTGGGTAATATCACGCTCAAGATGGTGTAATGTTTTTTGCAATTCAATGAGCTGTTTGTGATGAATTTTTTGAGCATTTTTCTGCTTGATAGAGGTGTTAAGTGCAGAGTAAGACAAAGTTGCAATTATGGAAAAAATCACAATGATAATAAGCAACTCTATGAGTGTAAATCTGGTTTGCTTAGTGTTCATTTTTGTATATTAAGCTCTAATCTTGATAAGGGATTTTTGTTGTTAAGTTGTGTTTTATCTTTAAAAACTGGTAAGGATACTTTAATGATATTGATGGTAAGGCACTTTGAGATTGTAAGGCTATTAAAAGTAGTACTACCCTCACGTACTTTTTCTGTTGCTATTAAAATAGATTGCTGCATTGGCAGATAGTTAAGCGCATTAGCAGTATTGGTTAATGCGACAAGAACAGGTGTGCCACTTTCGTGCAATAAGGCAAATGTACGAGAAAAGCGCACGGCATTGGCATTAATGAGTAAATAGCCAACAATAGGCATTTTTCCTAATAGTCGCTGCCATGAGCATTTAATTTTTTCTTGCTGAAAGGCTAATTTGGCGACTATGTATAGTGCGATTAACAATGTGATAATTAACTCTATCATTTTCAGAGAGAAAATCACTCGCTGCAATCACGGTAATCGTGAGTGGTAGCAAAGCCTGATTAGCATCGTTAAACACGCTAACAATTTGTGGCACTACGAAAACCAATAAAGATACCACAACAGTAATAGCCACCATACTAATCATGATGGGATAAATTAAAGCAACAGAAATTTTCTTTTTAAACTTTTCTTGATTTTGAATTTCATTGGCAAGCTTGTCAAGCACTTGCCCTAACTTACCTGTATGTTCACCCGCCTTAACATTGGAAATAAAATATAGAGGCAATTCTTTGGCGTTAAATGCTAAAGATTCTGCCAGGCTTTTTCCTTCAACAACAGAAGAGCGTATTTGCCTAATAACCTTTCTGATGTGTTTTTTGCTACTTTGTTCCCAATGGTTTTTAATGCTTCGTCAATGGGCATTGCCGCTTGTAATAATGAGGTAAGTTGGCGGGTGATAATGGCCGTATCAGCAATGCTTAATCTAGGTTCAAGCCAAGATTTTATTTGGCTTGGTTTGCGCCTACTTTGTCTGACTTCTAATACAGTGAGCTGCTGGCTTTGTAATTGTTGGCGGGCAGATTTTTCAGTGTCGCTTTCAATAAAGCCTGCACTTTGTTTGCCATTAACATCAATAGCTTTGTATTCAAAAACACTCATATTGACACAACTCTAATGGCTTCATCAAGGCTGGTATCAACACTTAATACTAATTGTTTGGCCTGCTCAAGCAAGGTTGAATGAGCACCAGTAGCATTTAGAATTTGTGCTTTTCTGGCTTGGTTGTGAATGAGTATTTTTATGTCTTCGTTAATGGTTAACAACTCATGCAACCTGTTACGCCCCTGATATCCAGTGTGATTGCAATTATCACAACCCATTGTTTGATAAATAACACCAGGTTTGTTAATGTTTAATTTTTGTTGTTCTTTTGTGTCAGTTGTGTGTGCTTGTTTGCATTTGTGACACAAGGTCCGAATCAAGCGTTGTGCCAATACGCCACTCAGACTAGAAGAAAGCAAAAACGACTCCACACCCATATCTCGCAGGCGTGTAATTGCACCAACTGCGGTGTTAGTATGTAAGGTTGAAAATACAAAATGACCAGTTAAACTGGCTTGTACTGCAATTTGAGCAGTTTCATTGTCACGTATTTCACCCACCATGACAATATCAGGATCTTGCCTAAGAATAGCGCGCAAGCCTTTGGCAAAAGTCATGTTGACTTTGTTGTTAATTTGCGTTTGATTAATACCATCAATAAAGTATTCAATTGGAATGGTGATATTAAGCTCAGTATTATTCAACTCAGTTAGAGCTGCATACAGTGTGGTTGTTTTTCCAGAGCCGTAGGCCCTGTGACTAATAAAATACCACGAGGTTTGTGTATTAAAGTCTGTATAGCATTATAGGTGGAATCTAACATACCTAGTTGCTTAAGTTGCAAACGTCCTGCTTGTTTATCAAGTAGGCGTAATACTTTTCTCCATGACCAGAAGGAATAGTGGAAACACGCATATCCACAGCTCTACCACCTAACTGAATGGCAATGCACCTATCTTGTGGCAGGCGTTTCTCAGTAATATCTAGTTTTGCCATGATTTTAATTCGAGATACCAGTAGAGGGGCAGTTTTTGCACTGGGTTCTAATACTTGCTTAAGTGTGCCATTGGTGCGAATACGAACACGATCTTCATAGGACTCTATATGAATATCAGACGCTTCTTCCAAAATAGCTTGTGCAAATAATGCATTCAGTAGGCGAATAATGGGCGCTTCATCATCACTATTAAGCAACTCCATTGCTAAGACATCTAAGGCATCATCACTTTCTGCATTGTCTTGAAAATGGTCTAAGTTTTGTGCAGAGCTAAATTCATAGCATTGCTGGATTTTTTGTCTTAGTTGTTCTTGCGCGGTGTTTTTTAGTTGGTAGTTACCAAATTTTCGTTGTATTTCTGACAAAACATGAGTCTCAGGCAGTTGGCGGTAATTTAATATTTGTTGATTTTCTTCATTTTCAAGCAAAGTTGAAAATTTCTTTGCAAATGAAAAAGGCAACAAAGCATTACTCATCGTACGTTATCCACGGGTACAATTCTTCTATTGATTGTGCTTTAATGGCATTTGTCACAGTAGATACTTGAGGTTTTATTGGATTTTCCAATGGTTGTTCTTCCTTTGGAGGTTTAATGGGTAATTCTATGTCGTTTAGCAATTGTTGTGCATAGATATATTTGTATTTTTCCATGCCGATACTATCAGCAACCAGCTGGTCTGTTAGGATGGTTGGGTGAATAAAAATTAATAAATTCCTTTTAACTTTTTTCTTACTGGAGTATTTAAATAAATGACCCAAGATGGGTATATCGCCTAGTAAGGGTGCACTAGATTGAGAGCTATTTATGGTGTCATCTATTAGCCCTACAAAAACCAATATTTTTTTATTAGCAACCATAACAGAGGTTTTTATGGTTCTTTTTGAGGTAACCAAATCAGATGCACCACCTTGCGAGGTAACTTTAGATATCTCTTGTTCTATATCAAGTTTAATAGTATCATCATCATTAATTTGCGGCTTGACTTTTAACTTAATACCAACATCTTTGCGCTCATAATTTTGAAAAGGATTTGAATTGCCATCAACAATTTGTTTATTGGTAATAAAAGGCACTTTCTCGCCAACTAAAATAGCTGCCTCTTCATTATCAATGGTAACAATTGAGGGCGTAGAAAGGATATTAACATTTCCTTGTTGATTAAGCGCTGTTAAAACTGCACTAAATCCTTTTTTAGTTGTTGAGTTGTGCTTCCCAACACCTATGGTGGCACCTTTGCCAATGATGGGTGTTGTATTAGTTAGCACGGTTGACAAGGAGCCGGTAAAGTCAATCAGTCCAATTCCGTTAGCACTAGAAGAGGCCCATTGAATGCCCAACTCTTTTGTATTGTCCAAACTCACCTCAGCAATAATGACTTCTATTAAAACTTATGCACGACGAATGTCTAATTTGCTAATAACGCTTTTAATGTTATTAGAGATAGCATTAGGTGCAGTGATAATAGAGTTGGCTGCACCATCTGTATGAATATTGATCGTTTGTTTTGTGCTTTTTTTATCTTTGTCTATCAACTGCTTACCAATACTTTGTAGTACTAGTAGTATGTTCTTTGCGTTTGCGTATTTTAAATATATAACGAGAGTATCACCATCTTTACCAGGTTTTTTATCCGACTCTTTAACCAAAAATCGCACTTTAAGCCGCTTTGCAGGTGCACCATTAACAATCAATTGATTGTTATTTTTTATCAATGACTATGGTGAGTGGATTGGCCGCTTGTTTTGTATTATTAGGCAGTAATGATTTAATAATTTTTGCCACTTCATCAGCTGATGCATTAATCAAAGGCATCAATTCATAGTCGTCATCAATTTCTGTACCAAGTTGGTTAATAATATCTTTTAAGCGTATTAGGTTAGCTCGTGTGTCTATCACCACAATGGTATTAGAAGGTGTATAAGCAGCAAGATGTCCGTACTTAGAGACAATAGGTTGCAAAATAGCAATTATTTAGCTGGCAACAACGTTTTTAATGGGAATGGCCGTTGTAATAATACTATCGTTAGCCATACTAGATATTTGTGTAGAATTATTCTTGGTATTGGCTTGTGGTAAAATTTTAGAAAACTCCTCACCCTCAACCACAATATAGCCATGCGCTTGTAAAATAGATAAAAACAAATGATAAAACTCATCATTGTCAATTTCTGTTGTGCTCACAACATTAACCCTACCTTTAACCCCAGGGTCGATAATAAAGTTTTTTCCAGTCACTTCAGAGACTGTATTAATCAAAGTCACCAGTTCCATGTTTTTTAAATTAAGCATAAGTGCATTAGCAGACAAAGCGATAAAAAAGATGATGAAGTTAATAAATATTTTTTTTCATGAGTTTATTGATTTGATAAAGTTTTTTAATTTAAATTGACGGCATAGAAAATGCTTGTGTTTATTACACTCAATAACAAGGTCAAAGTGTTGCTTATTAAGCTCTTTTCTTAATGCTACAAGCATTTAAAATTAGCTGTTGAGTTTCAATATGGTTAATGCTTAGAATAACGCCGCCTGATTGTAATCCAATCTCTTTAAATAAAGCCCTTTCTTTACCAGAGCGGATAACAAACCCATACAAATTATCATTTTTGTAATTTGGCTCAATAGAGACAGCAGACAGCATTTTTTTCGGACTACTGGTGAGTTTTTTAACTTTAATTTGTTCGAGCGTTTAATTTTTGATAGTGATTTCACTGCCTTTTTAGCCACTATTTTTTTACTTGATTTTTTAGCTAAACGCGCTATTTCTGTCCCTATTTTGTATTTTATACTTAATTTTTCATCATGACTATCATGATTAAGAATGATGTATTTTGAATAAATTTCTTTAACCTTGGTTGACGAATTAATCACATCATATATTTTATAAATTTTCGCTTTATTATTTTGTTTAATAATTGCTAAAGAGTACCCTTGTTAGTTTAGAATGCCCATCAGAGTTAGATTTAAGCGGGTTTTTTTAACACGCTTGTGGGCTTTTTGAGTGGGTGAGTTGAACTTACCAAATAAATTTTTAGGTAAATTTAATATTGAATGACTATTTTTTGACTGATCAATTCGTTAGCAAAAGGCTTAATGGATATGTCCTGTTGTAAAAACTGTTGCATCAGTTTTAAAGTTATGAATGCTACCAAAACAAGCAAAGCAAAGGTACTCAATAGTGTAATTCTGCCATTAACTTCTTGATAACTTTGCACTTGCATTAACTTTTTCTACATTTTGTCACAATTTAGACGTTCAAGTATAATGCGTTTATTGTTTAATATAGCCTAAATTTCTAGCAATTCAAAATTATAAACACATATAGCTTTTGTTTTTTATGATAGAATTCCTTTAACTTATTCAAACACCTAGGAGCATCCATGCCCACCAACTAGCGCTACCTGTCCTTCGGTATCGCTGTTTTTGTTGTTGCTCTTATCATCTTCTCCCTCAACATTGACACTCAACCTAATAACAACACCTCATCTATATTCACCCAAACAACCCAATCTGACACACACCAAACCCAAGCAAACGCAACCACAAACAGTGACACCAACCACCCTAGTTGACAGCACCGCAGGTAGCTTCAGCGTTAACCAAGACGCTGTCAACTACACCATCCCCATCACTGTCCCACCCGGTGTTGCAGGCATGCAACCCGAACTCAGAACTCAGTATTAACTACAACTCAAACGCTGGTAACAGCATTCTAGGCATGGGCTTTAGCTTAGGTGGCTTATCTCCCATCCACCGCTGTTCAAAGACCACTGCTACTGATGGCATCAAAGGCGGCATTCAACTATGACGATAACGACAGATGCTGCCTAGATGGGCAAAGGCTCATCGTCATATCAGGCAACAATGGACAAGCCAACTCAGAATACCGCACTGAGATTAATAACTTCAGCAAAGTTAAATACAATGGTAACCACTGGACAGTGAAACCAAATCAGGGTAAACCTTTGGGTATGGTAATACACAAGACTCAAAGATTAAAGCCCAAGGTAAATCAACCGTTAGACTCTGGGCAGTGAATAGAGTCACAGATGCTACAAACAATGCTGTTAACTATGTCTATGATGAAGACAATGCAAATGGCGAATACACGCTTAATAGAATTAATTATGCTAATAATTCGGTTAGGTTTGTTTTATGAAGACAGAGAAGATGATATTAAAACTAAATTCAAAAATAGAAACTACTAAGCGACTAAGAAATATTCAAACTTTTGCAAACAACAGTTTGGTTAGGGATTATCAGGCTAACTATCAATACAGTAGCAAGCCAGAAACCAGTCAGATTACTGAAATTATACAAAAGACGGGCGGTGGTGAGGAGACTCTTAGTCCAATTGTTTTTACTTGGGATGAAATAGACCTGCCTGTTCATGGTAAGTCTGGTCAATGCTACAGACAAAGTTATAAATATAGAGGCTGGGGACGTAGCAAGCCATCAGAATTAGTTGGATATAATGAGGGTGATATTGAGGGTTTCTATCCAAATGGAATAGCGAGATATAGCTACTTACTTGAGTTTGTCGATGTCAATGGCGATGGGCTGAGTGA
Source organism: Abyssogena phaseoliformis symbiont OG214 (assembly GCF_016592595.1). Classification (NCBI taxonomy): domain Bacteria; kingdom Pseudomonadati; phylum Pseudomonadota; class Gammaproteobacteria; species Abyssogena phaseoliformis symbiont. The sequence goes on from NZ_AP012977.1 coordinate 473,136, forward strand.
TATGATTGTTAAAGGAAAGGCGTTTTTATCTAATGGTTCTAGTTTTTATGCTAATAAGCATCTCGGCTCTTGTGGTAGAGTTATTTATAAGAATTATGAGATTAGAACCTATAAAAATGACACCTATGGTTATGCCGATGTCAATGGTGACGGCAAGGCAGACTTTATTAAATCAAGTGATGGTATGGTTACAGTATCCTTGTCAACCTTTGATAAGACAAAAACAATTACTAGCATTGATAACGGCTTTAACATTAGCACTACAATTAATTACAAGCCTTTAACGGGTGAGGGTATCTACCAACAAGAGGCAAAAGCATACCACCCAAACAAAAACATTTATGCGCCCATGTTATTGGTCTCCAGCACAGCAACCAACAACGCCATTGGTGGACAAAACACCGCCACCTACCAAAAATACGGTGGCGCAAAGGTCAATCTCCAAGGTCGTAGCAACCTAGGCTTTACTTGGATTGAATCTTTCGATGAACAATCCAACAAATTCACCCACACCGAATACAATCAAGACTACCCTTATGTAGGACAAATAAGTAACACTCAAGAATACATTAAAACCAATAACAATCGCCAACTACTAAACAGCCAAACCAACACCCACCAAGACAAGTCCAGCCATAACAACAAAATACACGCCCCTTACCTAACCCAAAGCCTCTCAAAGTCTTTTGATTACAACTCAAACGCATTACTCACCACCACAACCACCAGCCAATCCAACATTGACGATTACAGCAACGTAGTCGACCACCACAGGCAATGTGGAAAGACCTTCACCAAAACCACCACCAGTGGCACTGACATCACTACCCGAAGTATCACCACTGAGTATTCCCAAGACGGCAAATTCCCACTCACCACCACGCCATAGTGAGACCAAAACCTATGACAACATAACAAGCAACCTATTAACCCTCACAAGCCCCGACCAAACTAGATACTTACACTATGACAACCTAGGCAGCATCGACACCATCACCGATGGCCAAGGCAATGTCGTGGAAAGAATGAGCCGCGGCCGCCTTTGGCGAAAGGAGAAAGGCAGACTGGCGCGCAGCTGACCCACTCCTGCCCATCATCCTAGCACTCACTAACCGAGGCTTTACTGGGCATGAGCACATTGATGAGATGGGGCTGATTCACATGAACAGTTGGGTATATGACCCGCAGATTGGGCGTTTTCTTTCAGCAGATTCACATATACAAGTGCCTTACAACACACAGAGTTACAACAGATATACGTACGCACTCAATAATCCACTTAAATACACAGACCCAAGTGGCTATTTGGGGGTGCTTTATTTAGTGCCATCTTTAACGTAGTAGTTGCAACAGCAGTAGTGGTTGTGCAAGTTGTTACTGCTGTTATTTCTACCGTATGGCAGGTAGGTTCTGCAATTTTTAATACAGTAGGCACTATGGCAAATTCAATAGACGGTGCTATTGGTGCAACTGGTAAAATACTAACTGCAATTACCCAAGGTGCACAAATAGGCTTTGTTGGTGGTATTACAGGCGGCTCACTTGAGAGTGCAAATAAAGGCGCAAGCACAGGATTGGCACAAAGTATCGGACACAATTGGCTTGGTACTGGTGAAGGGCTTACAGGTACACAATATTCATATGACATGACTCGGAGTTGGGTGGATACAATCCAGGATGGGGAACTGGAGAAACAGGAGGACTCTCTTATAAAAGAGAGTGTTGGAGGTAAACTTGATTGGAAGTATGATTTTGAATTGGAGGTAATAAAAGATGCAAGATAAAAAAATAAACTTAGGCTGTACCTAGGTTATTATTTTTTTATTACCCTTATTGCTTTTTATGTTTATAGCTTTTGATTCATCAAATTTTAATTTAATGTTTGACTATATTGTTTTTATTTTTTGCGTTATGTTTATAGGAGTAGTATTTTATTTTTGGACTATTTATAAACCAATGATGAGATGAATAAAGGGGGTGCTACCCTTTAATTACAAAACCCTGTTAAAATACACTTTATGCCAAGATAACCCGCAGCAGTGTATTTGCCAACATTTCCCGCCATATTACTCAAAGAGGCAATCACAAAGAAAACGTTTTCTTTTCTGATGCTAACAAAAACTATTATTTAAAGCTATTACAACAGTATGCTTTAAAGCATCAAGTAAAAATACTTGCCTATTGTTTGATGACAAACAATGTTCATCTTATTTTTCAGCCAGCAACAAAAGAAGGATTGCAAAAAAGTATTAAAACCTGTGCATATGCGTTATAGTCAATACATTAACAAACAAAAAAATTGGCAAGGTGTTTTATGGCAAGGACGATTTTTCTCATCCCCACTTGATGAGCAATACAGTTACCACGCTTTTCGCTATGTTGAAAACAATCCAGCGCGGTAGAAAAAGCAATAGAGTACCAATATTCAAGTGCTGCTTATCATTGTGGACTGGTTACAAACAACATCATTACCGATTATGATATCGGTAATGGTATAAAGACGTATGAAGATTATTTAATGATGGATGAAAATAAAAAAGCATTAGACATGTTAAGGCGTAATGTTTATAAAGGATTGTCGTCTAGGCTGTGATTATTTTATTGCTAATCTTGGTAAGATGGTTGGCAGAGATTTAAGGTTTAAGAGTGTTGGTAGACGCCTAGAAAAGGGTAGCGCTTAAATTCAACTTGCAAGTTGAATTTAAGCTTATTGATTACTAATACCATTAGGGACATGCCCTGTGGGTACGTATTGGGAGGCTGATTGGCAGTGTTGGTGTTGATCGTCAAAAAAGATATCAGCACCGAATTCTTTTAAAAATATGCCTTTGTCTAGCCCGCCTAAAAAGAAGGATTCGTCAATGCGAATACCCCATTTACGCATGGTGTGAATAACGCGTTTGTGTGATGGGGCTGAGCGTGCGGTTACTAGGGCGGTTCTGATTGGGTTGTTTGCTGCTGGGAAGGCAGATTGTATTTTTTGTAATGACATTAGAAAGCATTTGAATGGCCCAGCTTTGAGTGCAATATTGGCTGAATTTTTTTCGTTTTCTGTAAAGGCTTCCAAGCCTTTCTCTTGAAAAATTCGCTCTGATTCTCCTGAGAAAATAACGGCATCGCCATCAAAAGCGATACGCAACTGAGTTTCGTGTGGTTTTTGTGAGCTAGAACCAACGATTGATGCTGCTGCAAAACCTGATTCTAGGGCTTTTTGTACATCTTGATAATTACTTGATAAAAATAAATCTGCTTCAAATGCACCGACAAGATTGTGCGTACTTTCGCCACGGGTGAAGGCTGCTTTTGAAATATTTAAGCCGTAATGCTCAATAGAGTTAAAAATACGTAGGCCCGTGTCAGCGCTATTGCGTGAAAGCAGGATGACATCAATGGGGTTTCTTGTGGTGTTGAGGGCTAGTAATTTTTTGACCAGTGAAAAACCGACCCCAGGTTGTAAAACAACCTCCTCATTTTCTTCTTGGTGTTTGGCGTAAGCTTCAATCCCTTGCTCTTTAAAGATTTTATGCGATTCATCAAGATTAAATAAGGCTCTTGATGAGATGGCAATGATCAATTTATTTTTTTTTTGATTTTTTTTATAGTATTTGCCATGATTTTCCTTGGAATTTATTTAAGCAATAACCCAACCATTTTTCGATAAAAGTATTTAACTCCTATTGTATGTTCATATCAGAGTATTGTGCTAAATATGGATGAGCGTGATTAAGTGTGGTTTGATTGCATACAGAGATGACTTCTAATAATTGTGCGTCAAAGTAGATTTTAAATTTAATGTCTGGTTTATTGATATTGCCAGTATCAGATTTGAGTTTGTGCGTTAGTGTGAAAACACCTGTATGAGCAAACCTGTCTTCTACGATAAGGTGCAAGTCATTTTTACTATTGTGCTTAATGATACAATCATCAGGGGTTTGCTTTAATAGCAGCATAAGTTTTAAAATTTTTTGATAGTTCAATTCAAACAACTGCGAAACTTGGGTGTAAGTTTTTGGCTCTTGCTGATTGTGTAAAGATTTTAAAAAATGTTGTTCTATATCCATTGTGTGTCAATTGTTAGTTGTCCATTATCATACAGCGTGTAATGGTTAAAGCCAATCTTAGTTTCATTGTTAAATTGTAAGGCAGTTGATGGGCATGAAATAATTTTTACCCCCAATCTGCTAAATTCAGCCGCTTGATGCGCATGACCAAATAGTATGGCTTGTATTTTAGGGTATTTATCAAGTACATTAAACAATGCTTTTGGGTTTTCTAAAGACAATGAATCATCCCAAGCACTGTTCATTGGTACGATAGGGTGATGTAAGACAATGAATATATATTTGGCAGTTGATTGCGCTAAATTAAGGTCTAATTTTATGAGCTCATGTTTTGTTAAAAACCCACTAATTTTTGATGTTTGTACTGAATTTGTACTGATAATTTCCCATTCTCCAAGTGTGAATTGGCTGAGTAAATTTTTAGAAAAAATAGTATTGAGATTGTTATCAATGTCATGATTGCCAGATATGACTAATAGCCTTGTTTGGATAGGAGAGAGTATTTGTTGTAAGGTTTTGTAAGAGGTGGTTGTACCGTTGTGGGTAAGATCGCCACTAATTAATAAGGCGCCGGTATTGATATTGATGATTTTATTGATAATTTTTTTTAGATTGGCGTGGGTATTCACACCCATGGTGTATTTAACATCATCAATATGGCAATCACTAATTTGAACAAAACTATGGCTCATATAGCGTTGATAAAGGCAACCCGAGAACTGACACCTGTTAGTAGTTCATAAGCAATGGTGCCGCTGTGTTTTGCAATGGTTTCGATGCGTAATTGTTGATTACCCCAAAGAATTACACGGTCTCCAACATTAGCTTTAATGTTGCTTATATCAACACAAATTAAATCCATAGACACGTGACCAACAAGTGGGCACAAGGTGTTATTAATGAGCACAGGTGTACCATTTTTAGCGCGGCGCGGGTAGCCATCGCCATAGCCAATGCCAATGGTTGCTATGGCCGTTAGTTTGTCGGCTGTCCAAGCGGCGCCATAGCCAACTGAATCACCAGCTTTGATGGTTTTAATTGACATAATTGGTGCTGATAGTTGCATAACCGGTTTAAGATTGTGATCAATAGTGTCAAAAGGAGAAACACCATACAACATAATGCCAGGGCGGACGTAATCAAAGTGCGAGGTTGAATTTGACAAAATTGCAGCAGAATTTGCCATTGAGCGTTTGACAGTAGGGCGCGTTGATTTTTTAAACTCAAAGAGTTGGGATTGATTCATTGGGTGGTTAATTTCATCAGCACAAGCGAAATGGCTCATGACACATCGGATATTAATCAGTGGGTTACTTGCTAGTAACTTTATGTAACCAAAGTATTCATTGGTAGATAAGCCCAGTCGATTCATGCCTGTGTTAATTTTTATCCAAATATTGATGGCTTGTTTAGTGTTGCTAATAACGGGTAATTGAGTTTTGTCGTGTACAACAATTTGGCAATTTAATTTAATGGCTTGTTGTAGTTCTTGGTCTTTAATGACGCCTGATAGAAGTAAAATTGGCTTATTTGTTGTTTTGCGTAATTTTTCCGCTTCTAAGATTTCGCTAACCCCTAATAAATCAGACTGATTAATAATTGGGTCAATTAAATCGATATGGTGACCATAAGCATTGGCTTTCACCATGGAAACTATTTTAGCATTAGGCGAATTTTTTTTTACAACTGAGAGATTGTGTTTTAATGCTGATTGCGAAATTGAGGCAATGGCGCGCATGGATGGATAAAGTCTTTAATTAAAAAGGCTCTTGGTCAAAATTAGCCATATTATGTGTATAAGCTGTGTCTATTCGCTCATCAGCCATGCCGTGAAATTGATTGTCAAGAGCCAAGTCTTCAAATCGTGCATACTCACCAATGAAGGCTAGTTTGATTAGCCCAGTGGCGCCATTCCTATGCTTGGCAATTTTTAAATCTGCCTTGCCAACTTCTTCTGGGTTTGAATAGGCGTCATCATGATATTGCTGGTCGCGATAGATAAAACCAATAATATCGGCATCTTGCTCAATTGAGCCTGATTCGCGTAAATCAGACATTTGTGGCATACGACCTTTGCCAGCCTTAGGGCGTGATTCAACAGCACGGTTAAGTTGTGACAAAGCAAGCACGGGTACGTTAATTTCTTTGGCCAAGGCTTTGAGTGAACGGGAAATTTCAGAGATTTCTTGCACCCTGTTTTCACTTTTTCCATGTACAGTCATTAACTGTAAGTAGTCTACCATGATTAGCGCTAAATCAGGATATTGGCGTTTTAGTCGCCGACATTTTGCGCGAATTTCGGTTGGTGTAATGGAAGGAGTTTCATCAATAAGAACAGTGGATTTTTCCAAGGCTAACACGGCATGATTAAAGCTGTTCCAGTCGGTTTCAGTCATGGTGTTGCGTAATTTTGAGCCTTCAATATGGCCAAATGATGAAATCATGCGCATTACTAATTGTTCGGTTGGCATCTCTAAACTAAATACTGCGACTGGTTTAGGGTCTTTAGCAGTAATGGCAACATGTTCAATAATGTTCATTGAAAGAGCGGTTTTACCCATAGAAGGGCGTCCAGCGATGATAATTAAATCGCCATTTTGTAAGCCAGAAGTTAATTTGTCTAATTCGCTAAAACCAGTTTCTAAGCCACTTATACCGCTAGATTCTTGCATTTCGTGTACTCGATTGACAACATCTTTAATAATGTCTTTTACATTGGTAATGTCTTGTTTTCCACGAGTCACCTGCTCGGAAATTTCAAATATTTTTTTCTCAGAAAGGTCAATGAGCTCTTGAACTTCAATTTCTTTTGGGTGGTAAGCGGTGTCAGCAATTTCGTGACTAACAATAATCAGTTGACGATAAACGGATAATTCACGTACGTGTTTGGCATAAGCTTCAATGTTAGAAATACTGGGCGTGTTTTCAGCAATTTGGGCTAAATAGACAAAGCCACCAATGGTCTCCTCAGATCCTGTTTTTTTAACCTGTTCTTTAACTGTAAGAATATCAGCAGGTTGGTCGTGCTGTAATAGGACGGTGATGGCATTAAAAATAATTCTATGCGAGGCGTTGTAAAAATCTGCCTCAGTTAAAATATCTGCAACACGATCCCATGCTTCATTGTGCAATAATAAGCCACCCAAAACAGATTGTTCTGATTCGATTGAATTGGGCGGTATTTTGGCGTTTTTGATATCCATTGGCTTTTAAGCACCTTTTAATTTTAACACACAATGAGTTGGTTTTTTATGCTTCTTGAGAAGCCTCAATAACAACTTTAATACTCACTGTAATATCTGTATGTAAATCAACACTGATTTCATATTCACCCGTATGGCGAATTGCCTCAGGCATGTTGATATTGCGCTTTTCAACTTTAAAACCACTTGCTGCAAGACTTGTTTGAATGTCAGTGGTATTGATGGAGCCAAATAATTTGCCTTCTTCGCCCGCATTGGCTTGGATGGTGCAAACAGTACCTACCATTTTGGTTTCAATTGCTTGTGCATTTTTAAGTGTTTCAGCCTCAGAGGCTTGTAACTCGGCTTTAATCAATTCAAATTCAGCCAAGTTTGCTTTAGTTGCAGGCTTGACTTTGCCTTGAGGAATTAAAAAGTTACGAGCATAGCCTGCTTTAACATTAGCTAGGTCGCCTAAGCTGCCTAATTTTTGGATTTTTTCTAATAAAATTACTTGCATGATAAACTCCTATTTCTTGTGCTTGTCAGTATAAGGAATAAGGGCTAAAAATCTAGCTCTTTTAATGGCAGTTGTTAGTTGACGTTGAAATTTAGCACTGGTGCCTGTCATTCTTGATGGCGTGATTTTGCCACTTTCATCAATGTTTTTAAGTAGTGTATCAACATCTTTATAATCAATTCTTGTAACGCCTGCTGCCGTAAAACGGCAAAAAGCGTTAATTTTAATTTGAGGTCTACGTTTTCTTTTTACTTGCTTGGCCATTATGATTTCCCCTTTTCTTTGTCTTTATTAACCATCATGATTGAAGGTGTGGTGATTGCTTTATCTTCAGAAGTGATTAAATTTCTAAGAATGGCATCGTTAAAACGGAAATTATAATCAAGTTTATCAAGCACTTCTTGATCGCACTCAATGTTCATCATTAAGTAATGCGCTTTATAAATTTTTTTGATTGGATAGGCCAAATGTTTACGTCCCCAGTCTTCTTCTCTGTGAATTTTACCACCACCAGCGGCGGTGATTTCTTTGTACTTGTCCATCATTGTGCCTACCTGAGCTGACTGGTCAGGGTGGACAATCAGTGTAATCTCATAATGTCTCATGAGTTGTATCTCCTTATGGTTATTATAGTAGCTTGGAGCACTGCGCTCTCAAGCAAGGAAGCGGGTATTTTATACTAGTTATTTGTTTTTAACAATCGTTTAACGTTATATATTGTATGAAAAAATCTTTTACGGGCGGATTTTGTTAAAATTCAGATAATTTTATTATCTTGTGTTTTTATTTTGTTTAAACAATTGACCATTGCTTTAATTTTGCTAAGTACGGTAACTTTTTCCGTGTATTTAAGTCATTTAAGCCAGTTACTTGATGATGCGTTTTCTGACAAGGCAAGTGCAGATATTTTGAGTTTTGAGCAGCAACCCAAAGCGATGATTAATATGCTTTTACTGGTGGAAGACCAGTCATTTTTTAAACATTCTGGTGTGGATTTTAAAGAAATTACCAGGGTTGTTTGTGATTATATATTTTATGACAAGCCACTTCGTGGGGCGAGCACCATAACGATGCAGTTAATCAAAAATACCTTGTTAAATAGAGAGCGAAGTTTAGGGCGAAAGGTCAAGGAAGCATTGATGGCGTTATTATTGGAGCACTCGTTTGATAAAAAATTCATACTCAATCGTTACATAAATACTGTGTATTTAGGTCAAAAAGGCAACATAAGTATTAATGGCTTTACCAATGCCACTCGGTTTTATTTTAATAAAGAAGTAGCGGTGTTATCATTAGAAGAAATGGCTACGCTTGTGGCTTTGATTAAAGGTCCTGATTATTATCATCCAGTTAGACATTCGTTAAGACTACTTAAACGCAAGCAATTGGTTTTATCTATCTACCACAAGTTTGAGAAAATTGTAAAATAACAAAATGATGAATTTATTAGCAATTGATACGTGTACTGATACGTGCTCAGTAAGTCTGCACACGCAAGGTGAAATATTTTCTCGTTTTGTTCAAGGTGTGGAGAAAAGTTCAGGTTTAATATTATCACTTTGTGATGAGGTTTTTAAAGCCGGTCAATTGTTACCATCTGCTTTGGGCGGTATTATTTACACCAAAGGCCCTGGTGCTTTTACAGGGGTTAGGATGTGCGTCAGTGTGGTTCAGGGCATATCATTGGCACATAACATTCCTACAATGGAGGTTTCAACACTTGAGTTGCTTGGATTTGGTGCGTTTAAAAAATACAATACCAACAAGATTGCCATTGCGCTTGACGCGCGCATGAGTGAGGTATATTGGGGTATTTATCAAAACCAAGTCTTATCTAAGGAAAGTTTACAAAAGCCTAATGAGGTGGACACATTTGGAAAAGATTTTATTGGTGTGGGTAGTGGATGGGGCGCTTATGAAAATGAACTTATTCAACAAACGGGTATTGGTACTTATATTGCCGATTTTTATCCAAAGGCTGAAAACCTTATAGCGCTTTACTTAACCTATGTTAACAAAAACATTAATTTTAGCAATAAGTTAGCATTGCCAACTTATTTACGTAATAATGTTGCACATAAGTCGCTAAAATAATGTGTTTTATAAGTTTAAATAACTAACAGGATTGATTTATGTGGAAATGGATTCAAGCGTTTGCTTCGCCTAAAAACTTCTATCAAATTAGTCAAAAAATTATCCCTTGGTTTTTATTTCCTTTTATTGTTTTAACATTGGTGGGTTTGTACTGGGGGTTGATTGTGGCACCCATTGATTACCAACAAGGTGAGAGTTATCGTATTATGTTTATTCATGTGCCTGCTGCATGGATGAGTATGTTTATTTATTTGGTATTGGCGATTTCGGGCGGTATTGGCCTGATTTGGCAAATTAAATTAGCATACGTGGTTGCCAAGGTGTCAGCGCCCATTGGGGCGGCATTTACCTTTTTAGCTTTGGTTACTGGCGCAGTTTGGGGAAAACCGATGTGGGGTACTTGGTGGGTGTGGGACGCACGTTTAACCTCAGAGTTAATTTTGCTGTTTTTGTATTTGGCTTATATGTCACTTAATAATGCATTTGATAATCCTAAAACCGCATCTAAGGCTTCTTCAGTGTTGGCGATTGTGGGTTTGATTAATTTGCCCATTATTCATTATTCGGTTAAGTGGTGGAACACCTTACACCAAGGTGCGTCAGTCAGCGTCAATAAAGTGGCCGTTCAAGATGCTGATATGTTGATCGCACTATTATTAATGGGCATGGCATTTAAGTTTTTATATGGCGCGCTTATGCTAATGAGGGCTAGAGATGAGGTGTTGGTGACAGAGCAAAATTCTAGCTGGGTTAAGAAAGTAATTATGGAGCATGGATAGTGACCTTAGCAGAGTATTTTTCTTTTCTTCCGTATGGAAAGTATGCTTTTTATATTTGGCTTTCTTATTTGACGACCTTGATTGTGATTGCAACTTTATTTATACGTACTCGTTTTATCCATAAAAATGCAATCAAACAGCTGCGCATTAAATATTTAAGAGAGAGATAATTATGACAAAACGACAAAATAGAATGACACTGGTTGCTTTACTGGTAATAGGTGTGAGCTTGGCAGGTTATTTAGGCTTAAAAGCCTTTAACGAAAATTTACTGTACTTTTTTTCTCCTACTGATGTCACTGAAGGTAAGGCCCCAAAAGGTAAAAGTTTTCGTTTAGGCGGTATGGTTACTAAGGGTAGTGTTAAGCGTGATGGTATTAAAGTTATGTTTGATGTCACTGATTATGCCAACACCTTCCGTATTAGTTATTCAGGAATTTTGCCTGATTTATTTAAAGAGGGTCAGGGTATTATTATAACTGGTTCTTTAGTTAACGGTATTTTCATGGCAACTGAAGTACTTGCCAAACATGATGAAAACTATATGCCACCAGAAGTGGCTGACGCACTGGAAAAAGCCAAAAATAAATAATGAAAAAATTTTTACCTTTGGTTTTATTTATTGTATTGGCTGGCTTTTTATATATAGGTCTTGGGCTTGACCCTAAAAAACTACCTTCGCCTTTAATTGGTAAAACATTTCCAAATTTAGAAGTTGAAGATTTTAATACTGCTGAAATTTACGCCATCCAAGATAAGTTACAGGGAAAAATATCTTTGGTTAATGTTTGGGCTTCTTGGTGCGTTACTTGTAGAGCAGAACATGAAATGCTCATGCAAATAGCCAAAAGCAACTCATTACAAATATTAGGCATTAATTACAAAGACACCAAAAAGGATGGCAATATTTTTTTAACCAGACTTGGCAACCCATATGATTTGATTGTATTTGACCAATCAGGCAAACTTGGGCTTGAGCTAGGTGTGTATGCAACACCTGAAACTTTTATCATCGATCAGCAAGGTACTATTCGTTTTAAGCGAATTGGTGAATTAACTTCGCGAATTCTGGAAAGGCAAATTTTGCCACTCATTAGCCAGTTAAAAAATAGTGCAAGATAAAATTTGGTATATTTTTTTTATCAAAATAAGATTCATACACAGGAGAATAAAGTCAATGAATAAATCAGATTTAGTTGCAGCAATTGCACAAACTTCCAACTTAACAAAAGCAGATGCGGCTCGTGTATTGGACGCAATGATAAGTGCAATTACCTCAGCATTAGCCAGTGGTGATAATGTAGCCATTACAGGTTTTGGCAGTTTTGTTGTCCGTGATCGTGTAGCACGTACTGGTCGCAATCCTCAAACGGGTGAAGCAATCCAAATTAAGGCCTCTAAGGTACCTGCATTTAAAGCAGGTAAATTACTTAAAGAATCGGTTAATTCTTAGAATTTTTTAAGTATAATGTGCCCGGTGCTTCACAGTACTGGGCACATTTTTTTTGGGCGCTTAGCTCAGTTGGTAGAGCATCGCCCTTACAAGGCGAGGGTCACAAGTTCAAGTCTTGTAGCGCCCACCAAAAAAAATTCGGAGCGGTAGCTCAGCTGGTTAGAGTGCCTGCCTGTCACGCAGGACGTCGCGGGTTCGAATCCCGTCCGCTCCGCCATATTTGGCGGTAATTTTTGTTAAAAAGCGAGACGATTATCTACTGATGATCGAGAATGGTAAAAATCCAAAACATAAATTAAGCGATTCAAAGTTATTTAAAGACATTGCTTTAGATTGGTTACAGACACAGGACTATTTGTCAGATAGGACGACAAAAACGACAACGCAGCGTCTAAATAGGTGTATTGACGAATTTGGACATATCCCCATATCTGAAATAGACTCAATTCAAATGTTGACCTTTCTACAAAAGATTGAAAACAGGGGCATATTGAAACCGCTAAAAGAATCAAGTCAATCGTATCGAGAGTGTATGAATACGCAAACATTCTTAATTTAAGAAATATAAACCCAGCAACCGGCCTATCTCGTATTGTAAAAAACAAAAAAAGTGAGAATTTTTCTTTTGTTAAAAGAATTGAAGATATTAAGAGGTTAATGTTTGATATTGATAATTATAATGGAATGATAGGGGTTCAGTCGGCATTAAAGATAGCGTCGATAGCGTCCTATACTTTTGTAAGACCAGGTGAATTAAGGCTTGCTACATGGGATGAACTTTAGGGCGATATTTGGGGGCGCATCCCACAGCTGAGAAAACAAAGCTAAAAAGGGAGTATCTGGTGCCTTTATCCACTCAGGTTCAGACGTTATTTAAAGAGTTAAGGGTGTTAAATTATGATAAAAAATACGTGTTTTCTTCTTACTCCAAAGGCAGGCCGATAAGTGATAATACTTTGACAATTGCACCTAAAAGAATGAGTTATAAGGGTAAGCAAACAGTTCATGGTTTTAGACACTTAGCATCTACCTAGTCAAATGAACAGGGTTATGATGCGGATGCGATTGAGTTACAGCTTGCACATAAGATACAGGGCATTAGAGGTATTTATAATAAGGCAGAAAAGTTTGTAACCTAGAGTGGAAATGATGCAAAAATAGGCAGATTGGTTGGATAGTCTTAGGGTGAAAACCTAGTTTATGTTGTTGATCATCACTATCATCTTATTCTACTTGTATAAAAGTCAAAGTTATTCTGGCCGACTGAACCCTTTAGGTTCTAGTTCGGACGGTCGGAGATAACTGCACCTTGGACTTTTACACTGGCGGTAATAAGATAAACTGATTCAAAAATCAGGATCAAAAGCTTTATTTTTTCAAAATGGGGTTTATTGGGTTTGATTGGTAGTATTATGTAAGTGTGTGGTTTTGTTTAGGCTGATTAACGCTCCCGCTTAGGGTTGGCTTTCGCTGTATAAGTTCAAGCACAATTATCAAGCTACAAGGCAAGCTTGATTGTTTTAAGATTAGTGCGTTTTAACTTCACCCCTCATTCTATCTAAATCTTCTTTTATATCTTGAGGATCCCAGCGAGGATGTTTACCTATTTTTATAGGCGCAGTAATTTACCTATTTTTAATAATCTTACTTAGTGTTGCCCTAGTAACGCTAAAGATTTTTAGCAGATCTTTAATTTTTAAGAGTGAATAAAAAGTAATTGGCTCTTTATTCATAATTTTCAATTGATTCTTTAAAATAATATACCAATTATATATTTTATATAAAATATATAATAATTATCAAAAAGCACAAATACTATGAATACAAGAGATATATTTGAGAGTAATTTAGCCGCAATTGAAACCTTGAAAAAGGTTGAAAATAGGGTCGGGTTTGCGACTGAAGAAGAAAAATTGGTAATGATTAAATTTCAAGGGTCTGGCGGCTGTTCACAGGCTTTCTACAGAAATTCTGATAAGACTGGTACAGAAAAGAATTGGGAGTTAGAGGCAGAAGCCTTAGTGGATGTCTTAACTGATGGAGAGTACCAAGAGCAAGAGGCACGTAAATCAGTTTTAAACGCATTTTTTACACCAAAAGATATTATTGATAATGTCTTTGATTTTCTGCCAAAAATTGGTAATAAAAAATTAGAGATTTATGAGCTTGGGTGCGGTATAGGTAATTTCTTGTCTTTAATGCCTGATGATTTTGAATTTTCTAGTTATACAGTCCTTGAAAAAGATGATATTTCTGCAAGGATAGCAGGTGCTATTTATAAAGAAAATTCTGATATTAAAATCATTAACGGTGATTTTGAAAAAGACAGGAGCCAGAAGAAATACGACCTGATTATTGGTAACCTACCCCTTTGGTAGTAGTAAGGTATAAGGTAAAAGTATTCATAATTTCTTTTTTTAAAAAAGTATAAACATGCTAAAGCCAGGCGGGATACTGTCATTTGTTATTACTCACCCTTTTTTGGATTCATTAAACTCTGAAAGTCGTTTTAATATATTTTAAAAAGCAAATTTATTAGTTGTAGATCGATTGGATGATGAAACATGCGCACATTTGAATATTGATATTAATACCGATGTAGTTATGTTTCAAAGACTAGCAGCAGTAGTAGAAGAAAAGAGAACTGTTCTGGTTGAATATTTCCAAAGGTTGTCAAAAGGCGATATACCAGGCCGTCTTATTGCTAATGATAAGGTGAACTGGATTAAGTCATACAGTCCAAATGAACATGTCGCGTAGACTGTAGAAGAGAGATTATCGCCAATTAATTTTGGATTCCATAGTTCTGATTCAGACTTGTTTATAGAAAATGGAGTTTGAGCTACTGTAAAAAATAGATTTGGTAAGAAAGTATTTTTAATGCTTTCTTATGATCATTACAAAAAGTTAAATATTGAAGATACTGATATTGTTGATGATAAGCAACTTAAAAACCAAGAATATAAGAAAAACTTTAAGCGTTACAATATTGCTCAAAACATAGATTACATCAATTTTAATAAAAATTTAGGTGTTGTTATTGATGGCGACAAGCCAAAAGAAAAATATAATCAGGACAGCGATCAAGAGCAGGCAAGCGTCTTAATTGATTCTTTTGAGATTTTAGATACAGGCTTGGACGGGGCTGTTAGATACGATGCTATAAAAATAGAAAAATATCAAATAAACTTACCCTCTGGTTCATTTTTAACATTAGACAAATTATCAGTTAATGATAAAACTTACAAAGAAATTAAAGACAAATTAGAGCAAAGTGGATCGGATGTTCTTAGAACGAGAATTGTTTCTACAGGCATTTACGGCTCGGGAAACTCCGGAGTGATTGGCTACACACATTCTTTTTATGTTGAGCCTCACACTCCAGCGCATAAGAAAAAAGGAATTAAAGTTCTTGATGTTAAGAAGCTAGATGTTATAAAAGGTTATATTGAATTAAGAGATGCTGTCACAGCATTGTTAAATGCTGATAGTGCTGGGGGAGGATGTCAACGATTTAAGACCCTCTTGTTTATCGTGTTCTAGCACTTGAGGGTGATTATGATAAAGGTGTATCAGCGGCCACCTCAAAATCTAGTGGCGAGGATCAAAGAAAAGAAAGCGCCAAAAAAATAAAACTATTTTCGCAAAATGTTATTGCGTCAGTCTCTCTTCGAGAGATGTCTAATGCTAGTATGAAAGAACTACTTGATTATTCACTGTCTTACAATAGCTCTTGTGATATTGATTTTATGGTTAAAGTATCTGGCAAAATATCAGAAGAAATAATTACACCCTTGTTTAGAGAGTAAGGAAATATTTTCCATGTCTAGTTATGAGGGCAATATAGATTTAAGTCACAATTTAGCCTCATTAAAAGAGGCGTTACCAGAAGAAATAAGAATACACGATATTGATCCAAGAATAAGCGAAGGCTGGATACCTGTGCATATTATTCAAGATTTCGCTTGTAGCGTAATTTTCCCAAACATTCAAAATCGAGATGATTTTGATGTTGAATTTATTACAGAAAATGGTAAATGGGCTATTAGTTCTGAGTATTTTTGTTTAAGTGAGTTCTACACAGATTATAAAGATGCAAAAGAAATTTTAAACGCCATATTAAATAATAAAACCAGCATAGTTAAAAAAGTGTAACCAGCCCAGAGGGTGTAGAGGTTAAAGTTGTCAATCAAGTTGCAATTGTAATCGCACAGGAAAAGCCAACTTAATGAAAGATACGTTTGAGAAATTTATTATAGACAACCCTAATTATATTGAAATATTAGAAGATACTTACAATAAAACCTTTAACAGGTTCGTTGCATCGATAAATACAACTGCAAAACTAATTTTACCTAGCAAGGTTTCTGATGATGCTATTGAACTTAGGCCGACACAAGAAAACGCTATATCTAGAATTATTAACAATAAATCAACATTATTAGATCACACTGCTGGTCTTGGAAAGACTTTTACGGATGGTTGCAGCTGCAATGGAATTAAAGCGTATTGGTGTATCTAAGAAGTCGTTACTAGTAGTTCCTAATCATATTGTAGATGACTTTGCTAAAGCTTTTTTCAGTCTATATCTTAAAAGTGATATTCTAGTACCACCTCAAGGTGGACTGTCAAAACAAAACCGAATATCTTTTTTTGAACGAGCGTGCATGTTAAATATTGATGCAATCATTATTGGACATTCTGCTTTTAAATTCTTACAGGTATCAGCCCAAACTCAGCAAGAGGTATATACCTCAATGATTGAGGATATGGATAATGCCTTATTTAAAATGAACAACATTAAAGGCTTGGATAAAAGGGTTATATCACAACAAATTCAACAAAAAGAAAGACTAGAAAAAAAATTAGAAGACATATTGAGCAATGTTGGCGATAAAGATTATGAGGCATCAACCATTGAAAATATTGGTATCGATTCTATTCTTGTTGATGAGGCTCATTTATTTAAAAATCTAGGACTCCCAACGTCAATGTCTCGTATTGCAGGGTTGGGCTCTACCTCACAAATGGCAATGGATTTATTTTTAAAGATTCAGTATTTTAATAAAATTAATGGAAGGGTTGTGTTTGCCACTGGAACGCTAATCTCTAATTCTATGGCTGAACTTTACACAATGCAGAGATACTTATCACTTGATAGTTTAAAATAAGATGGGCGTTAGCCATTTTGACGTATGGCAGAGCGTATTTGCTACAGTAACATCAGAATGGGAGCTTTTACCGACTGGCATAGATTACCGATTGATATCAAGATTTTCTAAGTTTAATAAAGTTCCAGGGGTAATGGCCATGTATCGTGTTTTTGCTGACGTTGTCACTAAAAAATGACTTGTAAAAAGCGTTAAGAGCTATCGGTCAAGATATTTTAATCCCGGTTGTTAATGGCGGCAAGCCAGCGAATATTATTGTTAATAAGAATCCAAAAGTTGAAGCTTACATAAACGAGATTGTTGAAAGGGCAACTAGCTTACCAGCCGATCTATCTAAAGACAATATGCTTAAAGTTATGAATGACGCAAGGAAAGCGGCACTTGATTATAGATTGATTGACCCTTTTGTAAATATTGACGAGGATATGGGCTCAAAATTAGCAGAGGCTGGTGAAAATATAATTGATATTTATCGCTGTTACAGTGATGTTAAAGGTGTTCAACTGGTCTTTATTGACCTATCAACACCAAACAGCACTAAAGATGATGATTCATTTAATGCTTATGATGATATTAAGTCAAGACTTTTAGATGCAGGTATTGCTGATAATGAAATTGCTTATATCCATAATGCAAATACAGATCAAAAGAAGGCTGATTTATACGCAAAAGTTAGAGGGGTAGTATTAGAGTTTTGCTAGGCCCAACTGCCAAGATGGGCGCAGGAATGAATGTACAAGACAAGACTGGTTGCCTTGTATCATATCGATGCACACCTTGGAGACCCTCAGACATTGAACAGCGTGAGGGTAGAATATTGCGTCAAGGCAATATTTTTTACCAGCAAAACCTTGATAAATTCCAGCCCTACGTTCTTAGATACGCGACAGAGGAAACACTAGATTCAAGAATGTGGCAGACAATCGAGAACAAAGCATCGTTTATTGAGCAGTTCCGTTCTGGTGGTATTAGAAGAGATACAATTAAAGTCAGATATTCAAAAAATAGAAAGGTTGAAAATACGGATAAGGAGAAACAAGACAATGGTACAAAAATAGAGAAAAAACCCGATGAAGCGAAGGAAAAGATTAATCATAATATTAAAGTATATGGTTCTGCTGATGAGTTTATCTCTTATCCAAATTACGTTTTGGCAGCAGCAGCCATTAAGGAGAAAATTGAACTGCGTGGAGATGAGCTAGAAGAATACCCGTTGTTTAATTACCGCGACATTGATTTTGAAATGGATATTAAACAAGAATCATCAGGGTTTTTAATCTCTGGAAACGCTCTATTCATATTCCCAACAATTGATATTAAACAAGATATAACTTTTGTATCTAGCACAATTAACCTAGTGGGATTTTTCTCAAGGGTTAATAATTTCCTAAGAAATATGGGTGGCTATTTAGCTGAAAGTACTTGCGAATTAAAAAACAGCAAAAGCGGACTAGAGTTTATAAATCAAAATAATGACGATAAGGAAGTATTTACCGAAAACTTCCAAGAAAAGCTGTTAACGCCTAAAAATAGGCATGATAGCGTTTTAACTGAGTTGCAAAATTCTGAATCTGATAGTAATAAAGAAAGAGGTTGCGTTGCCAGTTTTAAGTTTATCCGAAGTTCAGATGATACTGTTGATGTACTTGTATTTAATTCTGATCAAGGCGAGTATATCAATAAAGCTACACTTGCCAATAGTCCTAATAATAACGGCTGGGCTTTGGAAGGTAAAAAGTTTGAGTGTTTATATCAAGCAAAATTAAAGGCACACCATCTGTTTAATGACGGTATTGTATTTGAAGGAGGGGCCACAGAAGAGCTGCCTGGTACTGACTCTTATTTTTTTAGATGTTCTCGCCTCTACTGATAATCTTTTGTTTATTGATACCAAAGAGGATAGTAAAAATAAAAAGAAACCCAAAGTTAACGCAACTAAATTAAAGGGCTGGTTTCAGTAAATGAATTATTATAACAATTAAATTATAAATTATAAAGAATATATAATATAATTTTATATAAAAGGTAGTTCATCTAAAAGGAGAAGCGAATGGAAAAACTTAACAATACAATAGTATTTAAAGGCAATAAATACGATGTAATTAGCGACAATAGAAAACTAAAAAGCGCAACTGGTCATGGTTTTGTGACTCTATGTTCAAAAGAGCCTATTAAAGATTTGGGGAAAGTAAAGATCCATGATGAGTTCAGTTTAAGCGCGGACAAACAAACGTTAATTGAGTTTGGCTTGTTAAACGACGAACCTATTGCTGATGTTACATATTCAAAGGTAACAACAGGCAAAAGGCCGACTATTAAATATGATAATAACAATTCAAGTCCTAGACTTGATTGTTCAAACTTAGGCCTGTTTCTAACAAAAGAAAGTAATTACTCTTCACCAGATTCTAATGAAAGCAACTGCAGAAATAGCAAAAGACGTGGAAAATTTAAATTTAACAGACCTGGTTTTAGGTAATAGAGAAACTTTTTTTGAAACATCAAAACTAAACAGTTTTGATTCAGTTGCAGTTGCGTTTTTAGAGTTTGTAGAGGCGACACAGGATATGAAAGAGTACATACTGTGTTTGCCTATCACAGACAGAGGGCAGGTCATGAGAGACGAAACACCTTTTAAAGTGTTTTTATCTGATGATGCACCTTCTAATGCGCAAGATGTTAAAGAGAAGAGTATTATGGCAGAGGTTGATTCTTGCTTTATTTTGGATAGGGTGGTTAAAGTGTCTGAAGATTCAACAGATCTAGAGTATGGTTGGATTAACACAGTTTCCAAGAGGCACGAGAATACAGTTTTGTCTGGTGTTACGTTTATTCGTGATTCTGAAAAAGAGCTAGATGAAGATAAAGGATTGCTGCGTGTCGCAATGACCAAAAATGGCAGCTATACTCCAAAGACTCCGTCCGAATATTTTGACTATGTTTCTCCAGTATGCGGCAAGCTTCGAACGGGTTAATTTGGATGGTATTAGAGATGTTATGAAAAGTATTATTGACAACCCCATTGGTACCAGACAAACAAATTGCATTATCAGAGTGATATTTGAGGATGGCGATGGTAAATTATTTGAGTTTTCTGGTATGAAAGATGCACAAAATAATTATGTTGATATCAAATGGGATTCCCTAAAAGAACTTTCATTTAAGCAAAGCCAATATGCAGATATTATTGAAAGCGTTGAGGAATTTATCACCAACAAGATGGACAGTAAAATTGTGCTTGAAGTAATGCTGGGATTGGTACACTATCCTGGTAAATTCACAGCCCAATCGCTTTCTTCCTTGTCTAACTAGGCAACACTTGACAATTATTCCTTGATTACGGGAAAAAAGACTGAGGATCGCAATAAAAATAAAATGCCGCTAGTCTTAAATGGAGGTAGAAAAAGTTTTGTGGGTATTAAGCTTGGTAACCATTCAGCGACCAAGGTTATCCCTATTAATCATAATACCTATACAAATGAGTTGGGATTAAACTCAGCCTCATTGCAAGGTAAAACTAAGAGTCAAATAACTAAAGATAACGCTAGTAATAAAAAATCACCAAAGATGTAAAAAAGGAGAGCTTTAAAGATTTTTAAGATAGAGGCTGACAGCCTTTTCGTTTATCAAAATGTTTTTATTGTCGGCACCAGTACTATTTAGAATTCCGTAAATTGAAGCGATAGCAGTTGATATTTTGCCGTTGTTAATGTCAGGGCTTGTCGCTAGTATGACTTGAATAATTTTTTCTAGCATATCGATATCGATATTTTCTCGATTGTTACCACTTAGGGTGTATTCAATATCAAAATTCGGATATTCTTGTTTAATAATAACTAGAGCATTTGTTTGAATTAAGTCGCTATTTAGCCACTTGCTAATTGTTTTTTTGGAAACGCCGCATAAGGTGGATAGCGATTTATTGGTAATATTGTTTCCATATAAAAAGTCTTTTAGTCTTTTGCATATTAATTTTATATTTGTATTAGTCATTACCTTTTTTACTATAAAATTATGGTATCGAGGCAGTATTGTGTGTGGTACACAAGGACCAGGGTATATGAATAGTTATAGAAAGTTTCAAACCAGGTTAGATGATCTAGGTTCGTTACTACCCTTGGAAACCACCAGGATAGAACACACTTGCAAAGAAGCTTTGTAGATGTGGAAGAATATCAACATCTACTTGATGAGGTTAGAGCAATTCATAGACGACCTGACGAACAAATGTTGAGTTTGATTCAGTGTTTGGAATATGATTTAGATAGGGTTGTGAAAATATAACTGTTATAATATTTCATTCTGTTAAATAACATATATCTTATTTTGAATAAAGTCGCTTGTACAAAAGAATCACTTTCTAAACAAAAACAACTTTTTGGCTTTACTATGGCTGACCAGGTCAAAATATACGGTTCAAATATCCGCATTCAACCTAAAGATACTAGCAAGTCTAAAAGAACTAATAGACACCATTTGCTGTTAAATTTGATTAATGACAATCAAAATTTAATCTATGACAAAGTGTTACCTAGCAATGTAAAAGTAAAGAATATCGATATTGTTTCTTTTTACAAGGATTATGAAAACTTTTTATTTGGCAATGATGGCGAGAAGCTAACAAAATCTAACTACATGGTTTGTCTGGGCAATAAAGAAGCTTCTATTAGTAATTTTTTCAGTCTTAATAGGCAAGAAACTAAAGTAACTCCGGTTCAATTGTCGATTTTTATCGCACTACAGTTTGAAATTAAAGAGTGCAAAGGCAAAAAAAAGTGTACAAAGAAGATTTTCTCATATTTTTACGATCTTGGTTATGCTAAGGCTGTTGCAATATGAAAACAATTAAACTCAATAGCTTTATATCCCTAACCGAAGAAGAGCTATTAGAACGTATAGCGCCGGTTGTAAAATTTCAAAATCCTGTTTCTTACAGTAAGAAAATAATTGCCTTTCATGGTAATTCAAATATTCAACAAAGAAGAG
This sequence comes from Abyssogena phaseoliformis symbiont OG214, assembly GCF_016592595.1. NCBI lineage: Bacteria > Pseudomonadati > Pseudomonadota > Gammaproteobacteria > Abyssogena phaseoliformis symbiont. The sequence continues at coordinate 495,382 of NZ_AP012977.1, forward strand.
AAACTAATCTGTATTTCTATAATGAAGCAAGTCAAGATATTGAACCAGCAAAAATTTTGACAAATCAGTTAGATGAAAAAGAGGTTCTAAATTTATCTTTGTTTACAAAACGGAAAAAATTAGAATTTATTAAAATATTATCTGAAAGGCTTAATATTTATAATTTTGATGATTTTATCAAGGACAAAGACATAATTTCTCACTTGGATAAGTTAAGTGACGACATATACTTTTCAAACATAAAGGTTATTATTTTTCCTTTTCCTGGCATTGATTTTGTGAGTGCCGCAATTATCTTGGATAACTCTATTATTGATATGTCTTTAAGTGATTTTTACGGAATCAGCTTTAAAGACTCAGAATCAATTTTTATCGCATAACAACCGTTCACCCTCCTTAATATTTATTTTTTTATAAATATATAATTGTTATATTTTATATAACAATATTTAGTGCGTACACTACAACAAAATTACATGCCGAACAAGATTAAAATTTTATCAAGTACTCTTTTTTAATGGTTAGTTATGGTGCGTATTCTGGAGTTACCGTCTATGACAGTCAAGACCAGACAGTTCCTAGTCTCCTTGATATAAAAAATGACAATATGGGGGTGTGATAGTAACCTCCCAAGGGCAAGGGAAAAAAGGTTAAAAATTTAGTGGTGACACATATTAAAAAACCTTTAAGTGAAATTATTGAGGCGTATTTTCCTGAATGGAAAGTAAACAATATTTCTAGCAATAGGAATATTTTAAAAACAGTTGTAACAATCATTCCTGGTGGAGGCGTTATAACCAGTGAGAATATTTTAAAAAATGTTTTTAAATTGATTAACAAACACCTAAACAATAAAATAACATTTAAAGTGCATAAAGTAAGCGCTGAAATATTTATTATTGATTTAGTAAATAAAAAATAGGCACTACAATGAAAATTATCTTAGTATTGTTATTACCTGCGTTTCTTTCATCTTGCTCTTTGAGTGACACCAATGATGACTTTAGCAAACTAGATATGGATGTCAAAACTTTAAAAATACCTATTTTCAAAGCCCAAATCTGAATTCAGATATATTTATCCAAGTGGCTAGGGTTTATTCGGATAAATCCAATCCAAGATTAGAAAAAACAGTTAACATCTCTATCAAGTCACCAATCAATATTATTGCCGCCATTGATTTTGCTGATAGTTCTTTATCTGTATCAATAGATTCCAGGGTTGATTTAAACAATAAGTTTGTTATTAATTTTAAAAATCAAACACTGAATAATTATTTTAACTACATAGAAAATATTACCGGATATAGCTTAAAGCTAGAAAGCAGTATTGTCTATGTGAAGTCGATCGATTCAAAAACTTGGGGTTTACAGTCTTTGTCCATGAACACTCAACAAATTCAAACCAGTAGTAGGTCTGATATTAGCACTAATAGCAACACAGCAATCATTGTTGATGGCGCTAACAAAAATTGGGAGGACGTGGTTAATCATGTTAGGACGATCATGAATAGTGGCACTGTTAATAGTTCATCATCTTCAAGTGTATCCATTTTAAAAGCTCCAGTTGTTGTAGTGACGGATAATCAACAGTTAGGTACTATTTCAGTTATTGGCCTGCCAAACAAAATTAAACAAGTTGACGAGTGGATTAATCAATTAATAGATTCTTCAAATCGTCAAATACACCTACAAGTACAAGTACAAGTGCTCGATGTTACGGTTGATGAATCAGTTGGACAAGGTATTAATTGGAATTTAATTTCTAAACAGTTTTCACAATTTCAAATAGGTAATAATGCTAGTCAAGTTATTGATGGCGCTGGCATTATCTGGATTGGAACACCTGCAGGTGCAGTTATTGACCTGGGTAAGAAAATTACACTTGATGTGATGCTCAACCTGCTGCGTAAGTAAGGTAAAGTTCGAGTAGATAACCAGCCAAATATAACTGTTACTAACGGTCGTTAGGCGTACATCACTACAGGTGTTGAATTTAGCTACGTCTCTTCGATTAATTCAACACCAGACGCTAAGGGTAAGGTTGTTACTACCTCAGAGATAGAGCGTATGAGTGTTGGTGTTGATATGCGAGTAACGCCAAAAATATTGCCAGATAATCGAATTGTTGTGTCAATCGTGCCAGTGGTATCAAGCCTTAAATCTTACACAACTCTGAGCAGTGGATTCGGCTCATCTTTACAAGAGTTTAAAACACCAAATATTACGTTGCAAAAGCTTACAACACAGGTAATTGTAGAAAGTGGAAAGTGGGTGGATTGATTATTTTTACTTTGAAATTGACGAACAGGTAAAAATACAAAAAACAACATTTCATACAGATGAGCTTATGGAAAACTGTTTTTCAAAGTCAAAATCATTTAAAGCATTATCAACCAAGGAGGTGCTAGAGGTATTAAGACATTCACACATGCTTCTTAAAAACACAAAATGGCACCCTGATTCTTTTTCAACAGAAGACTCTTATACTAAAAAGGCCATTGATGGTGATCAACCCTGGAACATGTTTACACCGATTCAAGAGATTTTAGCAGTAAGAAAGGCTATCAATATCATGTAACACAAGCTTTTAACAGAGAAGCCTAAAGAGCGGATACCTGATAGAAATATAGAATTGCAAGAAGAAAACGAAAATCTTGCCTATGAGAATAGGATTATGGCTGAATTTTTAGTCTCGCTTGGGATTGATAAAGACAATATTAGTGACATTATTAACTATGAATTGAGTGGAGACTTAGCTGTTAAAAGAATAGTTGATATGTTTTACGAAGTTGAAAAAATACACTGGGAAAAGTCTAATGAACCAATAGAGCATGTTTTCCATTCATTACGTTATTTAAAAAACTTGGTTACTAAAGATACACCTATTATGAAAAATAAGGATCTAGCTTCTAATGGTGGCAACTACATTAACAGTCTTGTCCGATAGCTAGAAGAAAAACAAATGGTCTGTTTTCAAAACCATCAAGGGCAAATAGTAACTATTGAACTCGTTGAAGATGGATACTCCATGAGAATAATTGAGCAAGATAATGAAGTGGTAGAATTATACCGTGAAGAAGATGGCGGTCTTTGCACAGGAGGGGCTATAGATGCCGTTGAATGGTGTATGGAATGGGGTTTGGATAAAGAAGACAATACCAAGTCTAAGCTAAAAATGTAAATAAAGGGGCGGAGATGATGGAAGATAACAAAAATAGTTTTACTTGGAATCTTACTCCTGTTGAACTATATCATCCAGATGAAAATTCATATGAATTAGGGGATGAGTATTTATTTAGCAATGGGTCGGCAAGTAGGATGTGTGAAGAAATGGATGTACAGTTAAGAGGAATTATAAACATAAATAATTCTAGTTTAGGCGGTGATAAATCTTTGCTTATTAGGTACATTTACAATAATAAACAGGGTTATGTCTGTTTTCTGCTGATAATCAACAAGGGGTTTACCCTGTCGCTTTAATTGATGATGAGAGTAGTTTGTCTATTGATAATATTGATAATATTGATTTTAGAGATGGTTACAATCCAATTAAAAAAGAGTTCAAGCCTATAAATAAAGAGGTGTTTAATTTATTTTCTACTGCTCAAAAAGCTTTTAATGAGCTCAACTATCCACAAAATAATAGTGAATACCAGGTTTTAACAACCAGTGTAAATAATCAGATTACAACGAAAAAGTTCTACAAAGATGATGATGCTATCACTTACTTGCAAGATATGCAGATTGAGGCTGAGAACCCACATGAAAAAATATTAAAGCTTGAGCTTGTTGAGTTGAAATAATGTTTCAACTTTGATAAAAAAAGCAAGCCCAAGCATGTAAATGAGTATTCAAGAAAAGTATAATGCAATGCAAGCAGCGTCTAAACAAAGCTTCATCCCCCTCCTACCCTCGTTCTAATGATAAAGTAGCTTCAGAAGAGTCGATTGCTTGCATACAGGAGAGCACAAAAATATTTGGATTCAATTTAAGAAGACCTGTTTTTAGTCCACTTAATAAAACAAACATCCGTCAAGCATCTTGTCTTACGCCAAAAGGTGTTGATATGTTAAAAAAACATAAGCACGAATCGTCTAATAATGCTATTTTTCTGAGTATATAGAAAAATAGCATTATTAGAATTAAAATCTGGTATTCCAAAGCAAGTTAAACGGGTGAAAACAGAGGATGTTAATTTTCCAGAAGGGTTTCAAACTGGGTAAAAGAACAAAAATGGCGAAGAGAGCAATATGACAATCATTATATTATAATAGTATTAGCGGGGTGTTTGATGACTATAAATCACCTACCTACAATGTATATGATGGGGATAAGGCGATTATCAAAATAATGCAAAAAACTAAATTAGGGACTCCGGCAACACAGATTGACAACACTCAAAGGTTTATTAAGTTGAAGCTTTACAATTCTAAAGATTTAAAGCTGACACAAAAAGGTGAAATATTTATTTACAAGATAGAAAATCAACACAATGCAACGTCAGTTAATATGTCTGATGCGTTATTAGATAGGCAGTAACAGGAGCAAAAAAGAACGGGGGTGTTGTCATAAAATCTATTAATACTATTATTGGCAGTAAAAACAGGAAAAGATTAATGATTATGTGATTAGCTTTAAGATGAAAGAGGCTTTTGGCGTTCCAGTTTTAAAAAGTAAGCTTCTTTAATTCTTTAGCATTTCCTCATACTTGTCATTTGATAGCTTTTCTATTACCGTCATTACTGGAGAAATTTGCGGCTCGTAGTTGGCTTGTTTGTCATGCAACTCAACTTGAAAGTGTTCAGTGACAGCAATAGATCTTATCCATGCCTCTTTTCGTCCTAGTTGATTAAGTGCATAAAACAAAACCCTATTCATTGGCTTTAGCCAAATAAATTCTGGCATAGGTATTTTACCTGCGCTTAATCTTGTCTGGTTGAATGCACCTAAAAGTAAAGTGTTGGCTAAAGCTGGCAACATTGGTTTTCTTGTTAAAGCGCCAAGACTTGCCAGATAAATCGATTAACTCATTAGATTCGTCTCGCATGATCATGACTCTATAAATAAAAATACATAATAAAATTTTGCTAGAGTTTGGCCATTGATAAATATCCTCTATTGTTTTGACATGATGGCCCAGCTGTTCTTTTAAGATCTCTTCGGCTACATTTTTATTGTAGCTGCCTTTTTAAGGCTAATTTTGTAATGCTTTAAAAACTCATAAGGCTTCATTGCTCTTGCCCATCGACTATCAATAAGACTGGACTTATCCGGCCTATCTTCAATGGCAACAGGACGCATATAGTCACAATCTTGGGCTTGTAGCTTAATCAAATCTTCAAGGTTTAATTGATCAGTTGAAGTGATGGGTTTTCTTATTTTTATATTGTTAATCACATTAAATATAAAATAGATAAGAGTAAGAATATCGATAGTCGGCACTGCAATTCTGCTGTTTAGTCCCCAAACTGTCAAGAAAGCAACTTCTTTTCTATGGCGGTAAACTTCCTTAAGTTCCGTGTAGTTTGGTTCAAAAATGCCACTTAAAAAAGATAGCCATGAGCTGTCCATCATATAATTTAGACTGATTAATGTTGGCGCAATAAAACCAGGGAATAAGGTAAGAAAATAACTAAGGGCTGCAAGTATAATTGCAACTATAACAAATGTCTCGTTAGTGTCTGAATGTTGCTGTCCTTGTTGGTTCATGGTTCTGCTTGTTGTTCGCCTATGATATTTAATTTTTTATCATTAAAAACAAGCAATATAAATCTAATTAACGAAAATTTATTAGATATTTTGTAACCATATCCTTTTGCTAAATATATCTGATTAATAATAAAGTTCAGCTGCTCAACAGTGGCATTATCAAGAATACGGAAAGCCTCAGTTGTAGTTTTCTTATTGTTGGTATCATTCTCTAAATTTCTAAATTTAGAGAATATGTTGAAAAATTCATCACCACCTATATTGTCGGCGCAATTAAAGCCGTTTATCATTACGCCTCTGAATAATAAGGACTTAGATGGGAAAAGATTGTAGCCATCACGTTCAAACTGCTGCTTAATTTTAACCAGCACTTCTTTTTCCACATCTCTGGCCTAAACATTGAATCCTGCTTTCTTCGTGAGAATGTATAAGTTTATAATAGTTCGCTTTATCGGTCATTTATTTAACACCTGTTTCCTCTAACTTTAATAAAATATTTTTATTCATAGTTATAAATTTATCCAGATAGCCCATTGAGCACATATAGGCGTGCATTAGTTCGACAGAATTTTGCTCGGGTTTTTTAACATGTTCAAATGTTTGCCAATATAGAATTGGCGGCGACAGTTGTGATATTTGTGCAACCCTTGATACTCTATCATAAAAATTATCAGGTGTAATTGATTCGTTAAGTTGTGGGGCCCTAATAACAACCTTATCCATACCGTAAGCAAAAACCCACCACGAATCAGTCTGTAGATCCTGAAATTCACCTGTTGACGAAGATTGCAGCGCAGACAGTAGTGTTTTTAATTTAATCAAGCTGTTTAGATACGCTCCGGCTGCTGATTTACTTGATCTCTCATTGATATAATATCCTTTATTAATAGATTCAAGTAAATGCATTTCTATGAACCCTGGTAAAAAAGCAAGTGACCAGCCACTACCAGGTGAATTACACTCATCTTGTATTTTTTTGGTACAGTAAGAATAATGAATGCTCCACAGTATCGTCAGCAATCAAAATATCAGAGATTTGATAATCTTCTAAGTGATCTTTAAGTGTTATAAGCTCAAACTCTGTCAACCAATTAAACATGGTGTCACCTAAAAAGTTATTGCTACTTTTAATTCCACCAAAGGCTAATAGTCTGGAAATAATAGGGCTTGTTTTTTGAAGTTTACTCGACAAAACATGGCCTTACCTTTAGCTTGGTTTTCTTCGACATATTTAATAGGTTCGTCAAATTCAGACAGTGACACTTTTTGCCAGTTATCACTTGGTATAGACTCTTTTATTAAAAAATTAACAAACACTTGCCTTTGGTGATTGAACACAACAGGCTTTGTCTGTAACTCGTTTTTTTGGTGCATCTGGATGTTCTTCGGTTGAAATCCAAGAACGAGAGCAAGCGACAATTGTATCAGGCAATAACTCTGCTGAATTACTAACAATATCATTGACAGCTTTTTTAATATTAATTAGCTTGATATCATTAGTGGCACAAGCATATATTGCCTGTGCAAATGAATCGTACGAAAAAATATCAATTATACTTAACTGCTTAGCAACATCATCAACAAGCAAGAACTTATTAGTAAAGGCGACAACACCTTTAAGAATGTCGTGCAGCAGAGTAAACGATGTTTTTAAGTTGTCTTGGTTTAAGTGTTTCTCTGCTGATAAAATCTTTGATATTTAAGCCATTCTTATTTCGAAAAAGTTATCTTTAATAAATCGTGAATCTTTAAGTCCATTTTTACTTAAATCATAGCCACTATAATTAGTCCAAAACAGAGTGTTTCCAGCAGGAATTTCGGCTGTTGAGTTAAACTTAACAAGGTTTTCATTTAAGTAAAAAACCTCTATTTCTATCAATAAAGAAAATAATACCAAAATTAATATTAAGTAGTTGACTAGACATTTTCTTTTAGAACCCACCAGAATTTGAAAAAGTAGCTGCATCTGTTTGCCCAAGAATAGACTGTTGGGCAACAAGAACAACTATTGCAATGCCAATAAGCGAAATACCACCGATTATCATTACTATGCCTTTCTTGTTGTCACCAGGTTGTTTTTGTCTGCTGTCTTTGGTTAAGGTGATAATTCCACCTATTGCAAGGGTCAGACCGGCAATTCCGGCAGCAGATAAAAGAAGTGTTTTAATTGATGAAGCCTGCGACACAAGGTTTTCAGCTATTCCTCCGGCATTTTTAACGGCAGCCTTACTTGTTGATGTTAAAGTAAACACAAGCATTCCAACGGCTGTTTGTATTTTTCTTTTTACTATTTGTTGATTTTGAGTTTTCATACTCGATCCCCTTCTTGGTTATAAAATTGTTATAAAAATTTAAATGAAAATGTAGCCTTTATGACAGCTAAAACCCATTTAAGATTAATTAGTAATGCTGAAAAGATTATTGACATAATGAGTTTAAGGTCTTTTTCTTGACGCTGAGAACTGCTAGATGATAGCTTTACGAGCACTTTAAATACGCTCCATGTACCGATTAAGATTAATATTGCAAATACACTAGAAATAATCGCTTCTTTCCAATGACTGTTTTGAGCTTTTTGTACGTATCTACCCATTTCCCCTTTGGGAGATACAACTTCGTTTACAAAAGTTATTGATGCAAGATCTATGATATTAGCAAAAACAGTCAGTAGTACACCTATCATAGTCATTCTTATAAAGTCACCCCTATTCCGTGGATCTCTATTCGTTGTAAGACTAAATATTTCACGAACAGTAAAGAAAATTCCTAGCAAATTAGCCAGGACAAATACCAGCTCAAGTATTGATGGTAGATTGCCTAAAAAACTGAGTAGATATTCCATATTAGATTGACGACAATGCTATTATTTTCAGTAAACTTTTTTTACTTTTAAAAACTGTAATGGGGGGGTTTTCTCCTTTTGAAAAAACAGTTTTTAAGACATTAACACCACCTTTGAGCAATCCTGCAATCACTTGTTTATCGCCACCTTCATAAGTTTGACTAACGATATCATCATTAGTGCTAGGGGTTGTTCTGTTAATCCCTTGATTGATATACAAGTCTGCGGCCTTTCCCATGCCGCCCAACAAGACTGGTATGACAAGTCTCTGGAAGTAATGGTTATCAACATTATCTGCCACACCTGCTAAGTCGGAATCTATATCAATGGCAATAGCTTAAAATGGTTTAGTGATGCCATCAATATCGATATTATTAAAAGTTAGCACCATTTTGTCAAACATGGCGTTGTGCTCCATGGCTCCTATTAAAGTTGCGTCAGATAATTTATTATCAGAAACAATATGTGCAATTACGGTTGTTTGAAAATCTGTATTAAGGTTGAAGGCCAGTCTTGCATAGAAAACATCCCCAACATAAATATCTTTTTTAGTATTTTTTTCTTTACTGGTGTCAATATCTCCCGCTAATTCATTGACACTTCTATTGTTCACTATGGAGTCAGGAGTGTTTTTTGCCTCAGTAAAATCATAATAGCCAGCAGTATCACCACTGGGCTCGACAACCTTTTAAGTAGATTTTGATATTCTTCAAGCTTACTTTGTAAAACAGAATTATCAACTTGTGTTGGCGCTGTTCGTTGTGTTTGATAAAGCGGAGATCTTTTTTGGCGGGTTTGGTAGCTATTGGATTTTTAACAAACAAAGTAGGGAGCTCGTTATTTTCCTCTATCTGTTTGTTCATTTTTGGTGGAGAGATTGTCGTTATTAGTTTATCTTTTCTTATCACTTTGGCGATAAAATTATTGCCAGTATTTTTGGCAAATACAACCGAGTCCCTTTCATCCTTTTTAACATTATCGAAAATAAGGTCTGTCAATTTTTCTTCTTCAATAAGGTTGCCGTGGAGCACAACACCAGGTGGTATGTTGTTATCTATTTTTGATATACCAGTATTAACACTATCAGGCGTTTGTTTGCCAGAGATCGTATTTACAATATAGTTGCCAAAAATAATAACAACCACAAAGAATGACAATAAAATAAAAAGTGTTTTTTGTTTCTGGTTATATTTTTTTAAATTTAGATAAATTGCCAGTTTTACCGTTTACTCCAGTATCCCCGGTAATATTATTTTCGTCAGGTCTGCGCTGCTTACCTGTTGCTTCAATCTTGTCATTCATCATTAAATTTGCATTAGTTAATAAAAATTAATAGGGACTTCTACATCTTGTCCATTGTCATTCACCATTAGTAATAATGGTGCTTTTGGTATTTTGTATGCATTAAACCTACCTTTCGTAACAATGCTTATTGGTTCTGGCGCTAGTAAATTAGCGTCAGATCTTATAAAGATAAATCCAGAATTTATAGATTGATAAACATCTAAAACATTGATGTGATAGTCTTGATGCTTAATACCGACAACTTGTTCATATTTATTTGGTGCAATTCTAGATAATACTGATAGCAACTCTTTATCTTCATTAATAAAATTACTATCAAACGCCTCTTTTTTATCTATCCTTTCTTTTTTGAGGCCAGATTTTCTTCGGTTACAATAATCACGTATCGATCATATTTAATTGGGGCTGCCAATTATTTTTGGCGAGAATAAAACAATATTTCCCATGTTGTTTTTGTTTTCTGGCTTAGCTTGTATTGTTGATACGATATTATCGCTACCCTTAGAAATTAAAGATATACTCCATGGTTTGTTATTCTGATCAACAAGTTCAAGTGATACATCAAAACCTTTTTGCATATTAATTACAACTGACTTTGCACCAGGGCGGGTGGAGGCATAAACAATAGTAGAGCTTAGGTCAAGTGGCAAGGTTTCATCAAGATTGATAGCCTGTTGCTTGTTTTTAATAAACATCTTAAGATCTCTAATCTCTTCGACTGTTAAAGAGGTTTTTGTGACTTCTTTAACAACGTCTTGACGCTCTCCAGCAAAGATTGAAATTGAAATAACAAGTGTAAAAATAGCGATAAGTGTTTACATAATTTTTTATTTTTAGTAGTTGTTAATAAAGGACTGTTTTAAAAATCTAATATTAGAAATGGTTCTACGGTAAACAAAAGACAATCCCTAGCCTTTGTTTTTTAAATAAAATGAGAACGTCACTAAAGTTAGAGTCCATACTGAGAAAAATATCATATTTTAAAAACCGATAAATAACAGTGGAAACAGCATTAACAAGATCATTGATCCTGGAATACCAAAAATTGATATTGGATTGCTTGTTGCTGACCAATGGGTAATCATGAATCACGTTCTCCGTTGTCTTGATACTGATACTTAATTGAAAATAAAATATTTTTAGTAATTTTTCCATCGTCAAATAACGCTTGCGCATGTGAAGATTTACTAAAACCAAAGTCTTTGTATTCTTGCTTATCAAGCGGCAATAATTCTCTAACATCAACAAGTCTGCCATTAGTAGCTGGCACTAAGTTTTGGTGCACAACACAATTTTTATGTGATAACAATGATAGTACCGCTTTTTTTTACTTTCTGGAAAGTTGTTAAATTTAGACGATAACACTTTGATGAATGAGCAAGTGTCGTTTGTGTGTGCTGTTGAATAAACTAGATGTCCGTTGCTGCTTAGATCAATTACACCATCAAATCCCTTGATTCTCTGATTAATATAATCCTAGATTTTCGTCCTAATGCATTTCTAGTTGCCTTAACAAAGTTTGGTAGGTGTGTTGGAATCTCGCTTTGACTAATAGTGCCGAGTGCTTTTGGAATGCTATCATATAAATATTCAATTGGCGTCTCATAAGACAAGAAGCGCTCTTTTTCATTTTGTAATTTATGCCTTAAAACAGCAGATAGTAGTGCGGATTTTACAGAGCCAGTTGGCCCCTAGAACAAAAAACAATACCTGCTTTATGTTTATTTGATACCAAAGAATTTGAAAACTCACTCTCAACCTTTAAATCTTCTAAGCTTGACGGTATTTCTGATAAAATTCTTAGGATTAATTCAAAACCTTATGTTGTTGCCATTGAGTAGTACAGTAGTTGTGTTTACTCGGAAACGGATAGATTTAGACTTATCCACTTTAACAGAGTAAGAAAAATCAAGAGCTTTAGCTTGAGACAATGGCGCTGTGGCAGATGAGATATAAATATCATTCAGATAAGCACTTAATTCTGTATCAACAATAGGCTTACTGACATTGTCAATAACAACTTCATCATGATACGAAAAGCTAATATGATGCCCTGACTTGAAAATAATATCAGACGCACCTTTATCTGAGGCAGAAATAAGTATGTTGTCCAGTATTTCTTTATCATAGTAAGAATGGTGGCTATCAATAAATTTCATTTCCACCCTCCATTTTCTTTAGTCTATTTAGATATTTCTCAATATCAAAATTAGGTTCGGACAATAAAAATAGCTCGTCTCCAATTCTAAGTTCGTTTTCTTTAACAATGTATTCCTTTTTATTCGAGGTAATTTTGATCGGCTGTATCAACCCCTGATCTTGTAAAATATAAAACAACAGAAAGCCTTTAAAATCCCTGTCCAACTCTGCAAAATAACTTTTTAAGCCGTTCTCTATAAAACTAAGCCCTTTTTGATATCCGCTTTCTATATTGTTGTGCCAATGAAACAGTTCTTCCTTATTTAAAGGTGTGCTTGCAGAGTTAATATAGTTGTCAAGGTTTATCGTTGTATCACCTTGGCTGGTTAGAAAGTAGTAGAAGTAGTTGCGCTAAGAATAGTTGCTTGTCACCACTTTAGCGGCTTTTACTTTTTTAAAGACAAATCTAGTGCTTCTAAGTATGTTGTCACCTTTCCTTAGTAGCGAATTTTGTAAATAATCGATTACTGGCGGTAAATTTTTTTGTTTAAAAATAAGCTTTTGTATAGGGTAAAGCTTATCAAGCTTCTGGGTTTGATCTCTCGATCGGAGAAAATACCTCTTATTGCCTTTTTAGATTCAACTATAGTAATTTTTACGCCAAGTAATTGTGCTTTTTTCTAGTCTTGAATAGCGACTCAAAAAATGATTCTTGGATTAAAAAAGATAGAATAATAGACTTATCTTTATCTTTATCTTTAACCTTAATATTTATATTTGGATACTCCTCATCTATTCTTACCAAAAGTCTCATTGGGGTTTCATGAGGTTTGGACTTAAATCGGTATAAAGAATAATTCGATGAGTTTTGATTGATTAGAGAAAAATCAAAACCAATATTTGTTGCGATGGATTCAACAGCTTTGCTAATTGTTGCTTTTTGTTGATACTAAAACCATCGGCAGCGTAATTGGTGTTATAAATTGAATAGTTTGCAATTGTTTCTATTCTGCTTGCAAATAAACAGTCTTTGACTGTTACATTACGATGAATCTCTTTTTTAGAATAATAATAGTCAACCTTATTTGTGATACAGGTTTCAAAGACTTTAGGGTGATAATTGAAGGCTGTTATTGCCTGTAAAGAGTTGGCTGATGTTTCTAATGATTGAGCATCAATCATTCTTTTGATTTTTTCAATATGTTGATTTAGATTTTTTTTTGGAATTTGTATGCGGGCGTTATCATTACTATGTATTTCATTTGATACACAGCCGGAAGTCAGCATGGCAGAAAAAATCAAAAGCGGTAATAAATAATTTGTCATTTAGATTTTACAGGTTGGTAAAAAAATGATGCTCAATGGAATAATTATGTAACAATTATAATTTACATAAAAATAAAAGATAGCTAATAAAACTGTTATCAAAAAGCGTTATTCCTGACATAAATAAGCATCATCACTGATACTTAAGGAGTAACAGTAGAAGTTACCGTTACTCCTTAAGGGGTAACGGGGGGGGCAATGTAAATATAGAAATTTTTACATATATATTGAGCGTGCCCCCTGATAACAAATAATGAATAATGAATAAATGATAAATTAGAATTGGCCTCAAGAAAAAGTGCTAACAAACAAAAAAATAGGTTTCAAATAAAAAAACATGCTAAAAACTGAAGGTAACACATATCTAAAAAAATATGAACAGCTATCAAAAAGGTTTTTAAAAGAAACTAAACAAGATAGCAAACAAAGCCTAGTTGTGTTTACTAATTGGCTGGTAGCACAAAAAGCCAAGTGGTCGCCACTAACTTGGCGACTTTATAAAAATGCTAGTATTTATTTACTGCGGCAGAATGAGATAAAAATACAAGCAAGGCGATTCAATTATTAAAAAATGAGTTATCAAACAATTTGGAGCATCTATGCAAGTCAAAAGTTAAAGCGACGAGAGTGAGAGTCAACAAAGAACAGGATCGTTTCAATAATCATACCTCAAATAATAAATTTAAGAGCATTCCAGAAAAATCCAAAAAAAGTGTCTTTTTGGCATTCGATGCGATAAAGAAGAATAATCCTGAGTCTATGGCAGATTTTGCGAAAGAATGGATTGATGCAACTATTGTTACTGGGTTAAGGCCGTCTGAATGGGAAAAGATGACGATCAAAGGTAATATGTCTGATTTTTATTATTCAGAAAACGAGTCAGAGGTGTTAAGAATGGTTGTGCAAAATGCTAAATTTTCAGGTAATAGTGGCAGAATTCATGGAAAGACTAGAACGCTTATTATGAATCGACTTAGCCAAGCAGATATCATGACTATTTTGGCTTTTCATAATAAATTACAAGATTTAATTGGGCAGTTCGGTAGTTTTGAGAAAGTAGCAAAATCAACCACCAACGTTCTACTTTCTGCAAACAAAAAAGCACTAGCCTTGTCATCAAAATACATAACGCTTTACTCTGCAAGACATCAGTTTGTATCGAACAGGAAAGCAAATGGGTGAAGACTCGATATCTTTAGCTGCAATTTTGGGGCACGGGTCAATAGCTACCGCCTAAAACACCTAATAGTAGAAAGAATTCTGGCAGTGGTAGTATGATTATTGCTTCAGAGCAAGATATTCAAAAAGTAATTAAAAACACTAAGCCAAATATTATTAAAAAATTACAAGAGAGTTTATAAATTATGAGTAGCAAAATAGAATCATTTATATATAAAGCGCATTATATTTTTAATAAAATTCAAGGCTCTTTATCTGGAAACAATAAAACAGATTTATGTGATATCAATAACATTGTTAATGAGTACACTTTATTACACAAAGGGTTGTCGTTATCAAGCGTGATAAGCATTAAGGGAATTATTGATGATGAGTTGGGTAATCAACTAATCAATAGTTTTGCCGATGCAATGGAAAACCATATCACTAGTGGTGTTGATATAAAAATATGCTTTTCAATTAATAACAATTCTCCAGAAGTGTTAAGTAAAAATATTGAAAAAATGAAAGAAAATAATAGGACTCTTGATTTAGGTCTAGGCCAGTCCATTGACGCTCTTGATAAAAAACTAAAAAAACACATAAACAATCAAAAAATATTTATCATAATTTACACACATCAAAACTCGATACCAAAAGGGCAGTATAAAAATTACAACAAAAAGCCAACGAATGGCTCAGAGTATTATGGTGAGCAAGGTATAAATGAGCAATTACACCTGATTAGTCCGATATACCTGCAAAAACATACTACTAATTGTGAGGCATTTTTAGAATCTATTGGTCAGCATACTTCTGCTGAAATAATTCCGGCATTAAAAGCATTGTAAACCATTCGATCTTCGTTTTCAAATCACAAAATAAGCAACTGGGCTCCAAGAACGTATAGCGACACTCATTCAACAACCTTTCTTAATGACATTGAGAATAAAGCTCTGTTTATTAATGATGCTAGTCTTTTTATGCCACCACCTTTGGCAACCAAAACCATACCAAAAGTGCAGTGTGTTAAAAACGAAAATGGATACTTATTATAAGACTGGTCATTATTTTTGGGATAGATTAGAGGTGTTAAATTTCCCAAGCAAAAAAACGAATTTTAATAATCTTGCTAATTTTATTATCAAAAATAAGATATCAGTTAATATCAGTTTTGATATATCAAGCGACGGTTTCAGAAAATTCATGAATCGCTAAAGCAAAGAACCGCCCAGTTTTTATCAGTGGGTAGCAAAGAAAACAAGTGCATGTCTAATGTTTTGAAAAATGCGCACGAGATAAGCAAGCTTTTTGCGTTGTAATGCAACATTGCCATTATTAGTGATAGTAGTGAAAAAATACTCAACGATAAAATTTCATTAGAGAGCCACATTCAAGGGTGGGGCGGAGCAATATCAACATTGCCAGGGGGTTGGGTGCGCTACTAACTATTTGCAGTGCGACTGGACCAATAAAGGAAAGTTTTGCACCAAAAGCCTGTGCATTAGCCAGAGAAATTACAAAAATACCATATTCAAGTGGTAATATACTCCTTAGACTCGAAAATGGACAGTTGTACCCATATTCAACAAAAACTATTAGGAAAACTGGAGCTACTGTACTCTACGGACCGCTAGGCACTTTAAAATCAGTAGTCATGGGGCAAATAGTTAGGAGTGTTATTTACGATTCAGCTGAACATGGGTGTTGCCAAAAATCTCTTTCTTGGATATTGCCAAATCACCAAGCGGCATTATTCCTTTTTTGAAAAATTCAGTTAGCTCGGAAATGCAAGACGATGTTAGCTGTTCTAAACTAGAAATGAGCTCAAACGATAATAAAATCAATCCTTTTGACACCATCTTAGGGTTAAGAGTTCCATAAGGCAGCCAATTACAGTCGCTTGTGTTGTTGCTGTCATTAATGTGTGTTGATTCGCATGTGTATCGATAAAGAGTATAAAACAACAAAAGACGACCAGTCTCCAAAGAAATACAGCAGAAATACAAACTATGATATCGACAGCACTCTGGATAAGTTTAATGACACAATAGACCGACATACAAGCTGGTGGGAAGTTGTTGATATACTATTTAATAATGGATACATCGGCCTTTCTGAAAAGGCGCAAACCTTGGCAGTACCAATACTAGCAGATATTATTGCCGAAACGTATTCGGAAGATGTAAAAGAAATGTACACCCTAACAACATCCTCGGGTGAAGATATTATTAAATTTACAGCAAGAAAGTTATCCGAAGCATCAGGCGGCTATCCAATTTTAACAAGCCAAAGTGCCATTTCATCACAATCTAGGGTATCCTACACCAATCTAAATAATATTTGCGCCTTCCAGTGATCCAAGGCAAACTGGCATTATGTATTTACTTGCAAGAGCATTTATGGTTAAAGATTGGACAATAGACTTGGAAAGTTTAAAGTCTGTATTGCCACAACATTATATCAACTACTATGAGAGTAAAGTTAGAGCGGAAATCGGAATACCAAAAGTTTTGTTTTATGATGAGCTTCATAGGACGAAAGGACTTGCATCAATTTTAGAGAAGATTGAATTAGATATTAGAGAGGGTCTAAAATATTCATGGTTTGTCGTGCTGGCATTGCAAAGAGTACAAGATTTTACCGATACTATTCTTGATTTAACCTCAACGGCCTTTATTCTTGGCGCTGGTCAAAAAGAAAGCTCAGTTCAAGAAACACAAAAGACTTTTGGGCTAAGTAACAGTAGTATGAATTTGGTTAAAAACCTAAAGCGTCCTAACGCTAATGGTGCCGAAATGCTGTTATGGCTTAATATGGGGGAAGAAAAGTTCATTCAAAAAGTTATCTCAACATTACCAACTCCAAATTTATGGATGTTTACCTCTGACGATACAGAGGCCAGAATCAGAGATACACTTCATAAAAAGTTTGGGAGTTGGTAAGACGATCGAAGTATTATCAATCTTATATCCTACGGTCAAGTTAAGCAAAGAGCTTGAAGCTAAGAAAAGAGAGCTTAGCGAAAAGGACCAAGATATATCCTTAGTCACCTCTCTGGTAATTGATGATATTATAAATAAGATTGAGAATATGGATATGAGCAATAGCTAGAGTTTCGCAGATTGTCACACTTCGGCGCTAACCTAATAATATATGCCATATATAGTATATTATTTGATATAATGTGCCATATATCATTATTTTTTTTAAAAATGAATCCGAAAATATATTAAGTTTTTATTAACAATACCAATATTGGGCTGATTGAGTTTAAAGAAGTTCGCGCCAAAGAAATAGTATCTTTTTCTTTTTCTTATTCAAAATCTTTCTTGGAGTTTGTTGATTTTTTTAATATAGACCCTAACCTCTCCAAAACAAGTGATAGGCAGTACTCCTTGAATCGCGCGCTCTTTGGGTTTTTAGAGGACTGCTCTCCAGACAGATGGGGTAAAGAGGGTGTTAAAACACAACCTTAAAAGAGTGCCAACAGTGTCTGAGTCAATATTTCTTATTGCAGACGATGGGGCTGTTCGTTTTTTTGACGAACAAACCTATGAATTTGTTGCTAAAAATAGTGAAATCCCCCTATTTGTTCATATAAGTGAGTTACTAGAGGATGCCCACTTGGTAAGTAACAATATTATCAGTCAGGTTTTGCATGGCAAACTTGAAGGTTCTTTAGGCGGTGTAAGGCTAAAAGCTATATTAATGAATAACAATCAACTAAAAATAGCAAAATTCCCTAGTGAAAATGATGTTGAGGCTTGGGTGGAGGCTACACTTTTAAATCTTTCTAAGTTAGTAAACATAAAAACACCCAAAGCAAAACTATTAAAAGTAGAAAACGTTAAGCATAGTATTTTATCGATCGATCGTTTTGATAGGATTAATAATGAAAGAGTTTATTATCTATCTGCCATGAGTGCATTAAATTATTGTGATGGTAATACTGAGGGTTCATCTTATATGGAAATAGCAGATTTTATTGCCACCGAAGGAGAAATAGAGGATGCCCAGGAGTTGTGGAAAAGAATGGTCTTTAATGTCATTATTCATAATAAAGACGATTACTTACGTAATCACGGCTTTTAAGAATTAAAAACAAATGGAGATTATCTCCGATTTTTGACTTAAACCCAAATACAAACAAAGTAGAGCACGAGTTGAGCATTGATGGTAATCAAAGTCCTGACTTAGATTTGGCTGTTGGATTGTCTGAGTTTTTTTATGTCGACAAAGTTCAAGCTAAAGCTGATGTCAATGAAATACAACAAATCATTAATAAAAATTGTGGAAAAATAGCTTTACAAAATAAAATATCGCAAAAAGAAATTAACGTAGCGCTTGAAAGCCTGGGAATTGAAAATCACAAAACTAAAAAATAAGGATGTAGCTATGCGTAGTAAAGTACATAAACTATTACCATTTAGCTTAAAACGTAAGGTTGATTTAATTGGGACAAATATTAAACTAGCACGTAAAAAACGTAAGTGGACGATAGGGAATACAGCTAAAAGATGTCAAATATCTGTGCAAACATATAGAAGGGTAGAAAATAGCGACTCTACAGTATCTTTTGCTGCTTATGCAATGGTGCTATATATATTAGGTATGGCTAATGATTTAGACAAACTAGCTGCGCCAGAGTTTGATCAAACTCTGGCAACTACTTAATTGAAGATGCTTTACTTAAAGTTAATAAACAAAAGTAAAATACAAGAGTAGTGATATATAGTTGCCTTTTTAAATTAAATTTATATAAATAATTATGGAAAAAATGAAAAAAGATAGTTTTTTAATTGTAGGCTCTGGTGGCCGAGAGTGTGCTTTTGCATTAAAATTGTTTGAAGATACAATACTCCATGCTTTTGTAAGTCATAAAAATCCCGCCATCATTGAGTGCGTTGAAAAATCGGGTGGAAAATATATTGTTGGCAATGTTAATAATGCAAAAGACGTGGCAAGCTTTGCAAAGGAAAATAATATAGATTATGCCTTTGTTAGTGCCGATGATCCACTGTCAAATGGCGTGATTGATGAAATGCTGAACTACAACATTAAAGCTGTTGGTGGTACAAAAGCAGCAACAAAAATAGAGTGGGATAAGATCTATTCTATTGATATGATGCAAAAGGTTTGTCCAGGGTTTACACCTTACTATCAATCAATTGAAAATAAAAAGGATTTGCCTTCTGCTATTCAAATGTTTAAAGAAAAAGGAATGCAAATAGTAGTCAAGCCCCAAGGATTAACCGGTGGAAAGGGTGTTAAGGTTATGCCAGAGCATTTAAAAGACTATTCTGATTGTGTTAATTACGCCTCTGAACTTTTAGACAAGTGCCCTAATGAAAAAGTCTTGTTGGTTGAGAAGCTAAAGGGTATTGAGTTTACTGTTATGGGTATTACTGATGGTGAAAATTTGGTAATGTCACCCGCAAGCTATGATTATCCTTTTAGATTTAAGAATGATTTAGGCGCTGGTACTGGTGGTATGGGTTGTTTTACCAATAATGAAAAGAAATTACCTTTTATGAACAATAAAGATTTACAGGATTGTCAAGATATTATGCAAAAAATTATCGATGAAATGAGAAATGATGGGCTATCTTTTAGTGGCGTTCTTAATGGTGGTTTTTTCAAAACCAAAGAAGGTATTAAATTTATGGAGTTTAACGGTCGCTTTGGTGATCCAGAGGGGTTGAATATTCTAACTATTCTAGAAAGTTCTTTTGCCGACTTAATAAGAGATATGTGGCACAAAACACTTTCAGAAAACAAGGTTAGTTTTATCAAAAAGGCATCTGTTATTAAATATCTTGTAGCAAAAGAATATCCACAAGAAAGCGCCAAAGCAACAGTTTTTACTATGGATAAAGAGGCTATTAATGAGTTGGGGGTTAATATATTCTTTGCATCCTCCATTAAAACATCAGACAATCAATACCAAACACTTAAAAAATCAAGGGCTATTGCAATTGGCGCTATTGCAGATAAGATAGAAGAAGCTGGAGATTTAGTTAATCAAGCTATTGAGAGGTTTGTTCATACTGATCTTGAATACAGGAGTGATATTGGTTCTAAAGAAAATCTGGATAAACTTTTAAACTATGATTTTAAAAATAAACCTAAGAATCGAGCTAAGCCTTTATCGAAAATGTAGAGTTGTAACATGTACAAGATAACTTTTGAGTAATATCTAGTCCTTTACTCAGTTGTTTGTGTATTTCGTATAGTTATGTGTATAGTTTAACGTAACTATACACATTAAAAATCTAATTATCGCATCTGGCTTCTTTTTACTATACCAAGACTACTGCCACTTATTTGATTTAATTTTTGCTGTTACTTAATATCGTCAAGCAAATACACTCTTACATATTGTAAGTGCAGCGTCAGTCGTATCAAACTCTTTAAATATTGAAACATCAGTGCTGTTAATGCGCATTTGACAAATCAACCAAAGCTTTACTAGAATTTTTAGATCTTAGCACCTTTAAGGCACTTAGAACTGGCACACTAAATTATAGGAAATTAATATCAATCAGCTCCTTCGCTCTGTTTAAATAGAGATCCAAGCTGTTATTATCCGTGTATTCGCCAATGGTATCTTTTAGCACACCACTGTTAAATTTATTTTTTTGATCTATAAAGTCGTGATCTTTGATTAATTTTTCAAAAAGCAGTGCTGATTTAATTACGTGTATTTTCTGCTTACTAGTCTTGCAGTTTTCATTATCTAGATTTATTGCACACACTATCGCTTTGGCGTAGTTGTTGAGTTTTGATAATTCTTCTGCTTTGTGAGAATGGCAAATATTTATCTTAAACATTAAATTCTCTATATTGCCCTTTTCTTCAAATTCTTTTAGAACATTTTTTAACTTGGCAGATCCTGCCTTGTCAACGCCACCAAGACTTTCTATTAATTGCTTTACAGTGTAAACCGAGTTCAGGCTCGTGTTTGGCTTTAAGTTTGTTGTTATTGCG
The DNA here is from genome assembly GCF_016592595.1 of Abyssogena phaseoliformis symbiont OG214. Classification (NCBI taxonomy): domain Bacteria; kingdom Pseudomonadati; phylum Pseudomonadota; class Gammaproteobacteria; species Abyssogena phaseoliformis symbiont. The sequence goes on from NZ_AP012977.1 coordinate 516,853, forward strand.
ACACTCATTTATTATCAAAAGTAATTTTATTAAGGTCTATTATAAATGACGCTATGACACACATATAATATAATTGTTATATATCCGATTAAGCTTTAGTTAGTTTATAATATATCAATAACATTAGAATAATATTGTTGATATATTATTTTTATAAAAGCTTTTTAAGCTACTTAATTTATGTTTAAAAAAACATTAAGGATTTGATAAATAAAATGTTTAAGCGTACACTCACAACTGCTAATGCAAAATCATTAGTCGGGATTAGTATCCTGAGAATCTACTGGAGTAATAAAACGTTGATTCGAGCGTTTTTTTATACAACAGTTTATGGTGGGTTGTATAGGACAACCCTTGAGTTGGCGGTTTCCAGTAATCCGTAGTACTAATCTTGTACAGCCCGCCACCCTCTTGATTAGTACCAATGGTGACGGTTTTATAACAAAACTGGAGGCCATTATGTCTAAAAATCAACCCAAAGCCGCAGGTGTCTCTGCGCAAGTTTACCAAAACTATCAAGCCACTTGCTACACTTTATGTGGCGCAGCAGTCACTGCCGTAGCATTATTATTAGGAGGTGTGTTGTGAACGACAACATTAACAATCGTAATCTATCTATCTTTAATTTTAGAGATATCAAAATCAGGGTTATTGCCGATGATCCACAACAGCCTTATTTTACGGTAAAGGATGTTTGTGAGGTTTTGGAGATTAAAGACTCAAGAACAGCGGTAAAACAAATTCAAGAGCGATTAAATGAGGCCGGCTTAGATGGCGTGGTTTCAAACCGCACCATCCTCAAAGATCGCTTGGGACGTAATCAAACACTAATAACAACCAACGAACAAGGCTTGTACGAACTTATATTTTCCTCACGCAAAAAGCAAGCTGTTAAATTCAGAGCATGGGTAACTGGGCAAGTTCTGCCTCAACTTCGTAAAACAGGTAGCTACACTTTACCTACCCCTGTTATTCGCAGGATCAATGCACAAAGCAGACCACGAGTGCGAGATTATAGTTAGAGAGAGCTGGTTAATGGCTATACTGAACATTATTTTTCTCGCAATCCTCAAGATCAATCAGAGAGCTGCATTTATCAAATTCGTAGCGCCTATCTCCCCGCACCTATGCTTTTATTACAACTTACTTTGATTCTTTAAGGATGGTTATAAAAATCTAACTGCCGATGAACTGAACAGTCTTGAGTCTATTCTATATGACAAGTAAGATGAGTTTTTAGGAGGAGATGTTTTTATCCTGGTTACCCAGTCCAATACTAACAATGCTGTTGTCAAACAGCAACAGATCAGTGAGCTTTAATCAAAACTTGAAGTACATAATAAAGCCACTAGTTTTATTGATGACAGTCAAAACTTGCCAAACGTTTTAGATTTTCAACTCTACTTTCAACAAGAGAGGGCAATTAACGCATCAATCTACAGCATTCAAGCTTTACTTGACCAAAGTAAGAATATTGAACTTATTAATTATACTCAGTCAGGCTTTGAATTAAAACTTGAAACATTAGAGCGCGCCTATCAAGTTTCTAGAGTTTTGTCAAATAAAATCAGTGAAAGTCTGATCAACTTAAAAAGACGATTAAAAAAAATAACAGACGAAGAGTAGGAGGAAAGCCATGTGTAAAAAGAACAAACCTATTAATAGTTATAGAAAGTTTCAAACCAGGTTAGATGATCTAGGTTCGTTACTACCCTTGGAAACCACCAGGATAGAACACACTTGCAAAGAAGCTTTGTAGATGTGGAAGAATATCAACATCTACTTGATGAGGTTAGAGCAATTCATAGACGACCTGACGAACAAATGTTGAGTTTGATTCAGTGTTTGGAATATGATTTAGATAGGGTTGTGAAAATATAATAAACATATGAAGATTGTTAAACATAATAAACTTCTTAAACTTAATATGAAACAATATAACTTTAACATTTTTACTAATTTAACGGCTGGCGAAGCTTGTATCAGCGCTTTGTTTATATCTGTTAAAACCACTATAAAGCCTTACATAGTAGGGTTAAAATTGGAAAACTCCAAAAGCGTAATAGTTAGCCTGGTTAAAACAGTCTTAAAACCTTGCTACGAAAGCCTTAACAATGCAAGTAGCAATGATGTCGCATCTAAAGTTATAAGTCATTGTTTTTACAGTAAAAATTTTACCTTTAAAGCTACTAAAGCTTTTAAAAAATTATAAACAGAATTTAAAAAAATACGCGGATATTTTATTAAGCAGTCAGGTTGGACTGGTTAAAGATGCTGATAACGGTGACTGGGAAATGTTAGGTGCGTACGCTACAAAAGCTGCCTATGTAGATAATGAATTTGTCATTACTCACAATATCGACGTTATTGATCTAGTTAATTCTAATAATAAATTTAGCGAATATTATTTCCAAAAAATATCAACTCTCAAATCAAACTATCAGATAAAAATGTATGATTTATGCGTTCAGACCATAAAACTAACCAAAAAAACGTACAGATTTTATTGAATATTTACGGGGCTACTTTAATACAAAAAACCAATTTAAAGTGACTAGAAGTTTCATAAAAAGAATTATCAAATCATGTGTAGAGGCTGTTAACAATGATGTTAATACAGATATTTTTATTACATACAAACTAATAAAAATTGCTCAAAAACAACACATATAGAATTTACTATAGTTTACAAAAAACAAATAAAACAGGTGTTAGATTTAGACAATGTGGCTACCAATAAAATAGGTGTTAGGCAACAATTAGTTAACTGGGGTGGGGTGTTTGTAAAGCTCAAATTAAAAAATGGGTAAATACACACTATAATCAAACACTAATAGATGTAATTGACAGTACCCATAAAAAAAATCTTCCAGAAGAATGTAATAAAAACAATCCTGGCGGCTATATTTTTCAAATTCTCGGTGATGTTGGTCCTTATTCATCAAAGCAAGTTACAGTAGAAAACAACAATCGAGCACTACTTCAATTCAGCTTAACAAAAGGTGAAATAAATTATACTAGAGATCAACTAGTAAACAATAATCCGATTAGTGATACGTTGCTTGGTTCATTAATTAAACAATGCCAAATGTCGCAACAAAAAAATAAAGAGGGCACTAAAAATATGAATACCTTTCTAAAATAGTGTTTTAAAGAGTTAATCGATAAATAAAATAAAGTTATATAGAATATATCATATAATAAATTGTTATGAAAAATAACAATCACAAAAGCCTATCAGATCTGTTTACCGAAGATGGTGATAGAAAGGTATGAAGTAAATTCAAAGAGGATATTCCAGTAGATAATTTTAAACCTTGGCAAGTTACAAAAAAAATTATAAAACTACCGCTTCATTTTATTTTTGACAGTTTAAAGATTAACAGAAGTCTTTCTAAGCTTAAAGTGTTTGAAAATATAGGGTTTTTTAAAACCCCGACTAACAGACTTTATAACATCGTTTTCCATAGAAAAACCAAACTAGACAAACAAGAGGAAACACTTATTAAAAAGTCCATTGAAGAGATGGATCAAGAGTTGAGAATAATCGCAATCAAAAAAGCACAAGGCTTAGTCATCTTTTTAATGCTTGCATTAATCATGGTGTTACTAGTCCCAACTTTATTATTTCAAGTGAATTCTATTGTTGTTTATGTCAATATCGGACTGTCTTGCTGTTTATTATTTCTTCTGATTGCTGGAAGGCTGAAAGACGCTTATTTATTAAAGCACGCTGAATTTAATAAGACAGATATTTTACATAAGAGGTTTTGGAATCTATCCACTCAGTTATCAAAAACAACAGGCCAAGAGTAGCAAATGAAAAATATATTCATCCCAATTATTACTGCATTGATATTATTCGCTTTTACAAACACTTCTTTTGCAACCTTTTGGATAGTTATGATTCTAATCAACATTCATCAGGCATTCTAGCCTCTCTCTCAGAGGTTTTAACGCTGGTTGCATTGTTATTGGTTAGTGTTTTAGTTGCATGGACAGTTGTTTCTTCATCTGTCGATGTTGCCTCAAGAGGGTAATCTACTGCAAATTAATATTCAGGCGTTTGGTTACCATTCAGAACAGCATTGTCAGTGCTATTTTTAATGCCTATGGCAGGAGGGTATGCAACAATTCAAATTATTGTTCTTTCTGTTGCCTCTTTGGGGTATGCAGGCTAGCGATGCTGTGTGGCAATCATCAGTTGATCATTTGCTTAGAGCGCCACAAACACAAAGTGTCTTTGAGAAAGATAAGAAGGCTAATCAACATAAAAGCAACATTATGGGCGGCTCACTTTTAAAAGTCAAACCAACATTACCGTTAAAAGATTTGTTTAACACGATGGTTTGTTACGAGTTTGTTAAATCGTTAGATGCAAAAGGATTATTACAAGAAGAGACAGGTGGCTGGGGCGATGTTATTATTGAGAAGCACCATTCTTACAAGCAAACAGATGTTTTAGAATACAAAAACGCCTCTAATATAAAACATGTTATCAGACACCAATGGGGAACTAGCGAGTATAAAGACTTATGCGGTGAATTAAGCCAAACGGTAATCATAGCTCTTGAATCTGATGGATCTGGTTCTGTTGCAAGCTCTAACAACTATACAGAACAAGATTATTTAAATTGGTAGAATGCTGTTTCTGGAGCTTTTAACCAGTTTTACAATGAATCTGGGTTGGAGATTGCCGCCATTAATGCACAATCATTTTTTAGTGATCAAGGGGTTACTAAAAAACAGTTTTTAGAGCACTTTTCAGTTAAAGGCTTGGTATTAGCTTATAAAAAATACCAAGAAACAATTGTTAAGGCTTTAGTTGAACTACTTACAAAAAATATAAAATTTATTGAAGCCGCAAAAAAATCAGACTGGTTTTATGCGGGCGGTTTTTATTGGGGCATTAAATCAATCAATGAAGAAACACAAAATCTACTGTTACAGTCAAAGGTGAAGCTGGTTAAAAAAGTTCAGGATTTAGACAAAGAGATAAATAGTGATTGTTCAATACTGGAGGTCCTAGACTGGGGTGTTAGTTGCTCATCACCTTGGGAGGATTATTTATTTCTTGCTAACGGTTATCCTGCTAATGCACTTAAATATATATATTTATCAACTGAATTTTTCAACAAGAATATTCTTAGTGTTATTGAAAAAGAGCGTTTTGAAAAACAAAATTGGCTTGAAGTTGTTACAGATTTAGATAGAGGGGAGGGGGTCGGTAGCAAGAGTAATGATAAAAACTTATTAAACGAGGTTGTAGACAGTGTTATTAATACTTTTGCCTAGGGGAATGAGTATGATAAAAAAGGTGGTAACATTATGACTAGGGCAATGATATCGTCACAAGATCCTTTGTCGGAATTACAAAACACAGGGCATTCATTAATCGTAAATAGCACAGCTGCATACTTGGCAGTTGCTAGTATCTCATCGAAAGCCGCACTTAACGCGACAGTTCTTGGTACTAGCGTTGGTGGAGTTGCTAGTCTACTTATTCCAGATGTTGATATGATCATATCATTTTTCCAATCAATTATTATATTTACATTTGCCATCGGTATTTTGTTTGCTTATTATTTGCCACTAATCCCTTTGATTACTTGGGTAGGTGCGGTTGTTGGTTACTTAATGTTTTTATTTGAGGCTTTTATCGGCTCTATATTTTGGGTGGGAGCACACGAAATGCCAGAAGGGCATGGCGCGCGTAAGCAGGTCAACACGCAAAACAGGGGTATATGCTAATGCTTGCGCTTGTAGTGCGCCCATCTCTTATGGTTGTAGGGTTTATTAGTGGTATGCTTTTATCAGGTATTTTTGGTTAATTTTGCTGGAGAGCTGGCAACCCCTTATCTTACCTAGGTTCATGGCAATCATTTTTCTAGCATTAGCGGCTGGGCAGCTCGGTGTTAAGTATTATTCGCCCGTTGTTTTAATTTAAGCTTTGAGCTGGCTGATCGTGTAGTTCGTTGGATTGGGCATAGTGGCGAGAAAAGGGGTAATAAAAAAGATGGTGGAGACCAGTATTAATAGTTTTAAAATTTAGTTAAATTGTATGGAATACTGAGAGTGTACTTACATGCGTGTTCACTAGAACTGGAGTATTTAATACAGCCAAAAAACCATTTTTGACTGCCTCTTCTTAAAATTAAAGGATGCGGATGTTTAGAGTCGAACCTATATTCTATTTTAGAAAATATATCTTGAAAAATGTCTTGCTTACTATAAGTTCGGTCATGACTAATTGAACGAAATCTGATTAAAGGTAGTCCTATATATCTAAAACTTTTGTCTTTATGCGCATCATTTTTTCTTTGAGAGTCTGTGTTATGAGAGTTGTCGTCTAGCTCTATTGCTGTAATGTATTCGTAATTATTAGCAGCGTCGCATAGGATGTAGTCAATATGCATATTTTGTAACTTCTTTGTGTGCTTAGTTTTTATGATATCTAACACCCTAACTTTTGTAAACACAGCAAGCTTGGTTTGGTACTTCTCATTCAAAATATCAATAACAGATTTAAGTTGTTGATAAAATCTTTGCTCATTAAGTGTAAATATACTGGTATTTTTTTTATAAGCCGCTTCTTTTTTTACTATTTCTGTTGTTATAGCACTCTTTTTTCTTTTTCTAGTTGAGATTAAAAATATAATTGTTACTGCTAGTATTATTAAAACTACAACAAGGTTAAACATGAACACCTCGTATTTTATACGGGGATGAAATTTTTCTAAGGAAAAAATATAAATTCCAATAACACTAAAAAACACACAAGCTAATGTCTCACGAGCAATTAATTTATGCAGTATACGCAATACAACATAGGTAGAGAGCGCTAGCAACAATATAAAAACAATAAGAATAGTGTATTTATCATCTTGCGGAATCAATGGCTGAATCATTTGAGCAGCTTTAATAACACTTTGATATATGTGTATAGCCAAATTGGCTATTATGTCGTAATATTTTTCCATATTTTACAAGTAATAAAAAAAGCCGCTAAAGGCGGCTCTAATAATTTAAAGTTAAAAAAAATCTATTGACTAACAGTCTGACGAGAATCACTGATCAGTCCACCTTCAAACTAAGGATTGGTTTTATACCAAGCTTTAGCCTTAGCACAATAAGAATCCATATTACGGTGTTCAATAATCATTTGCTTAACCTGTTCAAATGATTGTCCAGTTGACTCCATGATAATATCAATAGCAACACTTGCATTTCTCCAGTAAGTGTACCAGCTGTACCTTCCATGGCTTCAACATTCTTAGTCTGCTAGCGATAATCACTTTGAAGTCTAACAAGTTTAGATTCATATTGCTGTTTTAAAGCGGCCGCTTGAGTGTGAGCGATACGGTTGTTGTGGCTTTCTACCGCATTAGCGGCAATTCTTTGTGAGGCAGCGAGATGTGCCTAAGTACATTGTGCTTAGGCTTGAGCATAAGTCATTACCATAAGTCACTCCTTTTTTGGTTAAAATTTATCAATAATTTTAGATAGTGTTAAAAAAGCACCCATAACTATAATTAATAACACCATGTTTTTATTAAGTGCCTTTTGAATAACAACCTCAATGTCTTTTTTTAGTAATGCAAATTCATTCTTTAAATCATTAAATTCACTCTTAAAACTAGCGGTAACTTCGTCTAATTTCAAATCTAGATGATTAATATGATTGTATTGAGATTTTAGTAGTGAAGTATTACTATCATCTTGTGCCAAACCTTTACCCTGATCGAATTTCTCTTCAATCTCTTTGACCTTAGATGTGATCATTTCAATCAGCATATCATTCACTTTGGTTTGGCCTGGCCTATTCATTTTTACTTTTCTGTTGCCCGCATTTTTAATTTTACACCTGTTTTTATATTATGCCCATTCAAATTCAAATGCTACTATAGTGCCCCCTTCTCGCTGGCTATGTTGACAAAAGGCATGCATTGTACTAACATGTAAAAATATGATTACCTACAGTTGGAATAAAGAAAAGAATTTACTTTTGAAAAAAACTCGAGACATTAGTTTTGAGAAAATTGTAATGCATATTGAGAGTGGAGATTTAATTGATATTATTCAACATCTAAACGATAAGAAATATGTCAATCAAAAAATATTGATTATTGATGTAAATAATTATGTTTATACAGTGCCGTGTGTGATCAATAATAATGAGTGGTTTTTTAAAACCATCATGCCCAATAGACAGTTTATAAAAAAATACCTTGGAGATAAAAATGAAACTAGATAAGGAAGAGCAAGAACTGCAAAAGTCTTTAGAGTCTGGTCAATGGGAATCTGTTGATAATCTAGATAATGAGATCGCTAAACACCGTTTAATAGCAAAAAATACTTTAAAGAAAGATCAAAGAATTAACATTCGACTTTCAACTAATGATTTAGAAGCATTAAAAACTAATGCTGTTGAACTAGGCTTGCCTTATCAAACATTGGTCTCTAGTGTTTTGCATCAATATGTTTCTGGTAGATTGATGCAAAAAGATATTAGATAGTGATTATATCAGCAAAGACGAACTCAAAACCTTTTATCAAATGGGCTGGTGGCAAGAGGCACTTTTGGTGCTATATTTATGATGCAGGTGCTTTTGATACTATAGGGTGTGATAAATTATCTATAGACAAGGCTTTTGGCTAAACAAGGAGAATCTTATAATTCATGCAAACAGTGTATTAAAAACTCTTCCAATACTTCAAAATCATTACGTAATTGTCCAACATCGACAATGGTTCTATTGCCCGAATGCTTGATTGAGTTTCTTTTTTTGTGAATATCAGAAATTACACCTTTAATATCATTCTTTTTGCCCCTATCTTTGTAAAAACTGTTAACTTTTTTTTGCTTAAATAATTATCTAAAGCTATTCCATCGGACTTCCCCATAAGAGTGGACAGAGATTCTAAAAAAGACCATGCGCCAATATACATTAACACAGGGTGCTTTCTTAGTGAAACTATACACAACGAGTTGTATAGTTTGAGTAATTTATCATTTTGTACCCTTCCTAGAGCTTTTGACAATTCTGTAGATTTGTCTATTTTGGAAGGTGTCTTTGCTGTTTCAGAATGAGTGTTACTATCTTTAGGAGGTTTAAAAGAGTCATCACCATTGTCAGCTTCTTTTGTTGACTCTGTTCCTACAACTTTTTCTTTGGATTTTTTAGGTCTCACTCTGTAGTCCGAAGCGATTATCTTCATCAGTTAAAATTTCTTTAATTTTGCTATAAACACCACTTAAGTCTTCGTTGAACCTTGTCTTTTGGTAATTTACTAAAAATTGATCAAGATGAATTTCTCCATAAATTCTTTGAGCACCGTATTTATTTTTTGTGCCAGTAATACTTTTTGGTAAGTTGGGCTCTAAAGATGTTCCCTGGATAACTCTTTGATTCCTTAAAAGTCTTATGTCGGGCTGCCTATATGACCCTTTATTCATAATTCTAACAAAACCATAAACAGGTCTGTCACCAATATCAAACTCAATATTTTTTTCCCATGTGATTAGTTCAGAATCAATATCTTCAATCTCTCTAAGTTTGTTAAATTTTCTAGTATTTAAAGGAGCAGCAGGTGTAAACATATTTTTTTCATCTGCCAAAATAACAACATTATCGTGAATAATATTAATTTTCACATCTTTAAACCTAAAGAAAGTCTCTAATAAGAAAGGCAAAACCACATCTTGATAAAATTTAGGGTCACTTTTTCTAAAATGATTTAATAAAGTAATTTTCGTGTAATGCTTAGACTTGTTTTCTTCTTGCGTGTCCACTTTGATTTCACTTGAATGGCTAGCAAGCAAATTATCTAAATCGAATACAAAAGAAAGCTTTTCATTTGAATCAATACAAGAGGTTTCCAGTTTCCATTGACTGGAAAACTATATGGCTGCAGATTTAAGCCCCATACCATAAACAGAAAGACTATTGTTTCGATGTGGATCATTTGAACTACGGCCCATAGTAATAGCTCGCTGCAAGTTATCTCTATGAATTCCGCCAGCATTGTCTTCAATAACAATAGTTTAGTTTTTGGTATCAATCTTTATATCAATAGTAAAATTTTGATTTGGATTTTTTTCAATAATAGCATCTTTATTACCTATAAAAGATTGAATTGAGTTATCAACAAATTCTGACATTGCAACTTCTTCGTCATACGATTGCCCTTGCAAAACTTTATAAAGCATCATTTCTGGAGCAGCATCTATTGTTAAAGGTATTTTTTCCCATTCTTTTACTTCTCTATTAAAATTGGCTTTATTCCACCTGTGGAAGTTGTTTAGCGCAATTTCTTTAACAATATGACTATTAACTGCATTGCCAAGTGCTTTAAATGCGCGTGTTGAGTTTTCAGGAAAATAATTTAAACCATTCAACCCTTGTAAGGAAGTAGCCTCTTCAATTTTTAAGTAACGTTTTTTTAGGTCCAATAATAGGGATTTGTGTAGGGGTCATTGCAATTAGAGATGGCATCTTTTTAGGCTTTATAATTCTTATTCCTGACGCTCTAAATTGAATAATATGTTGCCAAATATCAATTTTTTCAGAGTCTCTATGGTCTTGCCAATCTAACTTTTGCCAACTTTGTGGAAACGATTTAAATTGATTTTTTCTGCTATCAAAAAAATCATTGTGTTGCTGATAGAGGAGAGGTTTGCGCGTATGAAGAATAGATTTCAACAACCAATTGGATGGTTTTTTGCTGTGACGATCAATATAATGAGGCAACAAATCGAAAACTTCATTCCACGATTTACAATCGGATAGACTTTGCCCCCAAGAACCTTTATATCGCTTAACTTCTTTTAAAGTTAGTTTATGTAGATTATTTAAAGGATAGGTAGATCCAAATTCACTAGCAACAACAGAGTGACTGCTCATATCACAAATGTAACACATCCTGTTTTTTGCTTTCTATTGTTAGGCCAATTGATTGGCTTTTGGATTGAGTTCTTTTGAGCTATAACAAACACTCTTTTTTGTTTTGGAGAATATTAAAATCAACTGGAGAATAAATTTTATGATTCACTTCATAACCAATGTTATTGAATGAAGATTGAATATAAGACCAAAATTTGCCATTATCAATAGTGATAATATTGGGAACGTTTTCTAAAAATACGTAATCAGGCTGATGTTTTTTAGCAATTTTAATCACATCATCGATTAATTTTACAGAAGATGGGTATTTTGCACCCTTTCTTTTTCCTGCAATAGAGAAAGGCTGACAAGGAAACCCTGCACACAATACATCATGATTAGGGATTTCATTTTCATTGATTAAACGAACATCCCCTTTTGGTTTGATTCCATGATTTTTGTAATATATGGATTGAAGGTTTTTGTCTATTTCTGATGCAAAAACACACTCTATGCCAATTTCTGAGAGAGCCTTATGAAAGCCTCCTAAACCTGCAAATAAATCAATAAATTTCATATTACACCTCCTGTTTGAGTAGTTTTTTTAAAAGCTGATTAATGGTATTTTTTAAGTCAGGCTGCTGTTCTATTACTATTTTTAATAGTAATGACTCAAATGATGTGCTTGCATCTATTTCCACTGAAGCATTTAAATAGTCGCATAATTCAGATACATGCTGATTAGGTAATTTGAATTGGGCTTTTCGGATTCTTTGTTGATTGGCCTTGTTTTTTTGTTATTAATTGCGTCCTTAAAGTAGTGATTAAACCCATTAGCGCAAGTTCTAACATTTACTCCATTCTGTTTTAATCTTTCATCGACTCGACTAGTAATTACTTGCTGATTATCAGCAATTAAATTCATAGAATTGTATTCTAAATTAGATACAGCCAATAGGAAATTCTGTAAATTAATTTTTTCAGAATTTAAAAACGACTAGATCTCTATCAATAGCTGATGCGTATTGATTTGGGACGAGAGCAGCAGGAAGCGATAAATTATGAGCGATCTATAGAGAACGCACATAAAAAAGAGAGGCTATCTACCCAGCTATATTTGAATTTAAGACTGGTAAATCATATTTAGATGTTTGGTCCGCACTCATGTTATGTAATATTATGCATATCTTAATATTTATACTTATGAGGACTCTAATGAAAACCATGACATCGACCGAGGCAAGACAAAGTTTTAGCGCTATTATTACCAGTGCTGAGAGCAGCCTACCACTATATCTAAAAAAAATAAGGATATAGCTGTGGTGTTATCATCTAAAAGGTATCAAGAATTAATAGAACTTGAGGATATTTTATACGGCAAAGCGGCCCAACTTACTATTAAAGAAGGTTTAGTCGCTAAAAGCGAGACTAAGGATTTACTTAATAGTATTGATTAATCAGACAAGCTGTAAAATCCCTTAAAATTGCCCCACTTTCGATGTTGTGTGTACAGCCATGATGTGCCTGCTTAAATTTAATACAACCATATTCTCTTAATATTTAAAAAAGGTTATATTTAAACTAATATATCGATATAATTGCATATATATTTCATATTTAAGCTAAAAAAATGAAAACTTCAATAAAAGTTAATATCTTTAATCAAACAGTTGGATATCTTTCTCAAAACGGATCTATGTTGTCTTTTGAGTATGACTCAGACTTTCTAAACAACGCTATTGAGCTATCGCCCTTTATGCTGCCGAAAACACCAGGGATACATAAATTTAATAATAGAGGTAATGACTGTTTTAATGGGCTTCCTCATTTTATATCTGATGCATTGCCTGATAAGTTTGGCAGCACAATCATAAGTGCTTATTTTGCCAAACAAGGTAGAAGTATTGACAGTATTACAATTTTGGAAAGACTGGCTTTCCTAGGGAAAAAGTCAATTGGCGCTTTAGAATTTGAGCCGGCTTTTTCAGTATTGGATAATAGTGCTTTAGATGATATTTTGAATCTGAAGGTTTTAGTCGACGCTGTAAAAAAGAAAATACATGGGGAGCTGTCTGAAGTGGAGGATATTTTAATTGAAACATCTTCTGGTGTTGGTGGCGCTAGAGCTAAAGCATTAATTGGCTATGATAAAAAAAACAAACTGTTTAAACCTGGACAGAAAGATGTTCCAGATGGATTTGAGCATTATCTAATTAAATTTGACAGTGTTTCCGGCGATGATCCTAAGGGCTATGGAAATGTTGAATATGCCTACTATTTAATGGCTGTAGACTCAGGGATAGAGATGACTAAATCTTTTTTACTACCAAGTGGCGATGATGAGCACTTCATGACTAAACGATTTGATAGGGTGGGTAATAAAAAAATACACACACAAACCCTGTGTAGCATTATAGGCTCAGACTTTAACCGACCTAGATCATCAAATTATGCTAGTTACTTTAATCTAGCAAACTTTTTTAATTTAGGATACCAAGCAAAAAAAGAAATGTTTAGAAGAATGGTTTTTAATGTTGTTTTAGCTAACAGAGATGACCATACTAAGAATTTTTCCTTTTTAATTAAAGAGAGTGGGGAGTGGCTGTTAGCACCAGCGTATGACATAACACATGCTTACAATAATACCAACCCCAACGCCTGGACTAAAGAGCATAATTTGTTAATAAATAACAAAGGAACAGGTATTACGAAAGAGGATATGGTGACAGAGGGGATCGTTTTATCATTAAGAGATCAAGACATGGAAAGTATTATAAAAGACGTCCAGAATGTTGCAGATAATTTTACTTTTTATGCTGATAAGGCTGGAGTTATCGGTCCGCACAAGGATAAAATAATAAAGCATTTGAATGAGGTTTATATTGATTCAGAGCCAGAGCCAGAGCCTCCTGAGCAGCATGGCACTAAAAAACCAACTTTCTGCTAATGAATACAACACTTATTGGTGGAAAGTTTATAGCGATTGAAGATGCGCTCAAGACTTTTGGTGAACAAATAAAATTTATTAGGAAACAACAAAAGATAATCCAAAGAAGATTGTCAGAACATTGTAATGTTAGTTTGACTGTCATCAAAAGAGTAGAGAGTGGTAAGCCAATTTCTACAATTAATCTAATGAGAATTCTAACTTCATTAGGAAAGCTTAGCTTGTTAATCGACCTGTACAAGCAACCCGATACCTCCCCAATGGAAGTTTGGAAAGCTGAAAAATATAAATTGTAAAAAGTTTAATAAATATATGAAGTTTATTAAACTTCCTAAACTTAGCACAGCGTTGTTTGAATCAGTACCATCTAAACCAACATCTACTTATACTATAAATTTGTTATAATTCTAAAAAAGTTTTAACAATATGGGCGCCTAACAAAAATAAACCTGTCTTTTCCTTATGATTGGAGTAATCCAAAAATAAGCGATAAAGCTTTAATTCTTAGCGTGCTTGAGCACACTGTTTACCAGGATATAGTTATGATAATCATATATTACGGAGCCAATTCGGTAATAAAAGTTTTTAATAGTGTTTCTTGGGATAGCGCATCCATAAAATTTTAAATAGAATGCTAAACAATGCAATTCAAGGGCTGAGTAATGATAAATAAAAAAAAGGATGCTTGGTAAAACAAGAAGCCTGTTTGAGCTATTGTTTGATGATGAAAATTTAAAAGAAGCTGCTTTAATTGGAGGAACTGCGCTTTCAATTCAAATAGGGTATAGACTTAGTGGGGGCCTTGATTTTTCTTTTTTACAGATACTTTGCCCGTTAAAAATATTAACAATTTACTGTCAAAACTTTCAGAACAGGGATTAGCAGTAGACCTTTTAATACCACAAAGCCAAATGTCTCAAGCTAGAATCAATGGTTTTAATTTATTAGATTATGTGCAAGATTACAGTACTAATGGCGTTAAGGTCAGTTTTTTTACTTTTAATAAGGGTGAAAAGGCAAGACAAAGAGTATTTTAAAAATATGCAAAAGAAAGACATAGGGGACAAGCTTTAAAATATTTGGAATTAATGAAATTTTTGAATTAAAGTGCGTTGTCTTAAGAGATAGAGTTAATCACGAGACCTTTATGATTTAATGTATCTTTTACAAAATTATAATTACAGGATTAAAGATATTTTTTGATAATATTGAGAAAATAGACTCCCCTTTAGAGGGGGTAAAATCCAATCAAAGAAGTGTTGATTGGGAGTGTGCCGATTGATGCTAGTGATCCCGGCTTGTCTATTATAAAAGGAAGTACAAGTATTAAGGATATTTATCGATATTTTTCTAAACAAGTAAATCAATATGAACAGAAACAAGCTAAATTGTTGAAAAAACCTATTGCTCATCAATAAAATTAAAATCTAAATTCAGGCTAAGATAACACCGCTACCACTGTTTAATGACTCTATTAAGTTTTATAACAACTAGTCATATTTTTAGTGAGCGCTTGTTTTTTAATTTTGATTCAATATCTATGGATTTCTTAAGATTTTCAAGTTTATTAATAGCATCTTTGCCACGAAAAATATTGTTTGATTCAAGGTCGTAAAAAGATACACTTAAATTATTATACTTTTTTAGTGTATATAGCGTTGTTTCTATAGACTCATTATATTACCTGTTAAACACATCATCAGGCACAACCCTACCTTCTATATTGGATCTGTCAATCGTGTGCTTCTTGGTAGTTTGTTTACGGCGATAGACAAACGCTATTTTTTATGCAGATGTTAAACAGCATGCCAACTCCTTTAGAGGCGGCTTTTTGGAAAATAGAGGCATTTGCTCCGCTGTATTTAGGACAAATAGACCTAATTGAATTGGTGTCTATAATATCTAAAGAGTATTTTTTAGCTAAATTTTGAGCGGTTTTACTTTTGCCTGCTCCAGAACCCCCAGCTATAAAAATTATTTCCTTCTTAGGGTTTTTATATTTGATAAATATATTGTTAAGCATGTCTGCGTTTTCTTCTATGTAGTTAACGCTTGCAAGCTCTAATTCTGCTTCTGTTTTGCCAACAGTTTCTTTGATGTCAGACTGAATATTTGTGAGTAGTTGTTGGTCGGTCATAACCATTAGTTATACCAAATACTAATTCTGATAAGCTTTAGTTACTTAAAAACCCGCTTTACATTTAGGAAGTTTAATGGACATATTAAACTTAATATATTTATTAAATATACTATAATTATATAATATATAGTATATAATTATTTTAAAGATAAATAAGACAGTCAATAATTAAATTAGTTTAGAGGTTGTCTTATATTTAAGAACTTTATTACAAGGAAGAGAAAATATGAAAATTACAGTTCACAATTCTGAAGGCGGCGTGGGAAAGATGCCTATCTCAGCCAACATTGCAATAGATAAAGGCTTTATGATCGCCACCAATGAACACACCTCAATATATGAATATATTCTTTCCGATGATGAATTTGTCGAAATTGATATGAATGAGGACTTTCCTGATTTTGATGAAATGAATGTTGTGTTTGATTTAGCCGGCTCTATTAATAAAAATTCACAAAGTATTAAAAGCGCAATTTCAATGAGTGATGTTGTCATAGTCCCGATATCTTGTGAATTAAAAAGTATGTTATCTGGGAGTAATACAATCCAAGAGATAAAAAATATAAACTCAGAGATAGATATTTTAGTTGTGACAACCAAACGGCAAAAACAAAGAGAAGATGTTTTTTTAGATAACTGGGATCAAAGTAAAGAGTTTATTGAAATACGCTCATATATTGAAAGTGCATTACCTGGCAGTGTAAATCATTACTTACCTTTAAAGGCATTGAAAGCATTTGATAATATTTTTGAAAAAACAAAGCATCCAACAATTAACAAGATCTAATTCATTAGCGGCATACAGCTATAAGGTTGTTTTGGCTCAATTTAATAAAATATATACAACATTAGGTCTATAAAAAAGGAGAGTAATATGAATAAAAAAGACTTTTTGAATCAACGAAAAAGCGGTGGTGTAAAAATAGAAAATCCTATTTTCAAAAAACCAGGGAGACCGTCAAAATCAGACTCTGAAAAACTTACCGAAAAAGTGACGGTAACACTCACCCCCAAGTGAATTTAAAAACTTAAAAAAGAATGTAGGGCATGATCGTAATAAGACTGTTGTTCCTAGGAACATACTTTAAAAATCAGGTATTTTGAACGAGAGTAAAGACGCAATCTAGAAAGTATAAAAGATATCGAATTAAGGTTCGCCACTGCACTTTGCCAGTTATTTATTAAACGAGGGAGTGACAATGAGCATAAAACGTTGGTATAAAGGAAATTGCTCAGTTGAACACCAAAAAATGTGGATTTTTCAAGTTGAAAGCGAATATATCAAGCATGAGATGTTCGGCATAAAGGCAACTTTAAATCAGTCAAATAATTTAAGGAGATAAAGATGGAAAAATATAAAAAGTATATTAATTTATTTGGTAATGATGGTGATTGATCAGCATCATTACCATTTGGTGGTGTTAAAGGTGGTGAAGTTGGCTTACAGAATTGTTGCTTTTGCGGAGAGGGTAATTCTATTATTAATAACACCCATATGCCTAGTTACTGGATAACTTGTGAGTGCGGAATAGAATTCACACTCATCACATGTAGAAGCTGGTGGAGGTACGCATTACTGCGACTTTTTACATGATGATTCTCATAAAACAAAAGAAACATGTATGAAGGCTCACCTTAAGGCTTTTGATTACATCGTTAGAAAATGGAATAAGGAGAAAAGGTGAGTCAATTAAAAGAATCCAACTTACAAACCTATCCTAATTCAGAAATTAGACGAGATGTTGTAAATACTATTAATTTATCAACCTTAATTGATTTTGCAAAAAATAACGCAACAACTAAAGAGTTGAGCTCTATTGATTTTTTAGAGTATGAGGTTGAAAGTTATATTCACGCTTTAGAGTACGAATATTCAAATAATGAAAATACTGATTTAACTAGTAACAAAGAAGTGGCGTCAGATGAATGGATTCAAGCTAACTATAGGAGATTAAATAATGGAAATTAAAAAACAAGACATGATCGGAATTATTCTTATCTTAGCCATTGTAGTTGCGCTTGGTCTGGCAGCACCCCTTTTAACCAAGATTCAAAGTAACTGCACAGTGGAATCAATTAACAAAATCAGTTGCGTTGATACAGTAGACAAATTAAAGGAGAACAAATAATGAACCAACTAACCGTTCAACAATTTAAATACAAGGATAGAGCTAGACAAGAGGCTGTTAAATGTCAAAAATAGAATGGACAGAAAAAACATGGAATCCAGTTGTGGGTTGAAGTAAAGTATCAGCAGGTTGCAAGAACTGTTATGCAAAAACAATGCACAAAAGGTTGAGTGCAATGAGTTCTAAAGGATACGAAAAGCCTTTTAATGAAGTTGTATGCCATAAAGATAGACTAGGTATTCCACTTAAACGCAAAAAACCAACGACTTATTTTGTTAATTCAATGAGTGATTTGTTTCATCCTAATGTGCCTGATGAATTTATTGACAAAATATTTACTGTTATTAAAAATACGCCACAACATACGTATCAGATATTAACCAAAAATACAGATAATTTTAGATAGTGGTTCTGGTCAAGAAATGGTGGGTATTTTGATAATTTATTTGGTGAAATGAAAAACGTTTTATTGGGCGCTAGTGTTGAAAATAAAAAAGATGGACTGCCTAGAATTGAGCACTTAAGAAGTGTTTTTTATTCAACTTCTAACTTTAGACCTAAGTTATTTTTATCGATTGAACCCTTGCTTGAGGATTTGGGCGAAATTGATTTAACAGATATTGACTGGGTAATTGTTGGGGGTAAAAGTGGTTCAAATGCACGGACTATGAAAAAAGAGTGGGTGCTTAATATCAAACGTCAATGTAAAGATCAGGAGGCGCCATTTTTCTTTAAGCAGTGGGATGTATATGGCGAGGATAGGGTTAAGCGTAGTAAAAAACTAATGGCTATTTGATTGATGGTGTTGAATATAAGGATATGCCATGAAACCATTCTTTAGTTACTACGGCTCTAAATACCGCCTATGTCAGCAAGGCCTTTATCCTGCGCCTAAAACAGACAATGTGGTGATTGAGCCATTTGCAGGCTCGGCTACTTATTAGTGTGTTTCATGAGCCTGAGCGTGCAATACTGAGTGACTCTAACCCTTGTGTTGTAAGTTATTTGGGATTATTTGATTAACGCCAGTGAAGACGATATTGATGACTTGCCAGCCTTTAAGGGCAGGGTGGCCAATATGGTTGGCACGCCTTTGTTAGTTGATGAGCAATTTTATCATTTGCCAGATGGCGCTAAAAATCTTATCGGTTTTTGGATGCGTAAAGCACAAACACATCCGGCAAAAAGCACCACATCTTGGTTTGCTAAATATCACAACAGTCAAAATTGTATGGTGTGGAACGAGTATGTCAAGGAGCGGATTATCAAACAACTGCCAAAGATTAGAAAATGGAGGGTATTACTAGGGGTTACGACATTGCTTACGAGCAATCGTTAGATTATACCAATCAAACTTATTTTATTGATCCACTATATTCGAGTGTAGCTAGCAGGAGGTATAAGCAAAAACCAAAGCTCATAAATTATCGCTTGTGAAAACCAAGATTTAATATATAAGTGGGCAGATTTCAATCAAACAGCTGAAGCTTTTAATATGCGTGGCAAGAAGCAAAAATTGTTATGGGTACAGGAATGAAAAATCGCAACCAAAATCATGGTGACCACTGGACAACAAGTGCGACATACATGATTCAATGATAGTTTTATTTTAAATAAATGGAGTAGAAAATGAATATAATGGTTAATTCATATTTTTCTGGCGCAGGGCTTTTTGATATTGGACTATTGGAAGGTGGGCTTCAAATTGGGAAATCATTTGAGATTGATCTAAGATGTTGTAAGGTGCAGTATCAGACTTTAGGTGATCATGTTGTTCAAGCAGATATTAGTCAAAGCTCGCACTTAACGATGAGGGTTACGATGCAATGATTTTTACTTATCCATGCACTAAATACAGTGCAATCGCAGATATACATGGCACTCGCACTGGTGACGAACTATTTTTGCATGCGCTTAGACAGCCTGAAATGTACGTGATTGAAAATGTGCCAGGAATGAAAAAATTTAAAGTTGTTATGAAAACGATGACAAGGCTTCCAGATTATTATATCGAAGTTTTTTGTCCAGTGAATGCGAGTAATTGGCTTCCTCAAAATAGAGGCAGACTTATTGTGATAGCGTCACGAAAACAATTTAATTTTAGGCCGTCAAAAAAAGCTAAAGCAACAACTCTAAAAGAGATTCTTGAAAAGGATGCCAAAGGCAGTACATAGTTGCTTATCTGGCAAATATCGAGATAAGCCAATTATTAGCGATCCTAGTAAAGGCGGTATTGCTCCTACTTGTTTAGCACATTATGCTAGGGATAGATCTACTAGACTAGTGGTCGATAAATCTCATTCTTGTTGGTGTTAGACCTTACACAGTCAGAGAATATGCTAGATTACAAGGCGTTCCAGGTTGGTTTGAATTTAACATACCTGATACAGATGCATATCGAATGATTGGCAACGGTGTTGCTGTACCAATAGGGCGGTGGGTTGCCAGTGAGATTAAAAGGTATTTTAAAAAATAAGAACATTGAAAAATATTTTTTAAACTTTAACACTAGAATGGTTGTAGAATAAAAAAAATATGCACTATTCATTCTCAATGCCAATTGCAATTACCAGCTTCCATACGTGTAGAAAAAATGGAACGGACTATTTGGTTCCATTTTTAAGCAAGCCTAATAACCAATGGTTAACACAAGGGTTTTACTTTTGGACCGACTCTGATTATTTTGCAAAAAAATGGGGTAAAACTCACTATAAAAATAAAGGTGAAAATTATTGTATTATGAGGTTTGGCTTAACTTTTGAAAAAGAATATTTATTAGACTTGGTTGGAAATGTTGATGATAAGATTGAATTTAAAATTTTTTACACTCAAATCTGTAAAAAGAAATCGGGAAAGGTGAATTTAGGAGATGTAATTACTTACATGAGAGATATAGAAAGCAGAATTCTAGGAGCGTTTTCTTATAAAGTAATAAAATTAGAAGACAAAAGAGAGCTAGACTTAATAAGCATTCCTTTTACTCAAAATTCAAAAGAATCTATTGATATTGGGCCAACTGGACAGCAACTATGTGTTTTTGAAAACTGTTATAATTTTGATAAAGGAAAAGAGGTTGATTATGAATAAAATTTTAAAACAATTTATAGATGAGCAAACGCCCGAACAAATACAGGAGGCTTTTACTAAAATAAGAGAAAAACGTGGATACTATTCAAATGATATATCTGTTGAAGACGCATTAGGAATCTCTATAGAGTCTAAGACTGGTTTTCAGTACCCTAAAATCTTATCAGGTGCTACTATCTCTATTCAAACATCAGACGTATCTTCACATCAAGATATATGGATCAATATTAATAATGTTATAGTTGAATCTATTAAGATTGAAGTTATAGGGAAGAGTATCGATACTGGATCGGTATCTTGCAGTAACAAAGGTGGTAACATTTATGAGAATGCCACAAATCAAACGCCTTATTCTGTAGCAGCATAATGGATATTTAATTACTCGGCTCCCACATAAGAAGTCTAAGCTTTAAAGATAATAGTGAAAAGATATTAGAATTTGATCTTGGCTTCGGAGCCGCATATCAAAGCGATGATTTAAAAACATTTGCTATTTTATTTAAAGCCTCATTGCCAGTAAGTGACAACTTAATATTATCTTTGGAACAAGTGTCTGAATTTTCAACATCTGAAGATATAGATAAAATATTTAAAGAATCAAGTTTTCCTACTATCAACGCGCCGGTAATTGCTTATCCATGCCTTAGATCATTTGTTTTTCAATTTTTACTTCTGTCTGGGTGCGGCCCTCAAATGTTACCAACAATTAATTTTGTAAAGATGCGAGAAGAGAAAAACACTAAGGATTAGTTTTAGACCTGCCCACTTTTAAGCCAGTCATGTCAAGGATTTTTAAGTTAAGTAGCAACAATGTTCTATCTAAAGTTATAAATTCTTTGAATTGGAAGTGATAACCAAGATGGCTCGTTTAGAGTTGCCATTTCAAAATACAAAGCCTTATATTAGACACCTAATTGCTATCAGATAATATTTGCCCACTGCACCTCTTCTTTGTTAAGGGCAAATGCAATAATGTTACTGCTTTTTTATCAGTATCTCCGCTTTGAATATATCCCAAAATACAAGCATAAATGAGATGAACAATATATTTGATGTTGTATTGATGCTGCTTGTATAGGGAAAAATTTGAATGCTGGCTTTGTCGATATCAGGTGTAGGTCCAATTAAGATTGGGCATTTAATATGAGTATGCCTATTCCACTTATCTACAACAAGACTACAAAATTATAGGAAAGTCCAAGTCATTATTCAATAATCCATCAATCGTAAGGTCGTAACTTTCGTTGTTAGTTGTAATTTTAAATTTCTTTTTCAAAGCTATATCGTTTATAACCTCAACACTTACAAGGATAAATTTTTTAACTGCGAGTAGCATGTTTTCTTATTTTTCGTATTCTGTCAAGTCATTATTTTGATTGATTGTAATTGGCTTGTTATAAGGGTTACGAAGTGCCAGTTTTTGCAACCGCTTTGAAAACTGCCGTAGCAGAAGCAGGTGAAGATGAGTTTGCCAAAGTTGCATTTAAGACTGACAAAGGCTATTATGTTAAGAAAACTGAGCACGTTTCAGATTCTGGGACAACTTACCATGACAACTATGTCTTTGGTAATGTTGAGGTTATGGAAATTAAAGCCAGTCAAGAAGATGGTGCTAGCCTTGATAAGGCTGCGCCATCTGACGATGACAAGGGTGGAGATAAACCCATTGGCAAGAGCAAGCCAAGTATGTAACCACGGTTTTTTAATTATAGATTTTTTTTAAAAGGAGCGATATGACTAAGGCCAACAAAATTAAGACGTTACTAATAATTACATCTACACTTTTCGCATTAACACTTAATGTTAATGCGAAAAGTGTAGATGATAAACCACAAGACAATCTTAAACAATTAAAAGAACTGATTACTAGCAGGCTTAATTTTGTCCATAGATTGTCATCAAAAGGAATTGAGAGCAAATTACTTATTAGTGAGCTAACAACCTTAAGATTTCTACAAGATGCCTATATACAAATACTAGTTGATAATAATCGTAACAACGGATTGGTCCAGTTAAAAAACCAATTATAAAGACAAAGGCTTTAACACTTGAACCGAAAGAAACGCCAAAGTAAATTTCAGCGAAAGGGGTTACCCTAAGTTATCGAAAACAATATGTTAAAGGACTAGAGGCTCTCGACATTACTTTAACAAAGTCAGAGAGTAATATCTTTAAAACTATTAAAACGCAAAAAGAGTTTTATGGATATTTCACTGTAAGCCCAGCAGGGGTTGTGACTAAACTTGTTGCACTTGACAAGCCTCTGGTAACAGATGAAGTGGCAAGGCAATTCAGTAGAGATTTTGCGATGACCTTGTATTCAATTAATTATATTAATTTTAGGCAAAAGATAGAAAGTGTAGAATCGATGTTTTATGAGGCATCATTTGACAATTTTATTGTGGAATTTGAGGAAGTTTTAAACTTTATCAAGAAAGAGAAAATGTATGCCCATGCGCTTATCGAATTGCCGGTTCTTATTAAAAAACTAAAACACAATGGCAGGGTGAAGTGGAAGTTTGAAATGCCAATTATAATTCATTATGAGAGCTCCTCTAATTCTAGCTTTACTCAAAAAGTAATAGCAACGATTGTCATTCAAAGAACTGACAATAGAAAGAAAATCGGAGGAGTTGAAGTGTTTAGTTTTATTACTGAATCTCAAAACATTTAGAAACAACTTTAAGATGGTCTCTCGACAATAAGAGTGTATTACAAAAATTGAGATAAACATAAAAAAATGGACATAGTTATGAAAAATATACAGACACAAAAAGAACAAACTAATAACACAACGAGTAGATTCTATCTAGGTACAAAAAGAAAGCATTTTAGAATGAGTGCTTCGCTGATTAAAACCCTCTACTTAAAGTAATTTTTTTTAGAGAGGGTGTTTATGAGTGAGTTAATTGACCAATTCCCAATGTTTGATATACAATTTAAAAAATTTGTGGATTACGGCATAATACTAAACTGTGAGAACTTTGCCGATAATACGTTCTATTATGAATTGCTTGATGAGCATAAAAATCAAGCTAATTTAGATAAGTGGTTTAGTAACAAAAACATTTTTATTGATAAGGATAAACGCTTGTCAGTAAGCCAATTGTATGCAATTTATTCAAGAGGTTCATATTATTGGACATACTGACGATTTTTATATAACGCTAGACCCTTCTGGCAGGTGGACTGTTTTACATTCAAAAGATTTTGAGCAGATTTTTGGTGAAGATCTACCAGAAAGCGACCCTTCAGTTGTGCTGTTTCCAACTCAAGAGCAAATGCTAAAACTTGATGGAGTTAGAGATCTAGCCATGTTGGAGCTTACTGGCACTATTAATATTAAAACCTTAATTTATGTCGTAGATAAAACTACAGGCATGTATTTAACAGATGCCAGTAAGCTTACCTGGGTCGATATAAATGCATTAGCAATAGACGGGTAATAAAAGATTCTTGTTTATCTCCTTATGATGAGTGTGATACGCTTAAGACTGATTTAAAAACTAAAATTATAAAGTTGAGAGGCGTGATTTAATCAACACTGCTACAGCATCCCGCCTTTAGTATATTTTTATAGCCCATATAGGGTGATTTTTTTAGATTTGGCAATTTTGATTTGTCTGGAATGTTTAATAAGTGATTAACGCTTTTTGCATTAATACGCCAGTTTTTACAAATCGTTTTATTAATGGCCATGATAGGCTCCTAAATAGTTATATTTTAGTGTCTAATTTATTGGGGGCAGGTGGCTTACATAAACAATTAGGAGTATAGTAGGAATATTTACCCTTTTAAGGGAGGGGAAAAGTCTTTATATCAATGGTTTATATACTATGTTAGATGCGCCCCGTCCGCTCCGCCATAACTTTTCTTTGCCATAACTTTTCTTTGTTATGGCTTCCGATTTGTCCAACATTCGAATGTTAAAAACATAACAAAATCCATGTAAGAATACAAAGGTTTTCGTTTATAATTCCTGTTTTTTATTAAATAAATGGTTTTTTAGATCATTAATTAATTAGCCGTTAATACACATCATTATGCTAGGTTCAATTAGAAACAAAACCAAGGGCTGGGTCGCTTATTTAATCGTTGGTTTGATTACCATTCCTTTTGCTTTATTCGGCATCAATGAATACTTTACTGGTGCTTCAAATATTAAGGTTGCTTCTGTTGATGGTACTGACATCTCAAAAGCAGAATTTCTTGCAGAATTTAACCCGCAAAAAAGACGTCTGCAACAAGAACTAGACAAAAAATACGACACAGAATTTGATGCCATGCTCAAGCAATCCATTCTTAATCAAATGATTGATAGGCGCTTACTTGAGCAATTATCCAGTGAATTGTCGTATGAAACAACTGCCAGTGAACTTAATACTATTATTCAAGCTAATAATTTATTCAAAGAAGAAGGGCGATTTTCATTAGAAAAATATAAGCAATTATTAAGGCTAAATGGCTATACAACAGAAAAATATGAGGCAATAAGGTTACAAGAATTAACCCAAACTCAAATCAAATACAATTTATTAGATTCTGCTTTTGTAACGCCATCACAACTCGTAAGATTACAAAAATTGAACAATCAACAGCGACAATTTAGCTATATTACTGTTCAAGCTGATGATTATGTTAAAGAAGTTAAGGTTGACGTACAAAGTGTCAAAGATTTTTATAATAATAAAAAGGCGTTATTTTTTGCACCAGAGCAAGTAAAAATAGAATTTGTTGAGTTGTCATTAAATGAAATTTCAAAAAATATTAAAGTAAGTGACGATGAATTATTTAATTTTTATGAAGATGAGCAAGAGCGCTTTACTACAGAAGAAGAAAGGCAAGCACAACATATTTTGCTTGAAGATGAATTAACTGCGCAAAAGGTTATTACCCTATTAAACAGTGGTAGTGATTTTGCTAAACTTGCTGGACAATACTCTCAAGATACAGGCTCTAAATCTGACGCAGGAGATTTAGGTTTTTTTACTCGCGGTGTTATGGTGCCAGAATTTGAGAAAAAAGTATTTGCAATGAAACTTGGCGAAGTTAGCGATTTGGTTAAATCTGAGTTTGGCTATCATATTATTAAACTTAACAATATTAAAGCTAAAATACTTAAACCGTTTGATGCAGTTAAATCAGAATTGCTTGATTTATACACTCAAGCACAAGCACAAAAAGTGTTTTACAGTTTGACTGAACAATTGGCCAACTTGGCTTACGAGGCAAGTTTAGAGGAAATTGTTGATCAAATGGATTTAAAACTTCAGGTGAGTGATTTTTTTGACAGGGGTAGTACTCAATTAAACCAAAAAATTGTTACTACTGCATTTAGTGACGTAGTTCTTAACAAGGGTGAAAACTCAGAAATTTTAGAATTATCAAAAGATAAATTAATGGTCATTCGTGTACGAGAAAAATTAGCACAAAGACAAAAACCCTTTACTGAAGTTAAAGATGAAATTAATGCACATTTAATGACACTGTTAGCTAAAACTTTTGTTGATAATCTTGTCAAGAATATTGTTGATTTATTGACGCACAATGATAAAGACACACTCAAAAAACTAATGAATAAGAACAAACTTAAATGGCACCATGTTGATTGGGTGAAACGAGATTCCAACAAAGCTGAGATGGCTATTATCAACAAAGTGTTTGCATTGGCTAAGCCAACTAATGGCAATTCTAGCTATAGCGCTCAAGACTTGGATGGAAGTAATGCAGTTGTAATCAAATTATCAGGTGTTAAAACGACAGATATAAAGACGATTAATGCTACTCTTGAAAGGTCTTTATTAAGTTTTGAATCAGATGAGATATTTACAAATATCCTTGAAACGCTTAAATCTCGAGCAAAAATTAAATTTTTTAGTAGAAATTTATAAGCTAGAATCGATTCTTACTTTAAATAAATTGTTTATTTTTAACTTATTTAAACATAATTTAAAGTTCAATTTATGAAAATAAAATTAACGTTGATATTGATATTGATATTGATATTGATATTGATATTGATATTGATATTGATATTATTACCTGTATTAAGTTTGGCAGGGGTAAGGAGATTTATAGCGAATTTTGTGAAAATTGCTACGGTTTTTCTCGTCAAGGTTCTCTAGGCTTGCCATTATACAGCTCAACCATTGCCAATCATTCTGATAGATATTTACAACGAACCATCAAGGAGTGGTAGACCAGGTCGGATTATGCCTGTATTTAACTTATCTGATGCTCAGGTGGCTAAATTAATTAGATTTTTGCGTGCTGGAATCAAAGCACTAAAATACGACACAACACCCATTAAAGGTAATATTGAAGCTGGACAGTATACTTATGAGCAATATTGTCAAAGGTGCCATGGGGTTGATTTAAAGGGCGAACAGGGTACTGTAAATTTTTTTTTGGAAAAAGGACAGAGAAGTTTCACCACCAGCACTCGCCAATCAAGGTTTTTTATATTCAGTAGAAGATCAAATGATTAAACATATCATTGTTAGCGGTATTAAAGATACTGAGATGATATCTTTTACTAAAGTGTTTAATTTTACTGAGCAAACGGTAGATGATTTGGTTAGCTTTATTCGCTCTTATGAAAAGCCATTTGAGCATAAGCATACGATTAAACAAATAGATGAACCAGTGTCGTTTATTTTTACAAGTCCATATAAATTAGAAGAAATAGTGAATAGATTGCGAGAGTCGGCCGCGGCTTATAATTTTTAGGGTTTATCCAAATAGGGCGTTACTTCAAGGTTTGGGAGAGTTTGAAATTGGCGATAAAAAGCAAGTTGTGGTTCGCTTTTGTAATTTTAGGAATATGCAAGCATTTTTGAAACTAGATCCTAGATTGGGCGTTATGCTACCATGTAGAGCAACAGTTATAGAGGATGGGCAAGGCAAAGTAAGCGTAGTGCTTGAAAACTATAAGCACACAGTGACACGTTTTAATAATGAACAAATGAGCCAGTCAGCTGGTGATCTAATAGAAAAAATGCAAGAAATGGTTGAGGAAGCGTTATGGTAATTAGAACTTTAATATTGCACATAGTATTGTTAGCTGGCTCAGTATTTGCAGGACATGAAGAGCTTTTAATTGAGCGTGTTAATGCGAAATTTTCATATACTTGGTCAGCACTTGATAAAACCATTACAGCCTACCATTATAAGCCAGCTTATTTGCAACGTTGTGATTTTGCGTTTAATGAGCGCCATTATAAATCCGATAAATATCGTATTTTATTTTTTGGTAAGTATGATGAAATGAAAAAAATGAGCAAAAAATACCCTGAAATTGTGCCGTTTTTCCATTAAAAATTACAGTAATGGAAGAAGGCGCATATACTTTAATGATTGTCATACCGCCAATTGCACTCTTGCCATTGGTTCAAACAAATGAAGAACGTATGACTATTTTTCGCTGGCAAGAAGATATAAAAAGTATCTTAAAACAAGTTAAAAGCCAGTATCAACAATAGAATATTTTTTTAAAAACCTCTTTGTCAGTCGCTATAGATTTTTAGAGATATTCAGCAGGCAATAAAAAACCCTGCATTCTTTTTTAGAGTCAGGGCTTGTTTGATTGGTAATTGCCTTTATTTATTAATTTGGCCCCTTGTCATAAAAGTTATAACCAGAATCAATATAGGTTATTTCGCCAGTGATGCCTGAGGCTAAATCAGAACACAAGAATGCAGCAGCATTACCCACTTCTTCAGTGGTTATGTTGCGCTTAAGTGCAGAACTGTCTGCGGCATAATCAAGCAGTTTGCCAAAATCTTTAATACCAGATGCTGCTAAAGTTTTAATTGGCCCTGCTGAGACTGCATTAACGCGAATACCTCTTTCAGGTCCTAAGGCTGCTGCCATATAACGAACATTAGCTTCAAGTGAGGCTTTAGCTACACCCATTATGTTGTAATTTGGAATGGCACGAATACTGCCTAAATAACTAACTGTTAATAAAGCGCCATTGTCATTAAGCATGGAATAAGCGGCTTTTGCAAGTGCAGTAAAGCTGTATGAGCTAATATCATGCGCCGTGGTAAAATTTTCACGAGTGGTTGCTTGAATATAGTTACCATCTAGTGCTTCACGTGGTGCAAAGGCAACTGAATGAACGATAATATCAAAATTATCCCAATGGTTTTTTAATTCTTTAAAGGTTTTTTCAATACCCTCATCACTAGCAACGTCACATTCAATGACAATATTTGAGTGGCAAACTACGGCGCATTTATCAACTCGTTTTTTGAGTTTTTCATTTTGGTAGGTGAGTGCAATTTCACAGCCTTGTTTGGCCATAGCCTCAGCAATTCCCCAAGCAATAGAGCGATTTGACGCCACACCAACAATGAGTGCTTTTTTTCCAGTTAAGAAGCCCATAAATCTCCA
Source organism: Abyssogena phaseoliformis symbiont OG214 (assembly GCF_016592595.1). NCBI lineage: Bacteria > Pseudomonadati > Pseudomonadota > Gammaproteobacteria > Abyssogena phaseoliformis symbiont. The sequence continues at coordinate 546,436 of NZ_AP012977.1, forward strand.
ATTTTGTTATTAATAAAAAATAAATTATAACCTACACAGCACCTATAATAATTAACTGTTTCTTGCTATTATTATTTTATAGATGTTAGATATTTTCTTGACCCCTATTCGATCGCTTAGAATGCGCTACATTCCCCTATTGCTGATTTATTTTTCCTATGGCAGTAGCGTTTTTACTGCCATTGCTGAGAATTTTTGGGTGAAAGAGGTGTTAGACATGTCAGCTTCTGACTTGGCCGAGCTTGCTGTATGGTTAACCGCTCCTTGGACTGTTAAGATGATTTTTGGGCAAATGGTTGATAGTATTCAAATTTTTGGCTCTAATCGAAAATCTTATGTTTATATTGGCGCTACTTTAATTACATTAAGTTCTGTATTAATGATTGCTGTCGTTGGTGATTATGCCATTGTGCAGGATTTTTCTAAAAAGTTTATTTATATTATTGCCAGTGTCATCGCTGTGGTAGGGTTTGTGATACAAGATGTGGTTGCTGATACTATGACAACAGAGGTTGTTGATAAATCTAAAAGTAAGAATAAAATTAACCAAGAACTTGCCACCATTCAGGTTTTATCAAGACTTTCATTAGGTTTGGCTATCTTTTTAACAGGCTGGATTGGCGGTGAACTGGCTAGTGTTTTTAAAGATAATCGTGAAGCGGTGTTTATGATTGCGTTGTTTGTGCCTTTATTGTCAATCTTAGGCGTCAGTTTGGTTAAGTTAAATATAGTAGTTGTATCACCTATTAACAAGCAAATATTGTTTGGCGGTTTGACATTCGCTGTCTTTATTGTACTGATGGGATATAACGACGTGCCTTATTCACAAGAAATTGTTTTTATTGTTTCTCTTGGCGTAGTGCTGTATTTCCTTCGAGGATTAATTACTGATTTGGATGCTCGCACTATTAGGCACATTAAAATGGCAATGATTGTTATTTTTGTTTATCGAACTATGCCATCAGTGGGTGCTAGTCTTAGCTGGTGGCAAATTGATGTACTTGGTTTTGATGAGTCTTTTTTTGCCAAGTTGTCTGCTATTGGTGGTGTTATTGCGCTTGCTGGTATGTGGTTTTCTGCTAAATTTATCATTAAAAGGAGCATTGCTGAAGTATTAATCTTTTTAACCATTATAGGCACTTTGTTATCAATGCCTATTATAGCGATGTATTACAATGTGCACATTTGGCTAGGTGTTGATGCGCGCACTGTGGCATTGGTTGACACGGCTATTTCCTCACCTTTTAATTATATCTCTCAAGTGTTAATGCTAACATTAGTGGCTATTCATGCGCCAGAAGGCAAAAAAGGCACTTGGTTTGCCTTAATGGCAAGTTTAATGAACATTGCGCTTTCTGCTGCTGGTTTACTTACTAAATATTTAAACAAAATTTTTGTTGTCAGTCGAGAGGTTATGACAGATGGTGTTGTGACTAGTGCGCAAAATTACACTGAACTTGGTAGTCTGCTTTGGATTATTATTGGTGTAGGGTTTGTGATGCCCATTACTGTTATATTAAAATTTAACCCAAATAAATCGTGAAAACAAAATATTATTTTTTATTAGTTGTGTTATTGGTTGTCCTTGACCAATTAACAAAATTGTTGGCTTATGAATATTTAGGCATTGGCGACTCAATTGCCATTAATGAATTTTTGTCGCTTACTTTTGCTCATAACTACGGTGCGGCGTTTAGTTTTTTGGCTGATAGTGGCGGTTGGCAGCGTTATTTTTTATCAAGTGTTTCTGCTATTGCCAGTATTGTTATCAGTGTTTGGATGCTAAGAACATCCTTGAAACACAAGTTCAAGCTCATCAGTTTAGCACTTATTTTATCAGGCGCACTTGGTAATATGATTGACCGAATTGCTAACGGGTTTGTTGTTGATTTTATTGATTTTCATTACGCTGGATTTAATTATCCAATTTTTAATTTTGCTGATATTTTTATCAGTATTGGTGTGATATTATTAATCATAGTGGATTGGAAAAAATGAGTGATTGTTTGGTGATTGGTGGTGGTGTTATTGGCATGATGAGTGCGAGAATGCTAGCAATGGCAGGTGCTAGTGTTACCTTGTTAGACCAGCGTGAGTGTGGCAAAGAGTCATCTTGGGCGGGTGGTGGTATTATTAGCCCATTGTACCCTTGGCATTATGATGATTTGACCAATGAATTAAGTTTTGCCTCACAAGCAGTTTATGCAGATTTATGTCTGCAAATTTTTGAAGATACAGGCATTGACCCGCAATATATTCAATCTGGCTTGTTAATGATGGATGAATATGACTCGTTATTAGCGATACAATGGATGGATAAATATCAGGTTAGTTATCAGCCTCATGTTAATGGCGCCTTGTTTGCCAACATTGCTCAGGTCCGCAATCCAAGATTATTACAAGCCCTGAAGGTTGATATTTTGAATAAAGGCGTGAATGTTATTGAGCATGTTCAGGCAAATGATTTATTGATAAAAGACAACCAAGTGATTGGTGTAAAAACTAAAGATAAAGATTGTTTTGCACAAGATGTTGTTGTTTGTTCTGGCGCATGGAGTTCAAAATGGCTAAAACTTGCTGATGATATTTTTCCAATGAAAGGTCAGATGATTGTTTTAAAATCAATCAAGGGTGTGGTAGAGAACATTGTGTTAGATCAAGGCAGGTACATTATTCCAAGGGCAGATGGGCGAATATTGGTTGGCTCTACCATGGAAAATGTTGGTTTTGATGGTCGTACTGATATTGGCGTACAAAAATCACTCCACGAATTTGCTTATCAAAGATTTCCAGTTTTACTTAATGCGACAATTGAACATCACTGGTCTGGTTTTAGACCAGCAAGCCTTTCTGGCAAAGTTATACTGGGTAAGCATGAACAATTTGAACATTTATTAATAAATACTGGGCATTTTCGCAACGGCTTAAATATGGCGCCTGCCAGTGCAGATAAAATTAAACAACTGATTATCAATGCATAAAATAATCGTTTTCTTATCATTCTTTGCTTGTGCTTTAATTGCCAATGCACAATTAATTAAAGTTTCGGCACAAGGAAATATCCTTGAAAGCGAGGTTAAAAATCATCGGTGTATGCTTGATCAGCAATCTAAGTTAGTATGGGAAGTTAAATTAAGCGATAAGGGATTGCAAGATACGAACAACACCTATACTTGGTTTAACGGTAAATCAGGGGTTGATAATGGCGACTATAGCCATCATTGCCATTGGGGTAAAAACTGCAATACTCAAGCGTTTATTAATGCGTTAAATACAGCTAAGTTATGCAAGCAAAGCACTTGGCGCTTACCCAGCGAGTCAGAACTCAGAACTTTATTGATTTATGGCGATAATGACTTGCTCATCAACCCAAACTTTTTTCCAAACACTAGACGCAAATCTTATTGGAGTGCAGATGAGCAAGATATTGATATTGCAATCGATGTGCCATTTTTCTATGGTGGTAGCAAAAGTTCTGACAAGTCCTTTTGTGCCCATATTCGAGCAGTGAGTGATGCTTACTAGAACAATAGACCAAGATTTATTTGATGCATATTCAGATGATATACCTACTTTTTTAAAGAAAATTTATGCCGCTCGTGGTATTAATGAGTCGCATTTATCTTTGAGTCTTGTTCATCTTTTAAAACCTAATTTTCTCCAACTAGATGTTGCACTTACTTTACTTGAACAAGCCTTAGTTAATCAAAAACGTATTTTAATTGTTGGCGATTTTGATTGTGATGGGGCGACTGCATCTGTTGTAGCAGTTAAGTCATTGCGCATGATGGGGGCAAAATTTGTTGATTTCTTAGTGCCTAATCGTTTTGAGCACGGCTATGGTTTGAGTGAGGAAATTGTAAAATTAGCCATTCAAGAAAAACAACCCGATTTGATTATTACGGTTGATAATGGCATTTCAAGTTTTGACGGAGTAAAACTGGCAAAATCATCAAATATTCAGGTGATTATCACTGATCATCATTTGCCTAGCAAAACTCTGCCTGAAGCAGATGCCATTATCAACCCTAATCTTAAAGGTTGTGAATTTTTAAGCAAAAATTTAGCAGGCGTTGGTGTGTGTTTTTACTTGTTTTCAGCTTTTAAAACTCATTTGGTCAAGTGTGATTATTTTACCAATCATAAAATCACCCTGCCAGATTTACGAAATGTGCTGGATTTAGTTGCACTTGGTACAGTAGCTGATGTAGTAAAACTTGACCAAAATAATAGAATCTTAGTTGATCAAGGCATTAAACGCATTCAACAAAAAAAATGTGCCCCAGGTATTTTGGCATTACTGGAAATCTCAAATCGACCCAGTGCAACCCTACGTGCCAGTGATTTAGGTTTTTCAGTCGCGCCACGCCTAAATGCAGCAGGGCGTTTAAGTGATATTTCTCGTGGCATTAAATGCTTGCTAACTGAAGATATGAATGATGCTAGACGTTACGCCCAAGAGCTAGAAGTCTTTAATCAAAAGCGCAAACAAGAGCAAACTCGTATGCAAGATAAGGCGCAAGCTATTGTGGATGCGCAAGAAGTAACAGAGGATAAATTTGCCATCAGCCTGTTTGATGCATCTTGGCATGAAGGTATTGTCGGCATTGTCGCTGGCAAACTTAAAGAGGATTATCATTGTCCAGTTGCGGTATTTGCCCAGTCGGGTAATGACTTAAAAGGCTCTATTCGCTCCATTCCCAGTGTACATATCAAAGATTTATTAGATTTAGTAGACAGACAAAACCCTGATTTAATTTTAAAATTTGGTGGTCATGCTATGGCAGCAGGATTAAGTATTAAGCCTGAAAATTTTGCTGGTTTTAAGCAAGCTTTTGCAAATGCCATTCAAACTCATTTTGACAATCAAATCCCCAAAGTTGAACTGTTAACCGATGGCGAATTAGAGGCGTTTGAATTGTCTTTAGACAATGCACAATTATTAGTTGATGCTGGACCTTGGGGTCAGGGGTTTGATGAACCAATTTTTTATGGTGAGTTTGAGTTGGTTGAGCAAAAAGTAGTTGGAGAAAAACACCTAAAATGTCGTTTAAAACTCAAAGGTAACACCCAAGTATTTGATGCTATTGTATTTTTTCAACCACCATTGGTATCCATGCAAGTTTTAGTAGCTTACAAACTGTCCATTAATAGTTGGCGAGGTAGTACTTCATTGCAACTAATGGTTGAGCGAATAAACGCTTAAAAATAAGCGTATTATCAAGGTAAAATATGGCCTTTTTATTTTTAAATTCTTGTAATGCCGATTATCACCCTGCCAGACGGAACCCAAAAAACATTTGAGCAAGCGCTTAGCGTTGCGCAAGTGGCAAAGTCTATTGGCTCGGGCTTGGCTAAAGCGGCATTGGCTGGCGAGGTTGATGGTGCGTTGGTTGATACATCATTTTTAATTAAGGCGGATGCTAATCTTACGATTATTACAGCGAGTGATGACAAAGGGCTTGAGGTTATTCGCCATTCTACAGCGCACTTATTGGCACAAGCCACGCAAATGCTTTATCCAAAGGCACAAGTGACAATTGGCCCTGTGATTGATAATGGTTTTTATTATGATTTTGCATATTCAGATGGTTTTTCAGAGGGTGATTTAGCCAAAATTGAAAAAAATATGCACAAACTGGTTAAGCAAAATCTTAAGATTGAAAGATTTGAGATGGGTCGTGATGAAGCGGTACAATCTTTTCAAGATAAGGGTGAGTACTATAAGGCTGAAATTATTGAATCAATTCCTGCTGATCAAACGCTGTCTTTATATAAGCAGGGAGATTTTATTGACCTTTGCCGTGGACCACATGTGCCTTCGACTGCTAAGTTAAAAGCCTTTAAACTAATAAAATTGGCAGGTGCTTACTGGCGTGGTGACTCTAATAATGAAATGTTACAACGTGTGTATGGCACGGCTTGGGCGACCAAGCAAGATTTAGAAACACATTTGCACAGATTGGAAGAAGCTTCAAAGCGCGACCATCGTAAAATTGGCAAAATTCAAGACTTGTTTCACATGCAAGAAGAAGCACCAGGTATGGTATTTTGGCATGCTAAAGGCTGGATATTGTACCAATTGGTTGAGCAATATATGCGTGGTATTTTCAAAGACAATAGCTATCAAGAAGTGCATACACCACAGTTAATTGATAAAAGCCTTTGGGAAAAATCAGGCCATTGGGATAAATTTGGCGATGTTATGTTTACCACTAGTTCTGAAAATCGTGATTATGCTGTAAAACCCATGAATTGCCCTGCACATATCCAAATTTATAACCAAGGCTTAAAATCTTATCGTGATTTACCACTACGCTTGGCAGAGTTCGGCTCGTGCCATCGCAATGAGCCTTCAGGTACGTTGCACGGTATTATGCGTGTGCGTAATTTTGTACAAGATGATGGTCATATTTTTTGTACGCCTGAACAAATCCAAGATGAAGTTTCAACCTTTATTGATTTGACTTTTGCTGTGTATAGGCATTTTGGCTTTGATAGCGTTGATATCAAACTTTCAACCCGTCCAGAAAACCGTGTGGGTTCAGACGAGGTATGGGATAAGGCCGAGGCAGCGTTAGAAGAGGCGCTTGACACTAAGGGCATTAAATGGGAGTTACAGGAGGGTGAAGGCGCATTCTACGGGCCTAAAATTGAATTTGTATTAAAAGATTGCCTAGATCGGCAGTGGCAGTGTGGTACATTGCAGGTTGATTTTTCTATGCCAGAGCGATTAGGTGCGCAATTTATTGATGAAGATAGTATAAAGCAAACCCCCGTCATGCTGCACCGTGCAATTGTAGGTTCGTTAGAACGATTTGTGGGTATTTTGATTGAACATTACGAGGGTGCATACCCTTGTTGGTTGGCACCTATTCAGGCAGTTATTATTAATATTTCTGAAAAACAAGCAGATGTTGTTGTTGATATGACTAAAAAGTTAAAAAAACAAGGGCTTAGAGTCATTTCGGACTTGCGAAATGAGAAGATAGGCTTTAAAATACGCGAGCATTCATTACAACGCTATCCTTATATTTTAATCGTGGGTGATCGTGAAATGGAGAAGGGTCAAATTTCAGTGCGCCAACGTGGCGGTGAAGATTTAGGTGCAATGAGTATTGAGGCGTTTGTAAAAAAGGTAAACCAGGAGACATTATTAAAAAAACAAATAAAGTAAAAACTAGAATTAATGACACCATTAGAGTAGCAGAAGTTCGATTGATTGACGCTAAAGGCGAGCAACTTGGTATTGTTGATACCGATATTGCAAAGCAAAAAGCAACGCAGGCTGGGCTAGATTTAGTAGAGATTTCTCCCAATGCTCAGCCACCTGTTTGCAAGATTATGGATTTTGGCAAGTTTCTTTATGAATTAAAGCAACAAAAGAAAGAAGCCAAAAAGAAACAAAAAAGAAACACAGTTAAAACCATTAAGTATCGTCCAGGCACTGAAGAGGGTGATTACCAAATTAAATTTAAGAATTTGGTGAAATTTTTAGACAATGGTGACAAGGTTAAAGTTAGTATTTGGTTCCGCGGTCGCGAAATGCAACACAAGGAGCTGGGCATGGAAATGCTAGACAGAATTGAAAAGGACACAGAAGAATTTGCCAATGTAGAACAAAAGGCAAAATTAGAGGGTCGTCAGCTAGGCATGATGCTGGCACCTAAATCAAAGAAAAAGTAAGACTTAAAAGTCTGAAAATATAAAAAAAGCCTGATAGGGCAATAAAAGGAGTAAATGATGCCAAAGTTAAAAACCAATAGAGGGGCTGCAAAGCGCTTCAAAAAAACTGCCAGTGGTGGTTATAAATGTAAACACTCTCATCTACGTCATATTCTGACTAAGAAGAGTTCTTCTAGAAAACGCAGTTTGCGCGCACCAGACACGGTTGAGAAAGCCGATGTACCGATGGTTCGTAAAATGTTACCGTATAGTTAATTTAGGAGTATAAGAAAATGGCAAGAGTATCAAGAGGTGTGCAAGCGCACGCTAAACATAAGAAAATTTTAAAGAAAGCTAAGGGTTATTATGGCGCAAGATCTAAAGTATATCGCGTTGCTAAACAAGCGGTTATTAAAGCAGGACAGTACGCGTATCGTGATCGCCGTCAAAGACGCCGTCAATTTCGCCGGCTTTGGATTGTGCGTATTAATGCTGAGGCACGTAATAACGGTTTAAGCTATTCAAGAATGATTGATGGCATGAGCAAAGCAGGCATTGAAATTGATCGTAAAGTTTTATCAGACATTGCTATTTTTGATAAAGCGGCATTTGCAAAAATTGCAGATCAGGCAAAACAGGCTTTAGTTGCATAATAAATAATAATAGGAGCTAGATATGAAGAATAAAATTGTTTTTTTAGCGTTATTCGCTATATTTCTATCATCTTGTCAATCATCAATGAATCGATTTACTCAAGATGAAAGGGGTGAAAATACGTATTCTTCTACCGAAACTGGTCAATTATCTAGCGTGCTAAAGGGGCGCATTATTTCTATTAAACCTATTAAATTATCAGGCTCTAAAGCTTTAGGCGCTGGTGTTGGTACAGCTTTAGGCGCTGTTGTTGCGGCAAGTGTGGTGGGTGGTGAAAGAGATAAAATACCTGCCGCTATTGTGGGTGGTTTGCTTGGCGCTATGGCGGGTCGGGCTATTGAAGAAAATGCAACTGCTGAAACTGGGTTTGAATTTTTACTTAAGTTAAGTAATGGACAAATCAAAGCTTTTGTGCAAAAGTCTCAACAAGGGTTAAGAGTGGGCGATCAGGTTTATGTTATTCATGGCGGACAAACAGTGCGTCTGACGCGTCAATAGTTTGATTGTGATAGGCGCTATTCTTGATAGGGCTAAGACCTCTATTGCAAAAACACAAAACTTACAAGAGCTTGAAGATTTAAGAGTCAGTTTTTTAGGTAAAAAAGGCGAACTAACTGCTTTATTAAAAGGCCTAGGCAAGCTCTCAAAAGAGAAACGCCCTAAAATGGGCGAAGCCATTAATCAGGCTAAAGTTAGCATACAAGCACTACTAACTGATAAAAAAAATCACTTAGAACTTATTGAATTAGAAAAGCGCCTATTGGCAGAAAAAATTGATGTATCTTTGCCGGGGCGACATGCTGAAATGGGCGGGTTGCACCCAATCACAATAACGCTTAATCGCATTCAATCCCTATTTGTAAAAAATGGTTTTGAAGTGGCACTAGGCCCTGAAATAGAAGACGATTTTCATAATTTTACCGCGCTTAACATCCCTGAGCATCATCCAGCGCGTGCGATGCATGATACGTTTTATTTTGATAAAAATACGGTACTAAGAACGCACACATCCCCTGTGCAAATTCGCACGTTGGAAAAACAAAAACCACCAGTGCGTATCATTGTACCTGGGCGAGTTTATCGTTGCGATTCAGATATTACACACACCCCGATGTTTCATCAAGCTGAAGGCTTGATTGTTGATAAACATGCAAATTTTGCACAACTTAAAGGCTTGTTGATTGATTTTTTGCATGCTTATTTTGAAAAAGAAGCGTTGAAAGTACGCTTTCGTCCTTCGTATTTTCCATTCACTGAGCCATCTGCAGAAGCTGATATTGAATGCGTTATTTGTAGTGGTAAAGGCTGCCGAGTTTGTAAAAAAACAGGCTGGCTTGAGGTGTTAGGTTGTGGCATTGTTCATCCTAATGTGTTGTCATCAGTCAATATTGACTCAGAGGTTTATACTGGGTTGGCATTTGGTATAGGGATTGAGCGTTTGGCAATGTTGCGTTATGGTGTGAATGATTTGCGCCTTTTCTTTGAAAATGACAGTCGTTTTTTGAGGCAGTTTAGATGAATATTTTATCAAGTTGGTTGCGTGAGTGGGTCAATCCTAATGTAACTGATGAAATACTAGCAGAACAATTAACCATGATAGGGTTTGAGGTTGATGGTATTGTGCCTATTGCACCAGTTTTTAAAGGTGTTGTTATAGGTTATGTTATTTCTTGTAATCAACATCCTAATGCTGACAAGCTAAATTTGTGCCAAGTTGATGTGGGTGAGGCTGAAAACTTACAAATTATTTGTGGCGCTAAAAACATCTGCTCAGGCTTGAAAGTGATTGTTGCTACGGTTGGTGCTCAGTTGCCAGGTGGTTTAAAGATTAAAAAAGCCAAACTGCGAGGCGTTGAGTCATTTGGTATGATTTGCTCAGAATCTGAATTAGGCATGATTGATTCATCACAAGGCATTGCTGAGCTTGAAGATGATGCGCCCATTGGGCAGGATATTAGAGTGTATTTAAATCTTGATGATCATGTTATTGAATTAGACATCACACCTAATCGTGGTGATTGCTTTTCAGTTTTAGGTATTGCCCGTGAAGTCAGTGCTAATTATAATTTGGCTTTTGATTTGCTAGAATTTGAAGTATTTGCTCAAGGCGATTGTGCCATTAGTGCTAGTGTTAGCGATACGCAAGCTTGTCCAAAGTATTTAACAAGAACCATTACAGGTATTGACAATACCGTTAAAACACCTAAGTGGATGGCTGATAAGCTAGTACGCTCTGGTCAACAACTTCATTCTCCTGTGGTCGATATTACCAATTTTGTTTTATTAGAATTGGGTCAGCCAATGCATGCGTTTGATTTGTCAAAGTTAACAGGTGATGTTAAAGTTAGAATGGCAAAATCTGGTGAACAACTTGAGCTGTTGAACGAAACCATGCTAAAGTTAAAAGCAGATACCTTGGTCATTGCTGATAGTAACTCAGTGCTTGCTATTGCTGGTGTTATGGGCGGTATGGCCAGTTCTACTCAAAATAATTCTAGCAATATTTTATTAGAAAGTGCTTTTTTTGAGCCAGTATCCATTGCAGGAAAGGCCAGAAGTTATGGCTTGCATACCGAGTCATCCTTGCGTTTTGAGCGTGGTGTGGATTTTAATATGACTGAGTTGGCAATGGATCGTGCCACACAACTTATTGTTGATATTTGTGGTGGTCAGGCAAGTAAAGTTAATGCTTGTATTGACAAGAGTACATTGCCAGAATTAAAGCCAATTACCATTAGTCAAGAAAAAATTCAAAAGATTTTAGGCTTTGAGTTAGATGCCAAATGGATTGAGCAAAAATTTATTAATCTTGGGTTTGAAATATCACAACAAACCAATAATTCATGGACCATTATTCCACCAAGTGCTAGATTTGACATTCGCATTCCTGTTGATTTGATTGAAGAATTGGCAAGGTTGTATGGTTATGACAAATTACCCGTACAGAAATTATCTTTAGAGTCCAATATTAGCACCACTTCTGAGGCTGATATTGACCAGTATGATATTATGCAAAGTTTGGTTAATCGTGGTTATCAAGAGGTTATTACTTATAGTTTTATTTCTGAAAAGTATCAAAATTTAATCAGCCCAGATGCAAAAAAAATCAGGCTTTCAAACCCAATTTCAGCTGATATGTCAATCATGCGCTCCTCGCTTATATCAGGCTTATTGCAAACAGTAAAATCTAACCAAAGGCGCGGACATACAGATGCTAGGCTCTTTGAAATTGGCCTGTGTTTTGATGGTATTAAGGTAGATGACCAATCTAATAAGCTAGCCGCTATTGTGACCGGTAATCGCTTTGATGCACAGTGGTCGGCTGATTTGCAGCCCTTAGATTTTTTTGACATTAAGGCTGATTTGGAATCATTACTGGCATTAACAAATGCTGAATTTTCCTTTGAAGCAGCACAACATACAGCTTTACAAAAAGGGCAAACAGCCAAAATTATATTAAATGGTGAGCAAGTAGGTTGGATAGGTGCACTATCACCAATGGTGCAAAAACAATTATCATTGCCTAAATGTTATTTGTTTGAAATTGACTTGGCCAGTATAAAATCGCGCAATATTGCTCAATATAAAGCACTTTCAGTGTACCAACAATCTGGGCGTGATATTGCCTTAGTGCTTGATGAGGCTGTGCCTGTGGCTGAGTTAATTCAAAGCGTTAAGACCATGCAGCAGCAATATTTTGTTGATGTTAACTTATTTGATGTTTACATAGGAGAGGGGGTTGAGTTAGGTAAGAAAAGTGTTGCACTTAGTTTAACTTATCAATCACTAGAAGGCACATTAACAGAGGCTCAGCTTAATGCTAAAGTTGATGAAGTATTGGTGTTAATGCAAGCTCAATATTCAGCCACACTTAGATAATGTCAATTACTAAAAAAGACATTGCCAGTGCATTGGCAAAAAACATGGACATAACCCATGTTCAGGCATTAACAATTACACATGATTTTTTTGACCAAATCAAACAAACGCTAGCCTCTGGAGAGTTGGTAAAGCTGTCTAGCTTTGGTAGCTTTGTGATTAGAAAGAAGTCTGCTAGGCCAGGTAGAAACCCTAAAACTGGTGAAGTGGTTGAAATTTCAGCCAGAAAGGTGGTGGTATTTAAATCAGGACCAAAGCTTAAATCAGCCACTCAAAAAGGCGAATAATCGTAAGCATATCTTAAAGAGTGCAAGTTACAGCGCTAAAATTCCACCAATATTATTAGAACTGCTTGTTAATCTGTAATAGCTGACACACCCAAGGGCACGAGTGGCGGTGCTAGAAGTTTATCAATATTATTAAAGACTATTTAGAATTGGTTGTTAATCCGTAATAGCTGACATAAAACCTTTTAATACTGGCATTACCTTGTCAATAATTTCTTGATTTTTAGCCACGTTATTCACATGACCTTCGATGGTTTTTTTTGTCTCTTGTAAGGTTGTGTTGTAATCATCATCAAATTCAAAATTAATAAAATAAAAACCCTTGGCTTTATCTCTAACAGACCTAACTGATAGAAAGTCAGTTTCCCAAGCGAGTTCTGCTTGATAGACAGCATCTGAATTTGTTGTGTCTTTTTGTAGCAAAACAAGGGTTGAGCCAAAATGAAAAATAAAGTGACTTGCACTGCAATTTGATACAGGCGTTGTGTTTAATTCGCCACTTTGAAGTGCATTGGCAATTTGCTTAAGCTGAGAGTTGTTAAGTTGGATATACTTTGCATCTAAATATTCATTAATATTGGCATTAGGATAATTGTTTTTTAAAAATTCAACAAGTCTTTTGAGCATGGTTATGACGCTTGGTTAAAACCTGATATTATAGTCAAATATAATGAGCTATTCTTGGTAAGCGTGCTTATGAGTCAAATCTATCTTTATTATATCTAATGTTATAAATATCAAAAATACTAATGGCCATCGCAGCAATAATAGGGCCAATAAACAAGCCTAAAATGCTAAATTGTATAATGCCGGCCAAGGTAGATAGTACCGTGATTAGCGTGTGGTCTAGTGTATTTGCACCACTGGATTTTTTAGATAAGAGCTTGATGATGCTAGGTCGAGCCAAATTATCAACAATAAAACCAATCACAACAGCACCAGAGATCGCAACAATCAACGCATCAGTAGTTTGACCTTGGGCGTATAAATACAAACTCAATGGTAGCCAAATAATTAAACCACCTAATAAAAGTATAAAACTAACCAACGCCATCGCAATACCAAAATATAGGGCAGGTAATCCAATGATCATAATCGTGATTGAGAATATCACGCCTTGTAATAGTGCAATCAAAAACACACTACCCACCAGTGCAATAGATAAATTTTTAAACTGATTGAGTAAAATATCGTTTAAATGCACCGCCAGTAGCGATAAGCTTTTGATGCGCTTTACAATTTTTTTACCGTCGATATAAAAGTAATAAAGTGTAAAAATAACAATGATTAAAAACAATACAAAATGTGATGATAGCGATACAATACTTTTAAGTATGACAATGGAGAAATCTTTAACACCAACGAGCAAGGCCTCTAAATTGTTATTTAATGCAGTGCTTAAAGTACTTTTAATGGCGTCTGATAAGGGGAGTTTGGCAACGGTTTGATTAAAAATTTGAGTGATTTTATCAAAGTCAAAATCATGATTGATGGCTTGTATCAAAGTAGAAATTTCCAGCGTGCTTATTAATAAAATATAACCCAGTGGTAAAATTAAAACAATCGTTACGAATAGTGTGGTTAGTAATGCTGAGCTGTTGGATGAGAATTTATTTTGTAATTGCTCATACTTTGAAAAAGTTGCAATGGCAATCATCAGTGATAAAAACAAGGCCGAGATAAAAGGGGTAAATAGCCAAATTAATCCGCCAATAGCCAAGAGTAATAAGTTCAGCATAAATCCATGCTCAAAAGGTTTTTGTGTATTAGCATTCATTGGTTTTCCATTTTAATAACGGTGTAGCCACTTGTTTTTAAGGGTGTGCGGATTTCATGGCACTAATAACTGAGCTAAGATGATTGCTTGCACATATCATCTCCACTTTGTATTCTTTAATAGTTTCAAGTTTGTCCAAGTGCTCAATTGTAGGGTTGGCATTTTTTACAAGTTCTAGTTTTATTTCAGGGACATAAAAACTGATTTGAAACATTAAAATTTACCTTTTAAATAAAGTAGTCTTTGGTTTTCAGCCATGCGTTCTATGGCATATCTTAAAGTGGTTCTGGGTAGTTGCTTGTAATTTTCTTGCAAAAATAGCTGAGTTGCTTGATGGTCTTTTTTGTACACTTCCCTAAGCAGCCAGCCAATGGCTTTGTGAATTAAATCGTGAGTATCAGCCAATAAGGCTTTGGCAATTTTTAAAGCGGGCTCAAATTCACTTTGCTTAATAAAGGCAAAGGTAGCGACAATGGCAATACGTTTTTCCCATAAATCATTAGATTTTGAAAACTCAAATAACAATGGCAGTTGGTCTTGATGATGGTAAATATAATCCCCCACAATATGAGGCGTGGTGGTATCAACCAAATCCCAATTATTAACTGAGTTGATGTTTTTAAGATAATGCTTAAAAACAGAGACCCCATCACCCGATTGATATTTATTCACCAACATAATCAAACCACAGTGGCGCACTTCATGAATGGGATGATGAATAAGCTTGTCTATTTCATCATCAGCAATACCCTTAAAATACTGCTTAGCAACTTGCCTAATTTGAGGCATACGCACACCCATAAATTGGTCAAACTCAGAATACTCCCCCTTACCAGTTTTAAAAAACCACTCATTGGTTTGTCGTCTTTGCTCAGTTGCAAAAGATTTTAGTTGAGAGATAATCTTATCACTACTCATCAGTTATACTAATACTTTAATTTATAAGTGGACAATCATACATGCAAATAGCCTACTTTGCTGGTGGATGTTTTTGGTGTGTTGAGGCAATTTTTCAACGCATTGAAGGGGTTACTAAGCTCACCTCTGGTTATTGCAATGGCAACACTATTGACCCCACCTATCAAGATATTTGTACAGGCACAACTGGGCATGCTGAGGTAGTTAAAATTGAGTTTGATGAGTCAAAAGCATCCTTCAAGACATTACTAAACGTTTTTTTTGAAACGCACGACCCGACCACACCAAACCAACAAGGCAATGATCGTGGCACGCAGTATCGTTCTGCCATTTTTTATACCAATGACGAGCAACAATCCCAAGCAATTAATATGATTAATCAAATGAGTGATAAGATTGTAACGCAAGTTACAAAACTGGATGTGTTTTATCCCGCTGAAAATTATCACCAAAATTATTTTAATGACAATTCATTACAACCTTATTGCCAAATGCTAATCGCACCCAAACTAGCCAAATACTTTAACCAATGAACGAGCAAGAGCTGCTTAGATATTCTCGCCAAATACTACTACCCCAAATCAGCATTGAAGGGCAACAAGCCCTTAAAGATTCCACTTTATTGTTAATTGGCATGGGTGGCTTGGGCTCGCCCAGTGCTCTATATTTAGCTGCTGCTGGTATTGGACATTTAATCATTGCTGATTTTGATGAAGTTGAATTGTCAAATTTGCAACGGCAAATCATCCACTTTACAGACGATATTGGTAGAAAAAAAGTCAATTCTGCCAAAGATAAAATGCTTGCTATTAATCCTAACATAAAAGTCACTACGATTGAAAAACTAAATCAAGACAATCTTAATGGTTGGGTAGCTAAAGCTGATGTCGTTTTAGATGGTACAGATAATTTTGACATCCGCTTTAAAGTTAACAAAGCTTGTGTTATACAAAAAACACCCTTAGTATCAGCAGCAGTCATTCGCTTTGAGGGGCAATTATCCGTATTTAAAGGTTACGAGCAAACACAGCCTTGCTACCAATGCTTGCATTCAGTTGAAGGAAATTCTGATGAAAATTGTACCAGCAATGGCATACTATCACCTGTTGCAGGCATAATGGGCTCGTTGCAAGCTTTGCAAGCCATCAAAGTCCTTTTAAATTTGGGCGAGCAATTAGTGGGAAAATTAATGCTAATTGATGCGCTAGACCTTTCTTTTAGAAAAATTAAAATAAACAAAGATGAGTCTTGTAAAATCTGTGCGCACGGGGCGTAGCGCAGTCTGGTAGCGCACCACACTGGGGGTGTGGTGGTCACAGGTTTAAATCCTGTCGTCCCGACCAATTAAAAACGGTGTGAATAAATATGGATTCAGTGAGTCACTTTGTTTTAGGCGTAAGTGTTGGGCTGGCGATTAGCCCAAAGAAATCACCCAAAATCGTCATCATAGCTGGCATACTTGCCACAATGCCTTATTGACGTTGGCTAGTATTTTTCTTAGGCGTTTTATTAACGCACCCTATGTTGGATTTATTAACCATTTTTTGGCCTTTAGAAGTACCCAGTGTTATGATTGGCTCAATGTTTATTGTGGATTTATTTGTGTATCGCACCACTATTGTTTGGTTTTGTTGTTTTAATGATAAAAAAGCGCTCGCCAACTGTTGCTGGATATTTACTAAATACTTGGGTGTTAGTTATTAGTACATTGTACTTAGCACTTTCATTGATATTACAATCATATGTTTTAGATGTTGTTAAATTACCCATTCATAAAGCCGAGGTAACCAATACTTTTGTGATGCCAACCCCTTTTAATTTAGTATTGTGGCGAGTTGTGGCGATAGACAAAGATACGGTGTATGATAATTTTTATCACCTTTATAAAGGTGCTGGTTCGTGGATTAAAACCACTCACCAACAACATAAATTTAATTTAACAGACGATAGTATGATTCAAAAGCACAAGGAGTTTTCCCATGGATTTTATCGTTTAGATGAATAAAATGACAAGCTAATTTTAAGTGATATACACATGGGCACAACAACCATGCCAATTTTTAGCTTTGAAATTGCTAAAAAGCAACAAACAAAATGGCAAATGATTAAGCCTAAGAGCGTAGATTTTACTACCTTTGATTTTAGTAAAATGTTTGGTGACTAAGATTTATTTTAATAGAATTTAGCCTTTAATCAACCAAGGCTAAAAATAAAATATAAAAAAGCTGGTGCTAATTAAATAAAAAACTTCTTTGTTTTGTTATCATATAATCATACTAGGAGATAAAAAGATAGCGGGAAAAGCAAATATAATTAACACTGACCCCTTTATGCTACAAAGAGTTCGCCCGTTAAAAATATTTGGAAATATTGATGGGTATGTCTCATAGAAGTTAATGGTAATAGCTACAATTTTATTAAAAAACATACTAAACAATAATATCTAATGAGTCATTCAGCTAATTTCTGATGTGTTGGTTGAATTTAAGCATTAGGCTTATCCTCTTGCCTTGTGCTTATCGTTGTGTCTGTATAATCCATACCAACACCTATCAACGAGCATTTTCAAGCAAACCAAATGAAAGACTCTTTAAGCCATTTACCCAGCAACAAGCAACCCACGTAAGGTAAATTGTCCAAGTGATTCGTGAGGAGTTTGATGGGGTTGTGAAGCACACTTCAGGCAAGAGAAAAATAGGTAAGTTAGTTAAGGTTATTCTTTACGGCTCACACGGCAACGGGTAAATAAGCCACATACTGGTTATATTAGTGATTATGATATTTTTAGTGATTGTTAATCAATTTGACTTAGGCACAAAGTATGATTTGTGGGATACGATTGAGGATAAGGTTAGAATTTTTTTTGCCACCGCTTTTAAGCTAGAGTGCAATTTAATTGTGCATACTTCAGATGAGGTAAATAGCGCACTTAAAGAAGAGCAATACTTCTTTACTGATATTATAAAACCAAGGAGTTGTGTTTTATAAAAATGATAAACAGTATTACAAAAAAGCAGTCTTTATACTTTACCAAGCAACTGAACACTATTATTCTTGTCTTTCCTTTAGTACTGACCCAATACAAACCTTATACCCATAACTTACAACAACTTGGCTCAATGGCCGTTCATCAAGATGAGTCATTAATTGATATTTTTCCACAAGACAGTATAGGCTTAAACGCCGCTGCTTTCAACTACTCAAACAAGCCTATGTTAAAGCACGCTATTCTAGGCATTATAAAATCACAGAAGAAGAATTAAACTATTTAGGTGAAAGAGTAACTTGCTTACTTGCAAACCCTAACCGAATAGCCTTTGTAAAGAAAAGATTAAATCGTTTGGCTAAATGTAAAAACACCCCTCAATATAGTGAAAGTAAACACTTGAAATATGACATTAAGCTTCTAGTTTATAAAAATACTTTTGATAAAAAAATGGTAAAATTGTTAGCATGATGATGAATTTATCAGCGAATAGAAAAGACACTTTAGCGGTTGAAGTTAGTCATATATCAAATTTTAGTGTATGGATTTTAACTCGTCGTAAAGAGTTATTCATGTCTTATGAAGATTTCCCTTGGTTTAAAAATCAAACCGTTAACGCAATTATGAATGTAGAAGAACTTTCTGAGGGGGTATTTTTATTGGGAAGATATTGACGTGGATTTAACTGAAAAAATGATTGAACGTCCTAAAGACTTTCCATTAACGGCAAATACTTAGTATTTACTTCAGTTACTAATGTGCCAGCTGGGTTTTGTTGTTGAGCGTTTATCCTTAATTATCAAATACCAGAAGCGATGCTTAAATTAGGTATTATTAACTAACAAAAAATTGCACTTAAAATCTGAATTTAAGAATGATAATTTATTCTTTATTTGTGCGTTAAAATTTTAAACATTATATGACGAGGAAAACTATGTTCGATAAATCTCAAACGTTAGCTAAAGTAGATACTGAAATTCATCAGGCAATTGCACTAGAAGAGGCTCGCCAAGAGGTACATATTGAGTTAATTGCCAGTGAAAACTATACCTCACCTGCAGTGATGGAGGCGCAAGGTTCACAATTGACGAATAAGTATGCTGAGGGCTATCCGCGTAAGCGCTATTATGGTGGATGCGAGCATGTTGATACAGTTGAGCAATTAGCGATTGACCGTGCTAAAGCATTATTTGGTGCAGATTATGCGAATGTGCAGCCGCATTCTGGCTCTCAGGCAAATGCTGCGGTTTTTCAGGCATTGTTAGTGCCGGGAGATACAATTTTAGGTATGAGTTTGGCACATGGTGGGCATTTAACGCATGGTGCTGCGCCTTCGTTTTCGGGTAAAAACTTTAATGCCATTCAGTATGGCTTGAATGAAAAAACGGGTGAAATTGATTATGAGCAAGTTGAGGTTTTAGCAAAAGAGTATAAGCCTAAAATGATTATTGCTGGTTTTTCGGCGTATTCACGTGTGGTTGATTGGCAACGTTTTAGAGAAATTGCAGATGCTGTTAGTGCTTATTTAATGGTTGATATGGCGCATGTTGCAGGTTTGATAGCAACGGGTGAGTATCCATCGCCAGTGGCAATTGCAGATGTAACTACAACAACCACGCATAAAACACTTCGCGGCCCTCGTGGTGGTTTAATTTTGGCTAAGGCCAATGAGGCAATTGAGAAGAAACTTAATTCTGCCATTTTCCCTGGTATTCAAGGCGGGCCACTGATGCATATTATTGCTGCTAAGGCGGTGAGTTTTAAAGAGGCAATGAGTGATGAGTATAAGGTTTATCAAAAGCAAGTAAAGATTAATGCACAAGTGATGGCCAATATATTTATTGAACGCGGGTTTGATGTGGTGTCAGGTGGTACGGATGACCATTTATTTTTAGTAAGTTTTATTGACCAAGGGTTAACAGGTAAAGCAGTAGATGCTGCCTTAGGTAGTGCACATATTACGGTTAATATGAATGTGGTGCCGAATGACCCGCAGTCTCCTTTTGTAACCAGTGGTATCCGCGTGGGTACGCCAGCGGTGACAACGCGTGGTTTTAATGAAGCTGATTGTGCCGATTTAGCCACGTGGATGTGTGATATTTGTGATGATTTAGAGAATGAGGCTGTGATTAACAAGGTTAGAGAAAAAGTCACCAATTTTTGTGCTAAATACCCAGTTTATAACTAGATTAAGCCTATATGCGTTGTCCATTTTGCCAATCTGATGATACTAAAGTATTAGACACGCGTTTAATTGACGATGGCTCTCAAGTACGTCGTCGTCGTGAGTGTACGTTTTGTGGTGAACGTTATTCAACGCGTGAGACGGTTGATCTTAATCTGCCACGTTTGATTAAAAGTGATGACTCCAGAGAGGCCTTTAATGAGGCCAAACTACGTTCTGGCTTGTTAAAAGCTTTAGAAAAACGTCCCGTTAAAACCTCGCAAATTGAAACCTCCATTGCACGTATTGAGCGCAAATTAATGACCCAAGCTGATCGTGAAGTGCCTTGTGCTAAGATTGGTGAATGGGTGATGGAAGAACTTAAAGTATTGGATGAAGTGGCATATATTCGTTTTGCGTCGGTTTATCGTCAGTTTCAAGATATTGAGGCGTTTAAAAAAGAGATTGATAGATTAATGAGATAATTTATGCGTTATTTTTTAAGTCTGTGTTTTTTTATTATTAAGCGCTTGTGGTGAAAAGCCTTTAAGCTTAATACCATCTCAAGGCGTTATTTTGGTATTTGGAGATAGTTTGACTTTTGGTAAAGGCGTTAGTAAAAATAACAGCTATCCTTCGGTTTTATCAAAATTAACCCGTCATAAAGTTATTAATGCAGGCATATCTGGCGAAACAACGCAAGGAGGGTTAAGGCGTTTTGGCAAAGCATCAACCTTCATTAATGATTTTGCTAGAAGGGGGCAACGACATATTAAGAAGTGCTAATTTAAACCAAACCAAGCATAATTTATCTCAAATGATTGAGTTGGCGAATTCTAAAGGTGTTCAGGTTGTGCTTTTGGGCGTGCCTAAGAAAGGTGTGTTTCTAAGAACAGCTGATTTTTATCAGCAATTGGCTGATGAATACCAATTGGTTTTTGCAAAAGACTTAATTAAAGATTTATTGTCTGATCAAAAATATAAGTCAGATTTGATTCGTTTTAATCAATTAGACTATGAGTTAATGGCGCAGAAAATTTATCAGTTATTGCTTGACAAGGGCGCGTTAGAATAATGGCAAAAACAAAAGTTGAATTCGTCTGTCGTGAATGCGGCTCTTCGCATCATCAATGGGTAGGGCAGTGCTTAGATTGTAAATCTTGGAACACACTAGAAGAGGTTGTGTTGTTGCAAACCGTGCCATTAAAACCTACAATTTTGCAAGACCTTCCTGCCTCTAAAGTTCAAAATCTATCTGATATCAAATCAGAAAATAGAATTAGGCTTTCAACAGGGCTAAGTGAGCTTGACCGTACTTTGGGTGGTGGCTTGGTCGATGGCTCGGTGGTGTTGATTGGTGGTGACCCTGGCATTGGTAAATCAACTTTGATTTTGCAAGCGGTTGCTAAAATTAATCAAAAGCATACAACTTTGTATGTGAGTGGCGAGGAGTCGGTTGACCAAATCAGCGATAGGGCGTTGCGTCTTGGTATTAAAGAAGATATTCTTTTGCTGAGTGAAACTCATTTGGAAAAAATCATCACACTTGCCAAAGCAGTGCAACCTAAGGTTATTGTGATTGACTCTATTCAAACTATGGTAACAGATGGTTCTACTTCGGTACCAGGATCGGTAACACAAGTGCGTGATTGCGCTGCACAACTAACTCAATTCGCCAAGCAAACCAATACCATTCTTTTAATGATTGGCCATGTTACTAAAGATGGTGCATTAGCAGGTCCAAGAATTCTTGAGCACATGGTAGACACGGTGCTTTATTTTGAAGGGGATGCGGGCGGGCGTTATCGCATTATCCGCGCGGTAAAAAATCGCTTTGGTGCGGTGAATGAAATTAGCATTTTTGTGATGAGTGGGGTGGGTTTGCAACAGGTTGAGAACCCATCAGCAATATTTTTATCAAATTCAGCCAAGCCTTCACCAGGCTCTATGGTAATGGTAACGCGTGAGGCAACTCGACCACTGATGATTGAAATACAGGCATTGGTAGATATTGCCAGTGGTAATCCTAAGCGTGTGTGTGTTGGTTTGGAGCAAAATCGTTTGGTTTTACAACTTGCTGTACTACATAAGCATGGTGGCATTGCAACCCACGATCAAGATGTGTTTGTCAATGTGGTTGGCGGTATTAAGATGAATGAGACAGCCTCAGATTTGGTGGTCATGCTGGCAATTATGTCCAGCTTGCGGGATAAGGTTATTCCCAAAGATTGGGTTGCTTTTGGCGAGGTGGGTTTAACGGGCGAAGTGCGTCCAGTTTATAACGGCATTGAGCGTTTGTCAGAAGCGCAAAAACATGGTTTTAAAGTGGCCATTATACCCAGGGGAAATACGCCAAAAAAAGTACTTAAAGGGTTAAAAATTGTGTCAGTAGAGTATTTACACCAAGCTTTGCAATTTATGATTGAAAACACCTAAGATTTTAATTGAAACAAAGTTTTTTGATTAAAGGTCGATGCCTTTTTGGGCTTTAATATTTGCTCTAAAAGCATGTTTAGCTTTGCAATTTATGATTGAAAACACCTAAGATTTTAATTGAAACAAAGTTTTTTGATTAAAGGTCGATGCCTTTTTGGGCTTTAATATTTGCTCTAAAAGCATGTTTAATATCTTTAATTTCACCCACTGTATCAGCAAGTTCGATTAAATTTTTAGAGGCAGCTCTGCCAGTAATCACTACATGTTGGTCTTTAGGGCGGTTGTTTAAAGCGTTGATGATTTGTGTTTCATCAAGATATTTGTAACTAATCATATAAGTGAGTTCGTCAAGTACAACCAGATTAATTGAATCATCGTTTAAGTATTGTTTGGCTTTACTCCAAGTTTCTTGTACTATAGTTGTATCAAAGGCCTTGTCTTGCGTGTCCCAAGTAAAACCTGTTTTCATATATGCAGTTTGTACATTAGGTTGCTTGGCTAAGAACATATCTTCACCTGTGTCTTGCACGCCTTTTAAAAACTTGGCAATGCCTATTTTCATGTCATAACCTAATGCACGACAAATCATACCCAGTGCAGATGATGATTTGCCTTTGCCGTTGCCTGTAAGTAGGATAATAACACCTTTATCAATATTGGCTTTTTCTATGCGAGTATCAATATAGGATTTTTTGCGTTGCATACGCGCTTTGTATTGATTTTCTGGCACAAATATTTAATCTTTTTGTGCTGAGAAATAGGGCATTAATAAGTAGCGATGATTAAGTGTAAAAGTGATAAAAATAGCAACCATCCAATACAGCACTAATGGAATCTCAATAATTGACCAATGAACGATGTATGAGCCAAATTTGCCCCAAGGTGATGTGGTAAATGCAAAGTAGCTAGCGGTGGCAATAAACCATTGAGTGGCACAAGCCATGATGATGATTAATGTGTTTTTAATAATATTATGGTCAATTTTAAGTATTGTTAGGTATTTACCCACCCAAAAAATACCATAATAAGTCAATGGTAAAACGCTGTAAGCAGGCGTAATACAATTTACACTCACGCCTTCGTGAATGATTGCATAATTATCAATAGCAAAGGCACTGGCAATAATCACTATTGCTACCCAAAATGTACGTAAATAAACACCTGCAATAAACAAGGCAGGAATGGTAAAGTCTGGCAGATGAATAATTGATGATAGCCAGTTGGTATGACCACGAGTGGCAATCATTAAAATAACCATAATAAAAACAGCAAAGATAGCCTTTGTTTTGTGGGTTTGGTTTGTCATGTGTTTACTCCTAATGAATGTTTTTTATTATAGCCAATCGGTAAAGACAAAACTATCGCGTTCTATGGTTTCACCTTGTTTGAGGTTGATGGGTTTGTCAAAGTCTGGTGAGTCCGTATACAAAGGTGCGAAACTCACCATTTTCTCCACAAGGATCAGCCTTGATTGGCAATGTGTTTAATAGTGTTTTATTAAAATCATGCCCTGCAAAATCACTGGATAGTTGCTTAGGGTGGTCAATACAAGTGATCTTGGCTTTAATGCCAATATCAATCAGGGTATTAGAGAGTTCTTTGGTTTGAATTCCCTAGCAAGGAAAAAGCATTTCAATAAGATCAAGTGGCAAGCCAATTTGTTTGGATTGTTGTTTTAATAATTCAATATGATTGCCATGCATTGCCACGCGCCCAAATTGTTTATTAACCGTGGTAAAAAGCCCTACAAGATTAACACTTGGGTTTTGTTTAAGTAAATACAGAGCATAAGCACTGTTTTTGTCGCTGCTCCATGATAGTAAAGTGTGCTTAGAATTGATAATCTAGACCCATCTCAATTGTTCTACCAAGTTGGTTGTAAGCACCATTAAAATCTGTGGCAGTTATGTAGTTTTTATCAAGAGCATTCTTTATATTTAGTGATATTTTGACTTGATCATTAAGGCTGTAATTACTTGATAAGTTAACCAAGGTATAGCCATCAAGCATTTTGTTATCATCAATACTGAAAGATTTTCTAATGACTTGTATTCTTGAGTTGAATTTACCATGTTGTTTGTTAATGGTTAAATTGGTTGTATTTTTTGGTCTTCTAATGCTTTGTGTGTTGCTGTCATTTTCCTTACTTTTATTGTAATTGTGACTAAAGTTAATGTTGTAAGTGGCAATATTGGCATTAATGGATAGCTCAATTCCCTTAGTGCTTAATTTATCCCTGTTGAAATAATGAGGAATATTAGCACTACTAGTGCCGCCACTAGTGTCATAAGCAATTGCATTGTTAACTTTATTGTTATAAACTTTAATGCCAATCAATCCCCAGTCTTGTTGTTTTTCTATGCCTAATTCTATATTTTTTGAGGTTTCTGGTTTTAGATTTGGGTTTCCATTTCCATAATAAGCACCAAAAGAAGGTTCA
Source organism: Abyssogena phaseoliformis symbiont OG214 (assembly GCF_016592595.1). Taxonomy (NCBI): domain Bacteria; kingdom Pseudomonadati; phylum Pseudomonadota; class Gammaproteobacteria; species Abyssogena phaseoliformis symbiont. The sequence goes on from NZ_AP012977.1 coordinate 571,642, forward strand.
GGCTGGTTAAACAACTGGAAAAGCGTTGGTGCTTGAAAGGCGGTACTATAATTTGCTGTTAATTTAAAACCACTGTCTAAATACTTACCAATGCCAATGCCAGTGCCAGTGTTGTAAATAGTATGGCTACCAAACTTATTATGCTTGGTGTGGCGAGCGCCTATATTGATATTTATGTCATTGATGTTCTTTTGCCAATTTATAAATAAATCTTTGCTCGATAGTTTTTTGCTGTCTGTGGTGTTTTCATCATTAACTTGCGACAAGCCAACATTAAATAAAGCGTCATCAACTTTAATACCATTAAGTATGGTTATAGTCGTGCTTTTATATTTGTCACCACTAGTGAATATAGTGCCATGCTGAGTATCTCTATTGCTTTTTGTTTGTGCAAGGGATAATTTGGCATGCCAAATATTGCTTATTTTTTTATTTGTATTGATCATTATTTTATTTGACTCCCTGTTTCCTGAACAGTCATCAACAGTAGCAGTGTCATTCCAACATCTATCATATTCAGTTCTATTTCTACTTTCTAAATAACTGACATCAAAGTGCTCATTACCAAGTTTGATTTTTGTAGTGCGATTACTAATACCGTCTTTGTCATTAGTTGTATCACTATCGCGCGTATCAATACCATCAGTTGTGTACTTATTGTGGGTAAATCTTACAAAGCCATTCTTGTTGCCACTACTTGCTGATAGTGCGTAAGTTTTAGAGTTGTGCGTGCCAAATTTAGTACTTACTGCGGCACTTTTACCATCAGCACCTTTTTTAGTGGTAATACTAATTACGCCTGCAATAGCACCAGAGCCATATAAAACAGAACCTGAACCTTTGATGATTTCAATTTTTTTAATATCGTTAAGCGCAATACTTGTTAATCCGTATTCCACTGCACCATTTATTGAAGCAGTGCTGTTGATACTCACGCCATCAACCAAAACTAAAGTATGGTTTGAATGACCTCCGCGCATAAAGATAGCAGGCACACTGCCTTGATGTAAGCCAACGCTTGGCACAGTTGCTAGAAAATCTAGAAAAGTATTAGCACCTGTTGCCTTAATATCACTTGCATTAAAGCTAAGTGTTGAGGCAATCGAACCAATAACCGGACTGTCAGTACGATATTCAGTGTTGAGATAAATGGGAATAGGTCCTAAGGTTGAATTGGCATTAAGACTGGCGATAAGTGTTACTATGGGTAAGATTTTTTGCATGATATCGCCCTTCGTGAAGTTAAAAAAAATTCAGTGATGTATCGGACTGATTTCAAATGTCGAAAAATACCGTTGCGAGGACAGTGTAGGATTTTCACCTACTTCCATAACTAAAATTAAGTGCAGATTGTAATAGGCTTTAAACATTAAATAGGCTTAAATATCTGAGTTCTGATAAAATCGTCTAACTTTTAATTTTATTAAACAAGGAGTTCGTAAAAATGAGCCAAGTTTATAACTTTAGTGCTGGTCCTGCTATGCTGCCAACACAAGTACTAAAACAAATGCAAGATGAGTTGTTAGAATATGGCAATGCACATGCATCAGTGATGGAAATTTCGCATCGTGGCGCTGATTTTATGGCAATGGCGCAAAAATTAGAACAAGATTTAAGAGACTTGATGGGCGTTCCCAATCACTATAAAGTTTTGTTTTTGCAAGGAGGGGCATCAGCTCAATTTTCAATGGTGCCGATTAACTTACTTCAGGGAAAAACTAAGGCTAATTATGTACACACAGGTCATTGGTCCAAAAAGGCAATTGCTGAAGGTAAGCGTTATTGCGAAGTAAACATTTGCACCGACAGCTCAGACAATAAATATACCGATATTGATGCCTTTGAAAATTGGAACATTGACTCTGATGGAGCTTATTTACATTACACGCCTAATGAAACCATTGCAGGCTTAGAATTTGACTATGTGCCAGAGGTGGGTATGCTGCTTGTGGCTGATATGTCATCAAGTATTTTGTCGCGTGAGATTGATGTGTCAAAGTATGGTGTTATTTATGCGGGCGCGCAAAAAAATATTGGCATTGCAGGGCTTACCATTGTGATTGTTAGAGAGGATTTGATGGGTAATGTGGTAGTTAATCAACCTGTATTGTTTGACTATACAACGCAAGCGAATAATGATTCGATGTATAACACGCCATCAACTTATCCTTGGTACGTGGCATCTCGTGTGTTTGAATGGCTTAAACGACAAGGCGGATTAAGTGCTATGGCTAAGATTAATCAAACCAAAGCAAAAACACTTTATGATGCTATTGATGGTTCTGATTTTTATTCAAATCCAGTGGCAATAAAATATCGCTCTCGGATGAATGTGCCATTTTTATTGAGTGATGAAAGCCTCAATGGTTTGTTTTTGGAAAAAGCAGCCGCTAATAATTTAATCACCTTAAAAGGCCATCGTAGTGTGGGCGGTATGCGTGCTAGTATTTATAATGCCATGCCACAAGAGGGCATTAATGAATTGGTGAATTTTATGAAAGCGTTTGAAAAGGAAAATGCCTAATGATTAAGGTTCTCACGCTTAATAACATCTCACCGATTGGCTTGGAAAAATTATCAAGGAAAGATTATGAAATTGCCTCAAAAATGAGTAATCCTGATGCAATTTTAGTGCGTAGTGTAAAAATGCATGATATGGAAATTAATGACAATCTTAAAGCTGTTGGCCGTGCTGGTGCAGGCGTTAATAACATTCCACTGGATAAAATGAGTGACAAGGGCGTGGTGGTTTTTAATGCACCAGGCGCGAATGCTAATGCAGTGAAAGAACTGGTCATTAGTTCTATGTTGTTGGCAAGTCGTAACATTTGCCAAGCTTGGCATTATGTTAATAATCTGCCGCTTGATAATTTAAAAACCGCCATTGAAGAAGGTAAGAAAAATTATGTTGGTTCTGAATTGCCAGGTAAAACGCTAGGCATTGTTGGCTTGGGTGCGATTGGCGTACAAATTGCTAATGCGGCACATGCTTTAGGCATGAATGTTATTGGCTTTGACCCTAGCATAACCATTAAAAGCGCTTGGAAGTTATCAGCAGGTGTAGAGCAAGTGTTAAGTGTTGATGAGTTATTTTCATGCAGTGATTTTGTTTCATTCCACGTGCCATTACTTAAAGGTACTAAAAACTTATTAAATAAAGAGCGTATCGCTTTATTACCCAAAGATGCAACCATTCTTAATTTTGCTCGCGACGGTATTGTTGATGAAGAGGCTTTAATAGTTGCTCTTGATAGCGGTAAAGTTAAGTATTACGTGACTGATTTTCCAATTGATGATAAAAAAAATCATGGCAGAGTGATTGCCTTACCGCATTTAGGCGCGTCAACAGTAGAGGCTGAAGACAACTGTGCGATTATGGTCATAAACCAAGTAAGAGATTATTTAGAAAATGGCAATATTACCAACTCGGTGAATTTTCCAGAAGTGTCAATGGCAAGAGCAGGCAAGGAACGACTGGCTGTCATCCATAAAAATATTCCTAATATGGTGGGTCAAATCTCAACAACCATTGCAGATTCTGGTGCTAATATTGTTGATATGCTTAACAAATCAAGAGATAGTGTTGCTTACACTCTGGTTGATTTAGAGCATGAAATTCCATCTTCGGTTATTAATAATTTAAAACAAGTCAAAGGTATATTGACTGTTAGAGGCCTTTAAAGAGACAAAGTATGAGCAAAAAAACACTATTAGAACTGCGTAATGGGATTGATATATTAGATAAAAAAATCCAATTATTAATTGGTGATCGTGCGCAATTAGCTGCTGAAGTTGCGCAAGTGAAAAAAGCCTCAGATGATAATAGTGTTTTTTATCGACCTGAGCGTGAGGCGGAAGTGTTACGTTCAATTATTAAAAGAAACGACAGTTTATTAAAAGACAAAGACATGGCGTATATTTTTCGCCAAATTATGTCAGCCTGTCTTGCGCTTGAGCAACCTTTAAGTATTGCTTACTTAGGTCCTGAGGGCACCTTTACACAAGAGGCAACACTCAAACATTTTGGACACAGCGTATCCACACTTGATTGTGCGAGTATTGATGAAATTTTTCATCAAGTTGAGAAAGGTAATGCGCATTATGGCGTTGTGCCTATTGAGAATTCATCTAATGGCGTGATTGGTGCTACGGTTGATATGCTTTATTCTCAAAATTTAAAAATTTGTGGCGAGGCGGAAATTTCAATTCAGCATCAGCTAATGAGTGCAAATCAGTCACAAGAAATTAAAGTTATTTATGCTCACTCTCAAGCATTGGATCAATGCCAACGTTGGCTAAGTAATCACTACCCAAACACCGAGTTAAAATCAGTGGCATCAAATGCATTAGCTGCTCGTATTGTTAAAGATGAAGCGGGCGCTGCGGCCATTGCTTCAGAGGTGGCACTAAGTTTATATGGCTTAGAAAGAATTGCCAAAAATATTGAAGACAAGGCTGGCAATGTCACTCGTTTTTTAATTCTTGGTAAAGAGGATGTTTCTGCTTCTGGTGAAGATAAAACCTCACTTTTAGTCGTGACCAAGCACGAGTCTGGTGCACTGTTTGATTTGTTAGAGCCATTTAAACAGCAAAATATTAACATGATACAACTGGTAAAACATCCTATACCTGGTGTTAAGTGGGAGTATCTATTTTTAATTGATATTGAGGGACATAAAGACGATAAAAAAGTAAATTTAGCATTAGCAGAAGTGGCTAGTAGAGTGCTTAAAGTTAATGTACTTGGCTCGTATCCTGTTGCTGTTTTATAAGGTGATTGATCGTTATGATAATATTAATTTTTAAGAGGGTGATTTTCTCTTTTGCACATTTGCAAAACTCTTGCTTGTTTGGAAAATTTTCATTATGAGTGTTTGTCCAGCGATAAAGTCTTTAAAACCTTACCAAGGTGGCAAACCCGTTTCTGAATTATATCGTGAACTAGAGCTAGAACATATTGTTAAGCTTGCCAGTAATGAAAACCCTTTGGGTGTTGGGCCTAGAGTTCAAAAAGCCGTGCAACAAGCCATTACTGAGATTAACAGATATCCTGATGGTAATGGCTTTGAACTAAAACAAGCAATTGGTGAGCATTTGAACGTTGACATTAGTTGTGTTACATTGGGTAACGGCTCAAATGATATTTTAGAACTAGTGGCTAGGGCTTATGTTTGCCACGTTGATGATGAAGTGGTGTTTTCAGAGTATGCATTTGTGGTTTACCCTTTAGTGACTCAAGCGCTTGGTGCAAAGGCAGTGGTGACAAAATCTAAGAATTTTGGATATGATTTGGATGCAATGTTTGCGGCAATCAGTGACAAAACCAAACTTGTTTTCATTGCCAATCCAAACAATCCAACAGGTACACTTTTAAGTAATAAAGCTATTTTTCAGTTTTTAAAGCAAGTGCAAAAATCAGTTGTTGTGGTATTAGACCAGGCTTATTTTGAATATTTAGATGTTGAAGATAGGGCCATTGAATGGCTAAAAGAATTTGATAATTTAATCATTACTCGCACTTTTTCTAAAGCTTATGCTTTAGCAGGATTAAGGGTAGGCTATAGCGTATCAAGTGCTAAGATAGCTGATTATTTAAACCGTATTCGTCAGCCATTTAATGTCAATCACATTGCGCAAATAGCCGCCATATCAGCATTGGCTGATGATTCTTTTTTAACAAGGTCAATACTTGCTAATAAAAATGGCTTAATTCAGTTATCAAAAGGATTGGATGAATTACAACTTTCTTATATCAAGTCTTTTGCAAATTTTATTGCACTAAAGGTTGATGATGCAGCCGATATTTATCAAAAATTATTGACAAAGGGTTTTATTGTACGACCAGTGGAGATGGAGAATTATTTAAGAGTGTCTATTGGCACATTAAAAGAAAACAATGACTTCTTAGAGGCGTTAAAATCAGTCTTATGATAGATAAAATTTGTATTATTGGGGTTGGGTTAATTGGCGGCTCCTTTGCAGTTGGATTAAAGCAGGCGGGTCAAGTGAAAACTATTGTTGGTTTTTCTAGACAGGAGTCGCATCTTAAAAAGGCACAAGAAATGGGTGTTATTGATGCGTATAGTTTAGATATTGCTCAGGCTTTAAAACAAGTGCAAATGGTTATTATTGCAACGCCAGTAAATAGCTTTCAAACCATTTTAGAATTGATTAAGCCCCATATTGATGAATCGGTTATTATTTCTGATGTGGGTAGTACCAAGGGTAGTGTGATAAAAATTGCCAAATTGGTATTTGGTCAAATGCCAGTAAGGTTTATTCCAGCCCATCCAATTGCTGGCAAGGAAAAAAGTGGCATTGAGGCGGTTGATGCTCAATTGTTTAACCATAAGCGTGTTATTTTAACGCCAGAAAAAAATGCAGATGCTCAAGCGGTGGATATATTAAGTAGTCTGTGGCGTTCACTTGGCGCTAAAGTAGAGATTATGAGTGATAAAAATCACGATGATTTACTAGCCATGACCTCTCATTTGCCACATATGTTAGTGTATGGATTGATGGATTATTTAATCAGCAACAACCCAGATGCTTGTCGTTATGCAGCGGGTGGATTTAAGGATTTTTCACGCATTGCCTCATCAGATGCGCTTATGTGGCGCGATATTTGCATTAATAACCCTAAGGAAATTGTGAAGCACATTGAGGGCTATCAACAAACATTAGAAAAAATATCAAACTTAATTAAAAATAATCAAGCACAAGCACTTGAAAATCTTTTTCAAGAGGCTAAATCTGCACGAGACAATTGGTTGGATGGTTAAAAAAATATGAGTAAATTTGTTGCAAAGCCAACCAATTCATTGTCTGGTCGTTTAAAAATTCCTGGCGATAAATCAATTTCCCATCGAAGTATTATGCTAGGCTCCTTGGCTAATGGCATTACTAAAATCAGTGGTTTTTTAGAAGGAGAGGATGCGCTATCAACGTTAAAAGCCTTTCAAGCCATGGGGGTTAAAATTGAGCGTAATGGTGATAAGGTTACTATTTATGGCGTGGGTCTTAATGGGCTAAAAAAACCTTTAGCGCCACTTGATTTAGGCAATTCTGGCACCTCCATTCGTTTAATATCTGGTATATTAGCAGCGCAAACATTTGATAGTGAATTATGTGGCGATGAGTCACTTTCAAAGCGTCCGATGAGTAGGGTTATTAATCCTTTAACCAAAATGGGTGCGGTGATTGAAAGTAATGATGGTAAATTACCCCTTAAAATTAAAGGTGGGCAAGTGCTAAAAGGCATTCATTATGATTTGCCAGTGGCTTCAGCGCAAGTAAAGTCTTGTGTGCTTTTAGCGGGTTTATATGCACAAGGTGAAACTTGCATTAAAGAGTCAGCACCCACACGAGATCATACTGAGCGCATGTTAAAAGGCTTGGATTACAAGGTGAGTGTTAATAAAAATAAAATATGTTTAACAGGTGGTGCTCAGTTAAGCACTTTTGCAATACAAGTGCCAAGTGATATATCATCAGCTGCATTTTTTATGGTAGCTGCATCAATTGCACCAAAAGCAGATATAACCCTTATTGGTGTTAATATTAACCCAACACGAACAGGTGTTATTGATATTTTGAAGTTAATGGGCGCCAATTTAAGCTTGTCAAATGAGCGTGAGATTGGTGGAGAGCTGTTAGCCGATATTCGCATTCAATCAGCGCGACTAAAAGGTACCCGCATCCCTGAAAATTTAGTACCACTAGCCATTGATGAACTTCCTGTTATTTTTATTGCAGCCAGCTGTGCTAAGGGTGAAACCATACTGACTGGTGCCAAAGAACTAAGAGTCAAGGAATCTGATCGTATTCAAGTGATGGCAGATGGTTTGAGCATTCTTGGTATTGAAAATGAAGTGCTTGAGGATGGCATTAAAATTCAAGGTGGTGTTTTTTCAAAACCCAGCATTGCGATTAAATCTCACCACGACCACCGAATTTCTATGTCATTTGCCGTTGCCTCTCTAAGATGTCAGTACGCTATTGAAATTGAAGGTGTGGATAATGTTAAAACTTCATTTCCTAATTTTGTTGAACTTGCAAATCAAATAGGAATGAATATTAATTTAGTTAATTCATAAAGTGCTATCAATATGCATCAAAATTAATTGTTTTAATTTCTCCGCCACAGCTTTTAAAACAATCTAAGAATCTTTCTTTACAGATGTTGCGAGGCTTTTTAGGTTTTTATCGTTATTTATCCATAAAGGACTCAAATAACATGCCAATACCCATGCCTATTAGTGCATCCTTAGGAGTCTCTTAACATTCATCTTTTTGTTTTTTCTTGTTATTGGCGTATTTAGCCATACAATTTTGATTGTATTGTATTGAGTTTTGCCGCCACAAGCCATGCCATCTTGTTTTTGTCGAAAAGTCTAATTTTCTTTTTTTAACTGCTCAAGTTGCTTGCATTGATTAACGCACAATCGTCCAAAATCACTATCAGGTACAACGTATTGATAGCCAATTTCAGCGTTTAGATTTGAAGCTAAAAGTATAGACAAGGCGGTTATTATTAATTTCATGATTGATTTTTTACCACTTGATTCCTTTTATTATAAGCTAAAATAATATTTTTATTTCTAGTTCACAGCTTAAATTAAATGAGAAATTTTTTAAAATGGTTTTTTGGTATTGTTGCCGGTATTGTTTTAATTTTTTTAGGCTTTTATACCTTTAATCAAACGTTTGAAGAAATTAGTAAGATTTTGTATATGAACGCTAAAATAGTAACACAGTTTGAAGTGCGCGGTGAAGAGGTTTATATGGATGGCCCTAATCAATATGCAAACCTATGATCAATTTGTAGAAATCATTGAAAAGAACCCTCAAATTACCACGATAGTTGAAGGTAATATGAAGGGTTCAATTTTTGAGATGATACAATGATTAAATTGGCTTATTATGTGCGTAAGCAAGGTTTAAACACCAAGCTTTTATCATTTTCTAACATTAATTCAGGTGCAGTTGATTTATTTTTAGTAGGCGTTGAAAGGACGATGGAGCGAGGGGTGCATATTGGTATACGATTTACGCAGCACCTGCTGATGGTGTTGAAGAGATGAGCGAAGTAAATATTGTTAAATATAAGCTTTTAACACAACCAATCATTACAAAAAATTTAATCGCGTCAGATATATTGCCTGGTATTTTAGCGTCTAAAACAGAGAATATTATTTTTGACAATGCCGAGTCTGATACTATTATTATTAGCTTACAGGGCGCCCCTGTTACTGAATTTATAATAAATGAGACTTATCATATTCTGGTTAATCAAGCAAAACTTGATTTGAAAAAAGCACAATTTATACATGTTCATCAAGAACAGACACCAAGACCTTGGGAGTTTAAAGAGTCAATTACTTTCAAACAAGCTAAAGAATATGACAAAATTACGGTCAAATATGTGGCTGATTTAATCAAATTTTATAAAAATAAAGACAAAAAAGTTTATATCATTGGCGTTTCTTTTGGTGCATTTGTCGCCCAAGATTTAATAGCAACTTATGGTAATATTGCTGATAAATATTTAATTATAGCTGGCGGGTTAGATATGCCAAAAGAAGTCTGGACTCAGTTTTCCAAAGGATCTTATGTTGGTTTTGAATACGATAAAAATGGCAATTCTAAAGTCATTAAATTTGATGCCAAACAAGCAGGAATGGGAGGAAGTGGATTTGTTGAAGGTCAAAATATGGCAAAAGAGATGAGCAAGTAGGGGGAGTTATCTAAAGAGGAAATTGACTTTTTGAAATCAAAAAATGTGATGATTTTGCAAGGGAGTGGAAATCATAGAACAATAATTTAACCAATTAAAACTCTATAAAAATTAGTTGGGATGTATTTTTGAAAAGACATCAAAGATGAGTCAAAAATACTGAGTATTTTGTCTAATTTTGGTATTGTAACACCCTAATAAATTTGTAAAATAGATAAGCTGGCGCAGGTAATACCAAAAAGCATCAACGCCAGATTTCCCTTAAGGGTTAATAACCGCCTTTGCGTTTAGTTTCAGGCAGTCCAGCAATTTTACCCGCTTGCTTGGCAGGGCCTTTTGGAAATAATGCGTATAACTCTTTAGTACTTAATTTACCTTTCCAGTCATCCTTTAAGCCTTTGACCATATTGCGCTCGTTAGGCTGGTTGGCGTTGTTATTGATATATTCACCACGTAAAAAATTAATCAATTTAAAGCTGTCATCTGTTAAGTTGACACCTTCTTCTTCTGCTAACTCACGAGCAACGTCTTCATTCCATTCATTAAGATCTTTTAGGTACCCGTGATCATCTCTTTCTAAATCAGCTAGCGCCATTTCTTTCTCCATCAATTAAAAAGTAATTATTATATAATAATTACTTTTTAAATTCGCTTATTTTTATTATGACAATTGAAAACGCTTCACCTTTTTTTGCATGGGATGTTTCTTCATTTTTGGCTTTATTTCTAGCATTGGCTTTTATTATTGTGGTTATTGATCAATTATTTTTTAATCACACGCAAATGCCAGTTACAGATAAAGAGCAAAAACCAATTCTGGGGAGGTTTATTTACTTTTCTTTATTTTTGCGTTTTAATAAATCTGAAAAATATTTAAATCGTCCTAAAATAGTACAGTGGTCAGCTGAATTTTTCCCAGTATTGTTATTAGTGTTTGCACTTCGAGGTTTTGTTATTGAACCGTTTAGAATTCCTTCAAATTCAATGATGCCAACTTTATTAACAGGCGATTTTATTTTGGTATCAAAGTTTGATTATGGCGTTAGTATTCCAATTTTAAATAAAAAAATAATCGAGTTTTCAAAGCCTGAAAGAGGCGATGTTGTTGTATTTAGGTATCCTAATTATGAAAAAAAATCAAAATATCAGGGCGCTGATTTTATTAAGCGTGTCATTGGTATTCCGGGCGATAAGATAATTTACCGTGCGGATAGCTTGTATGTGAATGGTGTAAAAATTAACAATAAAAATATTGGTGCGTATCAAGGCGTTGAGTCGGGCTCAACCATGACAGGCTTTAAGCATAAGCGTGAATTATTAGACAATAACCCGCATAATATTTTGCTAGATCCAAATCAACACTCCAAAAGTGTAAAACTAACCGTACCAGAAGAGCATTACTTTGTGATGGGTGATAATCGTGCTCGTAGTAGTGATTCTCGTTTTTGGGGTTTTGTGCCAGAATCATATATTATTGGCAAAGCATTTGGCATCTGGATGCACTGGGATAAGTCTTTAAAGCTTGATAGAATTGGTGGCTTTGATTAGTTAATGTGATTTAGAATATTATTTAACTCATCCATTGATTGCCATTTGGTTTAATTTCAGTTTTTGAGGCTAGCTTTTTACTTAAAGTTTGCATCAGCTCTAAAATACGCGGCTCAATTGAGGTTGATTTTTTAGGGATTGGGTTAAGCGCTTTTTTGACCAATTCTTCAGTTTGACGAACAGATAAAGATTTTTTAATAACCTGATTGGCCACATCAAGTTGCTGCTCTTTTGTCAGTGACAAAAGAGCTCGCGCATGACCCATTTCTATATCACCACTGCTAAGCAGTTGTTTAACAGCATCGTTAAGTTGTAATAGGCGAATTAAATTACTTACTGTAGAGCGAGAGCGGCCAACGACACTGGAAACTTTTTCATGGGTCATTTTGAAATCTTCAATAAGTTGTTGTAGCGCTTTTGCTTCTTCAAGCGGCGTTAAAGATTCGCGTTGAATGTTTTCAATCAGACCAATGGCAAGTGCTACTTGATCATCAATTTTACGAATGATAACGGGTACTTCATTTAAACCGGCAATTTTTGCCGCTCGCCAACGCCGCTCACCAGCAATAATTTCATATTTATCATAGCCTACTTTACGTACAACTAATGGCTGAATGACACCTTGTGAAGTAATAGAACTGGCCAATTCATTTAGCGTGTCGGGGTCAATGTCGTCTCTAGGTTGGAATTTTCCTCGTTGCAACCAAGCAATATTTAACATTTTTAAGTTATTTTCGGAATTAGCTTGATCACTTGTAGAAGGGACTTGCCCTAATAATATGTCCAACCCACGCCCTAGTTTTGAAATTTTTGCCATATTAATTGATTAACGTTTTCCTTAGCACTTCACTGGCTAAAGAGATATAAGAAATTGCCCCCTTTGGATAATCTTGCATAGCTAATCACATCTTGTCCAAAACTCGGCGCTTCTGCTAATTTTACATTTCTAAGGATGATTGTTTTAAAGACTTTGTGTGAAAAATATTGAAGCAGCTGAATAGATACTTCATTGGATAGGTTGTTCCTTATATCAAACATTGTGCGTATTAAACCTGTAATCTCCAAGTTAGGATTGGTGGTTGATCTAATTTTATCAATTGTTTGTATTAATGCACTCAAGCCTTCTAATGCGTAGTACTCACACTGCATTGGGATGATAATACCATCTGATGCGGTAAAAGCATTAATGGTTAGCATATTAAGCGAGGGTGGGCAGTCAATAATAATATAGTCGTACTCAGCACTAATTTTAGCAATTGCTTTTTTGAGTTTATATTCAGAATTATCTTTACGTAACAAAGTAACTTCAGCGGCGACAAGGTCGGTGTTTGAACCCAACACATCTATACCAGATTCATCAACATGAATAATGGCTTTGTCAATACTACATTCATCTAATAACAACTCGAAAATAGAATAATTAAGGTTGTATTTATCTACGCCACAACCCATCGTTGCATTGCCTTGAGGATCAATATCAACAAGTAATACGCGCTTTTTAATGGCTTTTAATGCCATATATACTTAGATTGATCACTGTTGTTGTCTTGCCAACGCCACCTTTTTGATTTGCAACAGAAAGTGTAATTGCCATTATTGGCTGTTTAAAACTGTTAAAGCTTTTAATAGATTTGTGGCTTCGTGCACAAAATAATCTTTTTTTAATTTTTCAATGGTTGTTTTATTTTGTTTTGTTTTGTTTTTTTCTTGGGCGCTTAGTATTTCTTTAGAAGACAGTTTAGAAGGATCCTCAATTTCTAAGTGACCATCAAGGTCTTTTTCCTTAGTCTCAATCACTGATTTTTCTGCTTCATTTTCTAAACTAATGTTTTTTAGTTCAATATCAGGAACAATACCTTTGGCTTGAATAGAGCGCCCATTTGGTGTGTAATATCTGGCAGTTGTAAGTTTAAGTCCATAGCCTTTTTGAAGCTCAAGAATAGTTTGCACCGAGCCTTTTCCAAACGAAGTACTGCCCATAATAATGGCACGTTTATGGTCTTGCAATGCACCTGCAACAATTTCTGATGCAGAAGCTGAGCCTTCATTGATTAGTACAACAATAGGTAATCCTTGCATGATGTCATTTGATTTTGTTTTGAATTTAAGATTTGAGCTTGGAATCCTGCCTTTGGTGTAAACCACCAGTCCTTTCTTGTCAAGAAATAAATTTGATACATCAACTGCGCCATTCAAAACACCGCCTGGATTGTTTCTCAAATCAAGAATTAATGAGCTAAGTTGGGCATTGTTTTCTTCAACCAAATCATTAAAAGTCTGTTTGAGTAGTTTTGCTGTTGGATTTTGAAAGCTAGAGATACGTATATAGCCAATATTTTTTTCCAGTAAATAGCCTTTAACCGAGATAATGGTAATAATTTCTCTAGTAATGTTAACAATAAATGGTTTCTTATTTTTACGTACAATGGTAATTTGGATGTCAGTACCCGCTTTGCCACGCATTAACTCAACACCATCCTCTAAAGCCATGCCACGTACTGGCTTATCACCAATTTTCACAATTAAATCGCCTGCTTGAATACCGGCTCTATAGGCAGGTGTATCGTCAATAGGAGAAATCACTTGAATGGCCTCGTCTTTCATGCCAATAACAATACCAAGACCGCCAAATTTTCCCGAGGCGCTTTCGAGTAGGTTTTTTTGTTCTTTAGGTTCAAGATAGCCTGAATGCGGGTCTAACCCACTGACCATACCTTTTATAGCATGATTAAATAGTTTTTTATTGTCAACATCATCAACGTACAGCTGTTTAATATTGCTAAAAACAGCTGTGAACATTTCAAGGTCTTTGAAAAAAGCTTCTATTTTTTGTTTTTCAGCATCGCTTTTCGCTAATGCGGGTGTATAAATGCCAAAAAGTGTATAAAAAAGCGTTAAAAATAGTGAATATTTAAAAAAGTTCAAGAAAGTCATAATATAATCATTTGCTTATAGAAAGTTTAAATATAATACTATTAAACCAATATTATTATTTTGAATTTTACTTGGTTTTTTTAAAAAAAATGGAGAAAAAAATGAGAAGATTAAATGTAATTTTGTTAGCTTTAATGATGTTTACCTCATTAAGCGCTTTTGCGGAAAGAGTAACACAAGACAATGGCCCAGTTCAGGCAATACAAACAGCGATTGTAAAGCTTAATCAGTTAACAACCATGGTATATTCGCCAAAAATGCTTAATTTTTTCGTCGAAAAAGAAATTGCACCATTGTTTGACTTTAACCACATTGCCAGTGAAGTTTTGCTAGTGACCAATAATCGCTTGGGCGAAGAAGAGACCAAGTTTTTTGTCAACAGGTTGAAAAACAATATGATGAGCACTCTATTAGCAAGATTGTCTCAAGTAAACTCTACCTCGTTTCAATTTATATCTGCTCGGCCAATGATGGACAGCTCAATTGCAGTACAACTTAAAGTCAATGGGTATATTTCATTTGGCGGTATTTATCTTGATTTGTTATTTCATCAAAACGAGGATAAACAATGGCAAGTTTTTGATATTGTGCTTAATAATGACAGCCTGATTAACTATTATCAAAAGATGGTATTAATCAAAGTTAGGCGATATGGCATTTATGGCATGTTGGGTAGACTTTAATTAATTTTAAAGAATATAGAGGATTAATTATGAGCGAAATAGCTTTATTAGAAAAAGAAGAAGATATTGAAAAAGCAACAAGAGCTTTAAAAGCAATGGCACACCCGCTACGTTTAAAGATTTTATGCGCACTAAAAAATGACGAATTACCCGTATTAGAAATTGTAAAAAAAGTGGGCTCTTCACAATCTAATATTTCACAACATATTGACATCCTTAGAACCAAAAATATTGTCGAATCTCGGCGTGATGGCAATAAAATACTATGCAAAGTTAAAGACGCAAAGGTTCTAAAACTGGTGTCTAATATACAAGCAGTGTTCTGTTGTGAATAAGGTTAATTTTAACAACTTTTGTCTATGCGCTCGTAGCTCAGCTGGATAGAGTGTTAGCCTCCGAAGCTAAATGTCGGGTGTTCGAATCACCTCGAGCGCACCAGTTAGGAATATTAAGTATGACTTATCCAATCATTAATCCAATTGCACTAGATTTAGGTTTTGTACAAATCTATTGGTATGGGTTGATGTATTTGATGGCTTTTTTAGCTGCTTATTTATTGGCGAATTATCGCGCCAAGCAACTCAATAACTGGCATACGCAACAAATTGAAGATTTAATTTTTTATGGTGCAATTGGTGTGGTTGCTGGTGGTCGTTTGGGCTATATGTTGTTTTACAATTTGCCAAATTTTTTATCCGATCCTTTGTTAATTTTTGCCATTCAAGAAGGTGGCATGTCTTTTCACGGTGGTTTTTTAGGTGTGTTGTTGGCGATGGTTTTGTTTAATCGAAAATATAACAAAACTTTTTTTACCACAATGGATTTTGTTGCACCACTTGTGCCATTAGGATTGGGTTTTGGCAGATTGGGTAATTTTATCAACAGTGAACTTTGGGGCAAAATAACCACCAGCCCATTTGGTATGTACATTGAACAGCAAGGGGTAAGTCGATATCCATCACAATTGTTTGAAGCGTTTTTAGAAGGTTTAATTTTATTTATTATTCTTTGGGTGTTTAGCAACAAGTTGCGCCCGTCCATATCAATTTCAGCATTATTTTTGATTTTCTATGGCTTGTTTAGATTTATAATTGAATTTGTTCGAGTGCCAGATGTGCAGCTGGGTTATTTGACTTTTGGTTGGCTTACTATGGGACAATTGCTAAGTCTACCAATGATAGCGTTTGGTATTATGCTATTGCGAAAAGCATATCTTAAAAAGGAGGTAATGTGAAACAATACTTAGATTTTTTAAGACTGGTTAAAAATACTGGCATCAACAAAACTGACAGAACAGGCACAGGAACAACCAGCTTGTTTGGACACCAAATGCGTTTTGATTTATCTAAGGGTTTTCCACTTGTCACTACCAAGCGTGTACATTTGCTTTCGGTTGTGCACGAATTGCTGTGGTTTCTTAGTGGCAATACTAACATTAAATATTTACAAGAAAATGGCGTGCGAATTTGGAATGAATGGGCGGATGAGAATGGGGATTTAGGTCCAGTTTACGGCGCACAGTGGCGTAATTGGAAAAATGCTAGAGGTGAAAGTATTGATCAAATCATGCAAGTGGTGGCACAAATCAAAAGCACACCAGGTTCTCGTAGAATTATTGTTTCAGCTTGGAATGTTGGTGAATTAGAAAATATGGTATTACCGCCTTGTCATGTATTTTTTCAGTTTTACGTGGCTGATGGAAAACTATCTTGCCAGTTGTACCAAAGAAGTGCAGATATTTTTCTTGGTGTGCCATTTAATATTGCATCATATGCATTATTAACGCATATGATGGCGCAACAGTGTGATTTGGAAGTGGGTGATTTTATTTGGAGTGGTGGTGATTGTCATATTTATTCCAATCATGCCGAGCAAGTAGAAACACAATTATCCCGTAGCCCAAAAGCACTAGCAACCCTTAAAATAAAGCGCAAACCTGAGAGTATTTTTGATTATAGTTTTGAGGATTTTGAGTTTATAAATTACGTATTTGACGCACCCATTAAAGCACCAGTCGCCATTTAAATTATTTCCAAATATCCACTGTAATGTCTTGAGCACGAAGCTTATCTGACTTATCTTCTAAACAATGGCTGGCTTGTAAGTAAGTTTTAAATCCTCATACCATTTTTTAGCGGTAGTTCGTTTACCTGATGGGGTAATAATTTTGGTGTCTGATAGGGCGTTAAGCTGTATTACTTGCATAGTTTTTAATAAGGCTTCGGTTTTTGTTCTAGCCGCATGGGTGTTTGATGAAAGGTGTTACATTCTTGACAATTAGGTTCTTTAAAAAACAGCCAAATAATTTTGCGCTGGTAAGGCTTTATTACGAGATAGCATGTGTGGCGGCGTTTCAAATAATGGGTTTTGGTTAAGACTACCTGTTTTGTCTTTTTTAAGGTTATTGCTATAACTAGAAAAACTTTGGTTTAAATATTTTTTAGCAGAAACATAATCAAGTACTTTGTGTATTTTTTCAACCGATTGATAGCCATTAAGCCTAAGTACGCTATCACCTTTTGAGTTTAAGAAGACAAGGGTAGGGGTGAATTGCACTTTCATTAAAGCTGAAAATTATTTTTCTGTCAATTCTCTGCCTGCCTGCCTTGCCAGTCAGTCAAATCTCTATCGCCCTACATATTCGTTTCAATAACGTCAAAATCTTTTTGTAGTTTGGCGACTAAAGAGGCATTATGAAAATTATCTTCAACTAATTTAGAGCAATAAGGACAGCTATTTTGATGAAAGTAAGTCATCACATGTTTGTTATTGTTTGCTGCCTCTTCCAAGTCTTCAGAAAAATCCATAAAAGACGCTTTAAACCAATTAGGCACCTCGTCAACGACCTTGGCATCCAAAAATTCATTTTCTTTCGAAGGCCTAATTGCAACCAGATGAAAATGAGACAAGTAAAGAAAATAATAGTATCAAAGCACGCACAATGTATCCTTAGAAGTTGTTTAATGGTTTAGTAGCAGTACTAAAATGCTTTTAGTGCAAGTTAAATGCTTGCGATGTCTTTGTGTGGAATAAACAAGCCACAACCTAATAACCGATAATCACCAAGACCTTTTTTTTGTAATAATACCGATTCATCTTTTTTTAAATCAGCCACCATTAGCGAGCGAGTGTGGATAGTACTAGTGTCAGTTTTAATGTTATTCTCAAGACCGACCATCATTTTTTTAACAGAAATACCAAGTATTTTTAGGCGTTCAAAAGCAACTTGTAAAAAATCCTCCTCACTCATTTCCTTGCCACAAGCAATACTTTTTGCAAACAATACAGGCATATCACTAAGTAACTTTGGCTTTAAAGATTTGATAATATCTATTTGATATTCGCCTAAATCTAGTGTTTTTCCAAGTAATTGCCGAACCTTGTTAAGCTTATTTTTTGGCACTCTAATGGTTAGTTTTGAGCGTTTAGAGGGGTAATAAAATCCATCTTCGTGGTTTTGCATCCAGCCGTTACCATCTGCGACACTGATGTTAAATATGCCAGCACCCACCTCATCAAGCCATGGTAATTGTTTAAGTAGTGCTTGTGCTAGTAGAAAGCCATGATCAATGGGTAAAATTCTAGCATGGATATTGAACACTGCATCTTGTATGGTTTCAGGCAGCGTAAAATGTTCTTTTTTAGCGTTTTCTTGCCAAAACATAAAATAGTAAATTATCAGCTTAAGTTATAATAGGTACCTATTATAAACTTATTAATCGTTATAAAACCCAATACAAAGTAATGGAAAAATTACAAAAAAAAATTAATTATCAATTTAAAGATTTGTCTTTATTAAAGTTTGCTTTGACGCACCGCTCTATGGGTAAAAACAATAACGAACGTTTAGAATTTTTAGGCGATAGTATTTTAGGTATGGTCATTTCAAAAGAGCTTTATCAGCGCTTTGCTCATATTGACGAAGGCAAGCTTTCTCGATTAAGATCACATCTGGTTAGAGGGCAAACTTTGGCGCAACTGAGTGTGGCACTAGAATTGTCAAACAATTTGATTTTAGGTTCTGGTGAATTAAAAAGCGGTGGTTACAGGCGTGAATCTATTCAAGCAGATGCTGTTGAGGCAATATTCGGTGCAGTGTTGTTGGATTCTAATTTTGAAACCACGAGTACAGTTATCTTAGGTCTTTTTGAGACGTTATTAAACAATATCAGCCCAGATGATTCGCTAAAAGATCCAAAGACACAATTACAAGAATACTTACAAAAGCGTGGCAACGTTTTGCCAAAATATGAACTCACTGATATAACAGGCAAAGATCATAATGCAATATTTACAATAAATTGTCTTTTAAAGGACCAAAACTTACAAGATAGCGAATCTGCTAAAAGTATTAAAAAAGCAGAACAATCTTGTGCACAAACCTTATTAAAAAAACTAAAAAAATTATGAATCCCAAACAACTTACAACAAGCAATAAAACCACCAAGCCAAATTTTAAGTCAGGTTTTATTGCAGTTGTGGGGCGGCCTAATGTTGGTAAATCTACACTTATTAATGAATTAATTGGGCAGAAATTATCCATCACTTCGCATCGTCCACAAACCACGCGCCACCGCATCCACGCTATTGATACAACTGATGATTATCAAATGGTATTTGTGGATACACCGGGCATTCATATGGGTAATTCCAAAGCCATTAATTCTTATATGAACAGAGCGGCCAGTTCAACCATAGCAGATGTGGATATTATTTTATGGCTAACAGAAGTGGGCAAATGGACCAAAGAGGATTCAAGAGTTTTGGAGCATATTACTCGAGTAGAAGTGCCTGTTGTTTTATGTATTAATAAAATTGACAAACTAAAATCTGCGCAAGAGGTATTGCCATTTTTGGACAGAGTGTCTCAAAAATACCAGCCAACAGATTTGTTCCCTTTGTCAGCATTTAAAAAGAAAGATATTGGTGTATTACGTGAGTTGGTTTTGCAATACCTGCCAAAACAAGCTCTTATTTTTGATGCTGACTATATAACCGATAGAAGTGAAAAATTTATTGTTGCCGAGTTTATTCGAGAAAAACTCATGCGCTATTTAGAAGATGAGCTGCCTTATGATTTAACTGTTGAAATTGAACAATTTGAACAAGATGGCAACCTGCAACGAATTTCTGCCCGTATTTTTGTTGATAAGGCTTCACAAAAAAATATCGTGATTGGCAATAAAGGTGATATGCTCAAACTAATTGGCACTGAAGCACGAAAAAGTATCGAAGGCTTTTTGGACAGAAAAGTATTCTTAAAGCTTTGGGTCAAAGTCAAACAAGGTTGGTCTGATGATAAGCGCGCGCTGGCCTCGTTAGGATATGACTAAAGTTGAGCTAACCCCTGCTTTTTTAATCCATCGTCGGGCTTTTAAAAATTCATCACTACTACTTGATTTTTTTACCCGTGATTTTGGCAAAATTCGTCTAGTTGGTAGAGGACTTAGAGGGTCAAAAACCAACATTCAGATGTTTCAAAATTTGAGCATTTCATTTGCAGGTAGAGGTGGGCTAAAAGCACTAAGTTATTGGGAAATTGATGATGTGCCTAGGAATTTTAAAGGTGAAGAATTGATATTGGGTATGTATGTGAATGAGCTTATATCAAGGCTATTGCATGAGCAAGACCCATATTCTGAGCTGTTTGCACAGTATCAGAAATTTGTAAGCCAAATGGGGCATTTAAAGCAAAGTGCTAAGTATTGGCATTTAAGAATATTTGAAAATAACTTATTAACTGAATTGGGTTATGGCATGTGTTTTACAGAAGATATTAATGGTAATGAAATTGACCAAAACAGCCATTATGAATATCAACCCCAAGCAGGATTTATGCCCAATTCTTTGGGTAAAATATCAGGAAAATTAATCAACCAATTACTCATAGAAGCGGTTGAAGATGTACCAGATGCGCAACAATTAAAAGTTTGCCGAGATTTAAACAGACAGCGCCTAAGTGTGCTTTTGGACGACAAACCTTTAAAAAGCCGGTCTTTATTTTTTATTAAACAATAACAAACAATGGGTATTTATTTAGGTATTAATATTGATCATATTGCCACCATCAGGCAAGCCAGAGGTACAAACTACCCCTCACCAATAGAGGCGGCTTTATTATGTGAAAAATCAGGCGCAGACAGTATTACACTACATTTGCGTGAAGACAGACGCCACATTCAAGATGCCGATGTGGAAATTCTACGTAACCAACTCACCACAAAAATGAACCTAGAAATAGCAGCAACAGATGAAATGATTGCCATTGCTAGCAAAATCAAACCTCAGGATTGTTGTCTAGTGCCTGAAAATCGTGAGGAGTTAACCACCGAAGGTGGGCTTGATGTAGCATCGCAAATATCCAGAATGAAAGACGTTTGCCTACGCTTGAACGAATCACATATTATTGTTTCTTTGTTTATTGACGCACAAAAAAATCAAATTGATGCAGCTAAACAGTGTGGTGCGTCTGTGATTGAGCTCCATACTGGGCATTATGCTAATGCAACTAATGAGGCGCAACTAGTAGAACTTGAAAAGATCAAAACTATGACCACTTATGCACACTCAATTGGCTTGCAAGTCAATGCAGGTCATGGACTGACCTTGGAAAATACAACTGCCATTGCTAAATTACCTGAAATTGTTGAGCTTAATATCGGGCATTCAATTATTGCCAGAGCCGTGTTTGTCGGGCTTGAAGTCACCACTCGTGAGATGAAAACATTAATACTAGAGGCAAGATTATGATTTATGGCGTGGGCACTGATATTATCAATATCAAACGTATTGAGCACATATTAAGCAAAAACAAACAAGGCTTTGTGAAACGCGTATTGTCCGAACATGAACAAGCCCTATTTGCCAATAAAGGCGACAGTGCTGCTTATTGCGCCAAACGTTTTGCCGCTAAAGAAGCCTTTGTAAAGGCTTTGGGTACGGGTATTGGTAAGATTGTTAGTTTTCAAGATTTAACCGTACGTAATAATGAAAACGGCAAGCCGTATTTTATTCCTAGCGAAAAATTACGTTTATACCTTGTGAATAAAAACATTAAGCAGGCGCATCTTAGTTTGTCAGATGAAAAATTTAACGCTATAGCATTTGTCGTTTTAGAAACAGAAAACTAATTGATATATTGACCAAACCCCGCTTTATAAGCCTCATTCTTAGTACCAATACAACCAAATTTTTTTGCGGTTTGATAACTAGATACAGCTAAAGGATATTGTTCTAATACAGGTATAGGCGTTTTGTGCATTTTAAAGCGTTTTAAGCCTTTATTCATTCGTTGAGACCCTGCTGGATTTAACCCGCCACAGTTTTCATTGTAATACTTTACCGCACCAACAATTGCCAGCATTTCGTTGGGTGAAAGTGCCAATCCGTTAAAACTGATAGCAAGTAATAAAAAAGCGAGTATTTTTTTCATTTCATTTCATTAGGTTGTTAAGAATTTTTTGTTCAATTTTTTGTTAGTTAGTGTTGCTCATTTCTTTACTTTTTGGTTGGAATCCTTCGGGAAATTTTGTCCTACTTGAATATTTAGAACTTCTTAAATCAGCATTTCCTAAATTAACTTCGCGTAAATCAGCTTTGTTAAAGCTAATATTTTTAAACTGTCTTTCTGTAAATAGTTTAAAAAGGTTGGACGTGTCTTTTTTAATTGTGAAATCTTGCAGGTCAAATATACATCCATCTAAGTCAAGTTCGCTTGCTTTATATTCATTGGTAAGCCACTGTAGCATAAGTTCGCCTCTCATAATTGCTAGTCGATTTTCTTGGAAAGCTTTTTAACACCTTGATAAAAGCAAGTTTTATTTCTTCTTTATACTTTGGTACTTTTTTCACTAAGTTGGTTAGTCTTTGTGTGGCAATCTCATGACGAACAACCTTATTATTGGTGAGCTTTTTAAAAGCATCGAAAAAATAGTTTTGATGAATATTTTCACGAGTATCGCAGGTTCGAAAATACCATAATAAAGTAGTAGTTGGTAGTGCTAGTAGCACCAAAAATAATGGATTGATTGGTGGTTTGCAAGTGTGGTTTGTAATACAGTCGCATATAGGTTGATATAGATATTTAGCAGATAAAATACCTAGAATAGCATTTAAAAATAAACAAAGAAGACGATGTTTTAAAGTCTTGCCTTTTATATATGAACCAAGGGTTTTAATTTTTGATATGAATTGGGTTATTTTTGATAAAAACACAAATAATTTACACTCACATCATCTTCAAATTTATAGGCTTTTGTAAAGGGGTTATAGGTCATACCAACCATGCCTTTTAGGGTTAAACCTGAGTGTCTTGCCCATTCGTCCATTTCACTAGGCTGGATGAATTTATCCCAGTCGTGCGTGCCTTGGGGCAGGAGTTTGAGGATGTATTCTGCACCGATGATAGCGAATAAATAGGATTTGGCGTTGCGGTTGATGGTTGAAAAGAAGGCTTGTCCGCTAGGTTTGACTAATTTGCTACAAGCTTTGATAATTGAGCTAGGGTCGGGCACGTGTTCTAACATTTCTAAACAGGACACAATATCAAACTTTTCGGGGTGTTGCTCGGCAAATTCTTCCACAGGGATTTTTTGATAATCCACCTCCAAGCCTGATTCAAGCAAGTGCAATTTAGCAACTTCTAAGCCTGCTTCTGCCATGTCAATGCCTGTCACAATCGCGCCTTCTAAAGCGAGGGACTCTGCCAAGATGCCACCACCGCAGCCAACATCAAGGATTTTTTTATCCTTGAGTGAGCCACCACATTTCTCTTTGATGTAATTTAGCCTGAGCGGGTTAATATCATGTAAGGGTTTAAATTCAGAGTTTTTATCCCACCAGCGTGATGCTAGGGCGGCGAATTTATCAATTTCGTTAAAATCTACGTTGCTCATAGTGCTTGCAAATAAGCCAAAACTGCCTCAGCATGACCTTTGACCTTAACCTTGTCCCAAGATTTGAGAATATTGCCATCAGCATCAATCAAGAAAGTTGACCTTACAATGCCCATATATTCACGCCCCATAAACTTTTTTAACTGCCAAACGTTAAACAATTCGCACAAAGTGCCATCAACATCAGCAATCAGTTCAAAAGGGAAATTTTGCTTGGCTTTAAATTTTTCATGTTTGGTTAAATCATCTTTTGAAACACCATAAATCACCGTATTGGCATCTACAAAGGCTTGATGATTGTCTCTAAAATCTTGCCCTTCGGTGGTGCATCCTGGGGTGGCGTCTTTGGGGTAAAAATACAACACGATGTTGCGTCCTCGAGTGTCGGGAATGCTTATTTCTAAATCGCTTGTAGCGGCGCAGGTAATTGGTTGAACTTTATTCATGACTGTATAATGATACGCTTAAAAAAAATCTATTTTACCATATGAGAGACCTTTACATAAGTATGAACAATCATCAAAACACCAGATTTCATCAACTTGGGAATTTTTTAAATCCACGCCTAGCAGAGCTAAGGGTGTTTTTAAAAAATTCCCAAGTTGATGAAATCTGGTGTTTTGTCAATCATCCCTATTTATGTAAAGGTCTCTATGAAAAACATTCGTAATTTTTCAATTATTGCTCATATTGACCACGGTAAATCAACCATTGCTGATCGCTTTATTCAGTTTTGTGGTGGTTTGAGTGATCGGGAAATGTCAGCACAAGTACTAGATTCTATGGACATTGAAAAAGAACGAGGCATTACCATTAAATCTCAAAGTGTTACGCTTGATTATCAGGCTAGAAATGGTGAAACTTATCAATTAAATTTTATTGATACACCGGGTCATGTGGATTTTTCTTATGAAGTGTCTCGCTCACTTTCTGCTTGTGAGGGTGCACTACTTATTGTTGATGCATCACAAGGAGTTGAAGCGCAAACAGTTGCAAATTGTTATATGGCACTAGACCAAGGTTTAGAAGTAGTGCCTGTACTTAATAAAATTGACTTACCAGCAGCAGACCCTGAGCAGGTGGTGGATGAAATTGAAGATGTGATTGGCGTTGAGGCGCATGATGCGGTTCATGCCAGTGCCAAATTAGGCATTGGTATTGAGGATATTTTAGAACAAATTGTAGAAAAAATCCCCGCCCCCAAAGGTAATATTGATGCACCTATTAAAGCTTTAATCATTGATTCTTGGTTTGATAATTACTTGGGTGTGGTGTCTTTAATTCGCGTGATTGATGGCGAAATTAGAACCAAAACAAAAATTAAGATTTTCTCAAACGGTGAAGAACATTTGGTAGATGAGGTGGGTGTGTTCACACCTAAGCGCAAAAAAACAGACAGTTTAAAAGCAGGAGAGGTTGGGTTTTTAATTGCCAGTATTAAAAATATTGATGGTGCACCAGTGGGAGATACCATTACAGGTGCTAAAAATTCTGCATCAGAACCTTTGGAAGGTTTTAAACCTGTACAACCTCGTGTATTTGCAGGTATTTTCCCCATTTCTGGTGAAGATTACGAGAAGTTTCGCGATGCCTTGGCAAAACTTCGTCTAAATGATGCAGCGTTGCAATACGAACCTGAAAATTCAGATACATTGGGTTTTGGCTTTCGCATTGGGTTTTTAGGTTTACTGCACATGGAAATTGTTCAAGAGCGCTTGGAGCGAGAATACGATCTTGATTTAATTACCACTGCACCGACTGTCATTTATGAAATTCTTGACACTAGAGGCACTATTCACAGAGTAGATAGCCCCTCAAAAATGCCAACTAATCAAGGTATTGCTGAATTTAGAGAGCCAATTATTACAGCAAACATTCTAGTAACTGACGAATACGTGGGTGCAGTAATTAGCTTATGTGTTGAAAAACGTGGCGTGCAAAAAAATATTACTTATATGGGCAGGCAAGTGTCCCTTATTTATGAATTACCACTCAATGAGGTTGTGCTTGATTTTTTTGATCGATTAAAATCTGTATCACGCGGTTTTGCCTCCATGGATTATCATTTTGAGCGTTATCAAGAATCTGATTTAATTCGCCTAGATATCATGATTAACCAAGAGCCAGTAGATGCGCTAGCACTTATTATTCACCGAGACGATTCTGTGCGCAAAGGGCGTGAATTGGCTGAAAAGATGAAAGAGCTTATTCCACGGCAAATGTTTGATGTTGCTATTCAGGCCTGTATTGGTTCCAAAATTATTTCACGCTCAAACGTAAAAGCCCTTAGAAAAAATGTGACTGCTAAATGCTATGGTGGTGATGTTTCGCGTAAACGAAAACTACTTGACAAACAGAAAAAAGGCAAAAAACGTATGCGTAGCATGGGTAGAGTGGACATTCCTCAGGAGGCATTTTTAGCAGTTTTACATATCGATTGACAATATCACTTGCTGTTTTGTTTTACAACAGTTTACAAAAAGATATACAATAATATTATAATTGCTATTAGTTTGTAACTAATAGGTGTTGTTATGACGCCTTTACTCAGTGCAAGAATTGACAATGATACAAAAATCAAACTTGTAAACAAATTGGACTTAACCCTTCTTAAACCATTAAACTATTCGTCATGGTGGTTATTAATTCTGGCTCAATTCCGTTTAAATTAATCGCTAAACAGTCCAACCAAGAAACTATAAAGGCTATGCAAGAATTAGAAAGTGGTAATGGTATTAAAGTTGGCGGAGTTAAAGCATTATTTAAAGAGCTTGATGTTGAGATGTAATGTTGGAAATTGTTTATTCAACACAATTTAAAAAGGATTTAAAAAAAGTTAGGAAATTACCATTGCCTGATTTAAGGGCTGTTTTTGAAATGATTCAAGCTTTAGAAAAGCAACAAAGGTTACAGGAAAAATATAAAGACCATTGTCCCAGTGATCATTATATTGATTTTCGAGAATGCCATATTAAGCCTGATTTATTACTTGTTTATCAAACTAGTTTTGTTGAGCTTAAACTTATTAGAATTGATAGCCCGCCCCACAGCGAATTATTCTAATTCAAAAGCCTTTCTAAGACGAATTTAGAGCCAAAATAAGCAATAACCAAAATACCAAAGCCAATTTGTGTGGCAGTGATGGCTTGCTTTCCACGCCAGCCAAAGGCTTTTCTGCCAAAAACAAGTATGGCAAAAATAATCCATGCAATAATTGAAAGGGTGGTTTTATGTATCAAGTGTTGGGCAAATATATCTTGTATAAAAATAAAGCCAGAAAGTAATGATAAGGTTAATAAATAAAAACCAATTCTAAGGCTTTGAAATAGCAATGCTTCCATGGTTTGTAGTGCTGGCAGTTTGTTGATAAAGCCATTAACTTTTCTTGCGTGCAAGTACTTTTCTTGGATTTTTAACAATACAGATTGGCACACTGCTAAAGCCAATAAGGCATAGGCAGTGATTGATAAAAATACGTGTGAAGCAATATTTAGTGGAATGACTTTGTTTATCGTGTCTGGAAAGGTGATACTAAAGACTAGTGTGAATGCCACTAATGGGTAAACCAATATGCCTAATGCGTGCACAGGTTTGGATAATGAGGATAAAAACAACAAAACAGCAATCAACCAAGCAACAAATGAGGCACTATTTGCTAAGCCAAAAACAATGCCTTTGTCACTCCAAAAGTGACTAAAGGTGAGCGCTTGTGCAATCATGGCAAAACTGACCAACAAAAAAATGGTTTTTTGATGCTGGTGCTGGGTTTTATTTTTCACAAAATAACGCATTAGTAAAAGGGCTGCAACCAAATACAAAGCTATCGCAAAGTAAGATAAAAGCATAATCAACTTTTGAATTAATACAAAGTACTATAATACGACACTTTAGTTATATTTATTTAAAAATGTTTGATAATTTAACCGAGCGTCTACAAAATAGTTTTAAAGTCTTACAAGGAAAAAACAAACTATCTGAATCCAATATTAAAGAGGCAATTCGTGAAGTGCGTCGTGCACTACTTGAGGCTGATGTTGCACTTGAGGTGATTAAGGTATTTTTAGACCAAGTTCAAACCAAGGTATTAGGGCTTAAAGTTGGACAAGGGCTAAAACCATCACAAGCATTTATTAAACTGGTTGAAACTGAATTAACTGAGATTATTGGTGGTGAGACCGAATTGCTTGATTTAAAAACCCAGCCGCCAGCTATTATTATGGTGGCAGGTTTGCAAGGTGCGGGTAAAACCACCTCAATTGCCAAGCTTGCACTTTATTTAAAACAGCGTGAAAACAAAAAAGTATTAGTAGTCAGTGCTGATGTTTATCGTCCTGCTGCTATTGAACAATTAGAAATATTAGCCAAGCAAGTTGAGGTGGATTTTTTCCCATCAACAATTGGTGACAAGCCTTCAGATATTGTTACTAGTGCTAAAAAGCACGCACAAAAACAATTTTTTGATGTTTTATTGGTTGATACCGCAGGTCGTTTGCATATAGATGAGCAAATGATGGATGAAATTAAAACCTTACAGAATAAAGTCAACCCAATTGAAACTTTGTTT